>CAJKBH010000001.1 GCA_905198125.1 uncultured Porphyromonadaceae bacterium
GCGCATACGGTCCAAAGTGTCGAGGTCCTTGTCCAGAGTCTGCTTCTGTACTAAGTATTTGCGCATCATGTTTGCTGCGGCCTTGTTGCGGAAGTCGGAATAGTCGGTATACACCACTCCGCCGTCCATGGGGAGGTGGAACAGTACGGGCTTGGCCTCCTTGGTGGGGTCGATGGCGTCGATGGTCTCGAGCAGTTCGGCATAGTCGGCGTCGGGATCCTGCGTCGACTGCCAGTCCACGAGCAGAGCGCGGTCGGCAAGGTCTTCGTCATCGGGATCGTAGTTCTTGCGCAGGTCGTTCACCTTGAAAAGATATATGGTGATGAGGTCGCCGAGCTGGTTGCGGTCGGTGGCGAACCAGCCCACGCCGTTCATTTCGTCGATGGCAAGCAGATAGTCGTCGTATGGGGAGTTGTACGGCATTCCGAGGTTCTGCGGCTGCAGGAACGAGCCGTCGGAGGCATCGCGCGTGGCCACCATGATGTCGTAGCCTCCGAGGCCTTCGGGCGATTTCTGCGCGTAATAAAGTGTGGTGCCGTCGGCCATCATGAAGGGATATGCCGCGTCCTGACCCTCGTCGGTCAGGTCGTCGAGTATTGAGGGTTCGGCCCATGAACCGTCCACTAATTTCGAAGCCTCCACCAGCACTAATGTGCCGAGCGAATCGGGTTCGGCCCAGACCTTGTAGTCGCCGCCTTCGTTGGTGAACACATAATCCACCAGCCCTTCGGCATCCTGACCGGATGAGGGGAGTGCCGCGCCGTCACGCAGCTTGCCGGCCGACGGCGGAAGTTTGTATGCCTTGAAGAAGTCGAGACGGGGCACGGAGATAGAGTCGAGAATCTCGATCTTCTCGACGCGCTGCATGAAGTTGGTGGCGTTCTCGACGCGTCGCAACATTTCGCTGCCTTCCTCGGTCTGAGTGCCGGCCACAGTACGTTTCCCCTTGCGTACGGGAGTTGGCTTCAGAAGCTCCTCGGCCAGTTCGAAGTCATAGTTGTTATATGCCTGACGCGCACGCTCCAGGTTCTCGGCACTCTGCCCTGATGCGGCCAGCGTCACTGCGGCGACCGCCATTGTCATCACAATCCTCTTCATAACTGCAAAAGTAATGTAACCACAAAAGTAATGATTATTTCATAATAAAACAAATAAGACCCCGCGCCGATTGCGGTGCGGGGTCTTATTTGTCTTGAACTTTACTTACTTCTGCATATAGTCGGCCAGCTGGTCGGGGCGGAAGTTGCTGATGAAGTCGGCGTGCTTTGCCACCTCTGCCTGTCCGTACTTGACGAACACACGGAGCGAGCGGCGGAAGGCGTCGTTGCGCGTGGTATCGTCGAGCAGCAGCAGACCCATCACGGTGTAGCCGGCCATCTCGACGAGGCGGCGTGCGTGGAAGTCAACATACTCGGTGCTGTCCTGACCGGTCACGGCCTCGACGGCGGCGGCGAGCTGCTGGCTCATGAACTGCAGCGTGGCCTTTACGTCCTGGTCCTCGGGCTTGCATTCCTTCTCAAGCTCGGAGTTGATCCAGTTCAGGTATGTGCCGGTGGTGACGTGGCGGATGGCTGCCACAACCTGCAGCTGGGTCGTTCCCTCGTATATGCTGGTGATGCGGGCGTCGCGGTAAACGCGCTCGCAGGCATAGTCCTTCATGAAACCGGAACCGCCGTGAATCTGGATGCAGTCGTAGGCGTTC
The DNA here is from genome assembly GCA_905198125.1 of uncultured Porphyromonadaceae bacterium. Taxonomy (GTDB): domain Bacteria; phylum Bacteroidota; class Bacteroidia; order Bacteroidales; family Muribaculaceae; genus Lepagella. Next base: position 1,703 of record CAJKBH010000001.1, read on the forward strand.
TGATTACAGAACTCGGAACTCATGCCCTTGGCCAGCGGAGTGAAGGCGTCGGCCAGACGGCTGTAAGCCTTGGCTTCCTTCTTCTCGTCGACGGTGAGCTTGCGCTCCTTGGCTATGTCGTCGTAAGCTTTGTAGATGTCCACGAAACGCGAGCAGGCATAGAGCAGGGCGCGCGATGCGTCGAGCTTGGCCTTCATGTTGCTCAGTATCTCGCACACGGCGGGGAACTCGATGATGGCTTTGCCGAACTGCTTGCGCTCCTTGGCATACTGCAGAGCCTCGCGGTAGGAGATCTCGCTGAGACCCACGCTCTGTGCGGCGATACCCAGACGTGCGCCGTTCATCAGCGCCATCACGTACTTGATCAGACCCATGCGGCGGCTGCCCACCAGCTCGGCGGGTGCGTTGCGGAACACCAGCTCGCATGTAGGGCTGCCCTTGATACCCATCTTGTTCTCGATGCGACGCACGGTGACGCCGCCGTTACGCTTGTCGTAGATGAACATCGACAGACCTCGGCCGTCGTGCGAGCCTTCCTCGGAACGAGCCAGCACCAGGTGGATGTCGCTGTCGCCGTTGGTGATGAAACGCTTCACGCCGTTCAGCACCCATGTGCCGTCCTCCTTCTCGGTGGCCTTGAGCATGACGCTCTGCAGGTCGGAGCCGGCGTCAGGCTCGGTCAGGTCCATCGACATGGTCTCGCCGGCGCATACGCGGGGAATGTATTTCTGCTTCTGCTCCTCGTCGGCAAACTCATAGATTGTCTCGGCGCAGTCCTGCAGACCCCACAGGTTCTCGAAGCCCGCATCTGCGCGGCTCACGATGTCGGCGGCCATGATGTAGGGAGTGATGGGGAAGTTGAGACCGCCCAGACGGCGGGGCATCGCCATGCCCATCAGGCCGGCCTTGCGACAGGCGTCCAGGTTGGCCTGTGTGCCCGAGGCATAGATGACACGGCCGTTCTCCACACGCGGGCCCTCGTGGTCCACGCCCTCGGCGTTCTGTGAAATGGTCTCGGCGCAGATCTCGCCTACTATCTCCAGTACCTTGTCGTAGCTGTCGAGTGCGTCGGCATAGTCAAGGGGCGCGTAGTCATACTTGCCGGCATCGGCATAGCCGCGCTCTTTCAGCTCCACGATCTTCTCCATCATCGGATGGGTAAGATAGTGCTTCAGTTCCGGATTGTCTGTATAGAAATTAGCCATTGCTTACTTGGTGTTCTTTTTGTAGTACTTGATGAGTTTTGGAACGACGTCCTCGATGTCGCCTGTGATGACGTAGTCGGCGATGGTGTTGATGGGGGCGTCGGGGTCGTTGTTGACCGAGATGATGATGGAGCTCTCCTGCATGCCGGCAATGTGCTGGATCTGGCCGGAGATACCGCAGGCTATGTAGAGCTTGGGACGTACCGTCAGACCGGTCTGGCCTATCTGTGCGTCATGGTCTATCCATCCGGCGTCGACAGCGGCGCGGCTTGCGCCCACCTCGCCGCCGAGCACGTCGGCCAGCTCGCGCAGCAGCTCGAAGTTCTCCTTCGAGCCTACGCCGTAACCGCCGGCCACGACGATAGGAGCGTTCTTCAGGTTGCTCTTGGACTTCTGCACCTGGCGGTCGATGACCTCAACCACGAAGTCCTCGGGAGCGGTGTAGTCAGCCACGTTCAGGTCAATCACCTCGCCCTTGTAAGCCGGATCCTTGATCTCCTTCTTCATCACGCCCTCGCGTACCGTGGCCATCTGGGGACGGTGGTCGGGGTTGACGATGGTGGCCACGATGTTGCCGCCGAATGCCGGACGGATCTGCAGCAGCAGGTCCTTGTACTCGGTGCCGGTGCGGGCGTCTGTGTGGTCGCCGATTTCAAGCTGGGTGCAATCGGCGGTAAGACCCGAATGCAGCGCGCTCGATACGCGGGGACCCAGGTCGCGGCCTATGGACGTGGCGCCCATGAAGGCGATGCGCGGCTCCTTCTCCTTGAACAGGTTGATCAGTATGGAGGCGTGGGGCAGCGACGTGTAGGGATACAGACGCTTGTCCTCTACCTTATATACAGTGTCCACTCCGTAGGGGAACAGCTGATTCTCGATATCTTTCAGATTGTCGCCGGCCACTACAGCCTCGAGCTTGATGCCCAGCTTGTCGGCCAACGCGCGGCCCTTGGTGAGCAGCTCAAGGCTCACGTCGGCCACTTTACCGTCCTCATACTCGCAATATACTATGAGGTTGTTCTTGTCTGATGCCATAATATTATCCGATGGTATGATTAGCGATAAGTTCCTGCATCAGGACCTCGATATCCGCATCGGTGTTCTCGACACGGCGGGCATCCTTGGCAGTGAATACTACATTCTCTATGTGCTTTACTTTTGTGGGAGAACCGGCGAGGCCGCACTGGTTCAGGTCGGCGTCGACGGAAGCGGCGTTCCATTCGCCGATGTTGAGCCATTCGCGCTCGGCCATCAGTTTCTGACGGCGCTCGTCGCTGGCAGCCTCGGAGGGCACGGCGGCATACTTATACTTCTGCACGTTGCGGGCGTTGCGGGGACGGCAGGGGGCGGCCGAACCGTTCACTGTGATTACGGCGGGCATAGGCACCTTGACGGTCTCCACGCCGCTCTCGATGCGGCGCAGCACGGTGGCATGGCCGTTCTCGGCGTCGATTATCTCCTCGGCGTATGTAACCTGCGGCAGAGCCAGTTTCTCGGCCACCTGGGGGCCTACCTGGGCGGTGTCGCCGTCAATGGCCTGACGGCCACCGAGTATCAGGTCGAAGTCGCCTATCTTCTTCACGGCCGTAGCCAGGGCGTAGCTGGTGGCCAGCGTGTCGGCACCGGCGAAAGCGCGGTCGGACAATACTATGCCGTTGTCGGCGCCACGGTACATTCCTTCGCGGATGATTTCGGCGGCGCGTGCCGGTCCCATGGTCAGGATGGTGACCTTGGTGCCGGGATACTTGTCCTTCAGGCGCAGGGCCTGCTCCAGGGCATTCAAATCTTCGGGATTGAAAATCGCCGGCAACGCCGCGCGATTGATGGTCCCGTCCTCCTTCATGGCGTCTTTGCCTACGTTCCTTGTGTCAGGAACCTGCTTCGCCATTACTATTATGTTAAGGCTCATATTATTGAATTTGTTTTTTCTATATTGGGTCTTACAGAGTATAATCAGGTTTTCGCCTTGGCGTATATCGTCATGATGTATGTGCAGCGAAAACGGATTTCCTCGCAAAGTTACAAAAAAATTCTCACTTTCGGAATTTTCGTGCAAAATAGGTGGTCGCGGGGCACTTGGCAGGTAAGCTGAAATTGGGTCAAACTGTAAGCGGAGTTCGGTTGTTCTAAGATGAAAAGAGGAAGGGAACGAACGGGAAAACGGAAAGGAATCACAATGTATCTGAACAGACTTAGCCATATATTCCATATAATAGTTATGGGAGTCATGAGCGTGCTCGCGGGCGGGTGCGGCATCCTCGACGACCTTAAGCCCTGCGAGGGTAAGGTCAGGGTGGAGTATGACTGGAGCCGGCTGGGTTATCACGATTTCACGATGCCCGAGGGGATGACGTCGCTGTTCTATCCCGAGGCCGGCGGCGACTACTGGCGGTTCGAGACACCGTGGCAGGGTGGCTTCGTGACACCGCCGTTGGGACAGTGCCGCGTGGCTGCGCTCAACAACGATACGCGCAGCGTGGTGTGGCAGGGCTTTGATTCCGCCGAAACACTTTATGCCTACACCATGCCGGGCGAAATCCTCTCAACCGTGGCTGAACAATACCGTGGCGCCGCTCCGCCGCGCGTAACGCCCGAGCCGATGCGTCAGGCGCCGGATCCGGTATTCGTGGCCGACACCACCGAATCCGTCACCGACCAGGTACACGAAACGGTAGTAAGACTCGTTCCCCGGCAGTTCACCCCACTGTACACCATAATCGTGGAGGATGTGGAAAATATCGGCTCGGTGGTGACATGCAGCGCGTCGCTGTCAGGGCTGGCGGCCGGAAAATACTTGGTGTCGGGACGTAGGATGGACGTGCCGGTGACTATGCCGTCGGCCATGTCGGTAAACGGGGACAGACTTATGGGAAATATGTTCTGTTTCGGGCCGGCGGCCGCTGAGATGCCGCATACGCTCAGCATATATGTGTGGCTGGCCGACGGTCAGAAGCAGGTGTATGCTTACGATGTGTCGGATATAGTGAACAGTAATGCCGACAGTCTGATGCTGACAATACGGGTGTCGGGACTGAAGCTCCCCGACGTCAAGCCTAATCCTGACGGCGGGGGAATGGACGTGGACATCGACAACTGGACGGTCGAAAATATTGAATTGACGAATTAAAAAGGACAGCACACATATTAATAAGAACATCACACATATTGAAAAGGACAGCATACATATTGATGGCGGCGGCCGCGATATTGGCTACTGGTTGTTCCAGGGACAACGGCCCGGATATTCCTGTGACCGGTCAGGCCATATCATTCACGGCTTCAGTTCCGGCCAACGCGCAGGCCGGAGTGTCTACACGCGCAGTGGCCACGACCGGGACGCTGACCGACTTCTCGGTATATAGTTTCATCCAAGGCACTGGTCAGGAGTATATGAGCGACGTGAAGGTGAGCAAGAACCGTGACGGGCTGTGGCAATACTCTCCGACGCAATACTGGCCCAGGAATGATAAGCTGAATTTCTACAGTTTTGCTCCGTCCCGCGACCGGATACACTGTGACCCGGTGTCGGCCGACGGCACCGGCCCGGACATCCCGAACTTCGTGAACGACGGCAGCGTGGACCTGCTGTATGGTGTCAACATGGGGCTGGACGACTCCACGCCTCAGGTCAAGATCAACTTCCGGCACGCTTTGTCGCGTGTGCATTTCCGTGTGGTGCCCAAGGAGGGCGCCGGCCTGACCCTCGACATCGGCAAGGTAACTCTGGAGAATGTGTTTCAGAGCGGGTCGTTTATGTTTCCGCGACAGACTACGGCGCCGGGCGACATCACGGTAGGCTCCGGCAGCTGGAGCGACCTGAAGCGGCGTGAGTCTGTGACCGTGGGCGATGATGCCTTCTTCATGATACCGCAGGGAGTGGGCGAGGCCGACGACGTCATGCTGCGCGTGAAGTGCCGGATATTGAAGGATGGCTCGCAGGTATGGCCCTCCGGTTCGGAGACCGTGGATCAGAACGGCATGGCCGATATAGAGATTCCGCTTGCTCACGGCACAACGCAAAGATGGCTGCAGGGACACGCATACAATTACACGGTGTCGATAGACAATTATGTGTCGGATTATGTCGACTTCGACATCACGGTGAACGAGTACGAGGACTTTAACGAGGCTCCCGGAGACGCACCGGATGCAGTTATAGAATATAGCGCCGTGCTGCCTGAAGGAGCGAATGTGGCCAAATTCAACGACTTCGCCGCCTGGGCCTTTACGCAGGACAATATATTGATGAACGGGATGATGGTTCAGCGGTCGGGTGCTGACTGGACGTATTCGCCTACGGTAAACTGGCCGTCGTCGTGGGTGCTGGTCAATGCGCTTGGTGAGACTGGCTGGATTGCCGACGACATACGCTATAAAAATTTCAACGTCCGGCTCAGAGGGATGCGCAACGAGCCGATACAAGTGGTGGATTTCAACGTAGGTCAGAAAGGAGGCGATGGATTGCCTGTGGGAGCCAACGGCGGGGCCGACATGCTGTATGCCTGCGCCCATGCCGAGCGATACGAAGGCAAACCGATCAACCTCCGGTTCCGTCATGCGCTGGCCAAGGTGGTGATAAACTATCATACTCTGGAGTACGGCCTGAGGATGCGGGTGCGCGGCGCCTATTTCCGTACCAACAACACGGTCGGATCGTTCGACCTGCCGGTGATCAGCACCGAGAACGGCAATCCCGTAGGGACGAATGCCTGGACATCGTCACATCCCGGCGTGATTCAGATAGCCAAGGCCAATCCGCTGAAGTATTATGACAACAATTTGTCCCCCGGCTGCATCTTAGGCCCGGAAGTGTATGTGATACCGCAGAAAGTGACCGCGTGGGACCGTAGGCCCAACACGCCCGACGAAACGTCTACGGGTCAATATCTGTTCCTGCGGGCTGCGATGACCATGCAGGACGCCGACGGCAACGAGACGCAGGTATGGCCTGCGCCCGGCGATGCCGGTTATGTGACGGCCAAAGGCGACGCCTATCTCTACGTGCCGCTTACCGACCGCGATATGGAATGGCAGCCGGGATACGCATACGTCTACGACATCGGTTTCGGGCGACCTAACGGCACGTTCACCGCCGACGACTACCGGAACGGCAATCCATACCCCAACACCAACATGAGCATCCATGTGCGTGTCTTTTCCGACTTCGACATGCAGCACGGCGTCAGCGACTACTGGATCTATTTCTGACAATTTATAAGCGAAAATTGCGGGACCATGATAAAAGTATTAACTTTGGAATCGAAAAAAACAAATATACATGAAAAAACTGATTACGACTCTGTTGTCAGGAGTGATGGCCGTAATGTCGGCCGGTGCGGCACAGCACTGGGTGGGCGGCGACATATCGCTGCTGCCGGAATACGAGAAGGCCGGCGCTCAATACAAGGACCATGACGGCAAACCGATAGCCGAGCTGCTGCCGTGGCTTCACGATCAGGGTATGAACGCCATGCGCGTGCGCCTGTTCGTCAATCCGGCCAGGTACAAGGACCTACATCAGAACGATGCCGACGCCCACACCAAATATGATGCCAACGCCTGTCAGGATCTGGAATACATCATTCCGCTGTGCAAGCGCATCGTTGACAACGGCATGGCGCTGATGCTCGATTTCCATTACAGCGACACATGGGCCGACCCGGCCAAGCAATGGACTCCCATCGACTGGCAGGGTCTCGGCGACGCGGAACTGTATCAGAAAATATTCGATTACACAAAGGATGTGCTGCAGCAACTCAAGGACGCCGGCGTGACTCCGGCATTCATACAGCCAGGCAACGAGATAAGCTACGGTATGCTGTGGGGGCCTGTCGGGACTTCAGATCCGAAGAAGGCCCTGATGGGCAGCAACGCCAACTGGGAGCGGTTCGCCACACTGCTGAAGATGGCCATACTTGCGTGCAACGACGTGTGCCCCGACGCCAAGATAATACTCCACACCGAGCGCGTGCAGCAACCCGACGTGCTGGAGAATTTCTACAATCAGATGGCCAAATATAACGTGCCGTACGAGATAATAGGACTCAGCTATTATCCCTACTTCCACGGCAACCTCAGCGTATTGGACAAGGCTCTGAATACACTGACACAGAAGTTTCCCGACAAGAACATAATGATAGTGGAGACCGGCTACAGCTATAAATGGGAGGTGCCGGGCACAACGGTCAACAACACCTCGACGTGGCCATATACGGAAGCCGGTCAGGCCAAGTTCGTCAGGGACCTGGTCGCAGAACTTGATAAATACAGTCAGGTTGACGGACTGTTCTGGTGGTGGATGGAGTACAACGCCTTCGGTACGAGTCTGAGCGGCTGGTACAACGCTCCGCTGTTCGATTCCACCACCGGCAAAGCCACCGAGGCTCTGAAGGAACTATGCTCGTTCGGCACCAGTGCCGTCGTGGGCATCGAGGTTGACAATGTCGCTGCTGCCGATTGCTGGTACAACCTGCAGGGTATCCGTATCGGCAAGCCTGAGACATCAGGCATCTATATCCGCAACGGCAAAAAGACGTATGTCCGGGTGCAGTAAGGCATCGCGGATATGGATAAAAATAAGGTGTGTCGTTGGCGACACACCTTATTTTATGCTATGTTGCTGTTGTAATCGGCGGGGTAATCAGTCCTCCTCCTCGGCAACGATCTCGAATGTAACCTCGGCGGTGACTTCCTTGTGGAAGCGGATCTTGGCTACGTGCTCGCCGATCTGGCGTGCGGGTTCGAGGTCGATGATCTTGCGGTCGATTTCGTGACCGAGCTTCAGGAGAGCCTCGGCGATCTGAGCGGGACCTACGCTGCCATAGATGTTGCCGTTGGCGGCAGCCTTGGCGGTGATGACGGGGCGAACGCCTTCAAGAGCGGCGGCTGCGTTCTGAGCCTCGGCCAGAACTGCGGCGATCTTGTGGGCCTGCTGACGCTGGTTCTCGGCCAGCACTTTCAGCGCTGCGTTCGATGCGATTACGGCCAGTCCCTGGGGAATCAGGTAGTTGCGGCCGTAGCCGTCCTTTACCTCTACGATATCATCCTTATAACCTAAGCTCGGGATGTTCTGCTTCAAAATTACTTTCATCTTTACGGTGCTTTTAACGGTTATACAATGATTATTTCATCAGGTCGGTTACGTAGGGAAGCAGGGCGAGGTGGCGGGCACGCTTCACGGCCTGAGCCACACGACGCTGGAACTTCAGCGAGGTTCCGGTGATGCGGCGGGGCAGCAGTTTGCCCTGCTCGTTCAGGAACTTCTTCAGGAACTCGGGATCCTTGTAGTCGATATACTTGATACCGCTGCGCTTGAAGCGGCAGTATTTCTTCTTCTTGACGTCTACCGAAAGGGGAGTGAGGTAACGAATCTCGTTGTTTGCTGCCATGATTAAGCCTCCTTCTGTTCTGTGGCCTCGGCGGGAGCCTCGGCGGGTTTCTCTGCTGCGGTTGCTGCTCTCTTGTTACGACGCTTCTCGGCGTACTCCACTGCGTACTTGTCGAGGCGGAAGGTGAGGAAACGGATCACGCGCTCGTCGCGGCGGTAAGCGGTCTCCAGACGCTTTACGATTGTAGGCTCGGCCTCAAACTCGAACAGAACGTAGAAACCTGTGGACTTCTTCTGGATCGGATAGGCCAGCTTGCGCAGTCCCCACAGTTCCTCGTTGACCAGCTTCGCGTCGTTCTCTTTCAGAACGTCCTTGAATTTCTCTACCGCTTCCTTCATCTGCTCATCAGACAAAACGGGAGTTAAAATGAAAACGGTCTCGTAATGATTCATTGTGTTGTTTATGAATGTTTGTGATTTTTGCGGTGCAAAATTAATACTTTTTTCCGACATAACCAAATTCCGCAACTTTTACCCGCCTAAAAATTACTAAAAATCATTACATGAAAGAGTCTACGATGTATTGACTTAAGCCAAAGAAAATAGAGAAGGCATAAATTATAAAGAATACAAAGAGTATCCAACATTTCTGACACGCAGCTGCTATGGCATAACCCAAAAACGCTATTGCCAATGTCACCCTCATGATGAAGTTCCACATTATTATGGTTGAGGTTTCAGCATCGTTATCACAGACTATGAGGTTTATGGCAGCGGATATGGCACATGGAACGAGTAGCCAGCGCAACCTCTTTTCCATACGCTCGTCAAGCTGCTTTACTCCGAAAAGTCCTGATTCGCTCTTGTCCTGAGGCATAATTTATATCGAAAGTTTTTCTGTTGCACAATGACTGATACTGCCCAGATAGTTTAGACATTGTATTCGATTCTTCCGGTCGTGTGCCAGCAATTCCGGAATTTTTTTCGCATGACGTGACGATAATGGCCAAGGTCATGACGGACAAAATTAATCTTAAGCGGTTTCATGACATATTTATTAAGGTTAAGAGTATTTCAAGGCTTGAAATGAGAATTAATATGATGCAAAGTTATAAAAATAAATGTCATATTGCAACCTTATTGACATGTTATATAACATATTGTCACGGTTCTTTCATTTAAGATTCCTATGTGGTATCAGCAAGAATGTTATTTTATAGCGGACAAGTCTGCGAGGGTTCCCGATTTCCGCCGGACAGACAAGGGGAACATCCGTCATGGGCTCCGGGACATAATCATGCTCATGTGAAAAATTACGGTTATAACCGTAAAAACAAGCGGGTTTTGTCAACTTTTCAGGTTATAACCGGCAAATCATGCAGTTTTTGTTTGCTTTCACGGTTATACTCGGTTATCTTTGCGGAAAATTTGGTTTGAATTCACTGACATCATGATGTTTCGGGAGATAAAGATTTTTTTGATGCAGCACATAGACTGCGGCGAGTATTCGCATCTGGTCACGATGGTGATAATCCTGTTGGGTATCGCCGTGGCTGCGGCCCTGTCGTACTACGTATGCAAAGGGCTGCTTTACATGGCGGAATGGATGATTGAGAAAAGCCCCACAAAATGGGACGATGACCTGATCGACCGCCATTTCATGCGCGGCGTGTCGCAGCTGGCGCCGGCGCTGTTGGTGAATTGGCTGCTGCCGGCCCTGTTCTCAGCCAAGGAACAGGATGAGGTGCAGTGGGTCAGCGACCTTACGTCGCTATATATTCTGTGGGTAATCGTCAGGATATTGAACATATTCCTCGGCAACGTCTATCAGGCCTTCAGCAAGCGGAAACGGTTCCGCCCGTACGCCGTGAAGGGTATATTCCAGATGCTGAAGCTTGTGGTGATAGCCGCCGGTATCATAATCACAGTCAGCATCCTGCTGGGCAAGCAGCCGATGGTGATTCTGACGGCTCTCGGTGCTTCGGCGGCGGTGCTGATGCTGGTGTTCAAGGATACGATACTCGGCCTGGTGGCCTCCGTGCAGCTGACGGCCAACAAGATGCTGCATCGAGGCGACTGGATAGTAATGCCGCGCCATGACGTCAACGGCGAGGTGCTCGACGTGTCGCTGACCACCGTCAAGATACGCAATTGGGACAATTCCGTAACTACAATACCGCCGTATGTGCTGGTATCCGATTCGTTCAGCAACTATGAGCCCATGCGTCAGTCGGGCGGGCGCCGCGTGGACCGTTCCATCTATATCGACATCAATACCGTAGGCTTCTGCACCGAGGAGCGGATAGACCGTCTGCAGGCTGCCGGGCGCCTGGAGGGCGTCTCTGACCTGCGCGCGGCAGAGACGGTAAACCTGTCGCTGTTCCGCAACTATCTGGAGCGCTGGCTTGCCGCGCATCCCGATGTGAACGAGGATATGCTGCTGATGGTGCGTCAGATGGAACCGACACAGGCCGGTCTGCCGGTGCAGCTCTATTTCTTCCTGCGCACCACGGAATGGAAAGCCTTTGAACGCGTGCAGTCCGACATCTTCGACCACGTCTACGCCGTGATCCGCGAGTTCGGCCTCGCCATCTACCAGCGCCCCGCCGGCACCGACATCATCGAGGCCTCGCACCCCGTTGCACGCATCGAAAACCGTTGAAAGGAGGATTATAAGGTTATATGACGGTTAAGATTGGCAGTTCAAAGAATATTATTTCTCACTTCGGTACTGCAGGTCTCCAATTCCTTCTTCTATTAATTCCGAAGTTTCGGATTGGTAGTATATATATATCAGTTGCTTCCTTAACAGGGAGTCCATATAAATCACACAAAGTAGCAATGAATAATAATCGTTTCATAGTGATTCGTCAATTATAAAGTCGTTATATCCCACAAATATATGCAAAAAAATTGAGTTTATACGCCGATAATGTAAAAATTATTTTTTAAGCGCGGCTCGTCATTTAAAATCTATATGGACTTAATAAGAAATTTCTCTCTCCGAACATGCTGTTCTATCATTACATCTGACGTGTTGCCTCGGAGAGGCTGTTTCTCATTAACCCCATGATGGACGGAGACAGCGACAGCTGGCATCGGCCTTCGTGGGGACCACAATCGGTGCGACAACGCTTGGTCGGAGACCATGTCTCTGCACTTCTCAATATTACAGCTTACCAAGGCGAGCGACATGGTCTCCGACCAAGCTGTGTTGCAGGCATCTGACCCCACGAAGTCTGTCGGAATCTACGCTCCCTCCAGTCATCGTGGGGTTAATGAGAAACAGCCTCTCCGAGGCAACACGTCAGATGTAATGAGAAACAGAATGTTCTATGAGAGGCACAGGTTGGACAGATTTTAAATGAAAGAGTCGTTATATAAGATTAAGTAAATTCGTAAAGTCTGCCTGACTACCCGATGCGCCGGCGTTCATAGTCGTTTCATTTCGGCTTCGGCGGCGGAGGTGCCTTTGTAGCCGCTCTTGCGGGGCTGGAAGTTGTAGATGATGTTGAGGGAAAGTCCCCGGCGGTCGTAGCTTTGGCGTTTGCCGACTAACACGCCATAGGTGTTCATGGTCCAGTCGTTGTTTGCCGTGTTGAATATGTCGGTGGCAGCCAGCTTGACGGTCAGCGATTTGTTAAGGAACGTCTTCCCGACCGAGGCATCCATAGTGAACCATGAGGCGCCGAAACGGTTGGTGTGCATGTCGCCCTGCGAACTGCCGCTGATGTTGGCCGTAATCATCCATCCGTGAGGCAGCGAGAAAGTATTGTCGAAAAAGTATGAGAATATCGGCTTGTCGTATCGGGTATTGTCAAGTTTCAGCCATTGGCGGTACATACCGACCGTGACGTTCGGGGTCCATCGGCGCACAGGCTGATTCCATACCAGATAGAGACTGAGCGCCGAGACATCGATATTGACCGGATGCATGATCAGCTGAAGGTCGGGAGCCGGATATGCCTGCTTTACATAGGCGTATGTATCAAGAGCCCGGGTGTAATCTGCCTGGAGCATGAAACCGCGCCACAGGCCGAACAGCCGGATGTCGTGCATCCTTTCGTCATGCAATGCCGGATTGCCTCCCTCAATCTGGTGCAGCCCCGTATAACTGAGCGAACCGGTAAGCTGTGAATACGGCGGCTTTACCGTCGCCATTTTATAACTGAGGCTTATCTGCGATTCATCGTTGAACGAACAGCCAAGTGATACGTCGGGCGTAAGCAGATGGTCGCGCCGGCTTACATCTTCGTCCCGTATGCCGTTGACCTTGAAGTCATAATCCACATACTCGTATCTCGCACCGGCCGAAAGGGAAAACTTGCCGAACATACGCGACCAGGATGCGAACAGGGCTGCTGATGTCTGCCGAGCGTCAGTCAGCGACGAGGGGATATATTCGCTGACAGCATTGTTCAGCATACGGTAATCGAGCGAAGTATGGGTATAACTGTCCTGCGTTCCGACGGTAAAATCTCCTTTTCCGAGAGGGAAATTCAGATACAGCTTTCCTGCCCAGAGGGTCGAAGTCCTGTCATCGGTAGAGTTTACAGCCGGATTAGACGATGCGGGATAGGTAGTGGCTACGGAATTGCTCTCATCTGACCGTCGGAAATCGCCGTCAAAGTGAAGACGGTATTTTTCGGAAAATGTGTTTTCATAATAGAGTGAAGCGAGATGAGAGTGCGCTCTGACGTGTTTGTCTATAACGCTGCTGATTGCCGGGTTGTGGTCGAGCCATTCGCTGCCTGTGTTGTTGAAGTCGCCATGTTCCGGATTGTAACGGTAGTATGCTCCGAAGGATTGCGGGCCATGCGAATAGTTGAAGCCTCCCTTGATTACTCCGGTTGTGGTGGGGTAGCTGTTGTGCTGGGTGCTCCCGACTATCGTTCCCTTCCCGTCATAAACGAGAGTATTGGTGGTTGAGCCTTTGGCTGCCGAATTATTGTGGTTTACGGTGCCGTTTACGAAAATCTCCCAGTCTCCGACACGGTAGCTGAGATTAAGGTAATCCAGAACCGACCATTTGCGGCGGCGTTCAATCAGAAACCGGTCGGTAAGCGACAGCCCCTTCACGAAATTACGCCGTGTCGTGATTTTAAGCACAGCTCCCGTGGTGCTTTCGTATGCGGCTCCCGGCGCCATGAGCAGTTCCACTTTCTTCAGGTTGGAAGAAAGCAGCTGCTGAAGCTCCAGTTCGTCGCGCATCGGTCGCCCGTCGATGAAAATCTCGATATTGCTCTTGCCTATGACGCTTACTGAATTGTCAGTCACCTTAAGCATCGGTAACTGCGCGAGCACATCGAGTGCAGTGCCGAGGTCGGCAAGGTTGGTGCCGGGGATGGTCGAGACAAGTGTGGAGCCGATTAATTTAGTAGCCGGCTGTTTGGCGGTGACGATTACTTCCTGAAGCTCTCGGGCGAGGCTGTCCGTCGCTTCCTGATTCTGTGCATGACCGTTCCCGCCAATAAGAAAAGCGGTCAGCGTTGGAATTAGAATTTTTGCTTTCATGCTCTGCGAATTTTTCTGCAAAGCAAATGAAAACGCCTCAATCAGACCCCAAAATTTGTCTGACTTTTATCTGACAAATTCTGACAACGCAGAGTATCAGTTATTTATGCGAAGTTCGTATGAGTCGCCACGGTTGCATACTATTTCCATACCGGCATTGGCGAGTGCCGCTTTGGTGCGTCTCACCAGCGTGTAGAGCGATTCCTCGGCATTGCTCTTGTTGCCCCAGAGGGTCCGGCACAATGTCTGTTTATCCACTCTCATGTCCGGCGCGTCAAGAAGCATCCGGGCCAACTGTCGTTGCATTGGGGTGAGCCTGATGCCGTCGAGCGACGGAGACGCCGGCAGGGCGATAACCGCCGTTTCGGAAATTTGTGAAGTCTTTCTTTTCCAGACAATCATACCCGCCATCGAGAGGATGGAAAGTGCGAACAGGATGCCCGGCAATGTCTGGTCAGAAGCGATGAAAACGGATGCCATGGAGCAGTCGGCAAATCCCTGGACCTGTATAGCAAGTCCATCGGCAGCCGGCCGCGAAACAAGCATGATGGAATCGGATGCTATTTTGTTTCCCTGGATTTTAGGCGCGGCGTTCTTATTGTCGACCAATGCGAGTGTGAAATAGGCGTATTCTTTCAGATTCGGATTCTTGAAATTGACGTCCGAGGCCTGATATATCAACGGTTTATGGGTAGTGGCGTACATCTGGCGAATGGCCGCGATTGTGTCCGGGCGTGTCCACAGTTCACTGTTTTCGTTGGCCAACGCAAGCATCGCATCGTTCAGGTCCTCCGCGATATTTTGTTTAGCCGTCGAATAGGAGAAGGAGCAGGAAATGACCGACGCTATCATCAAAGCTAACGGCACGAGCATCCCGCAACGAAATGCACTCCCGCTGTTCCCGGCTGTCGTATTATTACGCTTCATACAGAGATTATAGATTTCCCAAAAAATGTCGACAGCATGGCAAGTGTGGAGACAGTGAAATTATGCTGCCCGCTGAGCCATCGCGTTATCTCGCTCGGACGTTTCCCTATCTGGTCGGCAAACTGCTTCTTTGAAAGTCCGCGTTCCTGCATAAGAGCGTCAATTTTATTGGATATAGCGAAAGACAGGTTAATTTCTTCCTTTATTTCAGGTGGCACCTGATCTACCATTTCACGGTATTTGTTTCTAATATCTTTCATAGCTTAAATGTTTTGTCTGTTTCGATTGTCTTGGATGTCACAGTTACGGTCCCGTCACGTTGCCCTTCTTTCAATAGTTCTTCAAATTTTTGTAACGTCATGACATACCCGCGTAACGAATCATCTTCCTCATACGTCCGTGAATTTTTGACACCTCCGTTGCCGAGAATAAGAATTCTGTCGGAGAGACGCAGACAATATAACCTTAGTTTTGAGCGAAGCACAGGAAGTGCTACCACGGAATCGCGCATCTTGCCTTCAGGTCGGAAGAAACGTTCCAACGCTCCTTCTTCGGCAATTTTATCTATAAGCTGTACAATACGCAACAAATCTTGATTCATTTGAGCATTTTTAATGAATTTGGAATAAAAACGCTCATATTCTGTCTCGGATTCTTCCGAGAACTGAATTGTATAAATGGTACACTTGTCTGTATCGTTGACTAAAACCAGTTCTACTTCGCTCATATTATCGCTTTTTTATTTATAACGCAAAGACGAGATGAATATTTCACATTTATGTGAAATATTGAAGGGTTATATTATATTATTGACGGAACATGAAGATTATCATTTTGACCGTTTATGTGTTTTTCAATTCGTCTATGTCCACGACTAATTTGTCGGGATTGTTGCAGGAAACCATATACTTCTTTGTGCCGGCATCAATGAATATGGCTTTATGCCAATCAGTTACGTAACTGACAAAGGGGCCTGTCTCCGTTGTCCTGTACCATCCTAAGCTGCCGCAGAAGCCGCCCGATCCGCAGACCTTCATAAGGAAGGCCGGATAATACCTTTCAGAACGGGAAATACTGTCGATCGGGATACGGGTTGATCCCAAAATCCGATGGATGGTCAGCGCATTGCCGGACAGTTCAATCCGTACCGGAGCGTATGAGGCCACATATAGCAGACAGATCAGCACCAGACCGATAATCAGAAACCCGACGGATACAATCGGAGTTCCCTCAATCAATAGTCCCGCTATTATTCCGATAACGACAGCAAATACAGCCAGCGTTATCGCCACCGAGGTCTTCGACCAGCCAACACGATAGTTAGTATCCATGTAATTTTTATGAGTCAAAATTTGTTTCTTCAAAAGAAAGCATTATTTGTGCATTGTTGATTCCCGGTAGCCCCTGACTTGTCAAGCTATTGGGTTAAGTTTTTTATACCCTCTGCCCGATAAATATTCCATGTCAATCTCTTATACAAGGAAATTAAGAATTCGGACTTTAAGTTTCTTGTAGTTTGAGTAAAGAGCTAAGCGCAGAAAAAGAATATCCGCTACAATGAAAGGTATAAACAATAATATAGTAGCAATAAATTTGGACATGCCATCGGAAAATGTCGAGATAGAGGCTGCGATTAGTGCCACCAAAAGGCCGAGATTCCAAAAGCACATAATGACCAAAGCAAACGGATGTGGCCCGATACTTAACCGAATCATACATTTGTTATCGCCGAAAGGTTTGACATAACCTACGGCCTGCGACTCAAATGAGTTCCAGCAATATGTATTCAATGCCATCCTAAATCCGTTTTGCCAAACATTGCCACGAAATTCACCTTTCTTCCCATAGTTCATTCTATCACATGATATTATTGTCGAAGCCGATAACTCCGATAGAAATTCAGCGCAACTGCGATTGACAATCAGATCCTTTTTGAAAAATATCGCCATACCTACTCCTTTTTGTGTTTGAACTTGATGGTTTTCTTGATGTGATGTTTCGGGTATTTGACCTTGATTGTCACCGGGTCGTCGTAACCATCGGCCTCTATGCGTAGGGTCGCTTCTTTGAGAGGCTCTCCGTCGTCATCTTGCAATCCCTCGTCATCATCCCAATAAATGCGACATGGGTGTTTGTCGTTAAAATATTCAGGTGATACAAGTTCAGAATCCTCATCACCATCCTTGTTAATCCATACACGCTCCACATTTAGATTAAAAGAGTCGATTGCTTTGCCCTTTTCATCAAGTACATTAAGATCAAGATAATGGTCGGTATCTCTTATTGCTGAATAAGCTCCAACCAAAACAACCTCATCCTTCAATGTCGATTCAGCTTCAGTAAATGTGATTTGAATTGTATCTGATGGAGAATTTACGCAGACTGTCTTAGGTACATAGCCAATATATGAAACTTGTAACGAATCACCTTTGCAAGCTTCTATCTCAAACCTGCCGTCAATATCTGTTGCTGTACCTTTGCCATTTGTGAGATTTACTACCAATGCGCCAATCAACCCTTCTGTTACTATTGAATCGCCTTTGATATTGTATTCGTTTGTGACAATACCCCTTACTTTTACAGAATCGACACGGGTTGCTGAAATACTGTCACATGGATGCATTTGAACATTGTGTGATGGCGATTGTGCATGCGAAGTAATCGGCATGAGCATGGCGAGGGATGCCGCCGAGATTCCGGCGAGGGCTATGGCTTTCCCCGCGAGAGAGCGTGCTCGAAGCTGCTGCTCTAAATAACGAACTTCCGCCTCGCACTTGGGACATGTGCCGAGACAGTCACCCTTATAACGACATTCCGATGTAACGAACTCGATGTCGTTAGCCTCGGCAATCTGTCGGCGTATATCTTTCAGTATCTTGCAGGTCTGTTTCCCTCGTGCCATAGTCAGTGTTTGCGAATTTGATAGGTGAATAAATCGAATCTGTCGAACCCGAGAGCTTCAAGAGCCTTACGGCTGGCCACGCGGTCTGAGTCGGTATTGTAGTTGGGTATCAGCGGTATGCGGACGATGCAGTCCGGTTGTCGCCCTGCATCGGCTATCAGGCGAAGGTTATCGAGTACACGATTGTTTGACTGTCCCGTGTAGCTGTGGTAAATGTCGGGATTCATATCCTTGATGTCGATAATCATGGTATTGATTATCGGGAGCAGAGCCTTGATGTTTGCAGGGGGCACGTTGAGCGATGTCTCCAGATTGAGCCGCCATGCGGAGCCACACAGTTCGCGGAATTCACGGATAAACTGCGGACGCAGGCATGGCTCGCCGCCTCCGAAAGTCACACCTCCGTTTGCAGCGATGAAATAAAGCTCGTCGATTCGCGTCTCGGCATACAGATCCTCAGGAGAATACTCGCGGAAACGACCGCCATCGACCAGCGACTGCGGATTCAGGCAATACCTACAACGAAGCGGGCAGCCATGAAACACAACAAGTGTGGTGACACCATCGCCGTCAGTCGAAAGGCGATGGCGTGCGATACCGATAATCTTAGCCCGTTGCTTTTTCATACCTCCTTTGTCTGTAATCAAACAAAGTTACAAAGAATATTCGACATTGGTATAACAAATTCCCAAGCAGACATGAAAATCGGTTCCGAAGTCTGATGCTTCCCTCTTTACTCCGGCACATAAAGCGCAGAATAAAGCCATGCAGAGAATACTTGCCTGTTTCATGCTTGTATGTGTTTTTAAGGAACGATGCCTTATTAGTTTGTTCGCTATTTAAGACACAAAAAGGGTCTTGAAGGTGACGCATAGAGTAAAAATATTAAAATTAGTCTCTCAGAATATGAAAAATAGTAGGAATATCGGCTTTTAATATCATAATTCCGAAAAAAAATGTAACTTTGCAAGGCTTCCCAAAATCAAAAATTATTTCAGTTTGGGAAACGGAAATATATGAAATTGATAGAAAGACCGCTGTATCTCCGCAGGTTAAGGAATCTGATGAATACTCCCGATATTAAGATAATCACGGGAATAAGACGTTGTGGAAAATCAAAACTGCTGGCCGCGTTCTCGGATTATATTGTCAAAAATGATGATACAGCCAATATAATCTACATTGACCTGACAAAAATCAAATTCGAACACCTTAAGGAATATCATGAGCTTAACGATTATATAGAAGAAAGGTATCGTGAAGGTGTGTATAACTGTCTGATGATAGACGAGGTGCAGCTGTGTGAAAATTTTGAACTGACGATAAATAGCCTGCATTCGGAAGATAAATATGACATATATCTTACCGGTTCAAACGCATTCCTGTTAAGCAGTGATCTGGCTACCTTGTTCACCGGGCGCCACATGCAGATTCATATATATCCGTTCAGTTTCAGTGAGTATTGTTCTTATTTTGAGGTAGATAATGATTACGATGGACATTTAGACCGATATATAAAACTCGGAGGTATGTCCGGATCGTATAATTATAGAAATGATTCGGACAAGGAGAAATATATCCGTGATGTTTATGATACGATACTCGTCAGAGATCTGGTAGAGAAATATAAACTTGGAAGTGCCATGGTACTGAGGAAGGTATCGGAATACATGATGGATAACATCAGTAACATATCTTCCTCAAGAAATATCAGTAATGTGTTGGTTACAAATGGAACTGAAACCAACTATAAGACTGTAGGAAGTTACATAGAGCATCTTTGCAACGCCTTTGTCTTTTATGAGGCAAGTCGGTATGACGTTAAAGGAAAGACATATCTTCAGTCGTTGAGCAAGTATTATCTTGTGGATACAGGAATAAGATATGCGGTCCTTGGCAAACGCAATATGGACTGGGGGCGCATGCTGGAAAATATAGTTTATATCGAGCTGTTACGACGCGGATATGAGGTTTATGTCGGCAAATTATATCAGAAGGAAATAGATTTCGTCGCGATGAGGGGAGGTGAGAAAATGTATATTCAGGTCAGCGATGACATAACGGGCGAAGAAACATTTCATAGGGAAGTGGAGCCCTTACTGAAAATAAGGGATGCTTATCCAAAGATGCTCCTTGCCAGAACCCGACACGAGGAAAGCGATTATGAAGGAATATCGATTGTCGACATTCCCCGTTGGTTGCTTGGGTCGGACAGGGAGTGAAATTGGTGATAATCGACACGGATAGGAGTAAATGAGCGTGAAATGAAATCCGGAATTGCGGAAAAGCGAAAAAATGCTTATATTTGCAAGTTGAAGCGACTCTGCACCGCAGGGTGGCCTGTCGGTCACGGCGAATGATGATGTCCGTTATGATAATAGCCGGTATTCATTATGGCGGGGTGGCATTTTGTGTTATCGAAAAATAAGAACAACAAGATATATGAAGTTTACAGTAGACGGCAAGGCGTTCCAGCAGCAGCTGCAGGCAGTGAGCAAGGTGGTGAACGCCAAGAATTCATTGAACATCCTCGATAACTTTCTGTTGCGGATAGAAGGCGACGTGCTCAGCATCATGGGTTCGGACCAGGAGAATTCGCTGGTGGCCCGCATGACCGTGACGGAATGCGACGGCGACGGCGTCGTGGCCATCCCGGCCCGCAAGCTGTTGGAAGTCACAAAGGAGGTGAACAACCAGCCGGTGACACTCACCGTGCGCGACGACATGCAGGTGAAGCTGCAGTTCCAGAACGGTTTCTTCGAATTCATGGGCGTTCCGGGCGAGGATTATCCCACGCCGCGCGCCCTTGACGGCAACGCGATGTCGCTGTCATTGCCGGCCTCGATGGTGATGAAGGGTATCGCCAACACTCTGTTCGCAGCCAGCACCGACACCGTGCGCCCCGTCATGATGGGTATCTACTGGGACATCCATCCCGGCGACATCACCTTCGTCAGCTCCGACACCCACAAGCTGGTGAAATACGTCAACACAGAGAAGGCTCCGGGACTTGAATCGTCGTTCGTCATGGCTCCCAAGGCTGCGAACATACTGAACAGCCTCGTGTCTAAAGACATAGCCGAGGTGCGTGTCACGTTCGACTCCAAGGGCTGCGTCATCGAGTTCGGCGACTACACCCTGACGTCGATGTTCATCAACGGCACATATCCCAACTACGCCCGCGTCATCCCCCAGGACCAGCCCTTCGCGCTGACCTTCGACCGCGCGTCGCTGCTGTCGTCGCTGCGCCGCGTCACGCTGTTCGCCTCCAAGGCATCCAACCTCGTGGTGCTGTCGCTGGAACAGAACCAGGTGGTGATCAAGGCCCAGGACGTGGACTACGGCCAGAGCGCCGAGGAACACGTGAACTGCGACTACGACGGCAACAACATGACCATCGGTTTCAACGGCGTGTTCATGATTCAGATACTGAGCAACCTCAGCAGCGACGCCGTGCAGCTTAAGCTGTCCGACCCGGCGCGTCCGGGCGTCTACGAGCCGCTGCCGCAGGAAGATGGCGAGAGCCTCGTGATAATCCAGATGCCCATGCAGGTGCTGTAAGCAACCGACCCGAACTGTAGTAAAATCATTGTGAAATGGAACTGAAACTTGAGAGGCCGCTGATATTCTTCGACCTGGAGACAACCGGAACGAACATAACCAAGGACCGCATAGTGGAACTCAGCTACGTCAAGGTTTATCCCGACGGACACGAGGAGACCAAATCACGCCGCATCAATCCCGAGATGCCGATACCGCCGGCCAGCACCGCCGTGCACCACATCACCGACGAGGACGTGAAGGACGCCCCGACGTTCCGCCAGGTAGCCAAGGCGCTGAGCCAGATATTCGAGGACAGCGACATTGCCGGATACAACAGCAACAAGTTCGACGTGCCCCTGCTGATAGAGGAGTTCAACCGTGTGGGACTTCCATTCGATCTGGAGGGACGCCAGTTCATCGACGTGCAGAACATATTCCACAAGATGGAACAGCGCACACTTGTGGCGGCCTACCGCTTCTATTGCGGCAAGGAGCTGGAGGGGGCGCATTCGGCCGAGGCCGACACCGTGGCCACCTACGAGGTGCTGAAAAGCCAGCTGGACCGTTATCCCGAACTGAAGAACGACGTCAAGGCCCTGGCCGAGTTCTCGCGCGGAGGCCGGAGCC
Organism: uncultured Porphyromonadaceae bacterium; assembly: GCA_905198125.1. Lineage (GTDB taxonomy): Bacteria > Bacteroidota > Bacteroidia > Bacteroidales > Muribaculaceae > Lepagella. The sequence goes on from CAJKBH010000001.1 coordinate 23,748, forward strand.
TCGACCTGGCAGGCCGAATCGTGCTGAACGACAACGACGAGCCTGTGTTCAACTTCGGCAAGCACAAGGGCTCGAAAGTGATAGACGTGTTCCGTCGCGAGCCGTCGTTCTATGCCTGGATGGTACAGGGCGATTTCCCCAAGAATACCAAGGACGTGGTGACTCGCCTGTATGCCGAAAGCCGTAAGCGTAAGAAATAAGATATAGATGCTGAAGGGAAAACACATAGTGCTGGGAATATGCGGCGGCATCGCCGCGTACAAGAGCGTGACGCTGCTGCGCCTGCTTACCAAGGCCGGCGCCGAGGTGCAGGTGGTGATGACGCCCGCAGGCAAGGAATTCATTACGCCGGTCACTCTGTCGTCGCTCAGCCAGCGACCTGTGGTGAGCGAGTTCTTCAACGCCAACACCGGCGAATGGCACTCGCACGTGGACCTCGGGCTGTGGGCCGACCTGATGGTGATAGCTCCGGCCACGGCCTCCACAATGGCCAAGATGGCGCACGGTGTGGCCGACAACATGCTGGTCACCACCTATCTGTCGGCCCGCGAACCGGTGATGATAGCTCCGGCAATGGACCTGGACATGTACCGTCATCCCACCACGCAGCGCAACCTGCGGCAGCTTGCCGCCGACGGCGTCATGATTGTCGAGGCCGAAACGGGAGCCTTGGCCAGCGGACTGCAGGGCAAAGGCCGTATGGCCGAGCCGGAGGAGATATTCGCGAGCATAGAGCGTTACTTCGCTAAGAGCGAGTCGCTGGCAGGGAAGAAGGCGGTGGTGACTGCCGGACCGACTTATGAGAAACTGGACCCGGTGCGTTTCATCGGCAATTTCTCCAGCGGCAAGATGGGCTTCGCCATCGCCGGGGAATTGGCCGACCGTGGCGCCGAGGTTACATTGGTTGCCGGCCCCGTGTCGCTGACCGTGGACCATCCCAGAATCCGTCGTGTGGACGTGGAGAGTGCAGAGGAGATGTGCGATACCACGGTGCAGGCATTTGCCGAAAGCGATATTGCGGTGTTCTCGGCAGCCGTGGCCGATTACCGCCCCGCCGAGCGCAAGGAGCAGAAGATTAAGCGCGAGGGTGTGGCGACACAGACCATCGAACTGGTGCGCAATCCCGACATAGCCGCCACGTGCGGCGACATGAAGCGCCGGGGTCAGGTTACGGTTGGTTTCGCGCTTGAGACCGACGACGGACACGATGCCGCGCACAAGAAGCTCCACAATAAGAATCTGGATTTTGTCGTTTTGAATTCTCTGAAGGACAAGGGCGCCGGTTTCCGCACCGACACCAACCGCATCACAATCGTGAGCGGGGACGGGGAGCTTGCTTTTCCGCTGAAAAGCAAGCGCGAGGTAGCGGCCGACATAGTGGACGCCATAGAGAAAGCAATGAAATGATAAGAAACGGTATACGGTACATATTGACGGCTATGGCGGCGTTGGCGACGGTGTCCGGCGCGAACGCCCAGGAATTCCGCGCTACGGTGGAGGTGAACACCCAGAAGATAGAAGGCACCAACAAGTCGGTGTTCGACAATCTGAAGGAGACGCTCAATTCCTACATGAACGAGACCAAGTTCAGCGACGCCACTTTCTCGCCGACCGAGAAACTGGAGTGCCGCCTGTTCTTCACCATCTCCGAATATGACGGCGACCGCATGAAGGGCGACCTGCAGGTGCAGCTGATACGCCCCGTGTACAACGCCACGTATACCACCACGCTCTTTAATTTCAAGGACAACAAGATAGAATTCAACTACCGCGAGGGCGACCCGCTGACCTACAACACGCAGCAACCGGAAAACAACCTGACGGCGATACTGGACTATTACGCCTATCTGCTGCTGGCGTTGGATTTCGACTCGTTTTCCCCCAACGGCGGTCAGCGGTTCTACGACCGCGCGCAGCAGATAGTGCAATACCAGCAGTCGAGCGGCGAAGTGGGATGGCGCACATTTGACGATACGCGCAACCGCGCGGCTGTGCTCAACTCGTACACCGACACCAATACGGCAGGCATACGCAACCTGCTGTATCAGTATCACCGCAAGGGACTCGACGAGATGGTGACCAGCCCCGACAAGGGACGCGCAGCCATCACCGAATCGCTGGATGAAATCAAGAAAGTGTACGATGTTGCCCCGATGTCGGTGGCGCTGAGCATATTCCGCGACTCGAAACTGGACGAGCTGGTGAATGTGTACAGCAAAGCACCCGAAACGGAGCGGCAGAAGGTTTACGACATGCTTCAGCCCATCTATCCCACTGAATCGGAGCGGCTGAACAAGATAAAGAATCCCGAGGAACAGCGATAAAATAAACGAACGATGCTCAGGAGGCTTGGAATAAGGAATTACGCACTGATAGAGGGTGTGGACGTTGAGTTCGGCCCCGGCATGACCGTGATAACGGGCGAGACGGGTTCGGGCAAAAGCATCATGCTCGGCGCGCTGTCGCTGCTGACCGGAGGCCGCGCCGACTCGCGTGTGGTGGCCGGTGGCAAAAGCCGCATCGAGGCCACGTTCGAGGATGTGGACCCTGAAATGCGGCGCCTGTTCGAGGAGCGTGGCATCGAGTGGGTGGCATACGACGATGCGGACGAAACCGGCACGCGTAATGAAGTGACCATACGCCGCGAGATAGCCGCCGAGGGGCGCAGCAAGATATACATCAACGACACTCCGGTGACACTCGCCACCCTTGCGGCCATTGGACCGAAATTGGTTTATATCCATTCCCAGCACGCCAACGCCGGACTCAGCGACGAGGCCGAGCAGCTGCATGTGGTCGACGTGTTTTCCGGTACGATTCCGCAATTGGAAGATTACCGGCGCGATTTCCGGCGGTTCGCCGCGTTGCGCCGCGACATAGACCGTGTGAAGGAACGTAACGCGAAGAACCGTGAGAATGAGGAATTCCTGCGCTTCCAGTGCGGCCAGCTCGATGCGTTGAAGCCTAAGAAGGGAGAACTGACCGAGATAGAAAAGAGATACGAAGTGCTGTCGGACGCCGATGAGATAAAGCAGCGTCTGGCGTCGCTGGCGGCACTGTTCGGCAGCGGCGACCGGGGTATGCTCGGCGATGTGGCTGAGGCCCGCGGAATAGTGGATAAGATAGATTTCTCGCTGTTCGGCCGCGATGTGGAGGACCAGGACATACCGGCGCGTATGGAGGTGATGGAGACCGAGATACACGATATAGCCGATGCCATCGACGATATGTATTCAGGACTCGACACGAATCCGGCGGCATTGGAACGCCTGTCGTCGCGAATGCAGGCATACTATGCCGCCGTTAAGCATTTCAAGATGAAGGATGCCGACGAGCTGGCAGACTTACACATAAAGCTGAAGCAGGAGCTGGGCGAGCTGACGGGCGATGGCGGTGAACTGCCGGAACTGGAGCGTCAGGCCCGCGAGATGGCCCGTGCGCTTAAGGAGAAGGCGGCGGTGTTGACACGCATGCGTCAGGAGGGTGCCCGGTTGTTGGGCGACGAGATATATGCGGCGGCCCGGACGTTGGGACTGCCCAATCTGAAATTCGAGGTGCGCGTATCGCCGGCCAAGCTGACCTCTACGGGCGGCGACAGGGTAGAGTTCCTGTGCGCGTTCAACCGTAACGCCACGCTGCAGCCGGTGGGCGACACAGCCTCGGGCGGCGAGATGTCGCGGCTGATGCTGTCGCTGAAGGCTGTGGTGGCACGCCGTATGAATATGCCCACCATCGTGTTCGACGAGGTGGACACCGGCGTGTCGGGCGAGATAGCCGAGCAGATGGGTCTGATGATGCGCCGCATGGGCGACGACATACAGGTGATGGCCATCACCCATCTGCCTCAGGTGGCCGCACAGGGCGTGGAGCATTTCAAGGTCTATAAGCGCGACGAGGGCGACCGCACAGTGACGCATGTGGAGAAACTGGACCACGAAGCGCGCGTCAGCGAGATAGCCGCCATGATATCGGGCAGCGAGGTGACGGAGGCGGCACGCGAGAATGCCCGCGCATTATTAAAAGCATCTATGTAATTATGGAAAAAGGCGATTATATATTTGGAACGCGTGCGGTGCTGGAGGCTGTGGAGAGCGGCAAGAGCATCGACAAGATATTGCTTCGTAAGGAAATGGGGGGCGACATAGCCCGCGAGATAATGGAGAAGGCGCGGTTGTACGGCATCCCCGTGCAGCGGGTACCGATGGAGAAGCTGAACCGCATCACGATGAAGAATCATCAGGGCGTCATAGCGATTATGGCGGCGGTGCGTTATCATAAGCTGGAGAATCTGCTTCCCGCGCTGTACGAGGAGGGAAAGACGCCGTTGCTGATGTGTCTGGACGGCGTGACCGACATCCGCAACTTCGGCGCCATAGGGCGCACGGCCAACTGCGCCGCCTTTGACGGCATCGTGATCCCGGAGCGCAACTCCGCTTCTGTTACGCCCGATGCAATGAAGACCTCGGCGGGAGGACTGCTGTACGTGCCGGTATGCCGCGAGCGCGATATGCTGACGGCCGTCCGTATGCTTAAGGAGAGTGGCGTCAAGATAGTGGGCGCCACCGAGAAGGCATCCGTCAATTACACTCAGATAGACTACACGGTGCCGGTTGCCATCGTAATGGGCAACGAGGAGCACGGCATCAGCGACGAGGTGCTGCGCGCCTGTGACGAGCTCGCCGCCATCCCCATCCTCGGCAAGATCGGCAGCCTCAACGTCTCCGTCGCCGCCGGCATCCTGATGTACGAAGCCATCCGCCAACGGCAGAAGTAAGATATTAGATATTGACACAATGAGGGTGCGCCGGCTTATAGCTGGCGCACCCTCATTGTTTGGTGTCGGTTATTAGGATTACTCGGCCTTGTCCTCGGCAGGAGCCTCGGTGTCTGCGGCATCCGTAGCGGCGTCAGCGTCAGCGGTAGCGGCGGTGTCGTCGACGAACTTGGTGAAGCCGTCGGCCAGGAGGAGGTTGTACCATTTGTAGAGCTTCTTGATGTCGCGGTCGCGGACGCGGAGGCGGTCGTAGTCGGTCACGACGTCGCCGAACGACTGGTGAAGCTGCTCGGAGTTCATCGAGTCGCCGTCAACGGGCTTGCCTCCGGTCTTGTCGTAAAGCATCTGCATGATCTCGCCCAGCGGAGTGTCGCCGCTCTCGGTGTACATCGAGATGTCGCCCAACGATACCACCTGGTCACGCGAATGAACGGGGAAACGACGCTTGGTCTCTACATCCTCAACTATCAGGGTGCCGCGCCCCTGGCTCAATATCTTCTGCAGTCCGGGCTTGCCCGTGATCGAAATGATTTTCTTTAACATTGCTGTATATGTTATTTAAATTCTTTCAATATAAATATAAATCGCCGAGTAAATAGCCGAATCTAAAGGCCGGCGACATGATTTCTATCTAAGGTCAGTAATGATTACTAATTAACGTCGGGTATGGCGTCAAGCAGGGGAGTGGCGCCGTCGTTGACTATCTGCCGCGTATGGCTGGATCGGCATATCTTCTGCTCCTCTTTCTGGGCATCGATCCGGGCCAGTGCCTGCTCCCGGGTCAGGCCGGAACGCTTCATGACGCGCTCCAGGCGAATGTCGAGCGGTGCGGTCACTTCCCATACTTCCTGACACATATCGGCGAGTCCGGAAGTGAAAAGTATGGCCGATTCCACAAAGACCGTGTCATGACTGTAATCGGTACGGGTGGCTGCCCATCTTTTCACGTCATCGCGCACAAGCCCGTGCACAAGGCTGTCGAGCCAGGCCTTCTCCCGGCGGTCGGCAAACACGTATTCGGCCACCTTGCGTCGGTCCAACTCGCCCCGGGCGCTGTATATCTCCTCGCCCCAGCGGTCGCGCAGCGAACGATGCACTTCCAGGGACTCGTCCATCAGCCTTTTGGCCTCAAGGTCGCAGTCGTAGACCTCATAGCCGCGCAGCCGCAGTATGCGTGCCACCGTGCTTTTGCCCGTGCCGATGCCGCCTGTCAGTCCTATCAGCTTCATCGTTTCACAAGGGTGTATTCCACGCTGTCGGCCTTGATCTCGGGATTGACCACGTAGTCGGGCACGTTGCCGAGTCTGACGGGTATCTGGTTGGACCGGGTCAGTTTTGTGTCGGCATAGTCCACTGCGGCGGATATGGGCGCCTCCGTGTCGTTGAATTTGCTCATGGGCACATAGTACGACACCGGCACACGGTTGGGGAACAGCAGCAGACTCTCGCCCTGCGGCACGCCGCGCGATTCGATCACGGCATAACCCTCCTTGTGCACCAACGGCTCTACGTTGACCTGCACGCCCACTTCCGGCGGCACGATACGGATGCCCGGAATGGGGCGTATGCGGACTTCGAACATCTTGGTCTGCGACAGGTCGCGCTTCTTCAGCACCTCGGTCACGACCTGCGAGATGGTGTCGATTTCGTCGCCGTACGAATAGATGCGCACGCCGCGCTGCATTGGCACAGGCGCTCCGGCTATGATGTTGCCCGACGATGCGGTGACATCGGCCATGATGCGCACCGGCACTCGCTTGCCCGGCGAGTCGGTGTAGTAGCATCGAAGCGAGTCGAGCGACGTGGCTATGATCTGGATGCCGTTGCCGAAGGCCGTCTTGATCACGGCGTTCAGGTCGGACTTGGACATCCGGAATATGCCGCGGTCGGAATAGTCGCGGAAATTGATGTTGATCTGCGGATGCTTCAGCACGCCGCTGCGCAGGATGTTGGTGCCCTTGTCGCGCAGGGTGACGTGCATGGCCTGTGGCGGCTGGTTGATGAACGTGACAGAGTCCGGCACGTTCTCCAGCTGCACCCTGACAACGAACGTCTCCGTCACCGAGTCGTTGAGCGCCAGGATGCACCAGAACAGCGCGCTGACGGCCACGAATACCAGAAACAACAGCACATTGCGGAACTGGCCGGAGGTACGTACCTTCAGCCAGGTGTCACGCAAGTCTCGTTTCCGGAGCGGCATAACAGAGATGGATTATTTGTCTTCCTTCTCTTCTTTTTCTTCCTTTACCTCCTTGGCTTTCTTCTCCTTCTTGGCGGGAGCGGCCTCCTCGACGGCGGGGAACACGCTGGTCTTGTCCACCTTGAGGGTGACGCCGGGAGCCACTTCCATCGTGACGGTAGCGTCCTTCACGTCGCGCAGTCGGCCGTGGATGCCTCCGGCGGTCACAACGCGGTCGCCGGTCTTCATGGCCTCGCGCTGACGCTTGATTTCCTTCTGCTTCTTGTTCTGCGGACGGATCATCAGGAAGTAGAAGATGGCGATCATGGCCACGATCATGATGAGCCCTTCCATGCCGCCTCCTGCACTCTTGGAGGCTTGCAGTAAAATAGTTGTCAACATAGTATTCTTTATTTATTTTTATTCTTATATATTTATTTTTATTCTTATATAACGGAATAAGGCGCCGAAGTGTTACAGGGCCTTATGCAGTATTCCTTTTTCCTTGAGCATGGCGAGGATGTCGCGCAGCAGGCCGTTGACGAACGAGCCTGACTTGGCCGAGCTGTAGCTCTTGGCTATCTCGATGTATTCGTTGATGCTGACCGAAACGGGAATCTTGGGGAAGTTCAGGATCTCGGCCAGGGCGGTGGTCATGATCACCACGTCCATGAAAGCGAGGCGGTCGGCCTCCCATTCGTTGGTGCGCAGCGCCTGTTGTATCCACGCGCTGTATTCAGGCTGGCCCTTGATGGCGGCCTTGAGCAGCGCGGGTCCGAATTCGCGGTCCTCGTCGTCCTTGAACTGCGGCATGATGGCGTTGTGGTCGCCCTCCTCCACGCGCCGCAGGGTCTTGATGACGAACGTGCCGATTATGTCGATGTCGTCGTTCCAGAACACCGAAGTCTCCTCCAGCCATTCCAGCAGGGCCGTGTTGTCGAATATCACCTTACGGAACAGTTCCTTCCACAGCTCGGCGTCCTCGGCCATGCCGCATTCGGGGCGCTCCATGTATTCCTTATATATGTCGGAGTCGAGCACGGAACGGAGCATGCTTTCCATCAGCAGCGGATCCTCGCTCATCCAGTTGATGTGGTAGTTGTTCACTTCTTTCACCAGTACGGGATTCTCGCGCAGAGCCTTCACCAGGCGGTTGTCGACGAAGCGCATGTTGGGGTTGAGGGCTTCCGGCGACTGCACGGCGCGGTTGCGCGCCTCGTCCAGCTTGCGTTCCTGGAAGTCGGTCAGATCCACGGCCAGTGCCAGCAGACGTATGTACAGCTGGCGGGTGGCGTCCAGGCTTTTCAGCAGCGTAGCGGTGCAGTCGTCCAGGCTTTCCTGCGACGACATGAAGTCGGACAGAGTCTCGTTCATCATCTGCTGCATACGCTCCATGCCGCGGAAGGTGTAGGAGGGGAGGCTTTCCGCATATTCCGTGATGGCCGGGGTAAGCATTACCAGCTGGTTGAACGTCTCGCGCCACAGTGTGTCCTCGGCGGCGCCGTCGCCATTCTGCGAATCCTTGATGTAGTTGCGGAAAATGCCGGAATCCTTCAGTGTCTGCGCCAGATTGTCGACGGTGTTGACGAACATCGGGTTCTCGGACAGGCGGCGCACGGCGGCCGATACACGGTCGTCCTCCTTGATCCGCTCCATGAAACGGCTGGTCTCAAGGGGATATGACTTACGGAATTCCACGCGTCGGGCCAGCATCACGAACAGTGCCAGCATGTCGACATACAGACCGTAGGCATAGCGCTTCTCCTTCGTGGGCTGGGCCGGCGGTTCGGCCAGTTGGAACTTCTTGCTTACCAGCAGACACGAATACAGCACCTGCACTACCTTGTTACGTATCAGTACTCGGTTTATCATCGATTTATTCAGCTTCTTTATTCAGCTTTCATTTTATTAGGAGTCCTCCGACTCCCGATTTGCTTACAAAGTTACATCAAAAAGCCGAAACTGCCAAATCCTGCAATTTTTAGAGGGCTGACTGTAAATTGTAATCAAAAATTCACATTTTTTAAAAATTATTTCACTAACTTTGCACTTGAAACGAGAATATGTGCATGGTCAATGACTCAATGTGCATGGTAACGACTTAACTACGAAAAATATACCACCAATACCACCAATAACAACAGATATGAAGAGAACTATTCTCGCCATGGCCGTGACGGCAGCCGGACTGGGCTTCGCAAACGAGGCTTGGGCCGACATCGAGTGTCGCGGTCAGGTAGTTGACGATCAGGGTGAGCCTTTGATCGGCGCATTGGTACAGCTTCCCGGCACCAGCAAGGGAACGTCGACAGATGTGGACGGATATTTCCGTCTGTCTGTGCCGGACAATGCGAAAGAATTGAAAATCACGTATGTGGGCTATAACGGCGCGGACGTGCGCGTAGCCTCGAAAATGGGCGTGATCAAACTCAGCCCCAATGCCAAGATGCTGCAGGACGTGATCGTGACGCAGTCGGTGGCCCGCACGCGCCAGACGCCTGTGGCCCTGTCGTCGGTCGACCAGCTGCAGATCGAGACCAAATTGGGCGCCCAGGAATTTCCCGAGATTCTTAAGACCACTCCCGGCGTATGGGCCACGCCCGATGGCGGCGGCTTCGGCGACGCCAAGATCAACATCCGCGGCTTCAAGTCGGAGAACGTGGCCACGCTGATCAACGGTATTCCGATCAACGACATGGAATGGGGCGGCGTGTACTGGAGCAACTGGGCCGGACTGGCCGACGTGACCAGCAGCATGCAGAGCCAGCGCGGTCTTGGCGCGGCGTTGCTTTCGGCTCCCTCGGTGGGCGGTACCATCAACATCACCACCCGCAGCCTCGACGCCAAGCGCGAAGGCACCGCATGGTACGGCATGGGCAACGACGGTATGAACCAGTACGGCCTGATGCTCTCCACCGGTCTGATGAAGAACGGCTGGGCCATTACAGTGTTGGGATCGCGCCGCTGGGGCGACGGTTACGTGCAGGGCACCAACTTCAACAGCTACAATTACTTCGTCAACGTGTCGAAGAAGATAGGCGATAACCAGCAGCTGTCGTTCACTGCGTTCGGCGCTCCGCAGACCCACTATCAGCGCAGCCGCCAGGACGGCCTCACCATCGAGGGATGGCAGAACGTGCGCAACTATATGGACGGCGAGAGCCCCTACCGCTACAACCCCACGTTCGGTTACGGCCTGAACGGCGAGCGCAAGAGCTCAAGCTATAACTTCTACCACAAGCCCCAGATCTCGCTGACGCACATCTGGCAGATAGACTACAAGAGCTCGTGGACCAATACGCTGTACATGTCCATCGGTACCGGCGGAGGTTACGGAGGTCAGGGCCACGGCACATACAACGGTACCAGCCTCTCCAACTCCTCATGGTACGGTGCATCGCAGGGCAAGCTCAACACTCTGTTCCGCTGCGCCGACGGCACATTCGATTATGCCGCCATCCAGACCATGAACATGGAATCCACCACCGGTTCGAACATGGTGATGTCCAGCAGCAACAACAACCATGAATGGTACGGCTGGGTATCGACCTACAAGAACGAGTTCATCCCCAAGACGCTGACCTTCACCGGCGGTCTTGACGTGCGCTACTACATCGGCAAGCACAACAACAAGATCATCGACCTCTACAATGGCGAATATTACATGAACTACGAGAACCGCAAGGGCGTGAAGCCGGAGAACAACGCAGCCGCAGCCGACCCGAACTGGAAGTTCGAGCACTTAGGCGTGGGCGATGTGGTTTACCGCAACTTCAACGGCTACACGGTGCAGGAAGGCGTGTACGCACAGTTGGAGTACACTGGCCTGGACAATAAGCTGAACGCCGTAGTGTCCGGATCGCTTAACAACACCTCGATGTGGCGCCGCGACTTCTTCTATTACGACAAGGAGCACGAGCGCTCAAAGACCAAGAACTTCATCGGCGGCACCGTAAAGGCCGGCGTGAACTATAACATCAACCGTTACAACAACGTGTTCGTCAACGGCGGCTTCATCTCGCGCGTGCCCTTCTTCAGCAACGGCGTGTTCCTGTCGCAGGCCACCAGCAACGTGATCAACCCCAACCCGAAGAACTCCAAGATATGGAGCATCGAGCTGGGCTATGGCTATCACTCGGAGGTGTTCTCGTTGAACGCCAACCTCTACTACACGGAATGGCTTGACAAGTGCGACCGCACCACCACCCGTACGGGCGAGATCCGTCAGGGTCCCCTCGCCGGCCAGCTGTACACCCTGAGCATGTCGGGCGTCAACGCACGTCACATGGGATTCGAGATCAACGCCAAGTACATCCCCGTACGCTGGATGGAACTGGAGGGTATGTTCTCGATGGGCGACTGGATCTGGGACTCGAACCCGACCGGTTACTTCTATTCCGAGCAGGGACAGCCTCTGGCCGACCTGGACGGTACGCTGGCATCGGGCATCCTTGCTCCGGACCACGCATACGCCACGGTGATGCAGAAGGGGCGCAAGATCGGCGGCTCGGCACAGACCACAGGTTTCCTGGGCGTGACGTTCAAGCCCTTCAAGGGATTCCGCATCGGCGCAGACTGGGTATGGAGCGCACGCAACTACTCCGACTACGAGATCTCAAGCGACTCATATATGAAGAACGCTGAAATCACGGTGGAGGATCCCTGGAAAATTCCATGGGGCAACGAGCTTGACCTGCACGCCAGCTATCGCTTCAAGATCGCCGGCAAGGTCACGGCCACTCTGATAGGTAACATCAACAACGTATGCGACTACAACTATGTGAAGGACGCATACACGCTGACCAGCCAGAAGGGCGCCTGGAACAACGCCTTCCGCGTGTTCTACTCCTTCGGCCGCACGTTCAGCGTGAAACTCAAGATTAACTTCTAAAGGAGGAAAGACATGAAAACAATAATGAAATTCATTGCGCCGGCGGCGCTGATGATGCTGGGTCTTGCCTCGTGTGGTGAAGACAGCTGGAACAACCACCTGGACGGTTTCGAGGGTGGCGAGAATATGGATCAGGTCCTGCCCGGTATCAACTATACGCTGACGGCCGCCGACTACAAGGCCTTTGCCGAAAACAGCTTCAACAAGGACCTGGCAGCCAAGGATGAGGCCGACGGCACGTCGCCGGACGCCGTAAAGGCCCTGGCCGCAGTGGCCAAGCAGCAGTACATCACGCCGGCCACTCCCGCCGAGCGTTATATGCCCAACCTGCTGAACGACCCTCAGTTCGCATACTATGCCGTCAGCAACGGATCGGCCGTCAACGTGACTTACCGCGAGGTGAGCGAGGTGCCCGAGCTGATTGAGGGCGTGAACGCTTCCTCAAGCTATAAGGTGACATCCGACGATTACCAGACGGTATACGCCGGTGATGCGGATTACATCGACGCCTTCTCGCCGATGCACCCCGTGTCCACTTGCATGGGCGACGTGCTGAAGGAGGCTCTGCCCGATGCCAAGGCCGGTGACTTCGTCGTCGCTCAGTACAACGAGACCGACATCAACCCGAACTTCAATCTTGACGGCCCCGACTACGGCACCGTCAGCGTGTCGAAGTACGGCGCGTACAAGTTCGACGGCTCGGCTTGGGCCGTGCAGGACGTGACCATGATCCAGCCCGCCGACTTCGCGTCGATGGGCCTGACATACGGCAACTTCTCCGGCACGCAGGCTGCCGAATATCTTCCCAAGTTCCTGGCGCTGACTTATCCTTACGCAAAGGAGGACGACGAGATGTATATCGGCTATAAGTACTTTGCCAACAAGGAGACCACCAACGCATGCGCTCTCTGGGCCTTCGACGGCACGAAGTGGTATGACAAGGTGGCCACCAACGGCGTGCAGGAAGTGACCAACCAGTTCGTGAAGCGCGACGGCAAGTGGGAACTCGATCCCTCCATCACCATCACGCTGCCTACAGGCAAGGGTCAGGCATACAGCGCCACTTTCTATCAGGCTTGCGTGGACTGGGTGAAGGACAACGTGCCTGACGGCGACAAGTACATTACCAGCTACGGCAACAACGACTACTACACCGGAGCCTCGGCCTATCAGAACAACATCGACCTGCGTCCCGGCTCGGCACGCCTGCAGTATGCCGCCGCATACGAGGGAATGACCGACGAGGAGGTTGTGGCCACAATGAAGAAGCGCTTCGAGGACGAGGTGGCACCCGCCGTGCTCCATGAATGGTATCCCGACATGGCGCCGATGGGCGATTTCCATCCCACCGTCACCATCCACTTCTTCATCTACGACGGCGCGACGAAGGCCGAGACCATCGTGTTCGAGTGCCAGAGCAAGGGCGAGTTCAAGTTCGTGAGCTGCACCTGGAACAAAAAGGAGGAATAATCCGATGGAACCGTAACACTGTTGGTGACACAAAATTTGTGATACTTATTAGTGATTTTAACCTTGCGGTAGATAATAAAGAGCGGGATCGATTTTTCATCGGTCCCGTTTTTTTGTCAGACTTCCATAAAAAATAATCTAATTTAAGTTTCGCTTAAATGGAATTGATTAAAAAGTCCTCTCACAGAACTATTTCGGCCGCTTCGCTATGCCGACACTGAACTGACAGAATGACACAGAATTTTTATATGTCAGCATCTTGGTTAGATGCGGCCATTTCACAGACCTTGACAGAATACTCACCGAAGTCTTCCGTGCCGGTTCTGGCCCGGCTTGCCGGTCTGTGCCGGGGCAATCAGACATCACAATAGAAATGAAAAATATTTTTCTGTGCAGTTCTGTCAGTTCTGTGCCGAGGCAGCGCCCCGGATAAGTTCTGTGAGCAAATATTTAAATCATTCCCAAACACAATCGAAACTTGAATAATATAATTGGCATCTTACAAAATAAGCAGTCGCTTTACATCTCCTTGTAATGAGTGGAGGAATGTGTCCCCAGTGTCATCGCAAAGACTTTAAGATATTAATATATTTGCAAAAACTTTGTCAATCGGTGAATTTTATTTAATTTTGCAATGCAGTAATCGTTTGGGAGTATTGCACCTGACATATTAGCTCAATCGCTATCTGAATCACCACCTCGGAATTGAAACGAGCTATATATAATCAAATTGAGAATCGTGCCTAACGGCGCGGGCTTTCTCGTATTTGATTATGGCTTGTGGTGAGCCAAGATAGCGTATGATGGAAGTCTGCGCTTTTGTTTTATCAGCGATAGTGCATACTAAGTCAAATATTCATAGTGGCAGTATTGCACAAAACTATAATAAACTGATGAGACAAATGAAAAAAATTCTATTCATTCTGACACTTATTATGCCGGTCCTCGCATTTACAGGGTGCGGAGGCGATGATGATGAGCCGAGTGTCCCAGACCAAACACTTAACGTAGGACTGACGTATAATATTCCTGCTGATGGTATCTGGGATTCAGCCAATGATTTAATCGCTACAGTCAATGGCAAAACCGTGAAAGGTGTGCGGGTGGGTTCAGTAGTAATTAGCAATGGAGAGTTATCGTTCGATGTGACAGTAACACCAACGGTTACACTCTTTAAAGATCCCTGTCTGGACTTTGGCGCAAATGCGCAGACAGTTAAGAATGCGATGAAGGGATATGAATATGTGGGAGAGGACGATGACGTAATAACTTATATGGACAGATCCAACTCTGTAGCATACGGCTATTCGTTTAAAAATTCCAAACTGTCCATGTCTATGGTTATCGCTCCAAGTTCTATTGGTTCCACTTCTCGTGTCGCCGAGCACCTTGCAGAACGATATGTTCCGGTAACAAGTGAAGACGATTACATTGGTATGGTCTCACCGGATAAAAAGGTGCTTGTTATTGTCATGGTAAAAATGCAGTCTGGAAATACTGTATATGTTATTGCCTTTACTGAAAGCACAATAAACACTAAAAGCAGTTCACATGAATTTGACTCCCTCTTTAAGAAAATCGATAATGCCATCCCCGGCGTAACAGTAAAAGGAGGAGTCGTTAAGGAGAGCCTTGGATTGTAATTGATTTATAAGCAGTTTCTTGCATATACCAGCATCTCAAAATTACAATTATACAAATTATATAGTATGAAAAATTCATTTAAAATCTTATTCATCCTTATGGTTGGATTGCTGGCTCTTGCATTTCAGGGGTGCAGCAAAGACGATGATGGCTTGTCTAATGACGACATCGTTGGCACGTGGAAGTTTACTGAAGTTTCCACTAACGGTACAAACTTCATAAAGTGGCCTTATCAATCCACAGGCGCCACGTTCCGCTCAGATGGCACATACCGCGGATTCGGATATTTCGGCACAGGATCCGGAACATGGAAGAAGAAAGGCAAATCCATTATAACCTATATTGATGGAAAGGAATATCTTCGTTATGAGGTAAAAGAGCAAACCTCGGCATCTGCAACTCTTGTTATCTCAATGACGGGATCCGATGCATCTATTTGGGTGCGTTGTGTGAAAACGAGCGATTAATCCATAGGGGATTGTTTTGCCCATTTATAGCATTATAAAAGAGTTTTGAAGCTATTTTTATTAGTATTCAAAACTCTTTTATGTTACTCAACTTTAGCATGATTCAAAGATTCAGACAGCCGGTTCCGTCAGGTGAATTTTTGATTCATGCCTGTGAATTTGAGGGAACTTGTTAATAACGATAAACTATGCCGAAGCTATTGTTTTGGCTTCTTCGGGCGATATGCCCAATAATGTGGCGATTTTGTCTATGGCCATACCTAAATTCTTCATATTCAAAATGGAGGATTTCAATGTCTCTTTGCGAGCTTCCTTGCGAGTTTCTTCGCGTATTATCTCTCCCCATTCCATTATGCCTTGACGGTCGTTGATCATTCGCTGGCGAGACTCACTGTAGGCCACGGCCTCCTCATTGACCAGATTGCTCATATCAGCTGCATCAAATAATTCATCAAATTCCGGGTATCCCTTTGGCTTGCTATTCATAGTTTCAATATTTTTAAGTAAAAACAACCATCGTTCCACATCAGTTTCACATTCCTCAAACGTATGCTTGTTCATCATGGTCAGATCGAGGAAAATATTGTTGAGTCTGTGCGAGAAGCGCTCCTTGCAGGTGAAATCATACAGCCCCACCTCTCTGAGCGGAACTGGATCATGACCTAACAGATGGAAGTCCATTATGAAAATACCATAAATGTCGTTGAGATTGTACGTTCTGTCGCCGCGCTTCACCTGACGCATCAGCAGACTACAGCAATATGTAAGGGCTCGGTCGCTGAATGTGGGCTGTATGGTACGCTGCATTTCCACGATGATATGCCTTTTATGCTGCGTCACACAATATATGTCATAAACCACTCGCTTCTCGTCCGAAGTATTGGGAATAGACTCCTTATCATGAAATGTCAGGCTCACAATTTTGTCTTCCAGATTCAGAATATGATTCAGAAACTGGATGAGAATTGATTTGTTCTTTTCGCTTCCGAATGTCCGTTTGAACGCATAATCGGACATCAGGTTCATATAACGCGGCATACAATAATTTTCTTTTACAGGCTATACTTCTATAATGCAGCGTTGATTCGTTGCAAATGCAAATATAATAATTTTCTACGATAAGGCAAATAGAAAGGATAAATTGAGGCCTTTATGTATAGTCTGCGGCTCGAAAAGTCAGTGTGTGCTCGCTGAGAGGAATATCGGCCTGTTTTTTGTTATAGAGTATAGGGATCGGATAATTAGATTAAACATGATATGAAAATATAAAAAACATAAAAGATTATGCCAACCGGAAAAATTGGGGTAACTACTGAAAATATATTCCCCGTCATCAAGAAGTTCCTGTACAGCGACCATGAGATATTCCTGCGCGAGCTGGTGTCAAACGCCATCGACGCCACCCAGAAGCTGAAGACGCTGTCGTCGTTCGGCGAATACAAGGGCGAACTTGGCGAGATGGACGTGCGTGTCAAAATTGACAAAGAGGCGGGAACGCTGACTGTCAGCGACCGTGGCATCGGTATGGACGCCGACGACATCGACCGCTACATCAACCAGATCGCGTTCTCGGGCGCCGAGGAATTCTTAGAGAAATATAAGGACACTGCCAATTCCATCATCGGCCACTTCGGACTCGGATTCTATTCGGCGTTCATGGTGTCGAAGAAGGTCGTGATCCGTTCGCTGAGCTACAAGGAAGGCGCCAAGGCTGTGGAATGGACCTGTGACGGCAGCCCCGAATATACGCTGACCGAGACCGACAAGGAGGGCCGCGGTACAGACATCATCCTTTACATCGACGATGACAGCAAGGAATTCTTAGAGCAGGCGCGCATCGACACGCTGCTGAAGAAGTATTGCCGCTTCCTCCCCGTGCCTGTGATTTCGGGCAAGGTCAAGGAGTGGAAGGACGGCCAGTATGTAGATACGGACAAGGACAATGTGGTGAACGACACCGAGCCGCTGTGGACGCGCAAGCCGTCGGAACTGACCGACGAGGACTATCTGAAGTTCTACCACGAGCTGAAGCCGGGCGAGGAGGATCCGATGTTCTGGATTCATCTGAACGTGGACTATCCCTTCAATCTGACCGGTATCCTCTACTTCCCGAAGATCAAGGCCAACGTGGACGTGAACCACAACCGCATACAGCTGTACTGCAACCAGGTCTATGTAACCGACCAGGTGGAGGGCGTGGTGCCTGAGTTCATGATGCTGATGCAGGGTGTGATCGACTCTCCCGACATCCCGCTGAACGTGAGCCGAAGCTATCTGCAGGCCGACTCGCAGGTGAAGAAGATTTCCGGTTACATCTCGAAGAAGGTGGCCGAAAAGCTGGACAAGATGTTCAAGGACAATCGCGCCGAGTTCGAGAAGAAGTGGGACGACATCGAGGTGTTCATCAAGTACGGTATGCTGACCGACGAGAAGTTCTACGAGGCGGCCAAGAAATTCTTCCTGCTCAAGGACGTGCAGGGCAAGTACTACACCCTCGATGAATACAAGACCTTAGTATCGGCCGAGCAGACCGACAAGGAGGACAGCGTGATATATCTGTACGCCACGGACAAGACCACACAGTTCGGCTATATACAGGGAGCCGAGGACAAGGGCTACAACGTGTTGCTGATGAACGGTCAGCTTGACCAGCACGTTATCCAGATGCTGGAGTCGAAGCTGGAGAAGACCCGTTTCGTGCGCGTAGACTCCGACACTCCGGAGCGTCTGATACGCAAGAGCGACGACAACGCCACCGACCTTGACTCGCTCGAGATTGAGGTGCTGACCGGCATGTTCCGCAGCCAGCTGCCTACGGTGGAGAACACCAACTTCATCGTTGAATACAACGCGCTGAAGGGCGACGACGCACCCGCCACGCTGACGCAGAACGAGATGATGCGCCGTATGAAGGACATGGCGGCCATGCAGCCCGGCATGAACTTCTACGGCCAGATGCCCGACATGTATTCATTGGTTGTCAACACCGAGCAGCCTGCGGTGCGCAAGGTGGTGAAGGAAGCCGCCGGTGCGTTGACCGGTGAGCTGACGCCGCTGCGTAGCAAGGTCGACGAACTGAACAATGAAATCACCTCGCTCCGCACCGACCTCAAGGAGAAGAAGGAAGAGGACAAGGCCGAAGCCGAGCAGAAGATAGCCGCCAACGAGAAAGAGGCCGGCGACCTGCGCAAACAGCAGGAGGACATCATCGCCGCATACGCCGCCAAGGTGCCGGTAGTGCGTCAGATCATCGACCTGGCCCTGCTGAAAGGCAACATGCTGAAGGGCGAGGAACTCTCCAGGTTCATCGCACGCTCGGTCAGCTTGCTCTGACAGATAGTCGATATTAGATTTTAGATAATAGATGCCCCGTCACGCTATGATGCTCGTGACGGGGCATTGTGCTTTGTTATCGGGGATTAGAACAGGCGGGGGAGGAAGTCGATGAGGTAGTTGCGCCAGTTGTCCCAGGTGTGGCCGCCGTCCGATTCGTGATAGACGTAGGGATAACGGTGGTCGGCCAGAGTGAGGCGCAGGTCGTCGTTCAGTTTCTTGGTGAAGTCGCCGGTGCCGACAGCTATGTAATACAGCTTCGGGGCAGGATTGAACTGCTTCTGCAGCTTCGCGTCGAAGTTTTTGTAGATGTCGGCATCCTGGCCGGCGGCCGCCTCCATGGTCTTGCCAATCTTATTTTTGCGCAATGCCGGGAATGTGTCGGAAAGGGTGTTCCAGAGTCCTCCGATCTTGTCGACTGTGGGAGATGATTTGTCGGTGATGGCATTGGTGGTCTGAGCCGAGAACAATCCGACATAGTCGAACGATTCCGGATTGTTGAGCGAGATATAAAGCGTATGCAGCCCTCCGAGCGACAGACCGGCGATGGCACGGTCAGCCTTGCCGGTACGGGTGCGGTAATGCGAGTCGACATAATCCACCACATCGTGCATGAACACGCTTTCTATGGCACCGAACATCGAGGACATATTGTTGGCAAACGGCTTTTGGTCGGGCCGGTCGGGATCGGCCCCGGGAGCAGCGGCAAGTTCGGCGTTGCCGTTGGGCATCACCACTATCATAGGCTTGCATTTGCCCTGTGCCATCATGTTGTCGAGAATCTGCGCGGCGCGTCCGCAGCCCAGCCATGCGTCCTCGTCGCCGCCCGAGCCGTGCAGCAGATATAACACCGGATACCGTTTGTCGGGATTCTTGTCATACTCGGCCGGCAGATACACCGACATACGGCGTTTCTTGAATCCATCAAGCGTGCCGGGATACCACACCTTGCTCACCTTGCCGTGCGGCACGTCGGTGTCAAGGAAATAGTCGGCGTTGCCCCCGGGAATGATGAAATAGCTCAGCGTGTCGGCTATGTCGCGAACGGTGTTCGGATTCAGAGGATCTGTATATTTCTTATCGTCAATCTCAAACTGATAGGTGTACATGTTCGGTGCGAGCTTGGGCGAACGGAATGTCCACACGCCTTTCTTCTCGTCCATCTCGCCCTTGCTGAAATCGCCGCCAAACGGGAGCCCCATCTTCTTCAGCAGGCTCTTGTTCTTTATGAGGTTGCCGACAACATAGACGTCGTCGGGCTGATCCGGTTCCTCAGGCTCTTTATTGTTTTCATCGTCATCCTCCTCATCATCGTCATCGGACTCGTTGACGGCCCTCAGCATCTCGGGCGTGAGACGCAGCGTGAAGGTGACGGTGCTGTCGGAATTCAGCTTTACAGACTTAGGCAGGTCGGCGGCGAGCGTAGGCGACAGCATTGCCATCGCTATACAGACGCACGTAAGAATCCGGATGTTTTTCATAATCGTTATTGTTGGTTATGACAGTGATATTCGGAGTGAAATCGATGGCGCACGTCTCTATCAGAGCGTGAGAATCCTCGTTGTCGGTTACTACCGTTACGGATACGCCTGGATGAAGCAGAGCCAAAGTCAGGGCCAGCTCGCCCTGTGCCGTTCCGTTAATGACAAGTAAATCATCGGCATTGACATCCTTTAATTCGTCAAGGTGTGAAATAATGCCCTTCAGGGCTTTCTTGGCGTTTGATTCGATGTCGCGGCCTTTATACAGATATCGGCCCGATACGGCATATTCCATCATGTCGGGCGACATGGGTCCGGCAGCCAAAGCCTGTTGCAGCGCTTTGTAACGGCGTGGCCGGAACACCTGCATACACAGCGATGCGAGTGTGACGGGATGGCGGCGTACGTGGCCGTTGCTCCGGGTGATCCAGTTGAAGAACAGCGGCGGCACTATGTAGGCCATAAGCACCACGGCTATCATGCCCACCACCGTCACCTGACCCAACGAGCGCATGGCCGGATGCTGCGCGAATATCAGCGACCCGATGCCTATGAACATTATCAGCGCCGACACAACGATGCTGTTCTTGTACGATGCCAGCACCTTGCGCCGGTACGCATATTCGTATGCCAGGCCCTCGGTGATGAAGATGGTGTAGTCGTCGCCCTGACCGAAGATGAATGTGGCTAAGATTACGTTCACGATGTTGAACCGGATGTCGCAGATGGCCATTATGCCGAGAATCCAGAGCCATGACAGCGCCATCGGCAGGAAGGCGATGGCCGCAAGTTCTATGCGTCCGAACGACAGCCATAGGAACGCGAATACGATGAATCCGCAGGCATAACAGATGTAGTTGAAATCATCGGACAGCGTATTGGCTATCGACGAATTCATGGAAGCAACATCGAAGCAGAGGCCGTCGAACCGTTCTTTAATCCGGTCCTTGACCGCGCTGATGTCATTTTTCGGTACATCCACAATCTGCACGATGGCCTTGCGGCCGGCGCCCTCGTCGCGGCTGATGTTGCCGGCGAACAGCATCGTGAATGTCTCGTTCAGCTCCTCAAACGATTTGGGAGCATACTGGCGTGATATGGCTTCGTGGAAAGGAGCGAAAGCCTCCTCGCTGAACCCGAGACGTGCCGCCTCGGCCGGGAGCGAATCGCGGAACAGCGCCGAATGCTCGGTCACGAACCTGTTCCAGCGTTTCAGGCGTGTCTGCTGCGTGGAGCCGGAGGGAAGGAAGTCGGCTATATCCGAGCGTTTCGATACCTGGCCGTCGGCAGCGAGGCCGTTCAGCACACGCGCCGCCTGTTCGTTGTCACGCATCGCCTCGTCCCACGACTTGCCCTCGCTCACCACATACAGCGGCTCGGTGGTCTTGCCGCCCGGCATCAGCGACGAGAAATATTCCATGTCGGCGCGGTTCTGCGGCGTCATGTAGTTGATGTTGCGCATATCGGTGTCGAAGCCCGTGTCGAGGCTGAACCACGCGAACACCAATGTAAGGCAGCTCAGCGCTATCACCAACGGCTTGCTGCGCTCGGGCTTGATGTCGGCCAGGCGTGACAACATGGAGCGTTTCTCCTCGCGGATGACGCGTGGAGAATTCTTGCGCACCAGTTGGGGCAGGAACAGCAGCACGAACAGGATGGTGCCAACCAAAAGCAACGAGCTGAACAGACCTAAGTCGTGCAGCGCCGTGGCGTTGAGCGGCACTAAGCAGAGGAACGCGCCCACGGTCGTGACGTTGCCCACAACCAACGGCGACACAATCTCGCGCAGGGCGAGACGCCGGTTCGGATTCTCCGCCAGATGGTCTATCAGATGCAGCGGATAGTTGATGGCTATGCCGAGAATCACGGACGATATGCCTATCACGATGATGGACACCGAATCGTAGAATATGGCGATGCCCCCCATTGCGAAAAGCCATCCCCAGCCCACCGACACCACGATGAGCAGGATATTCAGCATGTTGCGGAACACATATATCAGCAACGCCAATATAAGCACGCCCGCGATGGTGCCTGCCAATATGGAATCCTTCTTGATACGGTCGGCGTTACCGACGGCTATGACGGGTCCGCCGGTGAAATGAACGTCAAATGCCGGATCCTGCCGTTCCACCTTTTGCTTTACGGCGTTAAGCAGGTCTACTATGCGGCCGTTGTTGTCCGATTCCGAAGCGCCGAATCTGGAGTCCATCATTACGATGGCCCGTTTGCCGTCGGGCGAGAGGATGTAGCCGTCGAAGTTGTCGAATTCTATGTCCGAGCCGCCGGAGTGTATGCGTGCGGCCACGGGCGAGAACAGGCCGAGCGGGTCGCGCGACATGGTCTCGACCGAGAAACCGGCGGCGGGCGACTGCAGCTGCTCCTTGTCGTTCATCAGCTGCGCGGCCGTATAGCCGGGTATTGCTAACAGCGAGTCGGCGCGGGCATAGTCGCGCTCGGTCATGAAGTAGGGGATGTCGTCGTACACAGCCGCCGCCACGCCCATGATCTGTTCCAGGTCGATCGAGCTGATCACGTCCGGCAGCAGTCCGGCGGTATCCGTCTCCGCTAAAGTCTGCGTGAGCAGGTCGACCCCTTCGGCCAGACGTTCGGGCGAATTCTGCGCCGAATCGCGCATCATAACGAAGGCATAGATGCGGTTGGCCCCCGATATGTCCTGGTACACCGTCATGGCCTGTCGGTTATCGTGGTCAAGGGGCAGGAAATCGGATATGTCCTCCTTGTAATGCAGCGTCATCACCAATGCCACAAGCACCGCGGTAAGCACCGCGAAGATGCTCCGGCACAGCCACCGCCTGCGGCGGAACAGATCGTATATGTTCAGAATCAACTTGCTCATACGGCTTGAATGGATTCTTGATCAGCTATTGTTTCCGAATTATTTATGGTTTCTGAGGTCGATGAATTTCAACGGCTTGCGCGATGTGCTGGGGAACAGGATCTTGTTGACGTCGTCGGGATCCAGTATCTCGATGATGGGCGCCACGCGGATGCGCGAGCGGAAACGGTCCTTGAGTTCCTTTATCACATCGAACGCAGGGCGCGAGTTGAGCCCTACCTTCACCACCACCTCGTCTGTGCCGGCGAAGCTGTCGCGCACCAGCACCACGTAGTTGGCCACGTACTGTGTATTATCCAGCACATCGTATATCGCCGGAGGATAGACGGTGGTGCCCTTCAGCTTTATCATGTTGTTCTTGCGGCCCACAATGGGAGTGAGTCGGAAGGAATTGCGGCCGCACTTGCACTGTCCCGTAATCTTGCGCGATATGTCGCCGGTGCGGAACCGCAGCAGGGGCATTCCCTCCACGCCGAGCGTGGTAACGACCACCTCGCCCGGCTCGCCGTCGGGCACCGGCTTGTCGTCGTCGCCGATTATCTCCACTATGATCAGTTCCGGATGCACATGGCCTCCGCAGCCGTAGGGGCATTCGGAGAAGGTCGCGCCCATTTCGGTTGACGAATATGTGGCGAACAGTTCCACGTCCCATTTCTCCTTGATTCGTTTTCCGAGGAGATTTAACGAAAAGTCCTGTTCGCGCAGACCCTCGCCGATGCCGATGATGCGGCGTATGCTCGACGCGCGGTAGTCTATGCCGTTCTTCTCGGCGTAATCTATCAGCCGGAGGATGAACGACGGCACGCACATGATGGTGTCGGGCTGTATGCGGTGTATGGTGTCCCACTGCAGTTCGGGGATGCCGTTGCCCACGCGGATCACCGACGCGCCCAACTCGCGGATGCCGAGGAAGTAGGCCAATCCGGCCATGAAGCGCTTGTCGAGCGTGGTCATAAGCTGGATGATGTCGCCGGGACGCACGCCCGCGCAGCTGAACGATTTCTTCTCGTTGTAGGCCAACCGCTGCAGGTCAAGTTCCGTGCAGCCGAATGTCACCGGGTCGCCGAGGGTACCCGATGTGGTGATGTAATCAATCACTTTCTCCTTAGGCACGCACAGGAAATCATTGTTGTAAAGCTGCAGGTCCTTTTTGGCCGTGAACGGTAGGCGCTGCAGGTCGTCGACCGTGCGGATTGATGCCGGGTCGATACCGTTGTCGCGGAACATGCGGCGGTAATAAGGCGAGTTGGCGGCCAGATAGGCTACGGCCTCGCGCAGACGCGCGTCCTGAAAATCGCGTATCTCCTCGGGCGAGGCAAACTCTATGTCGTTCTGTATATGGTTTGACGTCATTGTCGTTATGATTCAAAATTCAAAATTACTTCATAAAGGGCAGGTTGCGGAGCCACGCAATGAAGCGGCCGCGCCATTTGATGGCCTCTGCCGTTGTCTTGTCGGGATTGGCGCCGAATCCGTGGCCGCCGGTCTTGTACTGTATATAGACGTGCGGAACGCGGTTGGCCGTGAGGGCCGAATCCATCAGTTCGGAATTGTGGTATTTCACGATGGGGTCGTCCACGCAGTTCATCAGGAACGTCGGAGGCATGTCGGGGCGTGCGTGGTGTTCCATCGAAAGGGAGTCCTTCATTTCGGGGCTTATGGCCTTACCTTCACCCAATAAGCCGCGGCGCGAACGTTTATGCACCGATTCGTCGACTAACGAGACAACCGGATAGATAGGAGCGATAAAGTCTGGTTTCAATGATACGGACGGCTTGACGCCTACCTGCGACAGCACGTCGGTGTCGAACATGGTGCCGGCCATCAGCGTGAGGTGACCTCCTGCCGAGAACCCCATAACGCCGACCTTGTCCGGGTCGATGCCGTATTTGTCGGCATTCTCGCGCACCAACTGGATGCTGCGCTGCACGTCCTGCAGCATATCGGGGAAGCGGTTGCCGCGCTTCACCAGGCGGTCGTGGAATATGAATCCTGGCACTGTACCCACGCGGTATTCCAATACGAAGGCCGCGATGCCCTGTGTGTTGAGCCACCGTGCCACCCCGTCGCCCTCCGTCTCCTTGTCCAGCCAGAAGTAGCTGCCCCCCGGACATACAATAATAGCTGGCGCGGAGCCGTTTCCGTGGGGAGCTTCGCTCACCGGGTACGGCGTCAGCTTCACTTTCGACCTGCACCCGGTGCCTTCCCATATATTGAAGGCCTGCCCATGCAGCGACATGGCCGCGCACAGCGTGGTAATAAACAATATATACTTAATTCCTTTCATGTTCCAGAATCTGGTTGATTATATAATCCTCTCCTAAAATGGCGTCCACGGTCTTGATGGCCGTAAGCGGTACGCCGCAGATGCCGTGCAGCATCACGTTCTGCCCGGTGAGGTACAGGTTCGAGAGCTTGGTGTGCACCGGTATCTGCGAATAGAGTATGTCCTCCGAATCGTGGGTATAGCCGAACATCGAGCCCTCCTTTACATTGTAATAGTCACGGATGGTGAGGGGTGAGGAGGTATAGACCTTGTGGATGCATTTGCGGATATCCGGGTAGATGGTTTCAAGCGCGTCGATCAGTTTTGCACCGCAGTCCTGTTTCCAGTCCAGGTAATCCCGGCCGCGCCTCCCTGTGGAGGTGTCTTGCCACTGCCGCACCTCGTCGAATTCCATGGGACAGTGTATCAGCAGCCTCGATGCGAACGGGCCCTGTTCCGGCTCCGGCGGCGTCATATAGAGGAATCCGTGCGGCCAGCGGCTCTTGTTCTCCTCGTGCGTGGCCTGGTTCCACATCATGCCGTAGTCGCGCAGGTAATAGCCGGTGTAGGGTATGTAAGGGAACCGGTCGGGCTTCAGGTCGATATAGAGCGAGAAAGCCGAGAATGAATTGGGTATGTTGTTGAGGCGGTTGGTGAACGCCGTGGTGAATGTCTTGGGAGGCAGAATCTTCAGCAGCGACACGGGATGTATGGAGGAGATCACCAATTGCGGTGTGAAGGTGCGTCCGGACTTCGTGGTTACGGACGTGATGGCTTTGTTTTCGACAGTGATGCCCTGTACCGGGTCGCCGGCTACTATCTCTCCGCCCCGGTCGGTGACGCATCCGGCCAGCGCGTCGGCCAGCTGCTGGCTGCCGCCCACGAAGCGGGATGCGCCGGAAATGAACAGCACGTTGATCAGGGCATGGACGTATGCCGGCGAATGGCCGGGAGTGCCGCTGTATATCGGATTCAGGTATGCCAGCAGTTCGCGAAGCACCTCGTTGCGCACGTGCTTGGCTATAAGACGGTCGGCAGGCATGCTGAACCGCCCGTATTCCCCGGTCATGTCGGCAATGCCGGGACGGAGATTGAACAGCGGTATGCGTTCCGTAATGTCGAACAGTTCGTCGACGTATGCCTTGATTCCCTCGGCTTCATCGGGAAACTGCGTGGCAAGGACCTTGACGAAATTCTCACGGCCCGAGCCTATGATGTACGACTTGCCGTCCTTGCCGTAACAGATGTGGTCGGTGCAACAGGGGTTGAGGTGTTCTATCTTCAGCCGGTCGAGTATGCCGAGGTAACTGCATATCCTGGACAGGTTGCCACCGGGCTGGAATCCGCCCATGATGTGCATTCCTGTCTCAAACAGTTTGCCGCCGCGCCGGAAGCATTGCAGCCCTCCTCCGATGGTGGCGTTTTTCTCTATCACAGTCACCTTGTATCCGTTGCGCGCCAATAGCGCTCCGGTGAAAAGTCCGCCGAGTCCGGCTCCGATTATCAGGCAAGTCTTGTCCATAGCGTCTACAAGGGTTGTAACAGACCCTCGTCGGTAAGTAAGAAAGAGATGTCGGCCTCCGACTGTGCGTCCTCGGGCCACACCGTGTGAATGAAATGTAAGTTATCGGGGATGTGCGGCGTATTGACCGCCACGTCGTATTGTTCAAGCGATTCGATGTATGCCGTGACCTGCACGTCGGGATGCACCAGGGCGAACAGCAGCGGCACCACGCCGATTCCTGCATTTTGTATGGCCACCGAGCGGCAGGAGGCGGGCAGATGGTCTATGGCCATGGAATAACTGTCGGCCTTGCGCAGCGCGCGCTTGCATTCCGACACAGTCTTCCATCCGCGCCATGCGTATTTGTAAAGGACGAGAGGGATGAAGTATTCCGTATTCTCCTTGCGACGCGCTGTCTTGTCGTAAGCCTCGCGGATAATGGCCCGTGCGCGGGAAGCCTGCTTCAGCATCGTCAGTGGCGACTCCGGCTCGTATGGAATGCGGTCGAGCACCTCGATCGAGATTTCGCCCTTGCGCAGCATGAAGTCCAGCTTTGGCAGCACATGTCCGGCGCCGTGAAGCACCAACGGCAGTACGTCTAATTCCAGCTCGCGCGCCAGATGGAACGCCCCCTGATGGAACCGCGATATGGAGCAGTCCACCGAACGGGTGCCCTCAGGGAACACCATGATGGAATAACCACGGTCGCGCAGGTCGCGCAGTTTGGGCAACAGGTTGTCGATGCCGGCCGAAACGGGATAGTATTCGGCATAGCGTATCATGTTGCCGAACACCGAATTGTTCCACACCCAGTCGTTGGTCAGGAATACAATCTTGGGATAGAGGGCCATGATCACCGGGAGGTCCAGGTGCGACTGGTGGTTGCAGACTATCAGCGCCGGTTTTCTGAAATCTTCCTTGTCGTTGATGTACTTCACGGGCGACGCCGCGGGCAGATGGTTGCCTATGTACCGTGACACTTGCTGCAGCTTGCGGTGGTAGCGTGTGCGTTTCTTCTCGTTCGATTTGCCGAATTTGAACAATGCGATACCTAAGGGCGTGAGTACACCCAGACAGCTGACCAGATAGAACGACAATGCGTAGAGCGAACGGAACAGGCGGCGTAAGGTCATGGACGCTTCCTTGGGCTGCCCGTTTTTGCGCGTGAAGAATTTCCATTCACGGTTGAAGGCCCGTTTCTGTCGGAAATAATACCATGTGCGTACCGGGATGCCGTAGACGATGGCCGCGACGCAGAGTATGGTGTTCAGTATGCTGATGCGCGTGAAGTCGAGTGCCGGCTTGAAATGCGACACCCGCTCCGCTTGCGGCGGATAATAGACATCGATTGGCACCGATACGATCTTAACGCCGTTCCATGCCGCGAACACCAACAGCTCCAGTTCGGCCTCATAGCGGTAGGTGAGCATCCGGAGCCCGTGCAGATGCTTCAGCGGATACACGCGGTAGCCGGTCTGGGTGTCGGTCAGGTTCCTGCCCGTCTGGACGCGGAACCAGAAGTTGGAGAACTTATTTGCGAACGAGCTCTTGCCGTTTATGTCCACTTTGGTCAGGTCGCGGGCACCGACCACGAGCGCGCCGGGATGCTCTATTACTGCCTGCACCATCTTCGGGATGTCGGAAGCGCGGTGCTGGCCGTCGGAGTCGATGGTAAGGGCATAATCGAAACCGCGTCGGCGCGCGTGGGTCAGACCCGTTTTCAGCGCGTATCCCTTGCCTCGGTTGCGGGGGTAGGATACTATGTCGACGCGGTCCTTGAATCCGCGCAGCACTTCGGCGGTGTTGTCGGTGCTGCCGTCGTTCACCACTATTACATCGGGAGCATATTCCAGCACATCGGTCAGTACGCGGGCCAGCGTCCCGGCATTGTTGTATGTCGGGATAATCACGCAGATGCCGTGGCTGCGCATGGCCTTGCTGACTGATGCCTTCGTCATTGCTCCTGAAGAATTAGCGAGAGTTTTGCCATTACGGCGTTGTCGGCGATGGAACGGGCCGCGGCCTGCAGCTTGACTGTGCCCGGCTCCGTGCCGTCCGTAATCTTGGTGAATTCATAGCGCACTTCGGGTGTGGCCTGCGGTTCCATCACGATCAGGAATTTGGCGTTTACCACTTCGCGGACGGAGTATTTCCTGCCTCGCAGCGCACCGAACAGCTCCACGGCCATCTGCACGATGCAGACGCCCGGAGTGATAGGCTTTTCGGGGAAGTGGGCTTTATATATGACGCTGTCGGGCAACAGGCGGATGTCGGCGGTCATGGCCTCCGGGTCCGTGCGCCCGATTCGGTACATGTTATTGTTGAGAGTCATTGGCAAGGGGTGTGAATGAATAGGAGATGTCGTGTGCAAGGTTGCGCACGGTCAGTGTGGAGCCGTTCTGCAGGACGTCGTGCTTCTTCGGCATACGGTCCGAGAGGCCGTAGAGCCGGTCGATGCAGACGCGCAGGTCGGCGCGCAGCACGCGCCTGATGTACCATTTGTCTAAGAACGACACCACATGGTTCAGCTTGACTTTGCCCCGGCGTATGTCGTAGGTGAAATCAAGGGCCGAGACGCCGAATTCGTTGACGATGCTGCCGTATATGGCATTGTTGTCCAGACGCGTAAGGGCCACGCCGGTCAGGCCGGCCTTCTGCATGGACATCTCGAAGCCATAGCGGAAGACGGTGTCCTGCGGCAGTGCGTCCGGGTTCTGACTGTATGCCGAGAGTCCGCCGGTAAGGAGCAGACTAAGATATACTAAAAAGCGCGTCATTTACGGGCGAGGGTGTCTTTATGTTCTGAAGCTTTATCTCGGTGCGGTCGCCGTTCTTCTCATACAGCTCTATCTGCTGCACCTGACAGTCCGAGCGACGGAACTTCAATATGATTTTGGAGAACATCTGCTTGATATTCTTGCGTTTGGGCACCAGTGTAACGTCCCATGTCGGTGCCGTCTCGTTGATGGTGATGGTGAAGTCGCCGGTGTCCGACAGGGCGCGGCCCGTGACGGTGCTCATCATGATGCGGGCTATCTCCTTGAACAGCTTGTTGTTGCGGGTGTCTATCACGTCGTTGCGCTTGTTGTTGGCCACCGACACCTTCGCACCGTTGAGGATGAAGGTGTATCTGTAGGGCGACACATATTCCCAGCGCAGTTTGTCGGGCTTGCGGTAATACATCTTGCCTTTCGACACCATTTTCTCGCGGAGCATGGCCAGATGCTTGGTTTGCGTGAAGTCGCAGGTCATGGAGGGCATCTTTGCCGCGGCCGCGTTGATCTTGGCTGCGGTTTCCTTATATCGTGCGCCGGTCAGTGTCGCCGGGAATACAGGCAGCGACATCACGACAAGCATTGTGAGCAAAAGCAGTTTCTTCATCATCTTCAATTCATTTATAGGCCACGAGGGCGCATCCGGCCATTATGAGGAACACGCCGATCCAGCGTGTCATCG
Organism: uncultured Porphyromonadaceae bacterium; assembly: GCA_905198125.1. GTDB lineage: Bacteria > Bacteroidota > Bacteroidia > Bacteroidales > Muribaculaceae > Lepagella. The sequence continues at coordinate 54,073 of CAJKBH010000001.1, forward strand.
GCACCGTCTCGTGAAACACCAGGATGGCCATGAAGGCGGCAATCACGTAGCTGATGCTCGCCAGCGGATAGGCCATGCTGAGAGGGTAGTGCTTCAGTATGTACATCCAGAGGATGGACGCGCCGGCGAACAGGGCGCCACAGGCGCCGAATGCCCAGTTCGTAAGGAGGCTCAGCCAGAACTCGGACGTCCAGGAGAAGGCCGGCATTCGAGCCAGCGCAATCTTCAGGGCGACCTGGCCCACGGCCAGCATCAGGCTTTGAAGCACGGAGAGTCCTATCAGCAGCCACATGGCGGGGCGAGTGTTAGTTTAATCAACGACACCGACTCTCCGGCCCGTGTCACGACCAGGGCCGACTTCGGCTCGCCGGGGAGGGGAGAAAGGCGCCGGCAGGCCGCATATACGCTCTCCGCATCGGCGGAGGCGCAGAGGAGGGATTCAGCCTCGGCTTCCGCCTCAGCACAGCCAAAGAGAGGTGAAGCCTCAGCGCCGGCAGAGCGGATGGCTTCTTCCAGCCGGCGGGGAGAGGGGCGGTGTAATATAATGACCTTCTCGACCTCGATTGGTTTATCGCCGAGGGGCTCGGAGGCCAGCATAAAGGCTGCGGAGACCTCGCGGAAATCGGCGGGGGATATCTCCGGATGCGCGGCGTGGCGGATCTTACGGATGGCGTCGGTAAGCTCGTCGTGACAGCCCACTAAGGCGTTGCTGATCTCGCCGGCGCGAATCTGCAGCCAGGCGTCGAGCAGAGCGCTGGTGAACGAGACGCCTCCCTGCGAATAGGTCATGTTATAGCCGTGGCATTTCAACAGGATGCCCGTCATGGAGGCGATGGTGTTGTGGGTGGACTGCATGAACAGCGTGGGCTTCAGCAGTTGTTCGCCGTTGCGGCAGATGTCGGTCAGGAATTTTTCGGAATTTTCCATGCAACCCATCGAGGTGCCGGTTATGATGGCGTCGGGACATTCGATGCCGCTCTGACGCAACGCCTCGAACGACGTGTACACGGCGCGCTTCAGGATGCGGCACATGCGGCGCGCCTCGCCGGGCGTCACATATTTTTTGACATCGGCTTCCTCGTCGTGCAGACAGCTGCCGGATATGATGTAACATTTGTTCATGCCGTTCATTCCGCTTTAGAGATTATCAACGCGCTGTCGTTGCCGCCGAATCCGAACGAATTGTTCATGACGTGCGTCAGCTTTGTATCGAACATCGTGGCCGTGACCGGCGCATGGTCTGGGTCGGTGGGGTTGACGCATCTCAGTGATGCCGGCACGAACGAGTGGCGCAGTGCCAGTATCGAGATTACGGCCTCGATGGCTCCCGATGCACTTGTGGTGTGGGCCGTGAAGCCCTTGGTCGACGAATAAAAGGGCACCTTGTCGGGCCATATACGCTTTATGGCCGCCAGCTCCGAGTCGTCGTTGTTGGGGGTGCCGGTGCCGTGGGTGTTGATATATGAGATGTCGTCGGGACGGAGACCGGCCGATTTCAAAGCCTTGGACATGGCTAAGAACGGCCCTTCGCCGTTGTCGGACGTGGCGGTCTGATGGAAAGCGTCACAGGCGTTTCCGTAACCTGACAGGACCGCTAACGGTTTTGCCCCGCGTCGGCGTGCCGATTCCTCGCTTTCCAGCACAAGGTATGCCGCTCCTTCGCCGAGGTTGATGCCGCAATGGGCGCTGTCGAACGGCGTGCAGGGCTGTGACGACAGTATCATCAGCGTGTTGAAGCCGTTGAAATGGAACCTGGACAATGCCTCGGTGCCACCGGCAATGACGCGGTCGGCAAGGCCGGCCTTGATCATGTTGGCGCCCAGTATCATGGCGTTGGCAGCCGACGAGCAGGCCGTGGACGTTGTCGTGACCATCCGGAACGGCCCGCACATCGACGCCATCAGGTCGGTGGCGCTGCCGCAGTCGTTGTATTGCATGTGCTGAGCGGCTTCGCTTTCGAAATTATCCTGCAATGCCTCGGCGAAATGCTTCTCGGTATAATCCATGCCGCCCACGGTGGTGCCGTTGATCAGCACGTCGTCGCACAGGTCGTCGGGCGACAGACCGGCGTCGGCTATGGCCTCGCGGGCAGCGATGGCTCCGATCATGACGGTGCGCATCCGGCTCACGGGCGCTTCGGCCCGGAGCATGGCGGCTAACTCTGCGTCGGACGCCGGTACCTCGCCGGCAGGCAGGTCGCGATGAACGGTATCGAGATACTTCACCGGCCCGATGCCCGAACGCGATTCGCGCAAGGCCGTCAGTGTGGCGTCGACGCCTATGCCAAGCGCCGACACTATCCCCATACCCGTCACATATATCTTCATGCCGTGTGGGGGTCCTTATTTCTTGCGGTTCTTGCTGACGTAGTCGGCGATGCTGGCAACGGAGCTGAATATCTTCTTGCCCTCGGCCGGATTGCCTAACTTGATGCCGTATTCGCGTTCCATCAGCACTATCAGCTCAAGGGCGTCAATGGAGTCAAGGCCAAGGCCCTCGCCGAACAGGGGTGCGTCGGCGTCGATGTCGGCCGGGGTCATGTCCTCGAGGTTCAGGGCCTCGATAATCTGTTCTTTCAGTTGGTTTATCAGTTCTTCCATAGTTGAAGTATTTAGTCTTTTATGTATAAATTCAATATTGCTTGATAATTGTCGTCATTTTCGTAATCGACCCAGCCGGATACTATCAGCGGCGTGTCCGATTCGTCGAATGCCGATTGCACGGTCCGTGTTTCCGCCTCGCGGTCGTATTGCGGCAGGACGTACATTGAGCTTTCGCCCTGCATCTTGTGGCGGATTGCAATTTCGCCGGTCACGATGTTGGCCAGCGTATATACGAACAGCGCCGGGGAGGGGTAGTAATTCTCCGGGTCGCGGATGGTGTTCTCGTAATTGCGGTCGGTGGCCAGCGAGCCGGCGCGCCCGAAAAGTATCACTGACCCTTCAGCCTTCTGTTCCGGGGTCAGGCCTTCCAGCAAAAGCTCGGCAGCCACGAATCCGGTCTTGCACAGACCGTCCATCTTGAAGAATTTTGGATATCCGTTACATACCTTGCGGTATATTTCCGACAGGGAGAGTCCGCACAGCGAATCAATCCTGTTGCCGTCTGTCTTTAAGCATCCGGGTTGTATCTCGACTTGTTTCAGCAGTCTCATTCGGCACCTCCTTTCCTGTAGCATATACCGGCGTTGGAGCCTCCGAAGCCGGACAGCAGTTTGATGAAAGCCTTCTTGTGCGTGGCGCGCGGCGCACCCGTCACATTCAGCCTGCGTGACGTGCCCTGCCCGGAGAATCCACGGGTGGGCAGAATGGTGCCGTGGTCCACGGCCTGCATCGACATGATGGTCTCGATCACGCCGGCGGCGCCGAGGGTGTGGCCGAAGTAGCCTTTAAGTCCGTTGACCGGAACCGGCGCGAGTCCGGCACGGTCCACGGCTATGGATTCCATCTCGTCGTTATAGTTTGTGGCGGTGCCGTGCAGGTTGACGAAAGCCAGCTCCGTAGCATCCACGTGCTTCAGCAGGTCGCGCAGTACGCGGTATGAACCTTCGCCGGTGCGCGACGGGCCGGAGATATGGTTGGCGTCGTTATGGTTTGAGGATGCCACATATACCCAGTCTGACTCGCCGACATGGTCGGTGGCTTCAAGTATTATGGCGCCGAAAGCCTCGCCGAGATTCAGTCCGGTGCGATTGGCGTCGAAGGGCTTGCAGACCTCGGGACTGAGCGCCTTGAACGACTGGAAGCCGGAGACAATGAACCGCGACAGCAGGTCGCCGCCTACCACCACGGCACGTCGGTACTGACCGGAACGTATCATGCGCGCCGCCATCAGCTGGGCGCATACGCCCGACACGCAGGCGTTTGATACGGTTACGGGAGTGTTCCCGTTGCCAAAATGTCCGGCTATCTTGCGGGCCGACCAGTCAAGATACGCGCGCGGGTCATCGGGATTGGCTTCTAACAAATCCACGTTCCCCTTGGTGGAGGAAAGGATGAATATCGTACCGGAATCCGACAGGTCGGCATTGCCGGCGGCCTGCGATATACAGTAGATGCACAGGGCTTCGAACAGGGTCAGCCCGTCTCGGCCCGGCATATCCTTAAGTTTCTCGTTCCAACAGTCGCGTGGCAGCAACGAGCCTACGAAAGTCTCGGGCAGTCCGAACGCGCCGGGACGCGGCTTCAGCTCGCTGCGTCCCTGACACAGCGCTTCGTAATTGCTGCCGGACCCTTCGCCAAGCGGAGTGACCATGTAGGTGCCTCTTGCGACTATGTTCATAGCACTTCCCATTTCTTTTGCCAATTACGGTAGAATTCCGGCGACTCCCACACCAGCTCGTAGTTGCGGTCCATGAACACCTGCACCGAACGGCCTGTGGCGCAGACCGTACCGGTGTCGCGGTCGCGTATCTCGTAGTCGAACACTATCTTGGCCGACTCGGTGGGGCGGTAGGTGATGATGATTTCGGGGTGCGACTCATAGCGCAGCGGCGACTTGAACTTGAAGTCCATCTCCACTAACGGCGCGTAGTAGCCGTTGCCGAAAATGGTCATGTATTCCAGACCGTACCTGGCGCCGAACGCCTCGCGCGCATCCTCGAAATAGAGCATGTACGATCCATGCCACACTATATTCATCGAATCCACTTCGCTGAAGCGGATCTCGAACGGATGTACGGCGGTCAGTGTCTTCATGCTTTTCCGGTATTTGCGGCCTGTGACTCGATATCGCTCAGGGCTATCTTCATGGTGGCTTCCGCTATTGTCTCGTCGCCGCATACGGTCCGGCCTTCCACCATCAGCATCCCCATGATTTCCTCCACGGTGTTAATGGAGGTGCGTATGGTTTCGCCCGCTGTGGGGAGTCGGTGTATCCTGAAACCACGCACTGCGCCGATGAAGCCGAGCTGAATGCCCTGTTTCAGCACATATTTGTTGTAATAGCCGATGCGCGCGGCGCAAGTCTGCGCCATGTTCTCGATCAGTCCCGGCGCGGTGAAACGGCCCTGCTCGGTGAATATGTTTTGGTCCGAAACTTCCGTTTCGGTCACGGTAAGAGAGGGGTCGTAGTGCAGCAGACGGCCTACCATTATGAATGGCGGTTGCTGCGGCAGAAGCTCGTGAATGTCGATGCTTGCGAAATCAGTTATCGGTCCGGAGGTTTCAGTCATCGGTCCAGAGATTGAAGTAATTGTACCATTGTTCGGGGTATTGGCGCACGGTCTGCTCCAGCAATCCGGCATATTCGCGCACCAGGGCCTCGGCGCGTTTGCGGGGAGGCATTTCAATCGGTGCCGTCAATTCGCGCACGGTGATGCGGTATTTCTTCCTGCCGGCTTTCATCACGGCCACGAACAGCATGGGTGTCTGTTTGGCGGCCGCCAACAGGAACGGTCCCTGCGGAATCCGGGCGTCGGCACCGAACAGGGGCACTTTGTACGCCTTGGCCGAGCCGAACACGCGGTCGGCCGGCATGGAGACGATCTCGCCGTTGTCTATGGCTTCGTTCAGGGTGAAGATATGGCTCATGTCCTGACGCATCGGCACCATGCGGATGTTACCTCGCCCGAACAGCTTCGAACGATTGGCCATCACCGTTTCCTTCTCGCCGGCGAACACCAGCGCGTTGATGCGTTTCAGCTCCGACACGAGCGAATATCCGGCCAGCTCGTAGTTGCCTATATGCGAACTCAGCTGCACGAATGCGGAGGGCTGACGCTGCAGGCGGTCGAAATGCTCGAAGCCGTCTATTTCGATGTCGAACTTGTGTCCGGCATACATATAGAACCGGTCGATCACCACCTCGGAGAAGGCACAGAAATTGCGCCACACCATACGGGCCGATTCGCGGCGGTTCAGCCCCAGGCGCCGGCGTGCGAAGCTGTATGCCGAGCGCCGTCCGTTGCCGTTGACCAGCAGTGTAGGAGGCAGTACGAAGATGCGTGTAAAGACATAAAAGAACTGTACATCGATCACCCGCATTATGCGAACGAGCCACCGATGCATCCATCCGTTGCCGTATGTGGTTCCGGACCAGTCGTTATGTGTCAGTTCCGCCAACTATCCCTATCAGCCTACCTTAGTGGCGATGTATTTGTAGAAATCGTCCAGGGTCTTGACGTTGGCCATCTCCTCGGGCTTGATCTTGAAGCCGAAGTTCTTCTCCACAATCACAACAATGTCGACGAAGTCGAGCGAGTCGATGCCAAGGTCCTCCTTGAGGCTTGCCTCGGGCTTGATTGCGTCTTCGTCTATCTCCAGGTCGTCGATTAAGAATTTGTTTACTTTCAGTTCGATATCAGTCTGATTCATCTTGCTAAAAACGTTTGTCGGGAGTCGTATGGAGTCCCGTAGAAATTCAGTTATGAATGCGCGTCCGCCATGGGTGCGGATGCGTTATGCCAGCGAGCACACCAGGATGGAGTGTCCCTGGCCCAGGTTGTCGTGTACGGTGTCGACCTTGAGGCCGGCTTCGCGCACGAGTCGGTACAGATCCTCGGAATGGAACATCTTGCTGTTGCCGTTGGCGAGGGCCGTGAAGTAGAGGCTGGTCAGCGTCAGGCAGAGGGCGGCAGGTTCGAACCGCTGGCGGTCCCACAGCGTCTCCATTATGTACAGACGCGAATCCGCGTCCATCACCTTGGCGGCGCGGCGAAGGATGCTGACCACCTGCTGCTCGCTGAAGCAGTCCAGGAACTGGCTCATCCACACGGCGTCGAACCGATGGCCCGCAGGCATCTCCTGTGATTCGTCCAGCAGGTTGACGCCCATGCCTTCTATGCGGTCGGCTCCGGGGTGGCCGTCCACATTGCTGCGCATCATGCCTATCTGCTGAGGCAGGTCGAGGATGGTGACCTGCACGTCAGGGTCGTGCGCCACGCACTGCAGGGCCCAGCGGCCGGTGTTGCCACCTACGTCCAGCAGCGTGCGCGGACGGCCGGCGAACACGATGTCCAGCGCCTCCGGAAACGAGCTGTCGCTGTAGAAATGGTCGAAACCGAACCAGCTATTCTGTACCTCCTTAGGTAACGAAGAAAGGCCCTCGTATATTGTGGGCCAGTCGCCTAAGGTCGGGAGGCCGGCGGGCTTGCCCTCCTTCAGTGCTTCGTCCAGATGGAACCAGCCGCGATAGTTAACGTCGTGGTTGAAATCGATGTTGGCGCGCGTGGCGGCGTCATTTATCAGGAACCAACCGGTCTTGGAGAGGGTGAAACGGTCGGTGTCGGGGTTCAACAATACGATGCCGATGCACAGGGCGGCCTCAAGCAGACACTTTGAGGCATATTCCGAAATCTCGGCGCGGGCCGCCACCTCGGGGATGGTCAGTCCGTGTTCGCTGTCGCGGAGCATGTCGAGGATGCCCCACTTCAGCATGATGCGCGCGGTCTGGAACACTACGGGCCCGAATGCAATCATCTCCGCCTCGCGCTGCGCTTCGCGCGCGCTGAGACGTTCCTTGCAATACCGCTGCTTTAAACTGTCAGAAAGATGCATATTATTAATTTATTAGTTATGCCGGCACACTCACGTCTGCCGGCACATCGCCTTAATAGGTCTTAATATTTTTATTTGCCCTTCTTGATTTTCTTAGCCAGGTTCTTGGCCAGGCCTTCGAAAGTCTCCTCGATGGCGATGTCGAAGGTAAAGCCTGAACTCTCGTGCTGGAAGCTCAACTTGGCTACTTCCTTACCGCCGTTGTCGGTGATGGTTACGGTGCCTTCAAGTTCGATGGCGTGGCCACCCTTGAACGACATCACGTTTACGTGATAGTCCAGATCCTCGACGTCTACCACCATTTTGTAGGCTGCGTTCTGGTCGGTATCGGTAAGGCGGAAGGCCTTGCTGTTCTCGTTGAACTCGCGCACGAATTCGCTGGTCCAGTCGTCCAGGTTGTTGTCGATGTTGGCGAAGCGGGCGTCCTTGCGCACGGGTTTCTTCTTGTCGTAAGTGGTGTTGGTCATGTCGAGCTTTACGAAAGCTGCATCAGTGGAGTTCTTGAGCGATGCGATGCTGCCGCTGACCACTTCCAGCTTGTCACCTGCCATTGCTGCCAGTCCGCCCAGGACCAGTGCCAGCATCACGAGCATTAATTTTTTCATGTCTGAAAAGGTTTTATTGGTTATTAATAGTGTGCTTTATGTGGGTATAATGGAACACTCTATTGTTGTCTTCTGAGTGCAAAGTTAGCAAAATAATGCAAAACTGAAAAATTTTAACACTCCTTGCGCGCGTCAAAACGGCAAAAAATGTCCGATATTAGTATTATAAAGTGCGCTATTCTGTTCCAAGACGCCCAAAATAGGGGATAAAACGACAACAGCCTTAATATAATAATATAATGACAGCCTCGTATCGGCCATAGGTCATACGCCCAACATATCTCTTATTTCGTCCATTGAATAGGCTCTGCCTTTCCCGGCTTTCATATCCTCTATACCACGATTGACAGAGGCTATATTTTCGGGGTCATTAAACCATGGATCACCTGAGGGCGAAGGGTTCTCTCCGACTTCGATATTCTTGTAACGGCTCATGAAATGAGGCTGGTTTGAATGTTGAATGCAGGTTTTATTATAAAGCAAGAGCGCTGACTTCGTCATGGGAAAGACCGAGCAAGTCTGCTATCGCCTCTAACGACATCCCCTTGCTGCGCATGTTGCCAATAATGGATGTATAAGCATCTTTGCGTCCTTCCTTGCGTCCTTCTTTGCGTCCTTCCTTGCGCCCTTCATGGCGTCCTTTCTTGCGCCCTTCCTCAAGAGCTTCTTCACGCACAATCTCTCCCCATTGCCTTACACCTTCGCGGTCGTCCAATATCTTCTGGCGCGACTGACTGTAAGCCACGACTTCTTCGTTGGCCAGATGGCTCATGTCGGCTGCCTCGAACAGCTCGTCAAATTCCGGATATCCTTTAGGCTTGCTTTCCATACTCTCAATGTTTTTAAATAAGAACAACCATCGTTCCACATCTGTTTCGCACTCCTCGAACGTTTTCTTGTCCATCATCGTCAGGTCAAGAAAATAGTTGTTGAGCCTATGTGAAAACCTCTCCTGACATGTGAAGTCATAAAGACCGACCTCTCTGAAGGGCACCGGCTTGTGGCCGCACAGATGAAAATCCATGATGAATATTCCATATACATCGCTGAGATTGTAGGCCTTGTCACCTCTCTTAACCTGATGCATAAGTGCATTGCAGCAGTATGTCAAAGCGCGATCGCTGAACGTCGGCTGTATGCTCCGCTGCATCTCCACGATGATGTGGTGCCCGTGCTGGGTGACGCAATATATATCGAATACGACTCTTTTGTCTCCGGATGTCTCTGGGATCGCTTCCTTGTCTTGAAAAGAGACATCCACAATCTTGTCTTCAGGATTCAGAATGTGATTCAGAAACCGGATCAAGACATTTTTATGTTTTTCGCTGCCGAATGTCCGCTTGAATGCATAGTCGGACATCAGGTTCATATAGCGTGCCATACGATATTCTCGTTACTGTGTTCTCTGCAACAAATTTATGTATAATTTATGGCAATTGCAAATTCTTAGGTGAAATATAAGAATTTAAATAAAAGCATGTACGCAAAGACAATATTTATTACAAAGAATCGGGGCTGCCGGGGATCCGGCAGCCTCGATAATGCTTGAGATGTGTGATTGTTAGAAATGGATGCCGACGAATACGTTCAGTGTGTTGTAAACCACAGAACTGCTGTCGTAGTAGTCGTAATCTTCATCGACGCCGGATGAGTACAGACCGTAACGCAGGCCTACGTCAAGACCGAATTTGTTGGTGAAGTTGAACGTGCATCCGGCCATAGGTGCGAAATGGAAGCAACCTTCTTCATCCATACCCTGATAGCCGCCGCCGATGCGAAGACCTACAAATGGAGAGATCTTCTTGGTGCGCAGGATGTTGTAACGGGCTTCGGCAAACACTGTGAAGATGCCGCCGATCTCGGCTGAACTATCGTTATAACTTCCGGGGTACTCCTTTTCATAATATCCCAATAGATTGGCCTCGAAGCCGGCGCCCAAGAACAGTCCTTTGAACAGTTCTATACCGTGGGTAGTGGATATGGCGTAATTGTATCCGAGTCCGTCTACTTCCGTCTCATCTGTGGAGGGGAAAAACACACCGCCGCCTGTGTCCACATATCCCTTGTACTTGATGTCGATATCCACTGCCGATGCTGATACGGCGGTGACGAGTGCCAGAACGGCTGTCAGTAAGATTTTTTTCATATATCTCTTGATTGTTAGATTAAGATTGATGTGCAAAATTAATAAAAATATGCAATATTAAAAATAATTTAACAATCAAAGATGTCTTGTCTCCCTGACGTCCAGGCTGCTTGCTGCAATGAATAATAGGCGGCAAGTCTCTGACAGCACAACAGTTATGTCAGAGCTTGCGGATTACTAGGGCGCTGTTGGTGCCGCCGAAGCCGAATGAGTTGGACAGGATGATGTTCAGGTCCTTGTCGACTGTGACGGGGGTGATGTTCAGGCCTTCGCTGAATTCGTCGGGGTTCTCGAAGTTGATATTCGGGGCCACGAATCCGTTGCGCATCATGATGACGCTGTACACTATCTCCGACGCGCCGGCCATCCAGCATTCGTGGCCTGTCATGGATTTGGTGGAGCTGATCAGCGCTTTCTTACCCTTGAACAGACGGCCGAGGGCAATGGCCTCGAACTTGTCGCCCTGAGGCGTGGAGGTGGCGTGGGCGTTGATATAGTCGATGTCGTCAGGGGTGACTCCGGCATCCTCCATGGCGCGCGACATGGCCAGGATGGAGCCGTCGTCGCTGGGCTGCGAGATTCCACCGCCGTTCGATGAGAAACCGTAACCGGTCACTTCGGCCAATATCGTGGCTCCGCGTGCCACGGCGTGGTCATAGTCCTCGAGAACCAGTGCCGCAGCGCCTCCGCTCGGTATCAGGCCGTCGCGGTCGCGGTCGAAAGGACGCGACGACTTCTCCGGCGCGTCCATGCGGGTGGAGAAGGCGTTCAGCGCGTCGAACGACGACATGCTGTACTGGTTCGTTTCCTGGGCGCCGCCGGCAAGCACCATGTCCTGCAGACCCTGTTTGATCATCATATAGGCCAGTCCGATGGAGTGCGATCCGCTGGCGCAGGCCGCCGAGATGGTCATGTTGATGCCTTTCAGATGGAAGATAGTGCTCAGGTTCATGTTCACAGTCGAGTTCATGGACTGGAATATCAGACCCGAGCCGATCATGGCCGAGTCGCGTTCCTTCTCCATGATGGTGTGCGAGTCGATTACGGCCTTTGCCGACGAATCGTTGCCGAAAATCACGCCCACTTCGTTGTCGCGCAGATACTCGTCGGAAACGCCGGCCATACTGAATGCCTCGGCCGAAGCCATGTAGGCGTATTCGGCCTCCTCCGACAGCGACTGACGCTGACGGCGGTCAAGGACGCCCTTCAGCTTGGGACGCTCCACTTTGCCTACAAGACCGGAACGGTAACCGTAGTCCATGCGTTCCTGATCCACACTGATGCCTGACCGGCCGGCTCGCAACGATTCGCACACTTCGTCCACGTTGTTGCCGATGCACGACCAGATTCCTATACCTGTGATAACTACTCTTCTGCTCATATACTGTGTCAATACAGAATCATATAATGTGTCAATACAGACCTCCGTTGATGGATATGGTCTGTCCGGTGATGTAAGATGCTTTGGGTGAGACGAGGAAAGATACGAGGTCGGCCACCTCCTGAGGTTCGCCGAAACGGTTCATGGGCACTGTCTTCTTGAGTTCGGCTTCGTTCAGGTCCTTGGTCATGTCGCTGTGTATGAAACCGGGAGCGACGGCGTTGACAGTGACCTTGCGTGGTGCCACCTCCTGGGCCAGCGCCTTCATGGCGCCGATCATGGCGGCCTTGGCAGCCGAGTAATTGCTCTGGCCCGGCAGGCCCTTCAGGCCCGACAGCGAGGCTATGTTGACGATGCGGCCGTTGCGGTGAGTCATCATGTTCTTCAGCAGACGGCGCGTCACGAAGAAGAATCCGTTGAGCGAGGCGCCCATGACGCGGTTCCACTGTTCGGTCTCCATGAACACCATCAGGTTGTCGCTGCGCACGCCGGCATTGTTCACCAGCACCGAGATATATGCGTCGGGATGACGCTCCTCCCACTGTTCCAATGCTTCGTCCACCGTATGTTCCTCGGTCACGTCGAAGGGCAGGAGTTCGCCTTCGCCGCCGGCAGCTTCGATGGCCCGAAGCGTTTCCTTGGCAGCCTCGGCGTTGCTGCGGTAATTTATTATGACATGGTATCCGTCGGCGGCCAGCTGGCTCGCTATGGCCGCTCCGATGCCGCGTGAGCCGCCTGTGACCAATGCGTATTTCTTCATTTCAGATAGTCTATGATGTTATTGCGCAGGTATTGCTCGGTCTCGGCCACCTCACGGTAGAAGGGCGTGTCCTCAACGAACAGCGGGCAGATGGCACGCACGTCGTCATACAGCCGGCGCGTGACGGGCGACAGCCTGTCGGCTATCTTCAGGCAGTCGGTGGCCTGTGCCAGCGCGATGAAAAGTATGGAGTAAACCTGATATGCGTTGTCTATTACCTGACGGCAGAGCAGGGCGCTGTTGGTGCCCATGCTCACTATGTCCTGGTTGTCGTTGTTGTTGGGGATGGTGTGTACGTAGTTGGGCATGGCCAGCGTCTGGCATTCGGCCGTGGTGGACGTGGCGGTGAACTGGCATGCCTGCATACCGTAGTTCAGGCCCAGGGTGCCGAGGTTGAGGAAGGGAGGCAGGATGCCGTTGATGCGGTCGTGGAACAGGTAGTTGAGCTGACGCTCGGCTGTCTGGGCCAGACGCACCACGGCTATCTTCATCTTGTCGGCTTCCAGCGAGATGTAGTCGCCGTGGAAGTTGCCGCCATGATATATGTTCTTCGAGTCGGGATCCACTATGGGGTTGTCGCAGGCGGAGTTGAGTTCGTTCTCAAGCACGCGCGCCGAATTGTCGAGCACCTCGTATATCGGGCCGTATATCTGCGGGATGCAGCGCAGCGAATAGTATGCCTGCACCTTATGTTCGAAGTAATCGCACCGGTTCCTGGCGGGATCATACAGTTCGTGCTCGCGTTTCTGCAGGCATTCGCTTCCCTCGCTGGCCTCGCGCAGCCAGCGGGCTATGACCTGCTGGCCGTACTGGCGGCGCGGCTCGTTTTCCTCTACCGACATGTAGTCGTCGAACGACGAGGCTATCTCGTTCATCCAGGCGCCGAACACCGTGGCGTAACGCAACAGATTCTCGGCATAATACTGATTCACTATCGAGATGCCGGTCATCACCGAAGTGCCGTTTGTGACCGACAGACCCTCGCGGATGTATATCTGCATCGGCTTCAGGCCGCATTCCTCCATAACTTCGGCTGTAGGCCGCCATTCGCCGTTATAATGCACCTTCCCTTCGCCTATGAGGCACAGGGCTATGTGGGCCAGCTGCACCAGGTCGCCGCTGGCGCCTACGCTGCCGTGGCGGGGTATGAACGGGTATATGCCGCGGTTTATGAACTCGGTCAGCAGTTCCACCACCGAGGGATGGATGCCCGAACGGCCCTGCAGGAACGTGCCGGCGCGCGCTATCATCGCGCTCTTTACCTCGATGTCGCTCAGAGGCTCGCCCGCGCCTGTGCTGTGGCTGCGGATTATGTTATATTGCAGGTCGGTAAGGTATTTGTCATCCACACGCCACTGGGCCATGGGGCCGAAACCCGTGTTGATACCGTATATCACCTTGTCCTTTACGAATTCGCTGAGGAACTGATAAGAATCGGCGCACTTGCGCATACCCTCGTCCGAGGGCCGAAAAACGGCGTTGCCAAAAATATTGGCGAATACTTCGGTTAATTTCATTCTGAAAATGTAATAGTTATTGTTGCCGGCATACGGATGGAGTCATCCGATATGCGGATACAATAAAGTCGACTTCAAGGTGCAAAGTTACGAAAATTATGCAATACTAAAAAATTTCGGAAGCAATCTGATATGTCAAAATGGCAAAAAATGTCCGATATAGGTATCGGATATACTCTGAGCGTGTTTTTAAGGAACGTTGCCTTAGTGAAGTTCGATTACCTCGCAGTCGCGTATGTCGGAACCGTCGATGGTGAGGCGCAGCAGCGTGCGGCACGACTGCCATCCCTGACGGCCCGCGGCGCCGGGGTTGAGGTGCAGCGGCTGCAGCTCCTTGTCGTACACAACTTTGAGGATATGCGAGTGTCCCCCGACTACGATATCCGGCTTTATTTCATCAATCAGCAGTTTCATTCCCGGCGCCCAACGGCCCGGATAGCCGGTAATGTGCTGCATCATCACCTTGCAGTTCTCGCATTGGAACACGGCGGTGCTTTCCGTGATCCAGCGCACGTCCTGGCCGTCGATATTGCCGTAGACGGCGTGCACGGTCGGAACCAGGGCCTGAAGTTTCTGTATTATCTCCGGGTCTCCCACGTCGCCGGCGTGCCACACCTCGTCGCACTCCTTGAAATATTCAGTAAACCGCCTGTCCCACACCCCGTGCGTGTCGCTCAGTATCCCTATCCGTTTCATTACATTATAATGAAGATTATTTAGTACGTTGCGAATTTAATAAAAAAAATCGAGATGTTAAATATGATATAGGGATCAGACATGACTGGGATGACGACGTTCACGTCGTCAACAAAGGACCACGTTGACGTCGTCATTCCTGTAGCCGAATCCAGTATGATTATGTAAAGAACGAAGTCTTTGCAAAGCAAATATTACAAATAAAAACGGATATGAGACATGAATAAAAATATAGGATACAAGTACTTTTGAAAATGAAACATTTAGAAATTGGTAAATGAAAGGTTTGAGCTAACTTTGCAACACACAATAACACACTCATTAAACTTTTTTATAACCTTAAAAAGTATATACATTGAAAAAATCATTTACACTTGCATTATTATGTATCGGTATGTTTGCCGCTAATGGTGCGCGATACGAAGTGAATCTGGACGCGATGTCCATCGGATCGAAGCTTGAAGTTACGGGCGACGGTAACACAGAAGCTGTAATAGAGGCTAATCCTTCAGGAACGGGTAATGTAATAAAGGTAAAGTGCGCGCAGTATGGTCAGATGCCTGTGCTGAATGTAACTTTACCGGACTGCATCACTTTAGGACAGTGCTCTGAGCTTGCATTTCAATTTTATATTCCGTCATCGGGCAACGAACAGTATGCCAATTACAAGCAGCTGCAGGTGTACATCGACGGACAGCTGGCTTATAAGGATGTAAAAGGCGACGGAAGCGACGACTATCCCAAGCAAGGCGATAAGGATAAATGGATTCCCAAAACTCTGGATATCTCAAAACTTAGTGGAGCCTCCTCCATAGGAAACAACTTTAAGTTGGGCCTTGGCCTGACGGACAATGCCATGACCTATTATATAAAGGGAGTGGTATTGAAATATGACTTGAATCTCGGGAATCCGGTATTGCCTGCGCAAGGATCGTATTATACCGGGGAATACCGGAATCTGTTTAAGGAGGCCGGGTACTCCGATTCCCAGATACAGCAGCGAATAGACGATTTGTGGGCAACGTATTTCGAAGGTGACAACGACACCGAGCGACTGTATTATCCTGTGGGTAATGACATGGCATATATCCTGGATGTCAATAACAATGACGTGCGCACCGAAGGTATGTCCTACGGCATGATGATATGTGTGCAGCTTGACAGGCAGGAGGAATTCAACAAGCTTTGGAAATGGGCCAAGACATACATGCAGTTCCCCGAGACTGATGAGAGACGCGGTTATTTTTCATGGCAATGTAACAAGGACGGTACGCGCAAAGGCGACACTCCGGCATCCGACGGCGAGGAATATTTCGTCATGGCACTGATGTTCGCATCCAACCGTTGGGGCGATAGCGAAGGTATCTACAATTACTCGAAGGAGGCCAACTATATATTGAAGATGTCGGAGGAGAAGCCGGCAAAGGATATAGCTCCATATTCTTCGTATACTCCGCTGTTTGACAGCTCGGAAATGCAGGTGGTGTTTGTGCCTTATGCTTCGGCGGCCAAGTTCACGGATCCCTCGTACCATCTGCCCGCATTCTATCAGTTGTGGGGAGAATGGGCCGATACCAATAATGATTTCTATAATGGTCTGGCAGCCAAAAGCCGAGAAATGTGGCCTAAGTTTGCCAATGCAAAGACCGGGCTTATGCCCGATTATGCTGATTTTGACGGCTCTCCGCATAACGGAGACGGAGACCATCACGATTTCCTATATGACGCATGGCGCTGCATGATGAACATGGGCATGGACTTTGCCTGGTTCCGGCCTGCGGATGTGGATTATACGGCATTGGTCAACAAAATTCTTGATTTCTTTGTCTCAAAGGGCGTGACTACTTACCATAGTGTATATACGCTTGACGGCCAGGATAAGAACGGCAACACCGACCATTCTCCCGGACTGGTTGCATGCAATGCCTCCGGTGCCATGGCATGCGACAACAAGAATGTGTGGAAATTTGTAGAGAATTTTTATGACACTGCAATTCCTACAGGCAAATATCGCTATTATGACGGATGTCTTTATTTCATGAACTGGTTGAACTGCGCCGGTCGATATAGGATTTACAAGCCGGTATCGTCCGGAATCAGGACACCGGAAAGTGAGGCAGACGGGAAAATTACGCTGAAAAGGAACGGCTCAATCCTGGAGGTCGGAGGTGTAAAGGATGGGAAATATACCGTTACTTTACTTCCTGCAGGCATCAGGGTCGCACAAGGTCCAATAGTAAATGGAATTATACCGATGGACGGACTTATGGATAGCTCGGTATATGCCGTGACTATAGAACAGTCGGATAAAGCTGTGCAGACCATCAAAATAATATATTGACGACACACAAAACACACAATTATAATAACCTTAAAAACTTATTCAGAATGAAGGGAATTTACTTAGCGGCGGCGACGATGATGCTCAGTATGAGCGCGTACGCTGTCACAGCGTCTCAGAACGGGACGGTCTCAGCCGACGGCTGGCTCACAGTCGAGGACTTCCAAAACAAATCTGTCGGCGATGCGATGTCGGCATGGAATTGCGAGAACAGTAACAAATCCGCTACAGTCAGTATCGTGGAGGATGAAAAAGATGTCAATAACCTTGCCGTAAAGTGCGAAAACGGGAATTATGGCGACCTGATTGTCATTCCTGTCACACTGCCTGACGGCAAGATGATGTCGGATTATAAGACGATACAGTTCGATATATATCGGTATGGTGAAGACTCCAACTATAAGAAACTGTTCATCTATATAGATGACGAGAAGGTCTATGCGTCTGAAAAAGATGATAACTGGTCGACGGTCGGCAATTGGAAAACGTATAGCTTCCCGATTCCGGAGGGGCTTACATGTGCGAATAGCAATGCGGTTAATCTCCAGATAGGCATTAGACGCGGTGCCTATGCACTGGATAATGTCCGGCTAAAAGAAAAGGGCGATGGCTCGGCAACTCCATCTGCCAACGGTACGGTCACAGACGGTTGGCTGATGGCCGAGGATTTCCAGAAGATGGGTGTAGGCGATGTTCTGAATACATGGGACTACATGAGTAATAACGCAGGCTCGGGAACATGTACCGTTATTTCGGAACCTGACAATGCCGAGAATATGATGGCCAACTTTGTCGGAGGTAATTATAACACTTTGATAGAGGTGCCTGTAACTTTGCCCTCCGGTAAAACCATTGCCGATTATCAGACCATTAAGTTCGATATTTATCGTTTTGCGGATGACAGTAACTACAAGCAATTCGTGGTGTATGTAGACAATGCCGAGGTGAAATTAGACGATGGATATAGTCAGAGGGCTCCGAATAATGGATGGAAGACATGGGAATACACAATTCCAGCCTCTGTAACGTCCGGAAATCAAATCATGATTCGGTTAGGTATTAAGAGCAATGCTGCCAATTATGCACTTGACAACATAAAACTACAGGAGCGGGCAGATTTGCCCCCGGTGGATTATGATGCCACAACGAACGGAACTGTTACGGACAAGAATCTGATGGTTAATGACTTCCAACATCATGGCGCTGTCGGTGTGGAGTTGGGCACTTGGTCAAGAGACGGCGGTGCTGAGGGAAATGTGGCAACCGCTGAAGACCCTGAAAATCGTTCAAATCTTGTAGGCTCATTCTCAGGTTCAAGTAACTACAATACGGTTATGGAGATTCCTGTAAATCTTCCGGAAGGCAAGACTCTAAAGGATTACGATCAGGTATCATTCAAACTGTATCGTTACAGCGACGACAGCAATCATAAAAAGATGAGGGTGCAGGCTGATGACCATGTAATAAACTACGATGATGACTACATAGAACAGGCACAGAGTGGAGTGTGGACTGAAAAGACTTATCCTGTCAGCGCGGATAATGAAGTCGGCAATACATTCAATTTGCGTCTCGGAATTGAGAGTGATCAGCCTCATTACCTGATTGACAACGTGATGTTGAAGGAGCGTGATGTTCAGAGCGGTATCAATACAGTATCGGATGCAGGGATGAGCGTTGCCGTAGACGGCAATAGACTGACTGTTATGGCTGCTCCAGAAACGGAAATAAACGTATACTCAATCGATGGTCGCTTGGCCGGCACAATGAAAGGTGAAGCCTCTATCGAGCTGAAGCATGGCGTCTATATCGTGACAGCCGCAGGCAAGAGTGTTAAGATTATCCTGTAAAAGTCTTTAAATACAGACAAAAGCCAAGGCCGGATTCCGACCTTGGCTTTTCTGCTTTCTGCAAATATCCTGCTTTCTGCAATATGAATTCGTCATTTCACAGAGGGGATCGCTCATTGTCGTTTGAGCCAGTATTGGCGTTCCGGTTCGGGAAGGCGTTCGATGGCATAACGGAGAGTGGTGCGCGACATTTCGCGGTAATGTTCTTCAAGATAATCCAAAAGAAGATCTTTGTCCACTTTCCCGGCCTCGCGCAGCATCCAGCCCACTGCCTTGTGCATCAGGTCGTGAGGATGATGCAATAATTTCGTGGCCAGACGGAATGTATCGTCCGTCTGTCCGGCACGCGCCAGCCGCCATGTAGTCACCATGCCTATGCGCTGTTCCCACAGGTTGTCGGAGGCCGCGAGGCGGTCGAGAATACCGTGGTCCGGCATCGTGCCGTCAGCCTGGGGATAAAGCAGCCATTCGCCTACGATTTTGGTGCATGTCATGTCCACTAAGTCCCAATTGTTGGCCTGACGCGCATGGCGCAGGTAGAAGTCAAGTATTTTCTTGCGTCTTTCGGCATGGAGGGTCTGTGGCTCACGTTTCCGGGGCAACGCCGCTTTCATTTCCTCCACCAACAGCATGAAGCCCGCGAAGCGGACCTCGTGCCATTCGGAGTACAGCAGTTTCTCTATTTCCTCAAAGGGTACGTCCAGACGGGCCTCGTGGACAACCATACGAGTCTGCGGACATTTCAGTCCAAGGAACCTGTCGCCCTCGCCGTAATCGCCTTTGCCGGTCTTGAAAAACCGGCTCAGATTCCGCGCCTGGCGTTCGTCGCCCATCTGCTCCAAAGTGCAGTATATATCTTCAGCCGTCGTCATAACGGTTGCAAAGATACAAAAAATCTTTATTTAAGAAGAAACAATGCCTAAATACTAATTGCCGATCGATTACTCATCGGGGGATGTAATTTCGGCGATGGACTCGGTATGAGCCGGAGTCTTTTCCTGCTGGAACAGCCATGTCAGGAACGTCGGGGAATTGAATGCGAACGACCAGCATTCGTGTCCCACGCCGGCGAACTCCACGTATTTCACCGTTGCGCCGATGGCGTCAAGAGTCTTGAAGGCCTCGCGACTCGCCACTGTCGGCACTTCCTCGTCCTGGTCGCCGTGGAATATCAGGAAATTCACCCCTTTGGCGTTTTTAAGACGGTCCGGGTTGACGGCACCGCAGATGGGAACCGCTGCGGCGAATACGTCAGGATAGCGGCACACTAAGTCGTAAGTGGCTATGCCGCCCATAGAGAGTCCTACCAGATAGATGCGGCTGCGGTCAATCGGGTTTTCGGCCACAACCTTATTGATCAGTTCCATCAGCGTCTTTTCGGTCTGTGTTTCCTTGGGCACGGGCGCTCCATGCTGGAACGAGCGCGGGTCAATATTGCCCGTCCAGGTCTTGCGGGTCTGCGGAAACAGCACGAAAGCCGGGTAAGCATCCTCGTTGGCCGGATTGGTAAACAGCGACGCGCCGTTGGTTAGCTGTTTTTCGTTGTCGTCGCCGCGCTCGCCCCATCCGTGCAGGAACACCACCAGCGGGTACTGCGAGTGGTCGGCCCTGATTTTGGGCGACAGCAGCCGATACGGCATCTTCTTATGACGGCCGTCGGTGAACACTTCTTTTTTATATGCCTGGTTCAGATCGCGGCTCTGTGCGGCGACCGATAATGGCAAAGCGGCAAAAATCAGCAACAATATGGTAACAATACGATTCATATCCTCAGGGTTTTACTTAAAAACACCCGGGGACCCGAATCGGTTCTATAAAGATAAAGCAGACAAAAGGGGAGTCTTGCGAAAATAAATTTGCATCGAATCAATCTGTGAATTAACTTTGTAGAATCAAATGAGATTAACGATAGACGCCATGGCAATGAAGTATCCGATAGGTATTCAGAGTTTCGAGACTATAATTTCGGGAGGTTATGTATATGTTGACAAGACAGGGTTTATCCATAATCTTATTTCAAGCGGTAAGTATTTTTTTCTCAGTCGGCCCCGACGTTTTGGAAAATCGTTGCTTCTTTCCACTATCAAGGCTTATTATGAAGGGAGGGAAGACTTATTCCGGGGACTGGCAATAAGCAATTATGCGCATGACTGGAAAGCACATCCGGTGCTTCATATAGCTCTCAACGCATTCGAGTATGTTTCTTCCGGCAGTCTATTGGACAAATTTGGCTTTGATTTCGACCGCTGGGAGAAACTGTATGGCATAGAAAAAGATGATGCCCCACATTCCGAACGCTTCCGTCGTATCATAGAACACGCATACGCATTGACAGGCCGGAAAGTAGTAATTCTTATCGACGAATACGACAAGCCGTTGCTGGATACTGCCGGCAACAGGGAATTGCAGGACACATACCGTTCGCAACTGAAATCGATATATGGCAATCTCAAGACTTGCGATGAATATATCGAATTTGCCATGCTCACAGGTGTGTCACGATTCGGGAAACTAAGCATTTTCAGTGATCTGAACAACCTTAAGGACATCTCGATGCGACCGGACTATAGCGCGATATGCGGTATCACTCTTGAAGAAATCCGGACATATTTCCCCGAGGGGGTAACGGAATTGGCCCGCAATAAGCGGATGTCGGTAAATGAAACCTACGCTAAACTTGCCAGTTATTATGACGGTTATCATTTCTCGGGAGAATCGCCCGATATATATAATCCGTTCAGCCTTCTCAATGCCCTTGATGCCAAAGATTTCGGTTCATATTGGTTTTCCACCGGGACTCCTACGTTCCTTGTGGAAATGATACGGCGGATGGAGATTGATTTACGCGACCTTGAACACATAGACGAGGATATACATGACCTGATGGATGCCTCGTTCGATCTGAGCAGTACGATTCCGTTAATGTATCAAAGCGGCTATCTTACAATCAAATCTGCGGATTCCCGTTTTGATACGGTTGCTCTTGGTTATCCCAATGTGGAAGTAGAACGTGGATTCCTGAACGGCTTGATGAAAGCATACACTACGAATGACAATGGTCGCAGTGAATTCGAGGTAAATAAGTTTGTACGTGACGTAGAGTCAGGACGTGTCGAAGATTTCATGGTACGTCTCAGGGCTCTTTTCAGTGGATATCATTATGATCAGATTGATCTCGGCAGTCTGGAACTGCATTATCGAAATGTTATATATTTGGTGATGAAGCTGATGGGATTCTACACTGAGGCTGAGATGCAGACGGCGTCAGGAAGAATCGATCTGGTGTTGAAGACCTCCGATTATCTGTATCTGTTTGAATTTAAGTTAAACCGTACGGCAGAAGACGCTATGGAGCAGATCAACAGCCGGGACTATCTTTTGCCCTTCCAGGCTGATGGCCGGACCGTCATAAAGGTCGGAGCAAATTTCGATGACGGTATACGTAGCATCAGCGACTGGATTATAGAATATAGTGGCCCAAAACGTGTAAAATAAGAATCGGAACAGGCGTATTTGGCTTATTTTGAACCTTATTTTACGCGTATAATGGCATTATAATCAATAATATACGGTTATTTGTAAAAATAAGCGATATTTTGAGCTTATTTCTACACGATGAAATTGTAGTCTTTGGGGGATTCACGATGACTGGAGGAGCGACGTCCACGTCGCCCACGAGTTGACGACGTGGACGTCGTCATTCCAGTCGCCGATGGCCGAAATTATGCGGTTCTATTCGTAGCGGAGGGTTTCGGCGGGGGAGATGCGGGCTACGAGCCAGGAGGGGAGGATCAGGGAGAGGTAGACAACTAAAAGGACGCCGAGGTTCAGAATCAGGACCTGCAGCCAGGAGATGTCTACGGGAATGAAGTCGATGTAGTATGATTCCGGGTCAAGGTGCAGGAAATGGTATTTGTCCTGCAGCCACAGGAACAGCAGCATCGCCACGTTGCCGATGGCCAGTCCACGGATGGTGATCTTCAGCGACAGATAGATGAACACCCTGCGAACCTGTCGGGCCGGTGCTCCGAGAGCCCGCAGCAGTCCGATGAATCGTTTCTTGTCCAGTATGATGATAAGCAGTCCTGAAATCAGGGTGATGATGGCCACGAACGTCATCAACGTCAGTACTACCGCCACGTTGGTGTCGAGCAACGCCAGCCAGTTGAAATAGCCGGCGCCCTGTGTCATGGCGTTCTCGAGGCGCATCGGGCGGAATATCAGCCCTACGGCGTATGCCCCGGCCAGCTTGCGGCTCAGGTCGTCGGTATATTCTGAAATGTTGCGGAAATCGTCGGTATGTATCGCCAGACTTGTGCCCTGGTCGGAACGAAGCTCGCCGAGACGCTGCAGCAGCGACAGCGAACCGTAAGCAAACACCTTGTCGTAATTGTCGAAATGCGAGTTGAATATGGCCGCCACTTTCAGCGGGCGCACACGCAGCTCGTTGGTCATGAAATAGGTGTCGATGCGGTCGCCCACCTTCAGCCCCAGGCGTCGTGCCGTTATCTCCGAGATTACGACCTGATTGGCGTTCTCCGGCTTGGAATAGTCCGGAATCTTGCCGGTTACCAGGCTGGAGGACAGGAAATCGTTGATGCCTTTACCCTCCAGACTGCGGAAATAGATGCCCTGGAAGTCGGAGCGCGTCTTGAAGATGCCCGGCACTGACAGCTGTAAGGAATAATCCGAAACGTA
Source organism: uncultured Porphyromonadaceae bacterium (assembly GCA_905198125.1). Classification (GTDB taxonomy): domain Bacteria; phylum Bacteroidota; class Bacteroidia; order Bacteroidales; family Muribaculaceae; genus Lepagella. Next base: position 77,563 of record CAJKBH010000001.1, read on the forward strand.
AGGAGTTTCGTCCAGAATCTTTTCCAGCGAAGGGGTGAGTGCCACGAGGTTGTCCTCGTCGTCCGAAGTCTGGAGCGTATAGGCCGATATATGGGCGTTGAAGCCCGTGACTTTGGCCGTAATCTCGCGCTTGAAACCCGATACGATGGCCAGTGCCGCCAGCATCACGGCAACGGAGAGGGCCACTGCGGCTACGGCAACCTTGACCGTCGGAGCGCCGCCGCGTCGACCGCGTCCCGTGCCGCCCTTAAGCGACCCGCGACCGGGCGATATGCTGCGCGCCAGATATAACGGATAATTCATTTCGAAGACAAAATTACAAAAATTGTCGGAATTATTTGGAAAGAACACCGCCAAATATTAATTTTGTTTGGAACTATATTAGATAATAGATATCAGTGAGTAGATATTAGATATATAGAACCTTAAACCCAATACGAAAAACAGAACGACAAGGATGGAAGAAGAAATCAAAACGACGTGTCTGCACGACCGTCACGTAAAGCTTGGGGCGCTGATGTCGCCGTTTGCCGGCTACGACATGCCGATACAATACAAGGGAATCACCGAGGAGCACAACGCCGTGCGTCATGAGGTGGGCGTGTTCGACGTCAGTCACATGGGCGAGGTGCGCGTCAAGGGACCCGAAGCCGAGAAATATGTGAACAATATATTCGTAAACGACGTGACCGGCGCACCCGACGGCCAGATATTCTACGGCATGATGTGCTACGACAACGGCGGCACGGTCGACGACCTGCTGGTATATAAGGTGTCGGACACGGAATTCTTCCTGGTGATCAACGCCGCCAACATCGACAAGGACGTGGCATGGATCAAGGAGCACACCGACGGCTTCGACGTGACGGTAGAGGATGAAAGCCCGATATACGGCGAGGTGGCCGTGCAGGGTCCCAAGGCAGAGGAGGCTGTGGAGAAACTGCTTGGCCTTCAGGTGGCCGACCTTAAGTTCTATACGTTCAAGACCATCGAGACCGAGGGCAAGACCATCATCGTGAGCCGCACCGGATACACGGGTGAGGATGGTTTCGAGATCTACGGCAGCCACGCATACACCCAGCGCGTATGGGACAAGCTGATGGCCGGAGGCGTGGAGCCTTGCGGACTGGGATGCCGCGACACGCTGCGTTTCGAGGTAGGACTGCCTCTGTACGGCGACGAACTCAGCGCCGACATCACTCCGCTGGAAGCCAGCCTGAGTATGTTCGTGAAGTTGGACAAACCGGAATTTATCGGCAAGGAGGCTCTGGCCGCACAGAAGACCGAGGGCGTGAAGCGCCGCATCGTCGGTCTGGAACTGGACGGCAACGCCATTCCGCGTCACGGTTATCCCGTGGAGGTAGACGGTCAGGTGGTAGGCGAGGTGACGACCGGTTACCGCAGCATCTCCACCGGCAAGTCGGTGGCAATGGCCATGATTCAGAAACCTTACGACAAACTGGGTACCCGCGTGGAAGTGCGCATCCGCAAGAAGACTTTCCCCGCAACGGTGGTCAAGAAACGCTTCTACGACAAGAACTATAAGAAGTGAAAAAAGTTGAGAAAGTTGAGGAAGTTAAGATAAATGTGATGAATTCACACGACAACACTATTATCTTAACTTTTTAAACTCTATAAACTTTTTCAACTATTATAATGATAATCAAATAAAACAACACAGATATGAGCACAGTAAAAGAGAACGTAAAGTATGCCGAGAGCCATGAATGGGTAATGGTAGACGGTGAGATCGCAACCATCGGAATCTCCGACTACGCACAGCACGCCTTAGGCGACATCGTATATGTCGACCTCCCCGAGGAGGGTGACGAGGTAGAGGCCGGCGAGACCTTCGGCGCCGTAGAGAGCGTAAAGGCTGCCAGCGACCTGATCAGCCCCGTCAGCGGCGAGGTTGTGGAGGTTAACAGCGAGCTGGAGGATGCTCCCGAACTGATCAACAAGGATGCTTTCGGCACATGGATGATCAAGGTGAAGCTGAGCGATCCTTCCGAACTTGACGCTCTGCTGGACGCTGCCGCTTACGCCAAGATCTGCGAGGAGTAATTCACGGCTCACTCCATATAAATATCTACGCATTCTATAATAAGGAAGCGATATAATATCGACGCATTCTATATAATAAGGAAGCGATGAGCAACAGATATATCCCGCACACAGACGCGGACAAGGCCCGGATGCTGGAACGCATAGGCGTAGGCAGTGTCGACGAGCTGTACAACGACGTGCCGCAGCAGGTGGTGTTCCAAGGCGAATACGACCTGCCCGAAGGAATGTCCGAGCCTGAGCTTCGCGAATGGTTCGCGAAGTTGGGTGCAGCCAACAACGTATTGAAGGTGTTTGGCGGCAACGGAGCCTACGACCACTACAGTCCCTCGGTGATTTCCCACCTGCTGGAGCGCAGCGAGTTCTACACAGCCTACACTCCCTATCAGCCTGAGATTTCGCAGGGTACGCTGCAATATATATTCGAATATCAGTCCATGATCTCGGAATTGACCGGCATGGAGTCGGCCAACGCATCGATGTACGACGGCGCCACGGCAGCCGCCGAGTCGATGTTCATGATGGTAGCGTCGGCACGCAAGAAGAACCGCGTGCTTGTGTCGGCCACGTTGCTGCCGCAGGTGCGCCGCGTCATTGCCACATACATGAAGTTCCACGGCGTAGAGCTGACCGAGCTTCCCGCCAAGGACGGCATCACCGATTTCGGCGTCCTTGATGCGGAGCTGGCCAAGGGCGACGTGGCCGGAGTGATGGTGCCCTCCGTCAACCGCTACGGCATCGTCGAGGACCTGACCGGCGTTGCCGACAGGATCCATGCCGCCAAGGGTGCTTTGGCCGTTTACTGCGATCCATCCGCTCTTGCAGTGCTGAAGACTCCCGGCGAATGGAATGCCGACATAGCGTGTGGCGACGGCCAGACATTGGGTATGCCGCTGCAGTTCGGAGGCCCGTACTTAGGCTTCATAGCCTGCCGCAAGGACATGCTGCGCAAGATGCCGGGCCGTGTCGTAGGCGCTACCGTCGACCGCGACGGCAAGCGTTGCTACGTGCTGACGCTGCAGGCGCGCGAACAGCATATACGCCGTCAGAAGGCCACAAGTAACATCTGCTCCAACCAGAGCCTCATGGCACTTTACGCCACCGTTTACGTGGCGCTGATGGGTCCCGAAGGACTGAAGGAGGTGAACAGGCTGAGCTGTGACGGCGCGCATTATCTGTACAATCAGCTGTTGGCAACCGGTAAGTTCCACGCAGTTTACGACAAGCCTTTCCTGAAGGAATTCGTGGTCAAGACCGACCTGGACGTGAAGCGCGTCAACAAGTATTTAGCTGACCACGGCTATATGGGCGGCGTGGAAATCGAGCCGGGCGTGCTGGAGTTCGCCGTGACCGAGAAGCGCACTAAGGAAGAAATCGATACATTGGTGAAGTTAATGTTGGAGGCATAAAAGGAGGCTGAGAAATGAAGGAATACGACAAACTTATATTCGAGATTTCGCGGCCCGGCCGCAAGGGCTACGAACTGCCGGCCGACCGGTATGCCACCGACGGGCTGGGCGCCATCCCGGCGTCGCTGCGCCGCGACGAACCTCTGGATCTGCCCGAGGTCAGCGAGCTGGATGTGGTGAGACATTACACCAACCTGTCGAACAAGAATTTCGGTGTCGACACCGGTTTCTATCCGTTGGGCAGCTGCACCATGAAGTATAACCCCAAGATCAACGAGGAGCTGGCATCGATGCGCGAGTTCAGCGGTCTGCACCCGTTGCAGCCGGCCGAGACCGCCCAGGGAGCGCTGGAACTCTACTGGAACCTGCAGCGCGCGCTGTCGTCGCTGGCCGGTCTGGAGGAATTTACGCTCAATCCCTACGCCGGCGCCCACGGCGAGCTGACTGGTCTGATGGTGATGCGCCGCTACCACGAGCTGCGCGGCGACGACAAGCGCACCAAGGTGATTGTGCCCGACACCGCCCACGGCACCAACCCCGCGTCGGCAATGGTGGCCGGCCTGGAGGTGGTCGAGGTGAAGTCCAAGCCCAACGGCAGCATCGACGTGGAGGACCTGAAGCCTCTGTTGGACGACACCGTGGCCGGTATCATGATGACCAACCCCAACACCTTGGGTATGTTCGAGACCGAGATTATGGAGATAGCCGAGCTGGTGCACAAGGCCGGCGGACTGCTCTATTACGACGGCGCGAACTTCAACCCGCTGTTGGGTAAGGTTCGTCCCGGCGACATGGGCTTCGACATAATGCACATCAATCTGCATAAGACGTTCTCGACGCCTCACGGCGGTGGCGGTCCCGGTTCGGGTCCCGTAGGCGTGGCCAAGAACCTGGTCGACCTGCTTCCCATGCCACGCGTGGTGAAGAACGAGGACGGCACGTTCGGCGTGCTGACCGACGGCGACAAGTCATTGGGCAGCGTGTCAACATTCTTCGGCAACTTCGGCGTCATGATGAAGGCTTATGCCTACATTCTGAGCCTCGGCCGCGACAAGATCAAGGAAGTGGGTCCGATGGCCGTGCTGAACGCCAATTATATCAAGGAAAGCCTGAAGGATCTGTACAAACTTCCCATCGAGGGACATTGCAAGCATGAGTTCGTGTTCGACGGCCTGGCTGACAAGAGCACGGGCGTTACCACGCTGAACGTGGCCAAGCGTCTGCTTGACTATGGTTTCCATGCGCCGACCATCTATTTCCCGCTGCTGTTCCACGAGTCGATGATGATAGAGCCGACCGAGACCGAGAGTCTGGAGACGCTTGACGAGTTCATCGACGTGATGCGCAAGGTGGCAATCGAGGCCGCCGAGGATCCCGAAAGCGTCAAGAACGCTCCGCTCACCACATTGATTTCGCATCCCGACGAGACGACGGCCGCCAAGAAGCCGATACTTTCGTACAAGCAGATGTGTGAGGCCAACAATTGAACTTGTTAAAACTTAGTTAATAATATGAGATAAGGCCCTCAAGCCTTATCTCATATTGTTATAATTTCAAAGATAGGAATTACTTATGCATAGCGATTTGATAATAATAGGGGCCGGCCCCGGAGGATATGAGACGGCTCTGTCGGCAGCGGCACAGGGGCTGAGCGTTACATTGGTTAACGGCGGCAGACTGGGCGGCACATGCCTGAACGAAGGCTGTATCCCCACCAAGTGCATGGTGAAGGACGCCGAAGTCATCACCACACTTAAGGAATCGGCGGAATTCGCGGCCGACAACGTGAAATTCGATGTGGATTTCAACAGGGTGGTGCAGCGCAAGGCCGCTGTGGTCGACCAGCTGCGCAACGGCATCGAGATGTTGCTGACCAAGGCAAAGGTGAATGTAGTGAACGGAATGGCCACGTTCAAGAACAATACCACCGTTACCGTCAACGGCGAGGACTATGACGCCGACAACATCATCATCGCCACGGGAAGCCACAGCCGTTCGCTGCCGATTCCCGGCGCAGATAAGGAGTGGGTGCTGGATTCCACCAAGGCTCTGGCTCTGGAATTCGTGCCGGCTGAACTGATTGTGATAGGGGGCGGCGTGATCGGTATGGAGTTCGCCTCCGTATTTGCCGCATTCGGGTCGAAGGTAACCGTAATCGAGTACATGAAACAGATTCTGCCACCCTTCGATTCCGACATAGCCAAGAGGCTTAAACAGACACTGTCCAAACGCGGCATTGACATCGTAACAGGCGCGGCCGTGACCAAGATAGAGGAGACCTACGACTACCGCGTGGCCGTAACATACGAGCAGAAAGGGAAGGAACAGACCGTGAGAGGCACCAACGTGCTGATGGCCGTGGGTCGTGGCGCCAACGTGGAGGGCCTGAACCTGGACGCCGCCGGCGTGGAATGGTCGCAGCGGGGCATACCGGTTGATGAGAATTTCCGTACCAACGTGCCCAACATCTATGCCGTGGGCGACGTGAACGCCAAGATGATGCTGGCTCATGTGGCCACTGCACAGGGCAAACGCGCGCTGAACCACATACTTGGCAAAGCGGATAACATCAATTTTGACGTGGTCCCCTCAGCAGTATTCACCAACCCCGAATGCGGCATGGCCGGACTCACCGAGGAGCAGTGCAAGGCGCAGGGTATTGAGATCGAGACGGCCAAGAGCCTGTATCGCAGCAACGGCAAGGCTCTGGCAATGGGTGAGACCGACGGCATCGTGAAGCTGATATTCCGAAAGGCCGACGGTGTGCTGATAGGCGCGCACATCATGGGAGCCGAGGCTGCGCTGTTAGCCCAGCAATGTGCCGACCTGATAGCCCTAAGGCAGACGCGCGAACAGATCGGGGACCTGATATTCGGACATCCCACACTGTCGGAGCTGATACTTGGCGCCGCCGAAATGTAACTCCCGTTTATGGAATTGATACAGAAATATTTCCCTGACCTGAACGAACGCCAGCAGGAGCAGTTCGGCATCATGTTGCAGCTCTATCCAGAGTGGAACGAGAAGATCAACGTGATCTCGCGCAAGGACATCGAGAACCTGGAGGAACGCCACATACTGCACTCGCTGGCCATAGCCCGGTTTATCAACTTTAAGGCCGGCTCGGCTGTTCTTGACTTCGGAACCGGTGGCGGTTTTCCGGGCATTCCTTTGGCCGTAATGTTTCCCGAAACACAGTTCCTGTTAGTGGACCGTACCGGCAAGAAACTGAAAGTGGCACAGGCCGTGGCCGAGGCGTGCGGTCTGACGAACGTTCGTTTTCAGCACGGCGACGTGGCCGAGGTGAAGGAGAAGTTCGACTTCGTGGTGAGCCGCGCGGTGATGCCGCAGCGCGACCTGCTGAAGATATGCCGTAAGAACATATCGCGCGACCAGCGCAACGGAGTGCCTAACGGATTGATAACGCTGAAGGGGGGCGACGTGCAGGCCGAACTCGGCCCGTTGGCGCAGGTGTCGGAACAGGTAGACCTGTCGGGATACTTCAAGGAACCCTTCTTCGAAACCAAGAAACTGCTGTACACACCGGTGATGTGACCGCCGGCCGCTGCAGGTTAGTATATAACACAGATACAGGATGTTATGAAACTGGTTAAATTTACCTTTTCGCTGTTTGAAATCAATACATACGTGACGGTTGACACCGCCACACGCAAATGCGCAGTTATCGACCCCGGCATGATCAATGCCGAGGAGGAGGCCGCATTAGCCAACTTCGTGAAAAAGAACAATCTTGAGGTGACGCACATCATCAATACGCACCTGCATGTGGACCATGCCATCGGCGACAAGTATGCCAAGGACCTGTTCCAGGTGCCGGTGCTGGGTCATAAGGCCGACACTGTGCTTGGCGAGCGTCTGCAGGAGCAGGCATGGCAGTTCGGTATGCGCGAGAAGGTGGATGCCGTTTCCATGACAAGCTATCTGGAGGACGGCGACGTGGTGAAGATAGGCGAGGGGGAGCTGCATGTGCTTCATGTTCCCGGCCATTCGCCCGGCAGCATCGCACTCTATGACAAAGAGGGTGGCTACGTGATCTCGGGTGACGCGCTGTTTTACCGCAGCATAGGGCGCACCGACCTGCCCGGAGGCGACCATGACACGCTGGTCAATGCCGTGAAGGACAAACTGCTGACCTTGCCCCCCGACACCGTGGTGTATCCCGGTCACGGTCCCGCCACCACCATTGGCGACGAGGCCAAGTTCAATCCATACCTCTAAATAAGTCAGAGGTCAGAAGTCAGAGTGACAAAGGATGGCAGCCCCGAAAATTTAAAAGGGAATTTACGTCTAAATTTTGTGAGTAAGGGAAAAAATAATTAACTTTGTGGGAGGTTCCGGGTCATATAACACATCCCGGAACCCACAATATTATATTATGGAATTTGAAGGAATGATAGTGCAGTACCTGGGACGGCAGACAGGTACATCGAAAGCAGGACGGCCGTGGCAGAAAGACGAGTATGTATGCGAAACCCCGGGAACATATCCCCGCAAGGTTAAGTTTCATATATTTGGAGACAAGGCGGATCAGCTGAAATTCGAGAACGGCAAGAGCTATGTGCTCTCGTGCGACATAGAGAGCCGTGAGTTCAACGGCCGCTGGTACACGGACGTAAGCGTGTTCTCGGCGCGTCCCGTTGAGAACGGCCAGGGTATGGCGGCTCCCGCACCCGGTTACGGCGCACCCGCACCGGCACCCGAGTATGGCGCTCCCGCACAGCCCGCAGGCTTCGGTGCGGCTCCGGCCCAGACTCCGTTCGAGGCTCCGGCCGACAACCAGTCGGACGACCTGCCTTTCTAAATCAGAGGTCAGAAGTCATAGTGACAAGTGACAAGGTAATTTAGACCAAAAAGATAAAAAAATACACATTGAAAGGGACAGACGCGCCGTCTGTCCCTTTTGTAGTGTTAAGAAAGTGTAAAATATTACACCAAAGGGCATGATAATGCACAATGGGTGAAAAATATTAATCCAAATCTTGCGTTTTTACGTTAAAAAAGGTGCAGAGTGGAAATTTTTTACTAAATTTGCACCCGGATATTTTTAAGACTCTGTTCCTTAAAAAATATTAGCGCCAGGGCGGTGGATTTTCGAGGTAATTTTGCCGATTGATGAGGGAGCAGCCTCGCGGCTGTGACCGAAGAAAGCGACAAAATTAACCGAAAAGACACCGGTCAAGGTTCAAAATAATAGAGAATTGATAATATTATAGGCCCTGACTCGCAGCTGCACCTCATCTTTGGCCTTTTGACTCAGTCACATAGCCCGCTATGCTCCTGAGTCTGCAAGACCAAAGCTGAGGCACATCTGCGACCCTGGCGTAAATATTTTTTAAGGAACAGAGTCTAAGCGTCAAAATAATCGTCAAGATAATAGACGTACAATTACTAAAAAGAAACGCGCCGCATAGCCGGAGGGCCGTGAGGCGCCAAAAATAGACAATAGAAACATGGAACCTCGCAAGAGCATTGCGAAAGATTTATCGGAAGGCGCCACGCCGAGCGTGGCAAATCAGATAGACCTGCTGTTTGAGACCAGCTGGGAGGTATGTAACAAGGTCGGAGGCATCTACGCGGTGCTGTCGACGAAAGCACGGACACTCGGCGAGCAGTTTGGCGACAAACTGATCTTCATCGGTCCGGATCTGTGGAACGAAGATAATCCTTCTCCTTATTTCAAGGAGCGCAAGACGCTGCTGAAGCAGGCGCAGCAGAAGCTGCAGTTGCCTTGGGGCATCAGCATCCGTGTGGGCCGCTGGGACATCCCCGGCGCGCCGCAGGTAGTGTTGGTTAACCGGGGCGACACCGCCCGCCATCTCAGCGAGATATACGGCGAGATGTGGCGCGACTATGGCGTCGACTCGCTGCACTCGTACGGCGATTATGAGGAAAGCTGTGCGTTTGCCGTGGCTTCGGCCATCGTAATCCAGGCGCTGACCCAGCACCTGAAGGCCAATCCCTCGCGCGTCGTAGCACACTTCGACGAATGGACCACAGGCATGGGGCTGCTCTATCTCAAGAACCGCGAACCCCGCATCAGCACCATCTTCACCACCCACGCCACAAGCATAGGCCGGAGCATCTGCGGCAACGGCAAGCCACTGTACGACTATTTCCATCAGTACAACGGCGACCAGATGGCCGTGGAGCTCAACATGCAGTCCAAGCACAGCCTGGAGAAGGCCGCCGCCCACAATGCCGACTGCTTTACCACCGTGAGCGAAGTGACCGCCCGCGAATGCGAACAGCTGCTGCAGATCCGTCCCCAGGTGGTGACGCCCAACGGCTTCGAGCCGGACTTCGTGCCCAAGACCGTGAAGTACAACCGCCTGCGCAAGGACGGCCGCGACAAACTGCTGACCGTGGCCAAGGCCGTAACAGGACATCAGTATGGTCCCGACACCTTTATTATAGCGACATCGGGACGCCACGAGTACCGTAACAAGGGTCTGGACATGTACCTCGATGTACTTGCCGGTCTGGAGCAGGAACTTCCCGCCGACCAGGAGGCTCTGGCATTCGTGCTGGTGCCCGGATGGGTCAAGGAGCCTTCGGGCGACGTGGTGACCAACCTGTACTTCGACGGAGCGGTCAAGACTCAGCCCGACTATCTGACGCACCGCCTCAACAACGAGGGCGAGGACGAGGTGTGCCGCCGCATCGAGCAGCTGCAGGGCGAAGGCAAGCTGAAGAAGCTGCGCGTCATATACGTGCCAAGCTATCTGGACGGACATGACGGTGTGGTGGACATCACTTACTACGACCTGTTGCCGGCGCTCGACCTGACCATGTTCCCCAGCTACTACGAGCCGTGGGGCTACACGCCGCTCGAAAGCGTGGCGTTCGGAGTGCCCACCATCACCGACGACAAGGCCGGTTTCGGACAGTGGGTGCTCGACAATTTCCAGAACGGGCTGATGAAGAGCGGCGTCTACGTGGTGGACCGCACGGATTCCAACTACGCCCAGGCAGCCGCGCTGATACGGATGGCCGCGCTGGAATACATCACCGAGGATGTCAGCCTCAGGCTAAAGGCACGCAACTTAGCGTTCCTCACCGCAGCCAAGGCCGACTGGAAATTCTTCATCCTCAACTACGACAAGGCATTCGAGATAGCGTTGTCGCGCAATATGCGCCGATGATGCGTTAATAATAATGCGTTAATGATAATGGCGTTAATAATAAATTAGATAACAACACTCAAAAACCAATATGAAACTCAAAGTAAGCAACACGAACACTCCCAACTGGCGCATGATGACAGTCAGTGCGGAGATCCCTGCAGAGCTGAAGCCCCTGGAGGTGATGTCGAAAAACCTGTGGTGGGTATGGAACAGCAAGGGTAAGAGCCTGTTCCGCGACCTGGACCACGACCTGTGGCGCGCGGTGGGCGAGAACCCCGTAATGCTGCTGCAGCAGCTCAGCTATGAGCGTTACAACGAGATACTGAACGACAAGGCTCTGCGTGAGCGTATCGACGATACCTACCGCGAGTTCAACGACTATATGAGCCAGCCTATCGACAAGAAGATTCCGTCGGTAAGCTATTTCTCGATGGAGTACGGACTGTGCAACTGCCTGAAGATATACTCCGGAGGCTTGGGCGTACTGGCCGGCGACTACATCAAGCAGGCATCGGACTCGCGCGTGGACATGACCGCCGTAGGTTTCCTCTATAAGTACGGCTACTTCTCGCAGAGCCTGGCCATGGACGGCCAGCAGATAGCCAACTACGAGAGCCAGAACTTCGACCAGCTTCCCATCGACCCGGTACTGGACGAGAACGGCCAGCCCATGATTCTGGAGGTTCCCTTCCCCGGTCGCATCATCTACTGCCACGTATGGCGTGTGAACGTGGGGCGCATGAAGCTCTACCTGCTCGACACCGACCTGGACAAGAACTCCGAGTGGGACCGTCCCATCACCCACAAGCTGTATGGCGGCGACTGGGAGAACCGCATCAAGCAGGAGTATCTGCTTGGTATCGGCGGTATAATAATGCTCGACAAGCTCGGCATCCACACACAGCTGTATCACTGCAACGAGGGTCACGCCGCCCTGCTCAACCTGCAGCGTCTGGTGAACTACGTGCAGCGCGACGGACTGTCGTTCAACGTGGCTCTGGAGCTGGTGCGCGCATCGTCGCTCTATACCGTCCACACCCCCGTGCCCGCGGGTCACGACTACTTCGACGAGTCGCTGTTAGGCAAATACTTGGGTGAATATCCCGCCAAGTTAGGCATCAGCTGGGCCGACCTGATCAACATGGGCCGCGAGAATCCCGACACCAACGACCGCTTCTCGATGTCGGTGTTCGCCCTGAACACCTGTCAGGAGGCCAACGGCGTAAGCTGGCTGCACGGCGAGGTATCGAAGAAGATGTTCGCCGGCATCTGGAAGGGCTACAGCCCCGAGGAGAGCCACGTAGGCTACGTGACCAACGGCGTGCACATGCCCACATGGGCCGCTTCCGAGTGGAAGGCATTCTACGGCGAGCACCTCAACGCCGACCTGTTCAACGACCAGAGCAACCCCGAGATGTGGGACGACATCTTCAGCGTGCCCGACGAGGACATCTGGAACCTGCGCATGACCATGAAGAACAAGTTCATCAACTTCGTGCGTCGTGACTTCAAGGAGAAGTGGCTGAAGAACCAGGGCGACCCCACGGAGGTGATGCGTGTGGTGGAGAAGATCAACCCCAACGCGCTGATCATCGGTTTCGCACGCCGTTTCGCCACCTACAAGCGTGCACACCTCCTGTTCACCGACCTGGAACGTCTGGAGCGCATCGTAAACAATCCCGCATATCCCGTGCAGTTCGTATTCTCCGGTAAGGCACACCCCGCCGACGGCGCCGGCCAGGGCCTGATCAAGCGCATCATCGAGATCAGCCGTATGCCTCAGTTCCGCGGCAAGATCATCTTCCTGGAGGACTACAACATGATCGTGGCCAAGCGTCTGGTTACGGGCGTAGACATCTGGCTGAACACCCCGACACGTCCGCTGGAGGCATCCGGCACATCGGGCGAGAAGGCCGAGATGAACGGCGTGCTCAACTTCTCCGTGCTCGACGGATGGTGGTACGAGGGTTACCGTTTCGACGAGAAGGCCGGCTGGGCCATCACCGACAAGCGCACCTTTACCGACCAGGGCCAGCAGGACAAGCTCGACGCCGCCACCATCTACTCGATGCTGGAGAACGAGATCATTCCTCTGTACTTCGCCAAGAACTCCAAGGGCTACAGCCCCGAATGGATACAGTACATCAAGCGCAGCATCGCCCACATCGCGCCTCACTTCACCATGAAGCGTCAGCTGGACGACTATATCAGCCGCTTCTACGAGCCGGAGGCCAAGCGTTTTGCCAAGCTGAGCAAGAACGACGCCGAGAAGGCCAAGGAGATTGTGGCATGGAAAGAGGAGGTTGCCTCCAAGTGGGACAGCATCCAGGTGATCAGCAGCGAGATCCACACCGTCAACGACGCAGCCGCAGGCCGTACCGGCGACCCCTTCACCGCAAAGGCCGTGATCGACACCAAGGGCCTGGGCGACTCGCTGGGCGTTGAGCTGGTGGTTTACCGCGAGCACGACGGCGAGGAGAAGTACGCCGAGCGTGAGGATCTGAAGGTTGTGAAGCGCGACGGCGACGTATACACCTACGAGCTCAAGAGCAAGATGCGCGAGGCCGGCGTGTTCCGTTACGCACTCCGCATCTATCCCAAGAACAAGGAGCTGCCTCACCGTCAGGACTTCGCTTATATGCGCTGGATCTGATAAACAGTTTAAAGAGTTAAAAAAGTTTAGAAAGTTCAAGATAATAGTTTGGAATAAGGATTCATTTCAAATTCAAAATTGAACATTGGTCATAGTTACGCCGGGCGAACCATCAGGTCCGCCCGGCGTTATATTCGTAGGTAAGCGTCTTATGGAATAAGCGCAGGTATTACGAAAAGCTAAAACTACGAATGTTATGGATAAATCGAAGTATGATCAGTTGAAGGACGAGAAGGGTGTGGTATTGGTGGAGTTTTATGCCAGCTGGTGTCCTCACTGCCAGCGCATGATGCCCGTCGTGGCCGACGTGAAGGAACTTTATACCGGGCAGGTGCCGGTATATCAGTTCGACATAGACGAGAATCAGGAACTGGCATCCGAACTCGACGTGCAGTCCATACCCACGTTCATCGTTTATAAGGACGGTCAGGAAACGTGGCGTGGCAGCGGCGAGATGGAGGGTGCCGTATTGGCCCAGCACGTGCAGCAAGCCTTATAAAAACAAGCGTTATGAAAACCGGGGTCACCGTCTTCAGTGATTTTCTGAGCGCGCTCGGAGTGAAGCATACCGGTGCGGAATCGGACAAGGCGTTCAGGAACATGCCGTTCAAGTCGCTGTTCGGTTTCTCGCGCCTGCTTGATTCCTACGGCATCAGGACCCGTGGAGTGAAGGTGACCGACAAGACCGACCTGTCCCGTATCACCGTGCCGTTTCTGGCACAGGAGGGTACGGGCTTTGTCATAGTCACGGGAATAGAGACCGCGTCAGACGGCTCGCAGACCGTGGATTATATTTATTATCACGAGAAGAAGCGACGCGAGCTGTCGCTGTTCGCCCAGCGATGGAGCGGCGTCGCACTGCTGGCTTATCCCGACGGCAAGTCGGAGGAACCCTGTTACAGACAGCACCACCTGTTCGAGCTGGCCGAGACCGCCAAGGCATGGATCTTGGGATTCTGCTGTGTGGCGCTCGTGGCGTTCGGATTCTGGCACAGCGGGTTGTGGCACGACCTGTCGGCGATATTCCTGCTCTGCATCGATTTGTTCGGCCTGTACATCACCTTCCAGCTGTTGCTTAAATCACTGAAGGTTAACGTCAAGACCGCCGACCGTATATGCGGAGTGCTGCAGAAGCATGGCTGCGACACCGTGCTGGAGCAGAAAGCCTCCAAATTTTTCGGCCTGTTCGGATGGGCTGAGGTAGGAGTGGGGTATTTCACCGTATCGCTGTTGACGATGCTCTGTTTCCCGGACATGATGCACTGGCTGGCCCTGGCCAACGGCTGCTGCCTCCCCTTTACGTTCTGGAGCATCTGGTATCAGAGATTCCGCATCCATACGTGGTGCACCATGTGCGTCATCACTCAGGGCCTGCTGTGGCTGCAGTTCTTCTGCTATCTGTTCGGAGGCTGGTGGCACGACATCTTCCCGCTGACGTTGCCGCTGTTCGCATTGCTGGCCGCATACGTCGCCGCGGTACTCGGCCTGAACAGAGTGTCTGAGTTTATTAACGCACGCATAGGTAAGTCATGAAAACAATACCTGAAATACAGTTTAAGGATGCCGAGGATCTGACCCCGTTGCAGATGAACGCCATACATTTTGACACGGGCGACCATTCGCAATATGTGGGCGACACATTGGCACAGGCCCCCAAGGCCGACAAGGTGCCACCGTACTCCCCGGAAAATAAAACGCGCTAATTTCATTATAATGTTATGAAACACATCATTGCAGTGTGTCTTTCGTCGCTGGCCCTGACGGCCGGCGCGCAGACCGTTGCGGACAGCGTGTCGCGCGACTCCGGACTGGTGCGTGTGGTGCGTTACAACGACACGACCGACGTGGCATACGTCACGCTCCATGAGAATGCCCCGCATGTGGTCAATCTCAAGGATGTGCCCCGATTTGCTGTTTTAGGCAAGGAAGGGCGTTTCTACATCGGTATCGGGGCCAATGTAAAGGCCATAGGAGTGTACGACATAGGCAATCCCTTGCCCGACGCGAACTATTTCGTCACCTCGGCCATACCGATGGACACGCGTCCCGGCAGTAAGGCACAGTTCCGGTTCTCGGCTGCCCAGAGCAACGTCTACATGAACGTCGTGGCGTTGCCCGGCGGCGAAAACCAGCTTGGCGCATACGTCTCGCTAAATTTCTTAGGCAAGAACTATGCCCCTAAGCTTCATCTCGCATATCTGAAATACCGTAACATTACCGCCGGGTATTCCTATACCATTTTCGGGGATGTGGCGGCCGCTCCTGCTACCATCGACTTTGAGGGACCTAATGCCATACCGTTCATACCTCACGGCATGATAGCTTACGAGCCGCGGTTCGGACGCGACGGCATGTGGCAGGCCGGAGTGGGAATAGATATGCCGGAATATTCATTCACCAACGCCGCACGAACCGAGACGGTGACGCAGCGCGTGCCGGACATACCCTTCTATATCCAGCGTTACTGGGCCGGAGGCAAAGGCTGGGTGCGTCTGTCGGGCATGATACGTAACCTGTATTACCGCAACATGGAGTCGAACCGGAATATAGACAAGGTGGGCTGGGGCGTGAAGGTGAGCGGCACCACTCCGATTGCCGGTGGACTCTCGGCCTCGTATATGGCCATGTATGGCCGGGGAATAGCAAGCTATATCCAGGATCTGAACGGCGAGGGAATGGATCTGATGCCGACAGGTTCGGACACATCGCGTCTCGGACTTACGGAGGCGTGGGGAGGGTATGCCTCGCTGCAGTATCAGTTCACACCGAAACTGTTCGCCACGGCTACCTACAGCCATGTCCGTGCGTATGTCGACCGGTTCGAGGATGCGGACTCGACATGGGGTTCGACCTACAAGTATGCCCAATATGTTGCCGCCAACATGTTCTATAATATCAACTCCATCGTGCAGGTAGGCGTGGAGTACGACTACGGCCGCCGCGTCAATTTCGACGGAAAGCAGGCTCACGACAACCGCCTCCAGGCCATGCTGCAGGTCAGCTTCTAAAACAGGTCGGAGATGATGTCGTCGGAAAGCATGACGCCGTCGCGTGTCAGGGAGAGGTGACCGTGGTCATCGCTGAGCAGTCCGCGGGCTATGATGGGCGCGGCGCGTCGCATCAACGAGTCGAGAGCTGACTGACCGAATCTTTCAGCATATTCAGCAAGGTCGAGACCATGGCGTGTGCGCAGTCGCGTCATGATCATCTCCTCACGAAGTGCCTCGGAGTCGAGGTCTTCGGTGGTGTAGTGGGAGGAGTGGGAAGAATGGGAGGATTGGGAGGAATGGGAAAGGTCGGAGAGGGAGGAGATGTAAAGGGGGGCGTCGGGGAGGTTGCTGCGGCGGGTGCGGCGCCCGTCGTAGCTGTGGGCGCCGGCGCCGAGTCCAAGGTAGGGGACACCCTGCCAGTAGGCCGAGTTGTGTTGAGATTCACTACCGGGCATTGCCCAGTTGCTGATTTCGTAATGTATGTAGCCATTCTGCTCTAATGTGTCGCAGATGGCGCGGAACATATCGACGCTCAACGTTTCGTCGGCCTCCTGTATCTTGCCTGAATCGCGAAGGCGCGTCAATGCCGTGCGCTCCTCGTACATCAAGGAATAGGCAGAGATATGCTCGGGACGCATCCGCATCAATCCATCGAGTGTTTGCCGTAATGAATCCATAGTCTGTCCGGGAAGCCCGAACATCAGGTCGAGGCTGATATTGTCGAACAGCGGTCGGAGCATACCGTACGCCTGTATCGCAGTGGCGGCGTCATGCCGTCGCCCTATAAACTTCAGTTCCGAATCTATCAATGACTGCACTCCCATGCTGACGCGGTCGATCCCGGCAGCCCTCCATGCCTCGGCCTTCTCCCGAGACACGTCGTCGGGGTTCACCTCGATGGTGAATTCCGACGGCTTGCGTTCCGTCATGCCGAGTATGCCGTCGGCGAGACGCCGGAATTCAGGTAGAGGAATCAGCGAAGGAGTGCCGCCCCCTATATATAAGGTATATCGGTCGGCGTCGCGCAGTGTGTCGCCTTCCGGACCGTCGAGACGCTGACGCAATTCCGCCAGCAGCGCCGAGACGTATGCCGGCCAGTCCGCGCGGATCACCCCTTCGGTATAGAAATCACAGTACAGACACCGCCGCGCACAGTACGGTATGTGCACGTAAATCCCCGCTCTGTGTCCCGGTCTGACAGTAAGACACTCTTTATTTTTCATACATTCGGACATAAAGGCAAAATTAAGAAATATTTCAGACATGAGATAATAATAAAGGGTTTTAGTGACAGCAGAAATATATTTTAGACAGGAGAACAGGAGGAACAGTAGAAATATTTTTTAGACAGGAGAACAGGAGGAATAGGAGATTAAAATTGGGAATATATTAGACAGGAGAACAGGAGGAATAGGAGATTAAAATCGGGAATATATTAGACAGGAGAACAGTAGAAACAGGAGTTATAATTGAATGTTGGATAAAAGAATCAGAACTTATTCCCAATTTTAATCTCCTGTTTCTACTGTTCTCCTGTCTAAAAAATATCACTTGTTTCCCTGTCAAAAATAATCTCTACTGTTCTACTGTTCTCCTGTCAAAAAATATATTCTCCTGTTTCTACTGTTCTCCTGTCAAAAATAATCTCTGCTGTTCTCATGTCTGATAATTTTATGGAAAAATGATGCAAAAATGAAAAATATGTTTTACAACATAGTGCCGGAGTGACTAATGTATGTAGATTTTTGTTAATTTTGGGCAAACCAAAGTGCGCGGAGGGCGTGTGGGGACCTCCAGAACGCACGACATAGCGATAACCAATAAAAATCTCTATATCTATGAAGATTTACAAGACAAACGAAATCAAGAACATAGCCCTGTTGGGATCCAAGGGCTCTGGGAAGACCACACTCGCGGAATCAATGGTCTACGAGTGTGGAGTGACAAAACGCCGTGGTACCATTGAGGCTGGAAACACAATGTCGGACTATTTCCCGGTAGAGAAGGAGTATGGCTACTCGGTATTCTCGACGGTGTTCAACGCAGAATTCAACGGCAAGAAGTTAAATTTCATAGATTGCCCCGGCTCGGAGGACTTCGTGGGTAACGCCTATACGGCACTCGGAGTAAGCGACCTGGGTCTGATACTGATCGATTCCGACTATGGCGTCGAGGTAGGAACGCAGAACATATTCCGCACCACGGCCGCGCTGAAGAAGCCGGTGGTGTTCGCCCTTAACCAGATGGACGGCGAGAAAGCCGACTACGACAACGTGATGGAACAGCTGCGCGAGACATTCGGCTCGCACGTGGTTCCTATCCAGTATCCCCTGGAGAGCGGCCCGAACTTCCACAGCATGATCGACGTGCTGCTGATGAAGAAATATGAATGGGGACCCGACGGCGGCGTGCCCACTATCTCCGAGATTCCCGCCGAGGAAATGGACAAGGCCCTGGAGCTGCACAACGCCCTGAAGGAGGCCGCGGCCGAGAACGACGAGACGCTGATGGAGAAATTCTTCGACGACCAGCCTCTGTCGGAGGACGACCTGCGCGAAGGTATCCGCAAGGGTCTGGTGAACCGTTCCATCTTCCCCGTTGTGGTGCTGAGCGCCGCCAAGGATATGGGTGTACGCCGCATCATGGAGTTCTTAGGCAACGTCTGTCCCTTCGTAAGCGAGATGCCGGCACCCGAGAACACGGTAGGCGAACCCGTCGAGCCTAAGGCCGACGGTCCCGTATCGGTGTTCTTCTTCAAGACCAGCGTGGAGCCGCACATCGGCGAGGTCAGCTACTTCAAGGTGATGAGCGGCACGCTCAAGGCCGGTGCCGACCTGGAGAACGTGACACGCGGCGGCAAGGAGCGTATGGCCCAGATATTCACCGTATGCGGCCAGCTGCGTACTCCCATTGACGCGCTGGAGGCCGGCGACATCGGCGCCGCCGTGAAGCTGAAGGACGTGCGCACCGGAAACACTCTGGACGAGAAGGGTTGCGACTGGCAGTTCGACTTCATCAAATATCCCGCGCCCAAGTATATCCGCGCCATCAAGCCCGTCACGGAGTCCGACTCCGAGAAGATGATGGCCATCCTGACCCGTATGCACGAGGAGGATCCCACATGGATAGTGGAGCAGAGCAAGGAGCTGAAGCAGACCTTAGTCAAGGGTCAGGGCGAGTTCCACCTGCGCACGCTGAAGTGGCGTATAGAGAACAACGAGAAACTTCCCGTTGAGTTCCAGGAGCCGAAGATTCCTTATCGCGAGACCATCACCAAGGCCGCTCGTGCCGACTATCGTCATAAGAAACAGTCCGGCGGTTCAGGTCAGTTCGGTGAGGTGCACCTGATCATCGAGCCTTACACCGAGGGTATGCCCGAGCCTGACACCTACAAGTTCGGCAACCAAGAATACAAGATGAGTGTCCGCGACAAGCAGGAGATTCCGTTGGACTGGGGCGGCAAACTGGTAGTGTACAACTGCATCGTGGGCGGCGCCATCGACGCACGCTTCATCCCGGCTATCGTGAAGGGTCTGATGGACCGCATGGAGCAGGGTCCGCTGACCGGCTCGTACGCACGCGACGTCCGCGTCATGATCTATGACGGCAAGATGCACCCGGTAGACTCGAACGAAATCTCGTTCCGCCTGGCAGGCCGTAACGCATTTAGCCAGGCCTTCAAGCAGGCCAACCCGAAGATTCTGGAGCCCGTTTACGACGTGGAGGTTCTGACCCCCGGCGACACCATGGGCGACGTGATGAGCGACCTGCAGGGACGCCGCGCCATCATCATGGGTATGGCTTCTGAGAACGGCATCGAGAAACTGAACGCCAAGGTGCCCTTGAAGGAGATGGCCAGCTATTCCACATCGCTCAGCTCCATCACCGGCGGCCGCAGCTCGTTCTCGATGAACTTCGCCAGCTACGAGCTCGTTCCGGGCGACGTACAGGAGAAGCTGCTGAAGGAATACGCCGAGACGCAGACCGAAGAATAATAACCTGCATCATACAGAAACAGTCAAGGTCCCGATCCGCAGCGGTCGGGCCCTCTTTTTTTGACAGTAGATTTATTTTAGACAGGAGGTGTTTTTAGACAGGAGAACAGGAGAAACAGGAGATTTATGACTACTGTTCTCCAATCATTATGTAGATGGTCGGTGAATAAAGACCGTATAACCTCCTGTTTCTCCTGTTCTCCTGTCAAAAATTATTTGACTTTTCTATTGTTTCTCCTGTTCTCCTGTCAAAAATTAATGATAGGATGTCACCTTTTGGAAGTGCGTTGTGTCTATAATGTGAGACCGCTGATAAGAACGGTCGTAAAAATGACGTTAAACAATTAAATTATAGACATTATGGTGGATATATTAGTTCCTATCTTTGTGTGTGTGGTGCTGCCGGTGGCGATTGTGGGCATCTATTACTGGTCGCAGATCAACGCTGAGAACAAGCGCGCCGAAATCCTGATGAAGGCCATCGAGGCCAACTGCGGTCCTGATGCCGACAAACTGGCCGAGGCGCTGCAGCAACAGCGTAAGCCCAAAACAGACCGCGAGATACTGAACCTCCGTCTGCTGCGCGGCTGTATGTTCACGTTCGTCGGCCTGGGGTTGTGTATCGTGGGGATAGTGTCCGCCTGCATGGGAACTGAATTCGCTTCCGATCCGGTTATGGTTCCATTGGTATTCGGAGGGGCGTCGCTCGCCATCGGTCTGAGTTATCTGGTGGTCTATTTCGTGACCCGTAAGCAGGTAAAGGATTGACGCGCGAGCAGTTCATTTCTCATGTGGAAGCCACTCAGAAGGCGTTCAGGCGCTTTCTGGTGGCTCTGTGTTGCGGCGATTCGGCTCTGGCCGACGACGTGGCTCAGGAAGCGTATATCAAGGCTTATATGGCTTGCGACTCATTTAAGAATGCCGACAAGTTCAACGCCTGGATATATCGCATCGGTTACAACACCTTTCTGAACCACAAGCGCGACCGTCGGCTGACGGTGGATTATGACGACGTCCGTGAACTGTCGGCACCCGAAGGCGCTGACACGGGATTTGCCTATCAGGATCTGTACGAGGCTCTGAACCGCTTGCCTGCCAAGGAGAGGACTTCGGTGCTGTTGTTCTATATGGAGGGGTATTCGGTCAAGGAAATAGCGGATATTCAGGAAGTGTCGCAGGATGCGGTGAAGCAGCATCTGTCGCGTGGCCGGAATCATCTGCGCGGGTTATTGTCAAAAAACTGAGAGACTATGGAAGATGATAAGTTGAAGGCACTGTTTGCTGATTTTCAGCCGGAACTGTCGTCAGACAGCCTGTTTATGAACCGGCTGGAACGGAACATGGAATCGGTGGAGATAGTGAAGCGTCGTATGGAGGAAATGCGGGCCCGCAACCGGAGGGCGGTGGCAGTAGCCGCCATAGTGGGCTTTGTGGTTGGATTCCTGTTCTCGCTGACGTTGCCGTATCTGAGCGACTTGGTTGCCGGCTGGCAGGTGACGTTGCCGCAGGAATCGGTTATGAGTGTAGTGGCCGACTGGTTTGCCGTAATAGCCTGGGGCGTGATCGGGTGCACTGCGGTGATAGCCGCCATCAACACATACGACATGATGACGTCGCGACCGATACCGATAGAAGAACAAGTAAGGAACTGAAAGTAGAAGAATAAGTAGAGAACTGAAAGCGCAATTAAAAAGGCCGCGGAAGTCCGCGACCTTTTCTATTTGTTAGCGGTATGATTACTTGTTGTTGACGGTATGATTACTTGCGCTTGCCGTATTCCTGGTCGAGACCGAAGATGTCGGTGCCACCCATGCGACGGATGCGGTCTACGATGCCGCTGGCAGTAGCTTCCTCCTCGACCTGTTCCTTCACGAAGCCCCACATAAAGTCCTGGGCTGCGCGATCCTTCTCCTCCTCGGCCAGATCCAGGAGGGCGTTGATCATGGCGGATACCTTGCACTCGTGAGCGTATACCTCCTCGAATGCCTGCAGGGGCGATTCCCAGTTCTGAGGAACGGACGTGATGTCGCCGATGTGGGCGTTGCCGCCGCGCTTGTGCAGGAAGTCAGCCATCTCATAGGCGTGTTCCATCTCCTCTTTGCTTTGAGCCTTCATCCAGCTGGCGAAGCCGGTATAACCCTCGCGGTCGAAATAGAACGACATGGACAGGTACAGGTTGGCCGACCACATCTCGGCTACGATCTGTCCGTTGATTGCGTCTTGCAGTTTGTTTGAAATCATGATTTTTGAGTTATATTGTGTGTTTGATTATATCAGCGTGGCTGATTCTGTCAACGTGTCTGATTCTGTCAACGTGTCTGATTCTCTTTACGTCATATCGCACGTCATAAAATTCAGCACTTTTCCAACTACAAAATTAACAAATAAATCCAACAAACGGAAAGCAATCGCAATAAAAATATTCTTTTCTGTCCTATAAGTTGTCTTCGCTATAAGTTATCTGATGAAACAAATCATATATTCAATTTAAATGTGTTGCGCCCTATACAAAGGATAAATGTCCCATGTCTGTCTACGCGGATGTCACGTTTGTAACCGACATATATCTTAGTTCCGTCCAGATCATACAGTTCAGCTGGAATATCGTTCTGTATTTCGTTGATGTGGATTATGCCGTTTGTGACGGTGACGTGCACATTATTTCCCTCGCTGTCCATGTCGCCGGTACCCGTTGTGACGTTATCCTTCTCAAACACGACATTCAGGTTGTGCATTGTGGTGTCAGGTCCACCGTCAATGGTATAGTTGCCTTCGGCGTCAAGCTGCTGCTTTACATCGGTATCATTATGTGTAACCGAATGGATGAACCATTCATCGTCAGCTTTGATATTCACGTTCAGCGGAGCGACTTGCCCGTAGACCGTGAACGCGGCGTGGTCTGGTATGCTGACAGTCACGGCATGTGGCCATGACTCAGTGCCGTCACTGATAAACGAAAAATTATTCCATACATCGGCACGGCTGTAAGCCCGGACGCTTCCCGCTGGCACGCTTAAGGCAGCCGGAGTGTCAGCAGCTGGGCGGCCGAACGTGTGGGGCTGCAGAGCGGCAGGTTGTTCCCAATGCACTTCAATTTCCTTAAGGTTAAAACACCAGTCGAAGGCATAATCATCTATTCTGATATTTTCATCGGTGCCTTCAAATTCAAGCGTCTCCAACGCAATACATGATGCAAATGCGTACTCTCCGATTGATTTTACCGATTCGGGAATAACCAAGGATTTGAGCTTCACGCATTTTTGAAAAGCCATTTTGCCTATTTTCTCAAGCCGGGAAGGCAATTTAAGCTCCGTAATATTCGTGAAGTTCCCAAAAGCATCATAACCGATGCTTGTAATGTTCTCCGACATCCTGACCTTGTTGAAACGGCTTCCTGCATATTCGAAACCATTCATGCCCACCTCGGTCATATTATCACCGAGAATCAATGTGGCCAGGGGGGCGTTCCCCTCATATCTGAATGGCGACTGGTATTCCTGGCCACGTTGCCAGGTAAAGTTGCGGTCGAGTTCGAAACTTGTAAACGGCACATTGCCGAAGCAACGGTCTCCAAGATAAATGTATTTCTCGCCGGGCTGAATCACGATTCTTTTAATCCGTTCATTGCCAGCAAAAGCATCATTCCATATATGACGGATTGGATGAATCTCGCCCTTGTAGGTAATCAATCCGGGAATAATAAGTGTCTCGCCTGTTTCATACGGGAAAAGCAGCCCGTCGACTATTACCTGTCCATCCTTACCCTTGCGGTCGTCAAGTCTGCACAACAGCCCGTCTACTGTAAAAAGAGCGTCGGATTCCGCTATGCAGTGGAATCCATTCCACCCGGACTCCTTGGCGAATAAGGCGAGGGTGCCTGCCGGAACTGTCAGAGTGGCTTTCTGAAGCGTCTCAAGCCCGAAGCCATTCTGAATGCTGACGTTTTTAAGGGCTTCTGAATACAACTTCACTTCTTTCAGATTGTCACAATTGCCGAAAGCATTGGAGCCGATACTCTCGATAGCATCGTAGAGAGTGATTTCTTCAATTCCAGTCCCATAGAGAGCGTTCTGTTTGATTTCCGTGATTTCTCGGCCTAACCGAATGTCGGTGAAGCGTCCGGCTCCTGGAGCTGAAAGCGCATGACTGCAAATTTCTTTCATGTTTTCGCCAAATGTCACCTTAGCTTCGGTTTTGGCAGTCTCCTCATCTGCAAAAAACGGGTGTAAGGTGATTTCTTCTTCCTCGGCTATCAGAAAATCGCGGTCAATTTCAAGGCTTGTGAAAGGGATATTGGCAAAACAACGGTTGCCAAGAGTGAGGTTGCCTTCTCCGTGCGAGAATATCACGCGACCGATGTGTGCACAATCAGCGAAAGCATCTTTTGCGATATGGGTTACAGGTATCTCTGTCTCCATGAACACAGGCTTGAGTTTAGCTGGTATGTTCAGGGTCCACCGCACCTGGATATAATGCTGCACTTCGCCAAGAATGGTAATGGCAGATTGGGTATCGTCGGTGAATTTGCATTTGAAATTGTCGACATAAAACATTCCGTCGGGCATTGTGACGTTGACGTTAACCGATGTCATATAAGGCTGCCCTGTATTGTTGTCCCAGTCTCCCATTATGAAAATATGGGTCGAGCCTTCGCCGACAGCCGTGATAACACCTTCATCCGACACCTGTGCTATGCTTCTGTCGTATGAATTATAAGAAACACGGTATTCGCTGTTGGCAGTGACTTTCATTCTTATTTCGGCGGTTTCCCCGGCTATGAGATTGAACTCATCCTGGTTGAGCTCAATATTTGTGATTTCGGCTACGGATGACAACGATGCCATCATCAGTAAGAACAATGTGAAGATTTTGGATTTCATTGTTGTGCAGGCTCGGAGCATGATATTGTAATTACGTTATCGGATGTGATGGCGGTATCGGCATTATCGGGATTGTTCAGAGTAAGGTAGCCGTCATTGTCGAGGCGGGCGGTGATGTCGACCTCTCCGAGCATGACGCTGCTGACGGTCTTGCCCTCGGCGCAGTTGATTTTGATTCTTACAGGATCAGAGCCGACCGTGATAGTGAAAATGCCGCCCTGGTGCATCCGCACTGTGACTGTATGACTGTTGTCGCTGAGCGCTGCATCACTGTCTGAGGCCATTAGAGGCAGCGACAGCACTGCGAGAAGCATAATGAGTGAAAATTTGTGCATTTTGATTGATTCTTGTTTATAATGTCATTTCATAACATTGCAAAAATAAAAGAAACGTGAGCCAACTATGCTACGTCTTTGTTGATGGTCGTAGGAAACCTTTGATGCAGATGTAACAATAGCGACCCACGCATAAGCGTGAGAACCACTATGCTATCTCTTGCATCGTTTTGAAAATTTCCTACGTTTTCAACAAACAAGATACGCATAACGCTTCTTATTTTTCCAAAATGTCGTGCAAGCACTTGGCCTGCAATGGCAAAGTTAGCTATTATTTTCGAGAGTAGCATCATATCTCCCGAAAAACTCGTAATTTTGCATTGAAATTAAGATGAGAATGACAAAAGAAGAACTGCTAAGACGATTAAATGGCGTCGAATGGAATGGCTTCGAAATAAAAGAAGCCAAAAATGAAGTTCCCAAAACTGCATGGGAAACAGTCAGTGCATTCTCTAATTCTTATGGCGGATGGATTGTATTCGGTGTAAAAGAACGGAGAGCAGGGGGCAAATCGACTTATGAAATCCAAGGCGTTGATAATGCAGAAAAGATGGAGCAGGATTTTGTAACAGTTCTTCGATTTTTGTAGGACAGTCACGGAACACTGTCGTATGTTGTTAAAGACTGTTGCTTTATTAAATATGTGAGGCTGTATCTTGAAATCGATACAGCCTCGCGTTTTCATATATTTCTTTGAATGTCAGAGTTCGTTATCTGACGAAGCGGAGGGTGGCGGAATTGACGCCGTCGGAGGCCTTTGCGATGTAGATGCCTTTCGGCAGGGACTTGATGTCGATGTCGGAATTGCTGTCGGCGTCCATGCGGAACCGTATCATGCCCGCGGCATCGTAGATTTCGACGGTCACTTCCTTGTCGGCCGTGACATGGAGCATGCCTTCGGGCGTTAGCGTAATCAGATCGCTTGCCGGGCCGACTGTGCGTATACCGGACTGTGCCGGTGCCCATGAGATGGCGGATCCCTCCTTAATGTCGATTGCCCCGGAGAAAATATACTCGCCGTATCTGCGGAACGTGATTGTGTAATGACCGGGCTCTATTTGGCCGAAAGTGGAGGTGACGTTGAATGCGCATACGCATTCGCATAGAGCACTGTTCTCCTGGGCGTTGAAAACCAGGTTGTTGCCATCTCTCTCAAACCATGTGGTGAATCCGAAAGGGCAGCAGTTGGCCACGAAATTCTCCCATGTCACGGTAAGAATGCCGTTGACGTATGTTATGGACCATGAGTCTGCATCGTAGTCCGGGGAATACGGATTGTCCGAGCGAGTGTTCAGGCATCCGGAATCTTCGACCGAAACGGGATCAATCCGTTCAGCGGAGGCAGTAGCCACAGGAGCCGACGTTATGGCTGACGCCATAAGGGCAAGCGGTAGTATTCGTTTCATAAGCGAAATGTTGTTAATTAAATTTGTCATTGGTCATGTTGGTGTTTCGTTGTTGATAAACTCACCGTATAGATGGATTTATGGCCAAAAGACTGCATCACTTCGATTAAAATTTAAGTTTCGACAGGTTTATATGATGGAATTAAATGGAAAGCAAGTCACAGAACTAAAGGGAAAAGCGAGCTTTTGCCGTCAGTTCTGTGACTTGCAGTTTTAATAGTTCCAATATGCGAAAGTTGAGTTAATAATTTTATGATACTGTGGTTTTTATTAATTTTGTGAGAATAATTTTTATTGTCTCATGCAGTCTTTTGATGTAGCGTGAATCTATGAGTCAATGGATAAAGGATATCTGATACAGCGCTGTCAGTCGGGAGATAGAGAAGCCTTCGGGATTCTCTATCAGACCTACCTTGTCCGTATGTACAGGATTGTAGCATATTATGTCCATAATCAAGATGCGGTATGGGACATTCTGCATGACGGTTTCCTTATAGCATTTGCCTCCATATCATCGCTGAAGGATGCTGAAAAGGTCGAGCCGTGGCTTATCTCCATAATGAAGAACCTGTCTCTCCAATATCTGAAAGACGGGTCAAGCCATATTTCAGTCGCTGTTTCTGATACCGAGATTGCCGATAACGCCGACGCGATTGTAGATAAAGAACGCGAACTGACCTGGGAAGAACTGGATAAGATGATCAGCAAATTACCCGAAGGCTACGGCAAAGTCTTTCGGCTTGCGGTTCTTGACGGGCTTTCTCATAAGGAGATAGCGGGTATGCTCGGCATAGCTCCACATTCCTCATCATCGCAACTCACTCATGCAAAAGCGATGTTGCGACGTATGATAAAACAATACCGTATGGAGATGGGCATATTCTCGATTATCGGAATTATATTGCTTATCTGGCATTGGGCTATCGACCGCAATGAGGATACGCGCCCGGCACCGGTTATAAGCAATAACGCCGATAAGGAATTACCCTTAGCCAAAGACTCGATCGATAGCGCAGATTCAGCGACAGATGGTGGCGCGCAAAACTCAAGGATGATATACAGGACGATACAGCGCCCTGAGGTGCATCAGGATATAGCGGAAACGACAATCGCGGCAGACAGCGTACCTGCTGTTATGAATGACAGTATTACGAACGACACCGTAATGCTGTCCCCGAATATTGTAAATCGAGAAAGACTTATCGTACATGAAGATGTTCTAAACACAAAGCACAGCGAAAGCCGGGACTGGTCTTTGGCATTGGCATACTCCGGCAGCTTTGGTCAAAATGATTTGAACCGTTATCGGATACCGGATCCCGATATGTCGGATGCCAACGATCCGATTGAAGAAATTGAAGTCACTGAAAAATCTCACCATTTCATGCCGTTGGTAATCGGACTGTCCGTCAATAAAACGCTCACATCCCGCTGGAGCATTGAGACCGGACTCCGCTATACCTTCCTGCGGTCGGAATTCCTTTCGGAAAGCGAGTTGATGGACAGGGAGACAACGCAACGCATACATTATATAGGCATTCCCTTAAAAGTCAACTATCGGATATTCACGTACCGTGGATTCTCGCTGTATGGTCAGGGAGGCGGGGCGTTGGATATTCCGGTTTATGGCACACGGTCTGTCCGGGAATATTTACCGAGAGAGGGTACTGTTAGCACCGATAAGTTCCATATTCATGCTCCCGTGCAGTGGTCTGTGGAGGGAGGTCTTGGCATCCAGTATCATTTCACACCGTCATTCAGTATATACGCAGAGCCCTCGTTCCGCTATTATTTCAACACCGGCTCGGATGTCAGGACAATCCGTCAGGACAAGCCCTTTGAATTCACGTTGCCAATCGGACTGAGGTTCACGTGGTAAGCAGGGAAGATATTTATTCTATTATTAGAGGTGGTAGAATTTTAAATTCCCGCTTTAAGCTGATTTATTTGTGAACATACCCTATTGATATGATCCAATCCGTATAGGAGTGAATTACTGTCAATATCCATCCATGAAAAGAGAGTCTTTATCTTATAATATATGTTTATCACATACGATGTGTCGATAGTGGAGGTATTAGTGGCGAAACAAATGGTCTCGTGATGTGCAATGCGGTTGCGTAATGAATTGACTTTATCCAGTTCATTAAATATATAAGACTGGTTATATTGCATTTCCCTTGATGAGCGAGGTTTGTTGGGGAATATTGACAAAAGATTCCTACCTGTAACACGATACTGTATTGGCGAAAACATATCTTTGGGAAGACATTAATTTCTCGAAATCCACGTATTTCATAAAAAAATCGGAAACTTTTTGAATCCTTTTGAGTATAATTTTGTTTTTAAGATAAAAAAACACTATCTTTGCAGTGTTGAATCCCGGTAGCCCCTGTATATCAAGCTATCGGGTTTAGTT
This sequence comes from uncultured Porphyromonadaceae bacterium, assembly GCA_905198125.1. Taxonomy (GTDB): domain Bacteria; phylum Bacteroidota; class Bacteroidia; order Bacteroidales; family Muribaculaceae; genus Lepagella. The sequence goes on from CAJKBH010000001.1 coordinate 106,859, forward strand.
TTTATCGGAGCAAAGATAATAAAATTCATTAGATGAGGCAATAGCGAGAAGATGACATCGGGTATTTTTTCCAATGCATTTCCCATGCATGGTGCCAAATATAACACTGAATGAATAAGGGTAATTGCGATTGATATTATTTGCGGCGTAATTGTTATATCAATGACACAAGGCATGAATTTATAATTTATGGAAAAGGAGTACGGAAAGGGACACGAACGAGAAAAGCATAGGGAAATTGGAGAGGGTAGAAACCGTTTTTTGCCGGAACGCGACGCACGGCCAAATACGAAGTCGAGTTTCGACCGCAAGCAGCTTATGATATGGCTTGGTGCGTTGATGCTCGGCGTGGTGTTAGGACTGCTCGGAGTGAGGGCCATTGACAAGGCGGCCAATGTGATAGCCACCATCTATACGCGGCTGTTCCAGCTCCTGGCCGTGCCGACCATCGCGCTGGCGGTGATTACGACTCTGGCATCGTTCGGTCGCGACAAGTCCACGGCAAAAACGTTCGGTAAGGCCCTGCAATATACATTGCTCACCACGCTGGTAGGCGGCGCGTTGTTCGCCCTGGTCAGACCGGAGAATCTGCCTGAAAGCCTGCTCGCAACGGAATCAGGCGCAGTGCCGGACAATCTCAGGAACTTCTCGCTGGGCGAGCATTTCCTGTCGGTAATCCCCGACAACATCCTCAAGCCGATGCTCGAAGGCAACGTGCTGTCGATACTTATCATATCTTTCGCCATGGGCTTCGCCATATCGCGAATGCCGGATACGGAGGGAAAGGCTGTGTTGCGCAAGGGCCTGGACGGCCTGCAGGAGATGCTGTTCATGCTGATACGCGGACTGATATGGACCCTGCCGTTGGGTATCGTGGCGTTTACCGAGCAGCTGACGGCTCAGGCATCGGGTGGGGTGATGCTCGACACATTGGGCAGATACGTATTGGTGGTGCTGTGCGGCAACTTAGCCCAGATGCTGATAGTGCTGCCGTTGTTCCTGATGGCACGGGGGCTGAATCCCGTCAGGGTGTTCAAGGCGATGGCGCCGGCGGTGATGATGGCCCTGTTCACCAAAAGCTCTGCGGCAACATTGCCGGTGACGATGCAGAACGCGGAGACACGCATGGGCGTCAGTCCGCGTGTCTCGCGGTTCGTATTGCCTCTGTGCACCACCATCAACATGAACGGCTGCGCCGCTTTCATAGCCGTCACGTCGCTGTATGTGCTGCAGAACGGCGGAATGACCATCGATTTCGCCACCATTGCCATGTGGGTGGCCATTTCGGTGATTGCCGCCATAGGCAACGCCGGCGTGCCGATGGGATGCTATTTCCTGACGTTGTCGCTGATGACCGGTATGGGGGCTCCGGTGGCCGTGATGGGTGTGATTCTGCCAATATATACCATCATCGACATGATAGAGACCGCCGAAAACGTATGGTCCGACTCATGCGTCTGCACCATGGTGGGGAAGGATATGAATGATCTTGCAAGGTAGCCGGCCGGCCCGGGGACTTAAAAATTTTTTTGAAGGTTTCGGAAATTATTTATAACTTTGCGCTTTCAAGACCGAAGTATGAGTACTTACAACGACAAATCGGCGAGTGCTGGGAAACGCGAGGTGCGGTTCTCAAAGATGCACGGCGCCGGTAACGACTACATTTATCTGAATGGTTTTGAGGCGATTCCCGAAGATTTAAGCAAATTGGCCGTAGAGGTTAGCGACCGGCATTTCGGGGTGGGTTCGGACGGACTGGTAGTGATATGTCCGTCGGACGTGGCCGATTTCCGCATGCGTATGTATAATTCCGACGGCAGCGAGGCCGAAATGTGCGGCAACGCGTCGCGCTGTATCGGCAAGTATGTCTACGACCGCGGCCTCACGGACAAGACGGAGGTGACGCTGGAGACACTGGCCGGCATCAAGGTGCTGAAGCTGCATGTGGAGAACGGCGAGGTGACCGAGGTGACCGTGGATATGGGCGAGCCTGAGCTTCGGCCCGATCGGGTGCCGGTGGTCAGCACCAGCGCCGACCGCATGATAAACGAGCGAATCACTGTCAACAATACGGAATACGACATTACGGCAGTCAGCATGGGAAATCCTCATGCTGTTGTTTTTGTTAATGAGATAACCGACGAGCAGGTTCTGGGCCGTGGGCCGGAGCTGGAGCGCGCCGAGGTGTTTCCTCGCAAGGCCAACATCGAGTTCGCCCGCGTGGTGGACCGAGGCCATGTCGAGATGCGCGTATGGGAGCGCGGCACGGGCGAGACCCTGGCCTGTGGCACCGGTGCGTGCGCCACGGCCGTGGCCGCGGTGCTGAACGATCACACCGACCGCGAGGTGGATATAGTGTTGCGTGGCGGCACGCTGCACATCCGCTGGGACGAGGCCACCAACCACGTGATGATGACCGGCCCCGCACGGTTCGTGTGCGACGGAAGTTTTTACAGGTATTAAGTTATAGTGATGAGTGATGAAGTGGGCGTTGCTGATTACTGATTACTAATTGCTGATTTCTAATTGAATAAAGATGAAGATAAACGATAATTTTGAGAAATTGCCTGAGAGCTACCTGTTTTCGACGGTAGCCCGCAAGTTGCGTGAATATAAGGAGTCGCATCCCGGCAGCGAGGTGATACGCATGGATATCGGCGATGTTACGCTGCCCGTACCGCAGGCGTGCATCAAGGCCATGCACCGCGCAGTAGATGATATGGCGGCCGGCGATACGTTCCATGGCTACGGTCCGGAGCAGGGATATGCGTTTCTGCGCGAAGCCATCGCCGACGGCGACTATGCCGGACTCGGCATTTCGGCCGATGACATCTTCGTGTCGGACGGCGCCAAGAGCGATCTCGGCAATTTAGGCGATATATATTCCAAAGACAATGTCGTGGCCGTGACCGATCCCGGCTATCCGGTTTACGTCGATTCCAACGTGATTGACGGACGGGGCGGCAAGCTGGTGGACGGCAAGTGGAGCAACTTCGTATACTTGGACTGCACGGAGCAGAACGGTTTCAAGCCGACGCCTCCCGAGGCTCATGCCGACGTGATATTCCTCTGTTCTCCTGCCAATCCGACGGGAGCAGCATTCACCCACGCCGAGCTGAAGGCCTGGGTGGACTATGCGCGACGCAACGATGCCGTGATAATCTACGACTCGGCCTATTGCGCATACGTGCGCAGTGCCGATGTGCCCCGCAGCATCTATGAGATAGAGGGGGCGCGCGAGGTGGCCATCGAGGTGCGCAGCTTCTCCAAGACGGCCGGTTTTACCGGACTTCGCTGCGGTTACACCGTGGTGCCGGCCGAAGTGACGGGTACGGACGCCGAAGGCAACCGCGTGCAGCTGCGCAAACTGTGGCTGCGCCGTCAGACCACCAAGTTCAACGGTGCAAGCTACGTGATACAGCGCGGTGCCGAGGCCCTTTACACCGCAGCAGGCCGGGAGCAGATACGCCGGAATGTGGACTATTACCTGCGCAACGCCGGCATCATCCGCGATGCGATGCTTAAGGCCGGATTCAAGGTATACGGCGGACTCGATTCACCGTACGTATGGGTGAAATCGCCGGCGGCCGACGACAGCTGGAAGCTGTTCGAGACGCTGTTGGAGCAGGCGCAGATCAGCTGCACGCCGGGTGTGGGATTCGGCAGCCTGGGTCAGGGCTGGATCCGTTTCACCGGCTTCAATACCGAGGAGAAGACCCGCGAGGCGATGAGAAGACTGGAAACGGTGGGACTTGGCTGAAGCCAAGCAGCCGGAACAAAAAACGCAGCGGATGCATGAGGCGGATGCATGAGGCGGATACCCAAAGCGGATACCCGAAGCGGATGCACGAGGGGGATGCACGCGAGGCGTCGGGACACTGCGGTGAAATATACGGAATAGATAAAAGGTAAAGGTAAATAAAGCAAGAGAGTTACCCTAATTTATAATTTTATGTCAAACCTCAGAGTAAAGAGTGTGCTTGAGGCCACCGGCCGGAAAGCAGTGAAGGTTGAGCTTCCCAAGGAGCGGGTAGAGCGGTACTACGGCAAGCAGGTGTTCAACCGACAGAAGATGTTTGAGTACCTGCCCCGCGAGACGTACATGGCGCTGATAGACGCCATCGACAACCGCAAGCCGTTGAGCCGCGAGCTGGCCGACAGCGTGGCGCAAGGCATGAAGCAGTGGGCGCTGGACAACGGCGCGCGCCACTACACTCACTGGTTCCACCCTCTGACCGGCAGCACCGCCGAGAAGCATGACGCCTTCATAGAGCATGACGGCAAAGGTGGAGTGGTAGAGAAATTCTCAGGCAAGCTTCTGGTCCAGCAGGAACCCGACGCATCCAGCTTCCCCAACGGCGGCATCCGCAACACCTTCGAGGCCCGCGGCTACTCGGCATGGGACATCTCGTCGCCCGCATTCATCGAGGACAACACGCTGTGTATCCCCACGGTGTTCATCTCCTACACGGGCGAGAGCCTTGACTACAAGACGCCTCTGCTCCGCGCGCTTAACAGCGTGGACAAGGCCGGAACTCGCGTGGCACACTTGTTTTATCCCGAGGTGAAGCATGTTGTGGCATACCTTGGCTGGGAGCAGGAATACTTCCTGGTGGACGAGGCTCTGTATGCCGCACGTCCCGACCTGGTGATGACCGGTCGCACCCTGATGGGTCACGAATCGGCCAAGAACCAGCAGCTGGAGGACCATTATTTCGGTTCCATCCCGAGCCGCGTGGAGGCTTTCATGCTCGACCTGGAGCTGGAGGCCCACAAACTAGGCATACCCGCCAAGACACGCCACAATGAGGTAGCCCCGAACCAGTTCGAGCTGGCTCCCATATTCGAGGAGTGCAACCTGGCCAACGACCATAACCTGCTTCTGATGTCCATTATGGAGGAAGTGGCCAAGCGTCACAATTTCCGCGTGCTGCTGCACGAGAAGCCCTTTGCCGGCATCAACGGAAGCGGCAAGCACAACAACTGGAGTCTCGGCACCGACAACGGCACGCTGCTGTTCGCGCCCGGCAAGACCCCGGAGGACAACCTGCGTTTCGTCACCTTCGTGGCCAACGTGATGGCTGCCGTACACAAGCACAACGGGCTGCTGAAGGCATCCATCATCACGGCCACAAACCAGCACCGTCTGGGCGCCAACGAGGCACCCCCGGCCATCATCTCGATGTTCCTGGGTCGCCAGCTGTCCGAGGTCCTCGACAAGATCGAGAAACACGACAGCGACTCGCTGGCAGTGAACGGCAAGGAGAAGTTCAACATCGACGTGGCTCAGATTCCCGAGCTGATGCTGGACAACACCGACCGCAACCGCACCAGCCCCTTCGCATTCACGGGTAACCGCTTCGAATACCGCGCAGTAGGCTCGTCGGCCAACAACGCCGCCGCCATGATTGCCCTGAACGCCGCCATGGCCGTGCAGCTCAACGAGTTTGCCGATGCCGTCGAGAAGCGCATGGCCGCCGGCGAGGACAAGACCAAGGCAATCCTGTCCGAAGTACGCAAGCTGATTGTGGCATCCAAGTCCATCCACTTCGACGGCAACGGTTACAGCGACGAATGGAAGGAGGAAGCCGCCAAGCGCGGTCTCGACACCGAGACTTCGGCTCCCCTGATGTACGACGCATACACACGCCCCGAAAGCGTGGAGATGTTCGAGAAATCGGGCGTCCTCAGCCTCAAGGAGATAGAGGCCCGCAACGAGGTGAAGTGGGAGACATACTCCAAGAAGATACAGATCGAGAGCCGCGTATTGGGTGACCTGGCCATAAACCACATCATCCCCGCCGCCGTGCGCTACCAGTCCACGCTGCTTGACAACGTCTACAAGATCAAGCAGCTGTTCTCGGGCGACAAGGCCGACACGATCGCGGCAATCGACATGGAGAATATAGAACAGATAAGTGAGAACATAGCAGCCATCAAGACCAAGGTGAAGGAGATGGTCGAGGTGCGTCACAAGGCCAACCGCATGCCCTCCGAGCGTGACAAGGCCATAGCCTATCACGACGATGTGATGCCCAAGATGGACGAGATCCGCACACACATCGACAATCTGGAACTTATGGTGGACAACGAGATATGGCCGTTGCCCAAGTATCGCGAGCTGCTGTTTATACGTTAAAAATGTTACATCCGTCAAAACGAGGGATTTACATGCCCTCGTCACCTATCAGAAGGCTCTCCGGCGTGGCCAATGCGGCTGCCCGGAGGGGCCTTTCCGTTTATTACCTGAACATTGGACAACCGGATATCCATACTCCCCGCGAGGCGCTGGAGGCTGTGGAAAATATCCATCTGCGCGTACTGGCCTATTCGCCGTCGGACGGCCTGGAGAGCCTGCGCAAGAAATTTTCCGAGTATTATCACCGTTTCGGACTGGACATCAGTCCCGACGAGATCATAGTGACCGCAGGCGGTTCGGAGGCGGTGCTGTTCGCCTTCATGGCCTGTCTGGATCCGGGCGACGAGATAATAGTGCCTGAGCCGGCCTACGCCAACTATATGGCCTTCGCCGATTCGGCCGGCATACGTATCCGTCCGCTGCCCTCCAACATTCACGATGGATTCGCACTGCCGCCCGTCGAGGACTTCGAGAAGAAGATCACCAACCGTACGCGCGCCATCCTGCTGTGCAACCCCAACAACCCGACGGGATACGTTTATACCCGCAAGGAGCTGGAGGCCATCGCCGACATCTGCGAGCAGTACGACCTGTTCCTGTTCGCCGACGAGGTGTACCGCGAGTTCTGCTACACCGACCAGAAGTTTACGTCGGTGATGAGCCTGGACCGCATAGCCTACAACACGGTGATGATTGACTCCGTGTCGAAGCGGTACAGCGAGTGCGGAATCCGTATCGGCGCCCTGGTGTGCCGTAATCCGGAGATTCATGCCGCTGTGATGAAGTTCTGTCAGGCGCGTCTCAGCCCCCCGCTGTTAGGCCAGATTGTGGCCGAAGCCTCGGTGGACGCATCCGATAAATACATCAGGGACGTGTACGACGAGTACAAAAAGCGCCGCGACTTCCTGGTGGAGCGCATCAACCGCATCCCGGGCTGCTACGCCCCGATGCCCGACGGCGCCTTCTATACGATGGTGGAGCTGCCGGTGGACGACGCCGACAAGTTCTGCAAGTGGTGTCTCGAGGAGTTTGAGTACGAAGGGGGCACCGTGTTCCTGGCTCCCGGCAGCGGATTCTATTCCAATCCCGCAATGGGACGCCGACAGGCGCGCATCGCATACGTGCATGACATTGAGTATCTGGCCAAAGGCCTTGACATTCTGGAGCATGCCCTGGAGGCATATCCCAACAGAATCACAGATCTTGGATTATGAACATAAGAGAAATAACATCCGGCATATATTACACGGGCGTCAACGACCGCGTTACCGATAAGTTCGAGGGCATGTGGCCGCTGCCGTACGGTGTGAGCTATAATGCCTATCTGGTGCGTGGCTCCAAGGCCACGGCGCTTATGGACACCGTAGAGATCACCGAGGTTCACGAATACCTCGATGCAGTGGAGCGTACGCTGCAGGGCTCCACGCCCGACTACCTGGTGGTGCATCACATGGAGCCTGACCATTCCGGTTCCATTCCGGAAGTGGTACGACGCTGGCCCAACCTTAAGATAGTGGGCAACGCGCAGACCGTCGGCATGATCAAAGGCTTCTACCACGTGGACGACGAAAGCCGCTTCGTAATTGTCAAGGACGGCGACACCATCGACCTGGGCGACATGACGCTGCTGTTCCGCCTCACGCCCATGGTGCACTGGCCCGAGACCATGATGACGTATGTAGCCGAAAGGGGAGTGCTGTTCTCGGGCGACGCTTTCGGGTGCTTCGGCGCGCTGAACGGCGGTCTGATCGATACGGAGATGGACACAACCGTATATTGGGACGAGATGTACCGCTATTACAGCAACATCGTGGGTAAGTATGGCCGCTTCGTGCAGCAGGCGTTGCAGAAACTGAGCGGTGTCACCCCCGAGTATATCTGCACCACCCACGGACCGGTATGGCATGAGAAGATAGCCGAAGTGATGGGTATCTACGACCGCCTCAGCCGCTACGAAGGTGAGGATGGCGTGACCATCATCTATGGCTCGATGTACGGCAATACGGCCGAGGTGGCCGAGGAGATAGCACGCGGACTGGCCAAGGCCGGAGTGAAGAACATCAGGATACACAACGCCTCGCACAGCGACATGAGCTATATGATCAGCGACGCCTTCCGTTACAAGGGCCTGATAGTGGGGAGCGCCACATACAGCATGACGCTGTTCCCGCCCGTCAGGGCATTGCTGACGGCCCTGCAGGTGCGCGAGGTGAAGAACAAGGTGTTCGCCGGATTCGGCAGCTATACGTGGGCCGCAAACGTCGTAAAGAAGGAAATGGACGATTTCTGCGCCGCTGCCGGTATGGAAATGCAGGGCTTCGTGATGATGAAGCAGGGCATTGACGAAGATGTCCGCAACTCCGCTCGTGCCCTGGCTGCCGAGGTGGCCGCTAAACTTAATTCCTGACTGAATATTTATGATACTTGACATGATACCTCTGGCCATATTCGATGCCAGCAGTTTCTTCCAATGGTTCGTGGAGAATGCCAACTATCTGTTCGTGTTCGTGTTCATGACCATCGAGAGTTCGTTTATACCCTTCCCGTCGGAGGTGGTCGTGCCCCCGGCGGCCTATCTGGCCTGCACCAATTCCGGTGCCGGTTCGGACATGAACATATATATGGTGGTAGTGATGGCCACGCTCGGGGCATTGTGCGGAGCGTTCATCAACTATTATCTGTCGTTGTGGGTGGGCCGTCCGGTTATCTACCGCTTTGCCGACAGTAAATTAGGTCACGCCTGCATGATAGACCGCGCCAAGGTGGAGAAGGCCGAGAAATATTTCGACGACCACGGGGCGGTGTCCACGTTCGTGGGCCGTCTGATACCCGCCATCCGCCAGCTGATCTCGATACCGGCCGGAATATCGCGTATGAACGTGGGACAGTTCGCGCTGTTCACCGCCCTTGGCGCCGGAGTATGGAACGCCATACTGGCCGGACTCGGCTACTGGCTCTCGACCGCCGTTCCGCCGGAAATGCTGTTTGAGAAAGTGGAGGAATACAACCGTTATCTGACCTGGGCCGGCTACGGCATCCTGCTGATATGTATCCTGGTGATACTATGGAACGCATTCGGCAAGCACCGCAAGAAGGACATCGCGCCCAAAGAGTGAATCCTTAAATCTAAATAAAAATTGCGCATCGCGAATTGTGCATTGCGCTTTTTTAATAATGCATCGTGCATTCTTAAACCATAAAACACATGAAAGTAAGTCCGTCGCTGCTCGCAGCCAATTTCGCCGACCTGAAGCCTCAGCTTCAGATGATCAATGAATCGGAGGCAGACTATCTGCACCTGGATGTAATGGATGGCGTGTTCGTCCCCAACATATCGTTCGGGTTCCCTGTCCTGAAATCAGTGTCGGAAGTGGTTACAAAGCCGCTTGACGTGCATCTGATGATAGTGGAGCCGCAGAAATGGGTGAGTCAGGTGCGCGACCTCGGCGCCGAGATCATGAACGTGCACCAGGAGGCCTGCGTGCACCTGGACCGCTGCATCCACACCATCCATCAGGCCGGCATGAAGGCCGGCGTCACGCTGTGTCCCTCCACGCCGGTCGAGATGCTGCGCGACGTGATTCACGAGGTGGAGTTAGTGCTGATCATGACGGTCAATCCCGGTTTCGGCGGCCAGGAATTCATAATGCACAGCCTTGACAAGATACGCCGTCTGCGCGCCCTGATTGACGAGACCGGTTCAAAGGCCATGATCGAGGCCGACGGCGGCGTCAACGGCCGCACCGCCCCGCTGTTGGCAGAAGCCGGCGCCGACATCCTGGTCAGCGGCTCCTACGTATTCAAGGCTCCCGACCCCAAGGCTTGCATCCGCGACCTCCGCGCCCTGTAAAGCGCATTCCGGGTATGCCCGATGCGGAAATATAAGTAATTGATTTTTTAATCATAACCATGACGGAAAAGGCTATGGCTTTTTCCGTCAACTTTTTTCTATTGACAGATTTTTTAGTAAATTTGTAGTCTTGATAAATTGTTAAGCTGTTTCTGATGAGTAAGATAATTCGACAAAATACACCATTGCCTGCACCTGAGGTTATAGAGCCTCTATACAACCGGGCGTCCGCCATTATTGAAGATGCACGTTCAAAAGCCTACCGCCAGGTCAATGAGAGCCTTGTAAGGCGAAACTGGGAGTTGGGTCAGATTATAGCCGAAGAAGAACTCAACGGCGAGGACCGCGCCAAATATGGGGCTTCGGTAATCAAGGAACTTTCCAGGCGGCTGACGGCCACTTACGGTAAAGGGTTCACCAAGACGAATCTTTACAGTTATGTAAATTTCTTCAATATGTTCCCGCGAATTTTCCACACACTGTGTGGAAAATCTGCTGATTTACTTTCTTGGTCACATTATCGTGTTCTTATTCAAGAGCTTAATGATGACGCCCGTCAATGGTATGAAGCTGAAGCGGCATCTCAGGATTGGAGTGTGCGAACCCTTCAGCGCAATATCAGTTCACAATATTATCATAGGCTGCTTGCCTCTCAGCGCAAAGACCTTGTCAAGAAAGAGATGTTGCAGCTTACGGCTCCATTGCAGGCACCTGATCCGACAGAGTTCATTAAAAATCCCGTCATAGGGGAATTTCTGGGTTTCACTGCAGACTCATCCTTCAGGGAAACTGATCTGGAGCAGTCCATAATTGATAATCTGGAGAAATTTCTGCTTGAGCTTGGCAAAGGTTTTGCATTTGTAGCTCGTCAGCAACATATCCATACCGAGAAAGAAGATTACTTTATCGATCTTGTTTTCTATAACATCTATCTGAAATGCTACGTGTTGATTGACCTGAAGACATCAAAGATTCGTCATCAGGACGTTGGACAGATGGATATGTATGTGAGGATGTACGACCAATTTAAGCGTACAGATAGTGATAATCCTACCATTGGGATACTTCTATGTGGTGATACGGATGAAGACATTGCGCGTTATTCAGTGCTACATGACAACGATCACATGTTTGCGTCTAAGTATATGACTTATATGCCGTCGCCCGAACAGCTCCGAGCCGAGATAGAACGTCAGAAAGAGATTTTCTACCTACAGCAACAGTCCAAGGACGATGAAGGAAAGTCCTTATGATTTATCAGTAGGCTTTGCATAGTGGTGCGGGCATTCCGTGCCGCGCAACCGGCAAGGATCAGATACGGACGATAATATCTAACATCAAGACTATAGATTATAATATAAGAATTAATGGTCTATGAAAGCAAAATGTTGGTAAAAGCAATAACTGCTATACAAATGATGTTCTTCTAAAAAGGAACGCTTTACAAATAGGAGTCGGATATAAAGTATGAGAAGGCTGTTATATATAATAATGACTGTCGGGGTGTTGCTGGTTGGTGCTTCATCGGCATGTTCACGCGACGAGGAAGTATCTCCGGGGTCTGATTCAAAGCCGGATATAGATTCTGAATTTGTGCCGTCGGGAACATGGAAGATGACCTACGATTCTTATAAATGTATGACTGCCGGGGGTGATTACAATGATCGGACGAAAAATGTGATAATAACCACGGCCGGGAATAGCGTAACGATTAAGGGTTTGTTTTTGGTATATCCCGATGGGAATGTCACTGGAACTGTAGAGGGCCATAAGCTGATATTGGAACCTAATCAACAAATGTGTGACGACAAAAAGGGTAATCCTGTGTATTTTATATGTGGAGAAGCGGATTGGTCTTTTAGTTCGGGACATACTTTCCAGGAAGAAAGCGTAAGTTTTAATAATATCGGTCCGGTATCTTTCTTAATTTCTGACGATGGGAAGACAATGACAGTTGAAGATGCCCGTAATGGACGCAATGGACGCAAAGCATTCTGGTATAGCGATAAGCCTGATAAAAAGATATACTTTAATTCAGGAGATTCGTATGGGTATGATGAGGATGGGAATTTTATTGGTACTCCTTATGGTACCGGCTTCCCCGATGTAGACTTTAAGGTTAATATCAAACTCGAGAAAATCGACACAGAATAGCGTGTTACCCATCTGACGCATCTGGCGAGCAGGCCGGACTGCGCCGATAACGCGCCAGTATCTTAAGGATCTGAAACTTGCGCGTAAACGGAACTTGATGGGAGCAAACTGAATGATATAATTCAAAAACTTTCAAATGGAGAGGTTTTGCCTCCCAAGAATCGAGACCATTCCCTGATTAATGATTATAAGGGATGTCGGGAGTGTCATATCACTCCCGACCGGCTGTTGATTTATCGTCGCAAAGACGTATTACAGATAATTTCATGAGTACGTACCGGCAGTCACTCAGACGTATTCAGACTTATTCTGAGTAAAATCCATAGGAAAGGATTCATTATTCTTTGCGGTAGAGCGGGGCGGTCGGGGGTTCCTGGCCTTTGATGACGTTGTGGTAGTAGGCGTAGGTCATCGGGATGCCGGTGCCTTCCACGGCATTGACCAGATGACACAGCACGAGCGTATGCGTGTCGCAGTCCACCGTCTCGTACGCCTCGAGTATCAGGCGGCCGGCAAATGTGCCTTTCACACACGGCACATAATCTATCAGGTCATAGCCGATGCCCTCGTATTTGTCCATGTCGCGCGAACTGAAGAAACCGAAACGGCCTATCAGCATCGGATCCGTATCCTGCGACAGGATGGAAACGGAGAAGCGTCCGCTTTCCTTCACCGCCTCCAGTGTGTAGTTGCTCTTATTCAGTGATACTGCCACGATAGGTCCCTTGGACGTTAACTGGAAACAGGTGTTGATGGTGCAGCCGACGGCGCGGCCGTCCTTGAACGCTCCGACGATGTATACTCCGTACGACAGGTTGTAAAGTGCTTTCAAATCCATAAAGTATGCTATTAAGTGTTTACATAATAAACGCCAAAATAGCCCGAAAGTTTTACTTCAGAGAGTGATGATGGCTTTGGTGCCGTGGCCTGGGGTGGAGGAGATGGTGAAGTCGCCGCCGTGCAGACGGGCTATCTGTCGGCTCAGGCACAGGCCGATGCCGCTACCGCCCGGTTTGGTGGTGAAGAATGGCTGGAACAGATTCTGCATCATCTCCGCCGGTATGCCGCAGCCGTTGTCCTCGATGCTGATATACGGACGCCCTTCGCTCACAGACACGTCGACATGAATATGCGGCTCGGAAACACCGGCAACTGCCTGCACCGCGTTTCGCAGCACGTTGGTAACAAGACGTCCCAGCAGGTCGCGGTCGGCACGAAGCCGCATGTCTACCGGTATGGTATAATCCATAATGTCAGGGTCAAGGCCGTTGTCAGTCAGATAAATCGCAAACGCCTTCCGTATGCCAGTGAAAAACTCCATCACATCAATGGTCTCGATCTGAGGCTTAGGCAGGTGCGTCAGCTCATAGTACGAATCCAGGAAACGGCGTATGCTCTGGCTTTCGTCCGAAATCAACGACACGGCTTCGTTCAGATTCTCGCCCTTGTAACGGTCAGGATTGCGCTTCATGTCCGCGCTCAGCGACACTATCGGGGTGATGGCGTTGCGCATCTCATGTGTCATGATGCGCAGGATGCGGTCGTAATACAGTTTGCGCGTCTCAAGCTCCATCCGGCTCGAGCTGTAGACGGCCATAATGCGCCGCATGGTATTCGACATGCGGTTGATGTCCGGGTCGTGACTCTCCGCGAACCGGATGGTGGTGTCGTTCATGTCAAGCGCATCCATGAAATCGGACATTGACCTTATCACCCGCCGCACCAGGCGCCACAGCAGAATGATGGAGATAACGAGGGGTATAAGCGAAAGAATGCCTAAGGCATGTCTGCCATAGGCGAAACATAGCGTGGCGAATGCCGTAAAAAGCACTGTCCCCGCTATGCAGAGTATGAAATTCAGACGGAAACGTTTCACTTCTTCAATTGATTATAAAGAGTCTGACGGTTGATGCCCAACAGTTTGGCGGCCTGCGTGAGATTGCCGTTACAGCGTGCCACCACTGAGTTGATGTGGTCTGCCTTGAGTTCGTCGAGGGTCATGGCGTCGAGCTTGTCCTGACGCGCCTTGGTGTCCTTGGCCTGCGACAGTACGGCCTGTTCCGATCGGGCCAGGCGGTTCTTGCGGATGGCCGACTTCACTTTGGCTATCAGGTCGTCGTTGTCCCACGGCTTGGTTACGAAGTCGTCGCCGCCACGCTTCATGGCCTCGACTGCAAGCTGTATGTCGCCGAACGCGGTGATCAGCACCACGGCCGGCGGGTGAGGCATCGACTTGATACGCTCCAGCCAGAACAGCCCGTCGTTGCCGTCCAGACGCGAAGTGTCGAAATTCATGTCCAGCAGCACGGCATCGAAGTCGCCGTTGGCCAGCAACGCCGGAAGCAACGTCGGGTCGCCGATGGTCAGTATGCTGTCGAACTCGCTTTCCAGCACCATCTTAAGCGACAGCCGCACCGCCTTGTTGTCATCGATTATCAGTATTTTCATGATGCAAATTTAACGCGTATGGGCGTATGCACAAAGTGAATTACAGGAAAAATGGATTCAACGGAAACGAATGTCTAAATTTTAGACGATTTCAATGTGCAAAATGAGGTTTCTTTAAAATTAATGGAACAATCGGATTGGCGGTATATAAATTTGCATCGTCATAAACAAAGACGATGAAGAAACTGATATTTTCCATACTGCTTATATCGGGAGCTCTGCCGGGCATGGCGCAGATGACGTTGAACGACTGTCTGGTCTATGCCCGCGACCATGCCCCGCGCAATGTGATAAACGGCCTCGCGGTGCGCCAGAGCGCCATCGACAGCCGCATAGCCGCTTCCGACATGATGCCCTCGGTAGGGCTGTCGTCAAACGGCAATCTCAGCTTCGGCCGTAACATCGACCCCGAAACCAACACCTACGACAACCGCAAGACCCTGTACACCGGCTTCGGGCTCCAGATGTCGCTCCCTCTGTTCGATGGCCTGGTGAGCATAAACAACCTTAAGGCTGCAAAGACCGGCAAGCTCCGTCAGGAAGAAGCAGCAAGGCTTGAGGCGGACAACATTTCGCTCAAAGTGATCCGGTCGTTCTACAACGTGTCGTACTGCAAGGCGATGGTAACTCAGATGGAGGAACAGCTTGAGCGCGACCTGCGGAATCTGAAAGCCGCTGAGCTCGGCATGGAACTCGGCACCAAGAGCGGTGCCGACGTCGCGGAAGTGGAAGCCATCGTCGCCGCAGACCGTTACGAGCTGACAAACCAGCGCAACCTGCTGAGCAAGGCATATCTGACGCTTCGTAGCACAATGGGGATGGAACCCGATGACAGCGAACTGGAACTGACGGAGGAAGAATATGACGGAGAACCTGATGCGGAGTTCGTGCATCCCCGGATAGCGGAGGCCCGACTCGGCCTGCAGCAAAGCAAGTACAGCCTCAGGGCCGCAAAGGGGGCTTTCTCGCCTGTAATATCCTTGAATGCAGGCGTATCGACTTCATATTACAAGATATTCGGAGCCGATTATGTCAACCGTCGTTTCTCGCAGCAGTGGCATGACAACATGGGGCAATATATAGGCTTTTCGGTTTACTTCCCGATTTTCAACGGATTGTCGCGGGTGAACGGCCTGAAGAAAGCCAAATTGGAGGTGAAACGTCAGGAAGTGTTGTTGGAGGAAGCTCGACTGGAGACAGACCGTCAGAAATCGGAAGCACGACTTGACTATGACGCGGCGACCGATGAGCTGGAGGCCGCCACGGCCAGGGTTACGGCTGAAGAAACGGCATACAAGGCCGTGCAGCGCAAGTTTGAGCTGGGAGGCGCTTCGGCGATAGACCTGTACACCTCAGGCGCAAAACTGGCCACGGCACGCGCCAACCGCGAAGGGAAACGGATTCAGAAAATAATAAGCCGCATCCTGTTGGGCTACTACAATGGTGAAAAACTGATTAAGTAACAACTGATTGAGAAATGGATAAGGAAATAAAACCCAAATACGGAAGGATTAAGAAGTATGGCATAATCGGCTCCGTTGCGGTGCTGATAGTGGCAGCCGCTATATTCGCAGCCGGCAGGGTGGGCGAGTCCACCTACAAGGTGGAGGCCGACTCGATAACAACAGCCGAAGTGACACAGGGAATGTTCAATGACTTTATCCGCGTCAACGGCCATGTGGAGACCGGCGTGATTGTGCAGGTTTCCGCACTTGAATCGGGTATAGTGGAACATAAGTGGGTGGAAGAAGGCGCCGACGTCCAGCCGGGCGACATCATCGTGACGTTGCAGAATCCCAATCTGCGTCAGCAGATACTCGACTCGGAATCGCAGTTGGCCGAGAAACAGAACATGTTGCGCGACACTGAGATAGCGATGGAAAAAGAACGTACGCAGGTGAAACAGGATCTGTTGTCGGCGCGCACGGATTATGTGAGGAAGCAGCGGGTCATGAAGCAGAAGGACACATTGTATAAGGAGAAACTGATTTCGCGTGAGGAATACCTTCAGGCCAGGGAAGACTGCGAGCTGGCGCGGCAGAACCTCGTGCTGCTGCAGGAACGTCAGCGTCAGGACTCGCTGTATCGACAGGTGCAGGTGTCGATGATGCGCGAGAGCCTGCACAACATGCAGGAGAACTTCAACCTGGTGCGTCAGCGCGCCGACAACCTCAACATCCGCGCCTCGCATTCCGGCCAGCTCGGCACTCTATCGGTGGAACTGGGCCAGAACGTGGGCGCCGGCCAGCAGATAGGGCAGATCAACATCCTGGACAACTACAAGATTACCGTGCAGATTGACGAGCATTACATCGACCGGGTGGAAACCGGGCTGCGCGGCAAGGTGGAACGTCAGGGCAAACAGTATGACGTGACGCTGTTCAAGGTCTATCCCGAAGTGGCCAACGGCATGTTCAGGGCCGATCTGAGGATAGAGGGCGCGCTGCCTGAGAATATCCGCGTGGGTCAGACCTATTACATCAACCTGCAGTTGGGCGAGCCTACGGAGGCGGTGCTTGTGCCCCGCGGTGCATTCTTCCAGAGCACCGGCGGCCATCAGGCATACGTGCTGAGCGAGGACGGCAAGTCCGCTACGTTGCGCGACATCAGGATAGGACGTCAGAACACACAGTATTACGAGGTGCTGGAGGGGCTGCATCCGGGCGAGCGCATCATCACCAGCAGCTACAAGAATTTCGGCAACGCCGGGAAGGTAATACTACAATAATGACTGAAAAATAACGCTAAAACTATAACTATGAAAATTGAAATCAAAGATCTGGAGAAGGTGTTCCGTACGGACACTGTCGAGACGGTGGCTCTGAACAAGGTGTCGTTCACCATCGGCGACGGCGAGTTTGTGGCGATAATGGGTCCGTCGGGTTGCGGAAAATCCACTCTGCTCAACATACTCGGACTGCTTGACAATCCCTCGGCCGGAAGCTACCGGCTTGACGATAAGGAAGTAGGCAACCTCAGGGAATCGGAGCGCACGGAATGGCGCAAGGGGCGCATCGGCTTCGTGTTTCAGTCGTTCAATCTGATCGAGGAGATGACGGTGCGCGACAATATCATGCTGCCGCTGAACAACCTGAAGCTGGACAAGGCGGAAAAGAGGCGTCGCGTTGACGAGGCATTGCGCCGCATGGGCATCAGCCACCGTGCCGGACATTACCCCTCGCAGCTGTCGGGCGGTCAGCAGCAGCGCGTGGCCATAGCCCGCGCCATCGTCGGCAAACCGGGACTGATACTGGCCGACGAGCCGACCGGCAACCTCGATTCCAGGAACGGAGCCGAGGTGATGGACCTGCTCAGGGACCTGCACCGCGACGGTGCCACCATCGTGATGGTGACCCACTCGCAGCGCGACGCCGCTCAGGCCGACTATATCATAAACCTGTTTGACGGGCAGGTGGTGGAGAACCTTAACGACAAACTCTGACGCTATGCTGAAATTCTTTACATCCGACCTGAGACGGAACCTGACCAAGATATTCTGTCTCACCATAGGTCTGGCCATCGGACTTCTGTTGGTGGCCAAGGCGTTTGTCGAGCAGTCGTTCGACCACGCCATCCCGGAATACGGGAATGTGTATCTGGTAAGGGAGAGCGTGGTAGTTTGTGGAGAATTCCGGGAATTCAATCAGACGGCGGGCGCTATTGCTCCCGGGTTGAAACGGTATGTGCCTCAGGTTGAACAGGCTTCCCGAATCACTGAGATGTGGGACGGTTCATTGAAGGTTCGGACTCCGGATGGCCGAGATTTTGAAGCCGAAGGCATTACAATGGCCGATAGTTGTCTGTTCGATGTGTTGCGATGGCCTGTGATATGTGGAGATCCACACGAGGCATTGGCTGTGGAGGACCGTTGCATGATACCGCGTTCCCTGGCGGAGAAAATCGGAGGAGATGTAATGGGCATGACTTTGGTAAGTCCGGATTTCAACAAAAGTTATCAGATAATGATTGACGGAGTGTACGAGGATTTTCCTATAAACTCTACATTCAGGAACGTAATCTATCTCTCTCTGTCGTCTATTGGAAAATTCTCCGCTGACGGACGGGATAACTGGGTTGGTAACGACCGTTACAAGAGCTATGTCCGTCTTGCTAAAGGCGCGTCTGCAGAAGAAATAGCTCCGCACATTCGGCGCATGCTGAAGGAGAATGTGGACAATTCCGATCTGGAAACCTTCAAGTATAACATAAGTCTGATGCCCCTGTACGAAGTGTATGTCTCGCAGGACAGCGTCAAGACCATGATATGGATCTTGAGTCTGCTGGCATTCATTATTTTGGTGAGTGCGTCGCTCAACTATCTGCTGATAGTGATCGGCCAGCTCGGCAAGCGTGGCAAGGAAATGGCCGTGCGCAAATGTTACGGCACAAGCAACCGCAAGCTCTTCCTGCGCATCATGGGGGAGAGCGTGTTCTTCCTTGCCGTGTCCATCGCGCTTGCCGTGCTGATAGTGCTGAGTCTGTCGGATCAGTGCGAGATGCTGTTGGGTTATCCGGCCTCTGTGTTGCTGTCAAGTCCTGACGTGTGGCTTGTAGAGGTGTGCGTATGCGTGGCGTTGCTGCTCATAACCGGTGTGATTCCGGCATGGATTTATTGCAGGACCCCGGTGTCGCATGTATTCCATCAGAATACACGTCGTCGCAAGTTCTGGAAACTTGGGTTACTGTCAGTGCAGTTCTTCGCCACCGGACTGATGTTCTGTCTGCTTCTGTTGGTTTACCGTCAGTACCACATGATGAGTCGTGGCGACATGGGCTATGATTACGAGAATGTGGGGTTGCTGGAAACAGGTTCATTGCCTCAAAACGAAAAACGGGCGTTGAAAGACGAACTGTCCCGTCTGGCTTGTGTGGAGGCCGTGTCTTCGGCCGATCAGAATTTTACAGGGTTGTCAAGGTCCGGAAACAATGTTTGGATGGAAGATGACCCTGATAAGGACAACCAGGTGAACGTCACCGATATGTACTATGCCAATCCGGATATCTTTGATGTGATGGGAATGGAGTTTGTGCAGGGAGGTACCTTCCGCGAAAACGCCGACAGCACCGTCCATCAGGTTGTGGTGGAAGAAGGCTTCGTGGATGTCATGAAGAAATACTTCGGCCATAAGGATGACAATATAGTGGGCGAACGTTTCAACATCACTGAACATAAGGGATTGGATGGAACAAGTGAATTCATCATAAGTGGCGTGATCAGGAAAATGCGTCGCGGCGGTTTTAACAGCGAGTATGCCGACAATCGCGCCGGAGTTCTGTTTCCTTCTTCGGAAGTATGCCGGAATTTATATGTCCGGTTCAGCAATCTTACTCCTGAGACTTTGCAGGAGGCTCAGAACATTATAGACCGCAATCATGCGGGTGATCTGTATATTATGCCTTTCAAGGCTCAGGTACTGGCCATGATTGCGCCGGTGAAGCGGTTCGGCTTCTCGGTGATGGCGGCGGGTATCGCCATCCTGCTGATTACGATTATCGGTCTGATAGGCTATACGGCCGACGAGGTGCAGCGGCGCGCCAAGGAGATAGCCATCCGCAAGGTGAACGGAACGACCGTGGGCAAGATACTGCGCATCTTCTGTGTCGACATTCTCAAGGTTGCCGTGCCGTCGCTGTTGGCAGGCGGAATCGCAGCCGTGCTGATAGGCCGCGACTGGCTGTCGCAATTCACCGACCAGGTGTCCCTCTCGCCCTGGAGCATGGCCCTCTGCCTGCTCGTAATCCTGACTGTAATCCTCGCCGTGGTCTGCCTCAACGCCCTCAAGGTAGCCCGCAGCAACCCCGTCGACTACCTCCGCACCGAGTAATCATTTAACCGAATAATCATTTATAGGCCTCGTTATAATCATTCTTTTCCATCGAGAAGCCCGCGCCTCTACTGGAGTGGCGATGTCCACATCGCCAACCGATAGAAGCGCGGGCTGTCTCCATTATAATGTCTCCACTTATAATGTCTCCACTGCATAGAGAGGCAGATTAGTCATCCACGATTCCTGCCGGTAGTTTGACATGGATACCCTATATGCAGTCTCCGGTTGATGGTCGGCAACGAATTGACGCAGACTTCTCGCTTTTAGATTTTCCTCTGCCTTTACTTCGATTGGTGTGACCTGTCCGGATTCCTGAATAAGGAAATCAATCTCAAGCTGAGAGTTCTTTTTGGCGTAATAATATGGTTCATGATGCAGAAGCAGTTCCTGAAGAACATATTGCTCGGTCAATGCCCCTTTGAACTCCGTAAAGATCCGATTGCCTTCCACTATTACAGATGAATCCAATTCGCTCATTGCTGCCAACAGGCCGACGTCAAGTGCAAATATCTTGAATGCAGCCTTATCTTCGTAGCTTTTCAGGGGTATCCGAGGTGCCGTCACATTATTGACACGATGTATCAGTCCTCCATCAAATAGCCATTGCAATGCAATTTCATATTCTCTTGCCCGGGCTCCCTCTTTAACAAGTCCGTAGATGAATTTTCGATTCTCTTTACTGAGTTGAGCCGGTAGCGAATTCCATAACATTCTTATTCTCGGCACCACATCTGCCGGAGCATGTTTTGAAAAATCATAGTCATAGCTTTTGAGAATCTCGTTTTGAATCTCTCTGACCTCTTTCCAATCTTGATTCTCACTGAAAGCCTGCACGGCCTCGGGCATACCTCCTACATAATAATACTGCTTGAGAATTTCTGAAAGTTTAGGAGAAAACATGTTGACTGTGGACCAATCCTTTCGGCTGATTATTTCCATCAGTATGTTTTCTCCAATTGCATCCAAAAATTCAAAGAAACTCATCGGATGCAATGTCATGAACTGAACCTTGCCGACGGGAAAGGATGTATTCCTGTGCAATTCGATACCCAATAGGCTTCCGGCAGCAATGACGTGTTGTTCGCTCGCGTTTTCATTGAAATATTTCAATGCAGTGAGCCCATTTTCCGCCTCCTGTATCTCATCAAAGAATATCAGTGTTTCGCCAGGAATAATGTTGACATGCGTAGCCGCGCTGATGGCGTTAATGATTCTGTCCGTGTCATAATCGGTTGAAAACAGACTTCTCAGAAATACCTGTTCTTCAAAATTTACGTAGGCGATATTCTTATAGTGCGTGGCAGCAAATTCTTTGACAAGCCATGTCTTGCCCACTTGCCTTGCACCTTCGATTATCATAGGTTTCCTGCGTGAGGACTCCTTCCACTTCACAAGTGTCTCAATAGCAAATCTCTTCATGATGTTGCGAATTTAGTAAAAATTATGTCACAATCCAAGCTTTACTCACATTATACGTATGTAAAATGTGATTATACACACATTTTAGGGACATAAAATGCGCATCTGCTCACATTTTAAGGACAAAGGTGCCTAAATCTCAAATTCGCCTTTGAGGGTGCCTTCACTGAACGTCAGGGTAAAGGAGCCTTGGTATTGGCGTTTCTCCGGGTCAAAGGTCGTGAATCTGATTGAACATCTGATCGGAATTTCAGACTGCATGAGTGCGTATGAAAGGATATCCGCGTACGAAACGTTATTGTCCCGGCAGTAACGGACGTAATC
Source organism: uncultured Porphyromonadaceae bacterium (assembly GCA_905198125.1). GTDB lineage: Bacteria > Bacteroidota > Bacteroidia > Bacteroidales > Muribaculaceae > Lepagella. The sequence continues at coordinate 129,021 of CAJKBH010000001.1, forward strand.
CGAAGTCGAAGGCTCATTGCCGAGGGATTCGACATCCTGTTTCTCGATTATATATTCCCGGTCCGTGACAATATCCTGCGCGTTGATGAAAAGATTTATATCGACACCGAAGGCGACATCGTCCTTACGTCCCGTACGCAACAATGTTGAAAACCTTACGGCATCATCACAATATATGGAAGGTGTCACGATTGCATTAGGACTTATTGTAAATGGTGTCTGGTCAACGTACGACTGTCCATTCAATTCCGCCATGCACTTTGCCTTGAAATACTGAATTCCGTCATGCTTCTCGCAAGATGCCAGCAGACACAGAGCGCACATCATAAAAACAAAAAGAGTCTTTTTCATTTTGCAGAAATCCTATCAATAATTTCAGTCAGCTCAGATGATTCCAATTATGCAGATTCAATAATTGAAATCTAATAATTGTCTTACGGTTGGGCAATAGTAGCGCAGACTGTCTCTTAATTACAAATCATCCCATCACATCGGGGAGTGCCAGAAATTCTTCCGGAGAATAAACAGGCAGTGAGGAAGAAGCAAAATCGGCGTTGTTTCTGGTAACAATGCCATGGTTAAAGGTATTTTGAGCTACGGGCTTCGCGTCCATCCTCATCGGCCGGCACGATGGCGGATCCTTTGGCTGAGAGGGTCGAGACGTATTGCAATGCCTTCTGCATATCTATAGTCTCTTGTCTGGGCTTTGAAGCGCGCATGTTTTCAAAAAAAGTTCTCAGGCCTTTTTCGATAACGTCCTGAATACTGAGGTTATTCAGTCTGGCATAGTTTTTTGCTTCGTGATAGATATCGGCATTAATCTTTACTGTATTCATATCCTTAAGTTTTTGCAAATATAATCCATCCCCACGTCTTCTCCAAAAAATAGACCAAAAGACTAAGCCGTTTATTCCGATTCGTTGAGGAGGGCGAGGAATTCGTCTTCGGTCAGCATGGGGATGTTGAGCTGGGCGCATTTGTCGCGCTTGGCCGGGCCCATGTTTTCGCCGGCGAGGACGAAGCTGGTCTTCTTGCTGATGGAACCGGCGTTCTTGCCTCCCTCGCGTGTGATTATCTCCTTGTATTCGTCGCGGCTGTGATGCGAGAACGTGCCGGAAATCACGATAGTCTTGCCCTCCAGTGCCGTACCTGTCGGGGCTAACCTGGCTTCGTCTACCTGCATGGTGACGCCGGCCTTGGTCAGCGCCTCGATGTTCAGCACGTTCTGTGGCTCGCGCAGGAAGGTGTAGATGCCTTCGGCTATCACCGGACCGATGTCCTGGATGGCGGCTATCTGCTCGACCGACATGCTCAGCAGATTGTCCATCGAGATGACGCCCGCGGCCAGACGCTTGGCCGTGGTCTCGCCCACGTTGGGGATGGAGAGGGCGTACAGCACACGTTCAAACGGTACTGACTTGGAATCCTCTATCCCCTTGACGATGCGCTGCGCCGTCTTCTCGCCGATACGGTCCAGGCGCGCCAGTTTATCGACCGTCAGGTCATAGATCTGTCCGATGTTTTCCACCAGGCCGGCTTTATAAAGCAGTTCGGCGGTTTCCTCGCCGATGCCGTCTATGTTCATCATGCGACGGGCGCAGAAGTGCGTTATCCTGCCTGTGATCTGCGGCGGACAGCCATACTTGTTGGGACAGCACCATGCAGCCTCGCCGTAGATGCGTTCCAGCTTCGTGCCGCATTCCGGACAGTGCGTCACGAACTTTATTGTTTCCGCGTCCGGCTTGCGGTGCTCCTTGTCCACGCCCACAATCTGCGGGATGATTTCGCCGGCCTTTTCCACATATAGCCAGTCGTCCTCGTGTATGTCAAGCTCCTGCATTATGTCGTCGTTGTGCAGCGACGCGCGCTTCACGATGGTGCCCGACAGCTGCACCGGCTCCAGGTTGGCCACGGGAGTGACGATGCCCATGCGTCCGGTCTCAAACGATACGAAACGCAGCGGCGTGCATTCACGCTCAGGATTGAACTTGAAGGCCACGGCCCAGCGTGGAGACTTGGCTGTGGAACCGAGGTTGAGCTGCTGGCGCAGACTGTTCACCTTGAACACCAGGCCGTCGGTGGCCACCGGGAGTTCCTTGCGGTGCTCGTCCCAGTATGCGATGAAGTCGTCCACCTCCTTCAGCGTCTTCATGGTGGTCATGGCTTTGGACACCTTGAATCCCCAGTGCTGAGCGGCCAGCATGTTCTCGTAATGGTTGTCGAAGGGGAGGTTGTCACCCAGCAGATAATAGAAGCGGGCATCGAGGTGCCGGCGCGCCACCTCGCGCGAATCCTGCGTCTTGAGCGTGCCGGAAGCGGCGTTGCGGGGATTGGCGAACAGCGGTTCCTCGTTGGCCGCGCGTTCCGCGTTCAATTTTTCGAACACATGCCAGGGCATCAGTATCTCGCCGCGTATCTCGAACTTGTCGGGCCAGTCGCCCGGCAGCAGCTCAAGGGGCACGCTGCGTATGGTCATCACGTTTGCGGTGACGTCGTCGCCCTGTGTGCCGTCGCCGCGGGTCACGGCACGCACCATGCGGCCATGCTCGTAGGTGATGGAGATGGACGTGCCGTCGAATTTCATCTCGCCGACAATATTGTAGTCCTGACCTTCCAATGCCTTGGATATGCGCATGAACCAGTCATCGACCTCGTCGATGCTGTAAGTATTGGCCAGAGACATCATGGGGCGCTCGTGCACCACATGTTCAAACCCTTTGGTCAGGTCTGAACCCACGCGCTTTGTCGGCGACAGAGGGTCGTCAAATTCAGGATGCGCCTTCTCCAGATCCTCAAGCTCGCGCATCAGGAGGTCGAACTCCCGGTCGGTGATTTCCGGAGCGTTGTTAACGTAGTAATTATGGTTGTGTCTGTTCAGCTCCTTGCGCAGAAACAGGATTCGTTCTTGAGGATTCATAAGCGATGTGGTTTGAATCAGTCGTGATTGATATAAGGATATTCGATGTCCCACAGAAACAACGCCTGCGGCGGCATCGATGTTCCGGCGGCGCAGCGGTCCTTGGCGTCGATGATGTCGCGCAGACCCTGTTCCGATAGTTTTCCCCGTCCCATGTCCACAAGCGTGCCGACCACCGCGCGCACCATGTTGCGCAGGAACCTGTCGGCCGAGATGGAGAAGACAATTCCCGGCGTGCCGAAAGAGTTGTGCCACGGTTCCCATCGTGCCTCCGAGACGCGGCAGATGTTGGTCTTGGCGTCGGAATGGAGTTTGGCGAACGAGGTGAAGTCGCTTGTCTCGGTCAGTATTCGTGCGCCACGGTTCATCAGGTCTATGTCCAGAGGTGTAGGGGAGTGCCAACTGAGCGGACTGAGGAACGGCGATTTCTGAAACGTGACGAAATACTTGTACGTACGTTTTGAGGCGTCGAAGCGGGCGTGCGCGTCAGACGCGACATCTATCAGGTCAAGTAGCGATATGCCGGGTCCGCACAGCCTGTTGAGGGCCGTGAGGAACCGTTGCCTGTCCGGAATATCCGTGTCGGTGTCGAAGTGGGCGTACATTACGCGGGCGTTGACGCCGGTGTCCGTCCGTCCGGCCCCGACGATAGGCGTAGGGGCGCGAAGCACAGTGGCAAGTGCCTCCTCGATGCATTGCTGCACGCTCACGGCATTGGGCTGAGACTGCCAGCCATGAAAGGGCGCTCCCGAATAACTCAGCTTCAGGAACCGGCGCATCAGCGTTCCAGATATGTGCCGCCGTACAGGCCCGAGCGGTAGTTGTTGAGGAACTGACGCCCCTCCTCGGGCGTGATGGCTCCGCGCTTCATGCAGGCCGTTACCCAGGTCTCCAGGTTGCGCACCAGCCGCTTGGGATTGTACTCCACATAGTCCAGCACGTCGGCCACGGCCTGTCCGTCTATAATCTGCGCTATCTCGTAGCTGTCCTTGTTCAGCGTGATGTGCACGGCGTTGGTGTCGCCGAACAGATTGTGCAGGTCGCCCAATATCTCCTGATAGGCTCCCACGAGGAACACGCCGAGGTAATAAGGTTCGTTAGCCTTTATGCCATGCACGTTGAGACAGTAGCTGCTGCCCGACGGAGCCACGAAACGGTTGATCTTGCCGTCGGAGTCGCAGGTGATGTCCTGGATGGTGCACTGGTGCGTCGGTTTCTCGTCAAGACGCGATATAGGCATGATGGGAAACATCTGGTCGATGGCCCATGAATCGGGTAGGGACTGGAACAGCGAGAAATTGCAGAAATATTTCTCAGGCAGCATCCGCGCCGCCTTGCGGAGTTCTTCCGGCGGGTGCTTCATGTTGCCCGACAGGTCGCGCACGTCGCGGGCCACGGACCAGAACAGCTTCTCGATACGTGCACGGTCGCGCAGCGACAGCAGGCCGAGGCTGAACAGCTCCAGCGCCTCCTCGCGGATCTGCAATGCGTCGTGCCAGTCCTCGAACATACGCGCCGGGTCAATCTTGTCCCAGATATTGTAAAGCTCGCGGGCCAGTTCGTGGGCATCCTCGTCCAGCGTCTCGTTGTCGTCCCATATCGGAAGCTGGGCGGTCTCCAGAGCCTGTATTATCAGTACGGAATGATGGGCGGTAAGCGATCGGCCCGATTCGGTGATGATGTTGGGGTGCTTCAGATTGTTCTTGGTGCAGACGTCCACCAGCGACGACACCGAGTCGTTGACATATTCCTGGATGGAATAGTTCATGGAATTCTCGCCGCTGGACGAGCGCGTGCCGTCGTAGTCCACGCCGAGGCCGCCGCCGATGTCGACGAAATCGATTTCAAAGCCCGATTTCTGCAGCTGCACGTAGAACTGCATGGCCTCGCGCAGGGCGTTCTTGATGCGGCGTATCTTGGTGATCTGGCTGCCGATATGGAAGTGTATCAGCTTCAGGCATCCCATCATCTTGTTGTGCTCCAGGAACTGCAGCGCGTCGAGCAGCTCGGAGGAGTTGAGCCCGAACTTGCTGACGTCGCCGCCCGATTCCTCCCATTTGCCGGATCCGGACGACGACAGTTTGATTCGTATGCCGATGGTGGGCGTCACGTTCAGACGGCGCGCCACATTGGCTATCAGCTTGAGTTCGTTTATCTTCTCTACCACGATGAAGATGCGGCGTCCCATCTTCTGGGCCAGCAGCGCCAATTCCACATAGTCCTCGTCCTTGTATCCGTTGCAGACTATGATGCTGTCCTCATGTGTGTTGACGGCCAGTACGGCGTGAAGTTCAGGCTTTGAGCCGGCTTCCAGACCGATGTTGTACTTGTTGCCGTGGCTCACTATCTCGCTTACCACAGGCTGCATCTGGTTCACCTTGATGGGATAGACTATATAGTTGTTGCCCTGATACTCATATTCGCTCGCCGCGCGTCCGAAGCATTCGGAAATCTTGCGGATACGGTCGTCGAGTATGTCGGGGAAACGGAGCAGTACCGGCGCCTGCACGTCGCGCAGCTGCAGGGTGTCCATCACTTCCTTCAGGTCGATGGCAGGCCCGTTCTCCTTAGGGGTGACCTGCACGTGGCCCTTGTCGTTGATGGAGAAATATTTCAGTCCCCAGCCGGGGATGTTGTAGAGTTCGGCAGAATCTTCAATACGCCATTTACGCATTTTTCTATCGGTTTAGGGTTATATGGTTTCGTAAGTTTTCAACTTGCGAAACAGTTGAAACAGTTGATAAAGTTTAAAAAGTTAAGAGAAATGTGCATACGATAATATAATCTAATATAATATAATATAATCTCGTAACTAAAAAGGTATTATCTTAACTCTTTCAACTCTTTCAACTTTTTAAACTAACGTGTATACTATTGAGAAGCGGATGAGCGGCCTAAAAGTTCAACCCGGTCCACATGAATTTCGGTGATGCGGCGTCGAATCTTGAATTTGTCTTCGTATTCGCGGGTGCGCAGACGTCCTTCCACATAAAGGCGGGTGCCTTTGCGGATATATTTTTCGGCCAGTTCGGCGTTCTTGCCGGTCATCACGAGGTTATGCCATTCGGTGATTTCGGCGGGGGGATTGCCGACGGTCTCGTTAGTGGCCAGGGTGAGCATGGCGAGCTGGAAACCGGGTTGCGGGAACCTGATTTCCGGGTCGCGGCCCACATAGCCGAGGAGTATTACTTTATTGACGGACATTGCGGATATCAGATTGGGTGAAAGTCGATGGCCTTTAGCGCAAGACCGGTACGTTCGTGCAGGCCGCACATCAGGTTGAGGATATGCACGGCCTCTCCGGCGGCGCCGCGCATACGGCAGTCGGCCGAGGCGTCGATGTGCAGCGTGTCGGGGTCGGGCTTGGAGAGGGAGATGACGCACTTGTCGGTGCCGGCCACTTCCGAGGGTCCGACGGGCATCATGACGGGGAAGGCGAAGTGATGGTCCTCGTACATGCCGTATATCTTAAGGAGTTCGTCGAGCGAGAGCGAGCAGGGGAGGTCCAGGTGGAGCGAGGCGGTGCGCCGCGTGTTGCTCAGCGACGTGCGCACCGTCACGTTGCCCTTGAAACTGGTCTGCGCCAGTTCGAGCTGTCGGGTAATCTCGCGTTCGATGGCGGGTATATCCGTCTCGTCTATGATGTCCTGAGGCGCCTCGATGTCGAGGGTTATGTCGGAGTTGAGCAGCAGATGGAGCGCCAGGGGATATAGGGCCACGAGCGCCATCGAGGCGAAAGAATTTGGCACAGCGGCGAATCGGGCGCCACGCACCAGGGCCTTGCGGTTGATTTCCGGCAGACCGTAGACCCATTCGTTGCCGTCGTCGGGCGCCTGGCATCGGTCCAGCCGTATGAAGCGGGCCTCGGGGAACGCGGCCGCGAGCTTGCTGACTATCGCAGGCTCGCCATGCTCGGAGAAGTCGAGCACCACATTGCATTTGGCCGGAGCGGGCACCGTGGTGAAGGTGAGGTCGGTCTCGCCGATCAGACCGTGATGCTGCGAGGTCAGGGCGCGGCCCTCCTTGCCGTAGGCCTGGGCGCATACCAGCTCGATGTCCGGATGCATGGACAGGATCCTGATCAACTCGCCGGCATCGGGGGTGTCGGCACCCAATATCACTGTGCGTATCATATCAGAGTGGTAGAATTTGTGACAGAACTTTCCGGGCATCCTCGTGCGAGACACCCTCGCGCAGGATGGCGAAGATGGTGTCCGACCCAGGGATGGTGCCGAGAATTTCGTAAAAATCGTGCATGTCTATGTCGTAGGCCAGACCGGCGGCATAGCCGTTGCGGGTCTTGATCACTGCGATGTTGCCCGAGAACTCCAGCGAGATGAACCCGCTCTGGTAGTTGGTGTTCATGTCCATCCGGCCTCGGGCCAGGAGTTTGTCCTTGAGGGTGTTGGAATCGGGGAGAGTGTAGACGTAGGTGCCGCGGTCGGTGGGCACCTTGGTGGTCTTCAGCATTTTGAGGTCACGCGACAGGGTGGCCTGCGTCACGCTGTAGCCATGTTCGGCCAATAGAGCGGCCAGTTCGTCCTGCGATCCGATGCATTTGTTGCGGATCAGTTTGACCATCAGTTCGATGCGTTGCTTTCTATTTTTCATGGTAGGTTAGAGGATAGTGTTAGTAAGGTCAGTGTTATCTGTATTGGAATCTAAGTTTTTGTCGTTGTCTTTGTCGGCCGTGCGGCTGTCGATTTCCTTCTTGAGCCTGGCCGCCAGTTTATAGTCTTCGTTTTCAGCGGCGCGCTGCATCTCGGCCTCGAGTTCCTTGATGGAGAGTTTGCGTGCGCGTGCGGTGACGGTCCTGGCGTTGGCCTTGATGTCGGCCTTTCGCTGGGGTGGCGTGTTGTCGTCGTCAGGTTCAAATCCCACTTCGTCAAGCACCTGCACCGATGTGTAAATGGGGGCGCCCACGCGGATGGCCAGGGCGATGGCGTCCGAGCTGCGCGAGTCCACTATGCGGCGTTCGCCGTTGGCGTACAGCACCAGTTCGGCGGCGAACACTCCCGACGGCAGGCGGTATATCTCCACCTCGCGCAGCGAGATGCCGAAGGTGGACATCAGATTCACCATCAGGTCGTGGGTCAGCGGGCGCGGCGTGGCTATCTCCTGAAGCTTGCATTCGATGGACTGCGCTTCGGGAAAGCCGATGATGATTGGCACGCGCCGGGTGCCGTTCACCTCCTGAAGAATCACGGCATACACGCCGTTTTCTATCTGGTTGTATGTGATGCCTATCAGTTGTATCAGGCGTTTGTCTTTCGGATCAATCATGGTTAACAATAGAAGCAGTTAAACGACTTCATGAAATCAGGCCGGAGCCGAAACATAGGCGGCAGTCGGGCGAGTAGATTATGGCGAACTGCCCCGGCGCTATGCCCTGTATGTCCTGCTCGGAACGGATTGTAAGCGAGCCGTCGTCATGACGTTCCAGCCGTCCCTGATGGAACTCGGGGGAGTGGCGCGTCTTGAAGGCTACCTGCTCCAGTCCCGGGTCGCCGCTGATCCAGTGCATTTCCTGCAGGTTGATCACGCGGCCGTACTGGCGCGGGGTGTCGTAGCCACGGCTCACATATATAACGTTGTCGCGCACGTTTTTTCTCACTACGAACCAGGGGCCTCCGCTCAGGCCGAGACCTTTGCGCTGGCCTATGGTATAGAACCAGTAACCGCGGTGTTCGCCTATCTTACGGCCTGTCTCGATTTCGATGACGGGACCGGGGCGTGTGCCGAGGTGCCGTTCTATGAAGTCGGCGTAGTCAATCTTGCCGAGGAAGCAGATGCCCTGCGAGTCCTTGCGCGTGGCGTTGGGCAGCCCGGCGTCGAGGGCGGCCTGACGCACCTCGCGCTTGGGCATCCGGCCCAGCGGAAACATCAGGTGCGACAGCTGCTCGTAGCTGATCTGGGCCAGGAAGTCGGTCTGGTCCTTGACGGGGTCGGCGGCGGTAGCCAGGAACAGTCTGCCGTCCTGCTCCACGATGTCGGCGTAATGCCCCGTGGCGGTCTTGTCGAACTCATGGCCCCAGCGCTCCTCGAAATATCCGAACTTTATCAGCTTGTTGCACATCATGTCGGGATGCGGGGTGCGTCCCTCCCTGACGGTGCGCAGGGCGTAGGCCATCACGGAGTCCCAGTATTCCTCGTGCAGCGACACCACACGCAGCGGCAGACCGTACTTGCGCGCGATGAGGGTGCACATCTCTATGTCCTCGTCGGCCGAGCAGTCCCCCTCGCCGTTGTCGTTGCCTATGCGGATATAGAACAGTGTCAGGTCGTGGCCTTCCTTATAGAGTCTGTCCACGACCACGGCGCTGTCCACGCCACCCGATACCAGTACAGCTATCCTCATACCTCCTCCAGTTCCGATTCGCTCTTGTTGTCGGTGTGCAGCAGGTGCAGCGACAGGAAATAGTCGATGCTGATCTTGCCCGGACCCACCAGGATGATGAAGAAATATATGCCCATGAACATGATGGGCAGGTAGCCCGGCATGGCCCATGTAATCATATAGCTCGGCGTGTCCACCACATAGTTGAGCAGATGGTACTCCGCCACTATCATCGCCGCGAAGGGTGGCAGCGTCATGAAGCGCGTGCAGAAGCCGATCATGATGCACAGCGAGCAGAATATCTCTATGGCTATCATCACTACGAGGGTGGCTTCGGGCGACATCCCCGCGAAGGTGGGGAATTCGTGGGCTATGCTGCCGTACTGATACATCTGCCGTACGCCGAACTGCATGAGCATGAGTCCGACGAACAGACGCAGGAACAGACGGCCCAGATTGGTGTATGAATATCCTGTGGACCAGATGTACAGGCGTTTGATGAAGTTGAGCATTTCCGGTTAATTGGCTTGTTTTGTGTTGGGTTCTTCGGCTGCCTGCACGGCTGTCTGCATGGCCTTGCGGAAGTCCACGTTCTTGACTAAGATCTTGCCGTCGCGACCTATCACGTAGAATGAGGGAGTGGAGCGGATGTCGTACAGGTCGGCCACCGTGTCGGACGCACCGGTGTGCCATTTGGGCGAGAAGTCGACCATTTCAGTCTGCCAGCCATCCACCGGGTCGGGGATGATGAACAGCACGTTGACCATACCCTTGTCCACCAGGCCGGAGAATGTCACGTCCGTCTCCATCTTCAGCTTGGCGTAACGGCATTCGTCGCAGCCGGGGTCGCCGAACTCGATTACGGTTATCACGCCCGTGGGCATATAGCGCGCGGTGGTTCCGGTAGGGGTGGTGTATTCGAATGTCTGGGGCTGCTCGCCGATCTTTGAATTCTCCATCAGCTTCTTGTGCAGTCTGTAGCGCTCCTTGCGGGCGTTGTCTATCTTCTTGTTCTTCAGCATGAAGTCGATGAAGCGGATATAGATGGGGTCGGACCAGTATATGGCGCGGGGACCGTGCAGCGCCTCCTCGGCGGCGCGGGTGAACTGCAGGGTAAGGGTCGGGTTCTTCTCCAGTTTCTTGAACAGGGCCAGCAGCGACTTGTCGACGGTTTCGACCGACGACCAGCGCATAGGCGACACATAGACTTCAAACGCGTCGTTAAGGGCTATCTGGTCAACGGTATTCTTGGACTGGAAGTCCATGCTGTCCCAGAAATGGGTCACTATCCATTCCGATTTGCCCGGCAGCGAGGGTATCGAGTCCGGGGCAACGGGATATTCGAACAGAGGCTGGATCACGATGGGTCCGGATTCACTCTGAACCTGGGCGGAGGCAGCGAACGACGCCCCCGCAAGGATTAAGCTGAGAATTATAGATCTTTTCATTTCTTATTGTTTCACGAGATGTTGGATGGCACGTGTCCAGGCTCGGTAGCCGGGACCGTTGAGGTGCAAGCCGTCGTTGGTGTATTTAGGGTTGAGTTTGTTGGGCGTGGATTCAAGAGTCTTGGTAAGGTCCACGTACTCGGCGCCGTTTTGGGCGGCGATGGTCTGCAGGCGCCGGTTCAGTGCGGGAATCACCTTTTCGCGACCTTTCAGGTTCTTATATCGGTTGAAATCGTTGTTAATGGGCATTACCGATTGTATGTAGAGCTTGGTGTCGGGTGTCTGTTCCCTGATTTTCTTAACCAGACGTTCGTATCGGGCGGCCAATTGGTCGACGGTGAGTCCGTGCGACACGTCGTTGATGCCTATAAGCAGGAAAATCTTGGCGGGATGTCCAGCGGTGACCTGAGTGAGACGTTTCTCCACGCCGGTGATCACATCGGAGCGTATGCCGCGGTTCTTGATGTTGGGCATGTCGAACAGTTCGGCGAACTCGCCGCCGTCGGTGATGGAATTGCCGAGAAACACTATGTCGTCGGACGTGACGGGCAGCACGTCGAACAGGCTGGTCTTCTGGTCCCAGTATTCGTCGGCGTGTGCCGGCAGACAGCAGGAAGCCGCCAGCAGGAGAATCATGGTGAGTGTCCGGGCAATTTTCATATCGGTATGCTTAAGGTTCATTTTGTCATGGTGTGGAAGTCTACGAGTCCCTGCATGGGGTCCTTGGCTACGGAGCCGACGCGGATGTTGGCGTCGGCGCACACCTTGTCGAGTACGTCGCGGAAATGGCAGGCGATGGAACCCACGAAAGCCACCGGCATGGAGTGTGCGCCAGGGTATAGCAGCACGTTGCGCTGCAGGAACGCCTCGAATTCACGGCGCACCAGCGAGTAGATGTACGGGTTCCAGAGATTTTCGGCTATGAAGGGAACCAGCGAGGCGAGGAACCGGTTTGGGTTGGGCTGACGGTACACCCTGTCGAGCACGTCGGCCGTGGTGAGGGAGAAGGTCTGAAGGAACCTCTGCTGCACGGATTCGGGTAGCTGCTGCTTGAACGTGTCGCTCACAAGGCGTTTGCCGAGTGCCGCGCCACTTCCTTCGTCGCCGAGGATGAATCCGAGCGAGGGAATGTTGTGCGATATGTTCCTGCCGTCGTAAAGGCATGAGTTGGAACCGGTGCCGAGGATGCAGACTATTCCACGGTCAGTGCCGAGCATTGCGCGGGCAGCTCCAAGCAGGTCGGAGGCTACCTCGACCCGGGCGTCGGGGAACGCAGCCTGCAACCGGGACGCCACCTTGCCGCACAGTTCCGGAGTTGCGCAGCCGGCACCGTAATAATGCACCGCATCGATGCGGCACTTGTCGGGAAGCCATGCCGCCAGACGGCCGAAGGCCGCGTCCAGTTCGTCGGGCGAGGCCAGCAGCGCGTTGATGCCCGTGTCGCTGTAAGGCGACAGCGAACCGTCCGGACATATCAATGTCCAGGCAGCCTTGGTGGAGCCTACGTCGGCAATCAGCTGATAGTTCATAGTCACGTTTTACAATCCGATATATATATGATTAAACACCATATATATGGATTAAATACAAAATTAATGAAAAAACATTAACTATACAAATTTTATGTGATTCGGCCGTCGGATTTTGATTTTACATCTTTTTTATTTAAC
>CAJKBH010000002.1 GCA_905198125.1 uncultured Porphyromonadaceae bacterium
AGCTGTACTGCATCCGGATGCTCCCCACGAAGGCTGTCGGATTGCTACGCAACCTCCAGCCATCGTGGGGTTAATGAGAAACAGCCTCTCCGAGGCATTAATACGGTAGTTCAATAGAGTGTCCGCACCACTATAATTTATTGAGGTGACGGAGGAGGAAGCGGGGGTGACGGATTAGAAGCGGAAGTGGCGAAGGAGGAAGCGGGGGTGACGGATTAGAAGCGGAAGTGGCGGAGGAGGAAGCGGGGGTGACGGATTAGAAGCGGAGGTGGCGGAGGAGGAAGCGGATGTGGCGGAGAAGGGTGGGGATGGTGCCGTAGTAGCGGCACATGATGCGGAAACGCTCGTTGAGGCTGGCGCGATGATTCTTGTCGGTCATGCCGTCGCTGAGATAGTCGATGGTGACAGTGTGCAGGTTTACGTTATGGTCGGGATCTGCGGATTTGAGGCAGCGTAGCGTCCATTCGTAATCGGCGCTGAAACGATATTGCAGGTCATATTCGGGCGCGAGGTCGCGACGCACCATGAATGCCTGGTGACACACCAGCATTCCGTTTGCGAACGAACGGAACGTCAATCTCTCGGGGACGGAGAGATGGCGGGGCTTTACGAAATTGCGGTCTGAGTCGACAACAACAGTATCTCCGTAAATAATATCGGCACAAGATAGGATGGAATCAGTATTATCCATTGCGTTTGGAATTCTACTGCCATTTAAGCCGGTCGCTTCGGCGTATCGCTGCAGTGTGTCGGGTGTGTGGAGCGCGTCGCCGGCGTTAAGGAAAAGCAGGTATTTGCCCTTGGCGGCACGGAGTCCCTTGTTCATGGCATCGTATAATCCACGGTCCGGCTCGCTGTGTATGATGGAATCAGGACACATCTCGCTGACTATGGAGACAGTGTCATCTTTGGAGGCTCCGTCAATCACAAGATGTTCGAAATCGCGAAAGGTCTGGGCGTTCAGGGATTCGAGCGTGGGCCTGATTACCGGTGCGGCATTGTAGGTTATCGTGATAATCGAAATCAGTGGTCCGGATTCAGAAACAGAAGAAACTTCAGAAGCCTCAGAGAGAGAGGCTGCATGATAGACAGAAGAAGCATCAGAGACCGAAGAAGTCACGAAGTTAGGATTCAGTACCTTGTTTATGGTATCGGATTGTGTATTGTCGCGGTTATTCATGTCGTGAGTGCGGTTTTGGTAAAAGAATTGCAAAAATACGGTAATTATAATAGGGTATTTTTTGTGAATTTTAAAAAAACAATTAAATTTGCAATTGCAAAAGCAATTGTCGGTGCAAAATTAATAAATGCGCCCGGCAATAACAAACAGGGAAATAAATCATTAAAAAGAATAAACAATGGCTTATGTAATCACCGACCGCTGCGTAGCCTGCGGTACATGTATTTCCGTATGTCCTGTAGAGGCAATCTCCGAGGGCGAGATCTACCACATCGATCCCGATACCTGCATCAGCTGTGGCAGCTGTGCATCCGTATGTCCTAACGACGCAATCGAGGAGGGATAAGGACAAAATCGTTAAATACGAAAAAATTATAGCCGTTTCTAAGCAGAGACGGCTATTTTTTTGTTAAATTTGCAGTTGCATATTTAAACAGACAGCTATCGGCGGGGAAATTGTCCCGGTGCCGATAAAACACAGCGATATGGAAGTCACATTAAGCGTAGTAAGAGAACAGGGAGTTTCGTTGCCGTCGTATGCCACGAGCGGCTCGGCGGGGATGGACATACACGCGATGCTGGACGGGACGGTGACTCTGCATCCCGGGGAGCGCAGGCTGATACCCACGGGACTGAAGATAGAGCTGCCCGACGGATACGAGGCACAGATACGTCCGCGCTCCGGGCTGGCCCTGAAGTACGGCGTGACGGTGCTGAACTCGCCCGGCACCATCGACTCGGACTATCGCGGTGAAATAGGCGTGGTACTGATCAATCTGGGCCAGGAGGACTTCGAGATAAAGAACGGAGACCGTATAGCGCAGATGGTGGTGGCACCCTTCGCACAGGTGAAATGGAACGAGGTGCTGATACTTGACAACACGGTGCGCGGCGATGGAGGCTACGGCCATACGGGTGAGTAAGGATCGAACAGAGTGAAAGGTAACAGGACAATAATATCTGTAATTGCGGTTTTGGCCGTGGTGCTCGCCATGGCGGGCCGCAGTGCGTCTGTCAGCAAGACGGACCGCGAGAAATCGCGATACTATTATTACGAGGGACTGCGTCAGATGGCGGCGGACCGTGATGATGCCGGCTACGAGTGCTTCAAGCGGGCGTATCTGCTGGATCCGGACAATAAGGCGGCTCAGTACATGGCGGCCCAGGAAAGGCTGATGTCGCGCGTGGCGTTCAACGACAGCGTGGGAATGAAGACCACCATGTCGATGCTGCGCAGGTATGTCGATGCGTATCCCGACGACATAGAGGAGGGAATCTTCTACGGCTACATGGCGCAGAACATGGACACCACCCGCGAGGGAATCCGTGTGCTGGAGCGTCTGGCCGAGCGTTATCCCGACAACAGCAACGTGCTGATATATCTGTCGGACGCATACAGCAACCACGGCCTGGGCAAGAAAGCCATAGAGGCCATGGACCGCTACGAGAAACTGGAGGGCAAGAGCGCGCCGCTGACACTGAACAAGATGACCCTCTACATGGAGGACAAGGATTCGTTGGGGGCCGTGCGCGAAGTGGACCGCCTGATAGCCAGCGACCCGAGGGAATACAGCTATCTGATACTGAAAGGTAATCTGTACGAGGTGCTGGACAAGAGGGATTCGGCCATGGTGATGTACAGGAAGGCCGAGGAACTCGCGCCTGAATCGAGCGGTCCGAAGATGGCGCTGATGGAGATGTACCGTCAGCTCGGCGATTCGGCAGCCTACGACACGAAAGTGTACGAAGTGCTGCTGACCGAAGACCTGGACCTGACGCAGAAAGTGGGGCTGCTGTCGCAGTACCTTCAGAAGCTGATGGAGGACAAGCAGAACACCGAACGCGGCGACTACCTGTTCTCCGTGCTTCAGACGCAGTATCCTCATGAGGCCGACGTGCTGAACCTGTCGGCGCGCTACAACGCAGCCAAGGGGAAGTTTGACGAAGCCGCCGAGCAGATTGGCTACGCCATAGACATGGACCCCGGCAATCCCGACTATTACCGACAGAAGATATATTACCTCGGTTCGGGGAAACGTACCGACGACGCCCTTGCGGTATACGCCGAGGCCGAGAAACATGGCGCCGGCGACAAGAACCTGGAGCGTTACTGCGCCATGCTGCTGCAGAACGACGATCGCTATGCAGAGGCGCTCAGCCTGTACCGCAAGATGGTGAATGCCATAGACTCCGGCCTGAACACGGACAAGGAAATTGATCTGTCGAAAGATGTGCGCCGCGACATCACGATGGAGGACCTGAACTTCCTGAGCGACATAATCACGTCGATGGGCGACGCCGCCTATATGATGAAGGACACGGTGAGCGCATACCGCGACTACCGCAACGCCCTGACGCTGAATCCCGACAATGCCATGGCCGCCAACAATTACGCCTATTTCAGCGTGACCAACGGCGGCGACAAGGAGGAGGCTCTGAAACTGAGCGAGAAATCGCTGAGGGGCGACAATGCCGAGAATCCCGTGTACATGGACACTTACGCCTGGATACTTTATCTGATGGGGCGCACCGACGAGGCGTTGGAAACGCAGAAGAAAACCATGGAGCTGATGGAGAAGGCCGGCATACTCGATCCGGAGGCGATGTCGCATTACGCCGATATGCTGGTCAAGACAGGAAACAAGGAAGAAGCAATAAAATATTATCAAAAGGCGCTGGAGCAGAAACCGGACAATTCGGAGGAGCTTCGTGCCAAAATAGAGAAGGCCCTGAAATAATCGGCCCGATGACAAGAACGATGAAAAGAGGAATAATCATAGCCATAATGGCTGCAGCGATAGCCTTTGTGCCGGCTTACGGAGCCAAGAAGGCCCGCAAGACTTCCGGAGAGAAGGCGCGTCAGGAGCAGACCGGTAACACGCCGGGCCAGAGTGCCCTGGAACTTGACGAGGAGGCCCTGGAGATAGTGAACAAGATTCTGAACGGCTATACGGAGTGGCAAAGCGCCTCGTTTACAGGCAAACTGCGCACCTCGATGCTGAAGCTGCCGGTGTCGCCCACGGTCAAGATATACATGGAGAAGGGGGAGCTGATACAGCTGTCGGTCAGCGCGCCGTTCATAGGCGAGGTGGGCCGCGCCGAAATCACTCCGAGCGAGGTGCTGGTGGTGAACAAATACAAGAAGACCTACGTGCGCGAAAGCGCCGAGGCCGCTATGAGCCGCGACCGCGGACTATTGGACGAGGTGCAGAGCCTGCTGTTGGGCCGTATCGTGATATTAGGCAAAGGGGAGTTAAGCATGGGACTGCTGAAGGACGTGCTGTTCGAACGCGAGAACAACGGCGAATGGATAGTGGTGCCCAACCGCGAAGGCGAGGAATCGGCCCTGCAGTACGGATATGTGGTGAACTCCAACGGCCGCACGCAGGTATTGTACGGCATGATGCAGGGACGCACCGAGACCGCCACGCTGACGTACGACTATGCCGGAGGCGGCATGACCCTGGGCCTGGACGTGCAGCTGCCTAAGAAGCGGATAGAGGGACAGCTGGACTTCAGCAGCGTGAAATGGGGCGGTAACAGGATGAGCTCCATCAATCTGGACAGATATCAGAAAGTCACATTTTCCGAATTCGTGACCAACTACAAATAACAATTCATAATTCAGGCGGCTGTGATAACGGCTTCCGGAACAACATAACATGGGCGTTTGTAACAGAGTAATATCCATAATTTTGGCCGCGATGACAGTCGTAGCGGCATTCGGCGAGCCCGTGGCACCGTCCGGGCAGAGCCGCAAGAATAAGGCCAGGACAGAGAAGCAGACTGCCAAAAACACAAAGAAACGTCAGACCCGCAAGACGGGGACGAAGGCAGTTAAGAAAGCGCCCGAAAGCAAAGCCGAACTGCAGCGCAGACAGCAGGCAGCCCAGGCCGAGATAGCCGAGACCCGCAGGAAGATACAGGAAAACGACCGTCAGGTGAGCCGCAACCTTGCCGAACTGGGCAAACTGCAGGGCGACATTGAGACGGCAAAGAAGCAGGTGGCCGTCACACGCAACCAGGTGACCACGCTTCAGAACCGCATCGGCTCGCTTGAAGGCAAGATTGCACAGGGCGACAAGGAAGTGGCCCGTATGCGCGGCGAATACCTTAAGGCCGTGAAGGCGGTGCGCAAGCGCAAGGGGAGCAATTCGACATTGGCATATATATTCTCGTCCAAGAGCTTCGGCGAGGCCCGGCGCCGTATGCGCTATCTGCGCGAATTTTCGGAATGGCGCAGGAAGCAGACCGACGAGATACAGAATGAGCTGAACGTGCTGAATCGGGAACGTGCCGCACTGGCCCAGAGCCGTGACATGTACGGCAAGGCATTGGCCAGGAACGTGACGGCACAGAAGCAGCTTGAGACGCAATACAGCAAACAGGATGCGATAGTGGTTCAGCTCAAGGCCAACGGCAGCGCGCTGAAGACGCACTTAGCGCAGAAGCAGCAGGAAGCGAACGCCCTGAAGGGACGCGTGGCAGCGTTGATAGCCGCCGAACAGCGCGCCGCAGAGCAGCGTGAAGCCGAACGCCTCGCAGCCGAGAGGAGAGCGGCCGAGAAAAGAGCCGCCGAGCAACGCGCCGCAGAGGAGAAGGCGGCCCGCGACCGCGAGCTTGCCATGACTCCGAAACCGGGTAAAGCCGAGGAGGCAAAAGAACCTGCAAAGGAGAAGCCGAAGGAGACCAAGGCCAAGGAGCAGCGCAAGCGCAGGCCCAAACAGTCGAAGCAGGAGAAACCGAAGCAACAGCCCAGGCAGGAAAAGACGGAACCGCAGAAGAATGCAAGCAACAGCGGCAGGGAA
This sequence comes from uncultured Porphyromonadaceae bacterium, assembly GCA_905198125.1. GTDB lineage: Bacteria > Bacteroidota > Bacteroidia > Bacteroidales > Muribaculaceae > Lepagella. The sequence goes on from CAJKBH010000002.1 coordinate 5,989, forward strand.
TATGCCGACGCCCGCAACCGCCGGCCGCGTGCCTCCGCGCCGTCCGGGTCATCGTCATCGTCAGCATCCGGTTCGAAGCCGGCAGGGGGCTCTAACTTCGCCTCCATGCGCGGCTCGTTGCCCCGACCCGTGGGCGGCGCATTCAATATCACAAGCCGTTTCGGCCCGCATTCATTACCCGATCTGCCCGATGTGGTCTACGACAATCCCGGCATCGACGCCGAGGTGGCACGTGGCGCCACGGCACAGGCCGTGTATGCCGGCAAGGTCTCGGGCGTGTACATGATTCCCGGTTTCTCCACGGTGGTGATTGTGAACCACGGCGGGTACTACACCGTGTACGGCAACCTCGCTTCGGCCTCGGTTAAAGTGGGCGACGTGGTGAAGCAGGGCAGCGCGGTGGGGCGTGTGGCCGATTCCGAGGATTCGCCCGGTCACGGTCAGATACACTTCGAGGTGTGGAAAAACCGCGATAAACAGGATCCATTGGCATGGATACGATAAGCATAGAACTCTACAGCCCCGCGCATAGAGCGGAATGGGATGACTTTGTGGCCCGAAGCCGCAACGGCACGTTCCTGCTGCAACGCGGCTACATGGACTATCACAGCGACCGGTTCCGCGACTGTTCGTGGATGGCTTATCAGAACGGCAGACTACGTGCCCTGCTGCCGGCCAACATCGACGGCTCGGGGGTGTTGCACAGCCATCAGGGACTGACATACGGCGGCTGGATAACGCCTGTGGGTCATCTTGACGGCGAGGACCTGCTGGAGATATTCGGACAGGCTATCGAGGTGTGGCATAAAGAGGGAATCAAGGAGCTGGATTATAAGCGAATACCCTACATCTACAGCAAGACCCCGGCGGACGAGGACCTGTATGCACTGTTCAGACTCGGAGCCGTGCGGACCGGGTGCGGACTCAGCAGCGCGATAGACCTTAGGGACGGCGTGACATTCAACCAGATGCAGCGCCGGCATTTGCGGAAAAGTCAGGCATTGCCGTTGACAATCAGCGAAGAAACGAATGTCGCCCCGTTTATGGGATTGCTGACCGACTGTCTGCAGGAACGGCACGGCGTGAATCCCGTGCATACGTGCGAGGAAATGCAGCTGCTTCGCGACAGATTCCCTGATAGCATACGGGTATTTGTGTTACGTATGGATGGCGAGGGAACGCCACAGGCCGGAGTGTGCATGTACGCCACGGGAACGGTGGCCCACGCGCAATACATCGCCACGACGCCACAGGCACGCGAGCTGAATCTGCTCACGCCATTGTTCCATCATCTTATAAGTGAAGTGTTTGCTGACCGCAGGTATTTTGATTTCGGAATTTCGACCGAAGATAACGGCAATTACCTCAATACAGGTCTGTTGCGTCAGAAATTCTCATACGGCGGCACAGGCGTGACCTACGACAGATACAGCCTTAAATTCTGACGGTTTTAAATTTTGATAAGGGCGCCCCGGAACAGATGATATAGTGTCGGAAAGAACGTGCCTCCCTTTTTCTTGTTGCGCCATGCCTTGAGCGGCACGCGGAGTATCCAGGATACAGGATATTGCAGGCGAATCAGTTTCCCTTCGGCCAAGGCTACGCCTTTAGGCATAGGTTTGTCGCCGGTGGTGGGATGGTCGTGCGTGCAGATGGTGATGGGGAAGAAACGGCAGTGGAAGCCGGCCCGGATTGCGTCGTGAAGGAATTTTGAATCCTCGCCGCATTGGAACAGCGGAGCGCCGGGCCCGAAATTTACATCGAAAGTGACTTTTCGGAATACTTTGCGCCTGACGGCTATTTCGATTAACGAGCCGTAATATCCTTTAGGCAAATGTGAGGTGAGGTCACATTCTTTCGGAGGGTATTGTTTCTGAGCCCCATTATACTGAAAAGCCGCAAGATCCACATCCGGATTACAGTCGAATGTTTCGATTACGGATTGTAATTGGTCGGCGGTATAGACCAGGTCGTCGTCGGAATTAAGGATGATGTCTGCGGTGCAATGGGCGCAGGCGTTGTTGCGGTTGACGCTGACCCCGGCCTTTTCGATAATGAATACTGAAACGTCGTCTCTGTCGGCCAGCGACTTGGGTATGACCGGATCGGGACCCGGCAACTGCCATGATACGACATAGCGCACTCCCGGCACGTGCGGGAGGTCCATTGCCTCGACACGGTGAATCCCTTCGGGCTGCCATGTGGCTATGGCCACGTCCATTCTATGGGTCATGTCGCAATCCGGTCTGTCAGTCATGTTGCAAAAGTAGTCAAAAAAAACGGGATGCCCAAGCGGACATCCCGTAATGTTTCGGTATTGTAATGGATTACTCGGCTTTGCCGTCGCTGCCAAGTACGTTGAGGATCTTGTGCTTGTAGAGCTTCTCCATCTCGTCGCGAGCCGGACCCAGGTACTTGCGGGGGTCGAACTCGGCGGGCTTGTCGTGGAATACCTTGCGAACGGCGGCAGTCATGGCCAGACGGGAGTCGGAGTCGATGTTGATCTTGCATACATCCATCTTGGCAGCCTTGCGCAGCTCCTCCTCGGGGATACCGATAGCGTCGGGCAACTTGCCGCCATACTCGTTGATCATGTCCACATACTCCTGGGGAACGCTTGACGAACCGTGGAGCACGATGGGGAAGTCGGGCAGTTTGGCCTCGACAGCCTCCAGCACGTTGAATGCCAGCGGAGGGGGAACGAGACGGCCGGTCTTCGGGTCGCGCGTACACTGGTCGGGAGTGAACTTGTAGGCACCGTGGCTTGTACCGATGGAGATGGCCAGCGAGTCAACGCCTGTGCGTGTCACGAAGTCGATAACCTCCTCGGGGTCGGTGTAGGTGTGGTGGTCGGACGAAACCTCGTCCTCAACGCCGGCCAGCACGCCGAGCTCGCCCTCTACGGTTACGTCATATTGGTGAGCGAAGTCGCATACTTTCTTGGTCAGAGCCACATTCTCCTCGTAGGGGAGGTGGCTACCGTCGATCATGACGGATGAGAAACCGTTCTCGATGCAGTCCTTGCAGAGTTCGAAGCTGTCACCGTGGTCCAGGTGCAGCACGATCTGGGGATGCTCCCAGCCCAGAGACTTGGCGTACTCAACGGCACCCTGAGCCATGTAACGCAGCAGAATCGGGTTTGCGTAGTTGCGGGCACCCTTCGAAACCTGAAGGATTACGGGTGATTTAGTGTCGGCAGCGGCCTTGATGATGGCCTGAAGCTGCTCCATGTTGTTGAAGTTGAATGCCGGAATGGCATAACCGCCGTGAACGGCCTTGGCGAACATCTCGCGGGTGTTCACCAGTCCTAATTTTTTATAGTCTACCATGATAGTTTGTTATTATGGGTAAAGTATTGTCTTAACAAATGAAAGGGGCGTTTGGGTCAATGTTCCTTTTCAGACTGCAAATATAGAAAAATTTAAGGAATAGACCAAATTTAATAACAATGGCGCGTGTCAATCGCGGAACTGTTGCTGTTGCTGCGCCCGGGTCTTGGCATCGAGGCGTTCAAGCCAGAAATCGAGAAACCATCCGGCCACGGTCTCGCACCTGTTGTGCTTTTCGACAAACTCGCGCGAGCGCAGTCCCCGTTCGCGTATTCGTTCCGGGTGCAACGCTATGTCTTCGAGAGTGTCGGTCAGGGGTTCAAGTTCGATCGGGGCGTTGACGATGGGACGGTTCTCGAACTCGCCGATAAAGTCGTAATATTCAGGCTCGGCGCCTGATACGACGTTGAGGCCGTATGCCATGGCCATCAGGGCGGTGGTGGCCGGCGTGTAGCTGTATATCTGGTCCAAAACCACGTGACTGTCTTTCAGAAGTTCTATGAACTCATTGAAAGGCCGATTCTCGACTATCACGAGTTCGGCCTTGTCCGGATGACGGCGCACCACCTCCTGCGCAGCCGTTTCCAGCAGGTCGCTCCCCTTCATCAGCTTGCGGTTACGGTCGCGCCCCAGGAAGAATTTCACCTTTTTGATGTTGTCGGGGAGTTCGACAGGTTCGAACAGTTCCAGGTCAATCGGGATGCCGCCGTAAGCCGAGCGTTCGGTGCCCAGACGGCGCTCCATCCCAAGCTGATACTCATACAGCACCGAGACGGCACCGTCGATGATGTCGAAGAAATTCTCCTCATAGCTTCTGAGCGGTTCGGCATGCCATTCGTCCCATTTCGCGGGGTTGTCAAGATACATGCGCGACGGTTTGCCGTCGACAAACCATTCGCTGTACCGCAGCGGCGAGTCGGGAGCGGCCAGCATGTCCTGGAATGCGGAGTCTGTGCTCATGGCCGTGTAGAAAAGGCTCCGGTTGCGTTTCTGCAATAGCCGGAGCAACGGCCTGAGCCGTTCGGGCCGCAGGGTGGTGAACACAGGATCGTGTACGGCCACTATGTCATAGCCGCTGAGAGAGGTGCGGAGCAGACCATGCATTCGCAGCGTATGCAGCAGACCATTTACTTTGCCGGGTTTCCTGGCGATGTCGATGTCCCGCCGGCAATCCATCCACCGCGAACCGTCGGAAGCGATGGTGACGTCACAGCCAAGTCTGCGCAGCCCGGTGCCCAGCGTGCGGTGGCAGTTGCTGTAGTCGCCGAGCAACAGAATCTTAGGCGGGCGTCCGTTGAGAGAATAATCCATAACAACTGATAAATTTAACGCCATAGCCGGTAAGCTCCCCGTCCTCCGGCAGCGGTGTAGGCATATAATACACGGAGCCAAAGTTTTGCCAATGCCGGGCATGATGCCTTGTCAATGGCCTGCTTGAACAGCCTGCGGCCGGCGGGGCGGTTGCCTTCGAGAGTATAAAGCGCCGCAAGATTTACGCGGCGGTAATCAAGCATGGCGCGTATGTCGGGACGTTCGGCCACATACGACTCCATCAGGTCGATGATCCGTTCCCATTGGCCTTCCTTGGCGCTGAACGATGTGCCGGTGATGGATTCAGCCTGACTGTAGACAAACACGCCGACACGGTCAATGGCGGCATAGCGTGGCGAACGCAGCAACAGCCTCAGTCCCAGCTCCCAGTCGTTCCATACGGGAGCGTCGGGATTCCAGCCGCCTGCATCCTGCAGGAAACGGGTGCGCACCATATATGTCTGGGTGCTGAGCATGCCGTTATACAGATGGCAGCGCAGAATGTCATTGGGGCGGAAAGGTTTGACGGAATGCCGGCCTGTCAGTGAGATCTGTTCGCGCATCCAGCACACCAGGTCGGCATCGGCCGAATGCCGCAAGGCATCGGATAGAATGCCGGGTGCCATCACGTCGTCGGAATCGAAAAACTGCACCCATTCGGTCTCCACATGCTCCAGGCCGGTCTGGCGCGCACGGGCTGCACCGGGCCGCGGTTCGGACAATATGCGTATGTCAAGGCCGGCATCGTCGGCATGGACTTCGGCCCACTCGCGCACCACGTCGAGGCTGTGGTCGGTGGAATTGTTGTCGACGACAATCAGGGACAATGGCCTTATATCCTGTGCCGCTATCGAATCGAGTGTGCGCGTCACAAGATGCTCGCGGTTGTACACCGGAACGACGACTGTTATTGATGCATTCTTGGCCATTTGTTTTACTTTCGTTATCTTTGTAACGGAAATTACATAAAGATGTATATAATGAAGTTGTTTAAACTAATTTACGTTTAATAAAAGATCTAAAGAATTGTAAACTTTATGGCAATCTTTATTAATCTTTCGGGCATCTTTGTCCGCTTTCGTCGGGACCAACCGCAAGGTTGCTCCCTCCTCAATCGAACAAATCTGCTCCGAACCTTTAGCTCGGCGACTGAATAGGAGCCAAATCTTAATAAATCTTACCATAAAAATTAGTTTAAACAACTTCAATAAGCGCGTCGATTTGTAATTGTGGCGGGGGAGTGTTAAATTTGTAGTCTAATTTGCAGGCTGAAAAACGAGTGAGATGAAGATACTGAATTCTCAGAGCATACATGATGTGGACATAGCGACGTGCGAGGCGCAGAAAATCAGTTCGATCGACCTGATGGAGCGTGCCGCGATGCAGGTGAGCGTGGAGCTGGTGTCGATGTTCCTGCCGAGCCAGCGCTTCGTGATATTCGCGGGTCCGGGCAACAACGGAGGCGACGCATTAGCGGTGGCCCGGCTGCTGATGGAGCAGGGTTACAGGCGCGTGGAGGTGTTTCTGTTCAACGTGACCGGCAAACTGAGCCACGACTGCGACGAGGAGCGCAAGCGCCTGATCATGGTGGACGGCGTGGATTACACCGAAGTGACCCGCGAGTTCACACCCCCTTATCTCAGCAGCGAGGATGTGGTGGTGGACGGACTGTTCGGTTCCGGACTGAAACAGCCGTTGCAGGGAGGATTCGTGTCGCTGGCGCGATATGTCAACGAATCGCACGCGTTCGTGGTGTCGATCGACCTCCCCTCCGGCCTGTTCGGAGAGTGGAACGCCAACATCAGCCGTCGCGACGTGATGCACGCCGACATGACGCTTGCGTTCCAGTTGCCCCGGCTCTCGTTCTTCTTCCGCGAGAACGCCCCGATATTAGGCAAGTGGAAGCTGCTGGACATAGACCTGGACATGAAGGCCGTGCGGGCGCAGCAGACGGAATACCGTGTGATAGACGCTCAGAACGTCAAGCCGCTGTTCAAGCCGCGCGACCCGTTCAGCGGCAAACGAGATTACGGATCGGCGTTGCTGTTCGGCGGCAGCTACGGCATGATGGGCGCCGCCGTGATGTGCGCCAAGGCCGTGCTCAAGAGCGGCGGCGGACTGGTGACGGTGCATTCGGCCCACTGCGGAATGCCGATAGTGCAGACAGCCTTCCCCGAGGCGATGTTCGAGCCTGACCGCAACGAGCACTACATCACCGACATGAAGATACACCACAACCACCAGGCTGTGGCCGTCGGTCCCGGGCTCGGCACGCACGACGCCACCATCGAGGCCCTGCAGGACCTGTTGCAGCATGCCACGATGCCGATGGTGCTCGATGCCGACGCCCTGAACTGTATCTCCATACGTCCCGCACTGCTGACATACGTGCCGGCCAAGACGATACTGACTCCTCATGTGGGCGAGTTCGACCGCATGTTCGGCGAGCATCACGACGACGAGGCGCGGCTGCGCACGGCCATCGAGATGTCGCGCCAGTACAATATAATAATCGTGTTGAAAGGACACTACACGGCCGTGGTAAGCCCCACGGGACGCGTTAACTTCAACATGACGGGCAATGCAGGAATGGCCACGGCAGGCGCGGGCGACGTGCTGACAGGCATCATCACCTCGTTCCTGAGCCAGGGCTACGAGCCGATCTATGCCGCGATGTTAGGTGTGTACGTGCATGGACGCGCCGGAGATATGGCCGAGGCGGAGTTCGGACAGTACGGAATGACCGCATCCGACATAATCGGCAAGGTCGGACCCGCCATCCGCGAGATACTTGAATCGTAAACAGTTAAACGAGATAACGTTAAACGAGATAACTATGAAAAAGATAGCAGCCATACTGCTGACGGCGCTGACGGTGACGGCAGCCACGGCGCAGCAGACCAAGATACTGACAGCCGACAAGCACAACGAGTACGGGCTGGTGTACACATTGCCCAACACCGCGCTGCGCATCACCATGACGGCCACGCGCACCGTGAAGCAGGCCGGACCCTACTGGCAGTACGCCAAGAAATATATCGGCACCGACAATGTGGTGCGCAATGACGCCGAGCAGTGGCAGCTGACCGGCGTCAAGGTGGAGCAGTATGGTGTGTCGGACACCGAGACGCAGTATCTGATGCAGCTCAAGCCCGGCGCCATGACCTATATCAGCGTGGGCGACGACAATATGCTGCTGGCCATCAACAAGGAGGAGACCGGCCCGAAACTCGCTCCGTCGGAGGAAGATGACCGTTTCGGGGAGAACCACGACATGCGCGAGTACCTGACATACGTGGACGAGGACTTCATCTCGTCGCAGTCCACGGCCAAGCAGGCGCAGATGCTGGCATCGAACCTGATGGAAGTGCGCGAGGCGAAGGTGGCGCTGAGCCGCGGCACCGCCGAGACCATGCCCACCGACGGCCGTCAGCTGGAGCTGATGTTAGGCTCGCTGGCCAAGCAGGAGAAGGCGTTCACGGCCGCATTCGCGGGCCTGGTACGTACGGACACAGTGACACGTGTATTTACATATATTCCCGGCGAGGCGGACAAGGCCACGCTGTGCCGCTTCAGCGACTTTGCCGGATTCGTGGAACCGGACGACTATGCCGGCGACCCGTTGACCATCGCCGTCACCGACAAGAAATTCGCCGAACTGCCGACAGACGACAAGGGCGAGACCAAGAAACTGCCCAAGGACGCCGTGATGTACCGCATCCCCGGCACCGCCAAGGTGACGCTGAGCCTGAACGGAAAGCGCCTGTGGAGCCGCGAGGGGGAGTATGCGCAGTATGGCGTTGACTTCGGCCTGCAGCCCACGTTGTTCTCCGATCGCCGCGCCAGGTCGTACGCCATATTCGATACGGCCACCGGTGCGCTGAAGGAGATAGGCGAAGTGACGGAATAACCTGACGAGATGCCTGAGACATATCTGACATTATGGCGCTACCAGCAGCTGGTAGGCAACACGTTGCGGTCCAACCCCGACCTGCAGGGGGCGTGGGTGATGGCCGAACTGAGCGATGTGCGCGTGGCCGGTGGCCATTGCTACATGGAGCTGGTGGAGAAAGACGAGCGCGGCGGCATGCGCGCCAAGATGCGCGCCATGATATGGCGCAACACCTTCGAGACGCTGCGCCGTAAGTTCTGGAGCGCCACCCAGCGTGACATACAGAGCGGACTGAAGGTATTGGTGCGCGGTTCGGCCAACCACCACGAGGTGTACGGCCTGAGTTTCGTGATCAGCGACATAGATCCGTCGTACACCCTCGGCGACATGGAGCGCCTTCGCCGCGAGATACTGTCGCGTCTGGAGCGCGAGGGACTGATAGGGCTGAACCGCAGTCTGCCCGTGCCTGCGACGCCCCAGCGTGTGGCGGTGATCTCGGCCGCGGGAGCCGCCGGTTACGGCGACTTCGTCAACCAGCTGTCGGCCAATCCACAGGGATATGTGGTGTATCCGATGCTGTTCCCGGCCGTGATGCAGGGGGAGCGCACGGTACCTACGGTGATGGCTGCGTTGGACTGGGTGGAACGGTTCCGCGACATGTTCGACTGCGTGGTCATAATCCGCGGCGGCGGCGCCACCACCGATCTGAACGCATTTGACAATTACGAGTTGGCGGCGCGCGTGTGCAGGTTTCCGCTCCCAGTAGTGGTGGGTATCGGACACGAGCGCGACCGCACGGTGCTTGACGAACTGGCGTGCGTGCGTTGCAAGACGCCCACAGCCGTGGCCGCATGGATATTGCAGCAATTGGACAACACCTATATGGCCGCTTACGAAGGATGCCGCCGCATAGGGCACTATATATCGGAGGCCATGAAGGGTGAGCATATACGGCTGCATCAGTACGAGGCCATGTTGCCGTCCGTGGTGTCCACAAGGACGCTGCGGGCCAGGATGACGCTGCAGCAGATAGCGTCCCGTGTCACCGAGTCGGCGCGCAGGACACTGCAGCAGAACAAATACGGACTGGAGCGCTTGGAGGGACTCCAGAGGGTGCTCAGCCCTATCAATACATTAAGGAGAGGTTACAGCATAACGCGTGTCAACGGCCATGCCGTCAGCAGCGTTACGGCCCTGAATCCGGGCGACATAGTGGAAACGACGCTGACCGACGGTACGTTGACCTCGGAGGTACGTACGGTTGACGCCGAAACCCGGAATGCACAATAAAGAGAGAATAGAGATGGAAGAAAACAATAAGGAAATGACATACGCCTCGGCCATAAGCGAGCTGGAGGCGATAGTGGCGAAGATGGAATCCAACCAGTGTGACATCGACAGTCTGTCGGGTTATGCCACCCGTGCCCTGCAACTGCTGAGCTTCTGCAAGGAGCGCCTGTTCAAGGTAGACAAGGAAGTTGAGAAATGTCTGTCCGCCCTTAAAGATACAATGGAGGCCGAGTGATGGTCAGAACGATTCCGAGTGATGGTCAGAACGATAGATGAGGTAGGGGAACGGCTTGGCGCCGCAAATGTGGCGCGTCATGGGGAAATCAGGACACTGCTTACGGACTCGCGGGAACTCGAGGATCCGGAAGGGACATTGTTTTTCGCGATACGTACCAAAGGAAACGACGGCCACCGTTACATCGGCGACCTGTACCGCCGCGGTGTGCGCAACTTCGTGGTGGAACGTGTGCCGGAGGAGTTTCGCGACGCCACGGACGTGAATTTCATAGTTGTGGACGATGTTGTCGGGGCGTTGCAGAAACTCACAGCGCGTGACGCATCGTTTCAGGGTTCACTGTTAGCCATTACCGGATCGCGCGGCAAGACCACGCTTAAGGAATGGATATTCCAGCTGATGGAGCCGTTGGCCGACGTGTCGCGCAGCCCGCGCAGCTTCAATTCGCAGATAGGCGTGCCGCTGTCGATGTGGGGACTGTCGGAATCGGCCGCCCTCGGCATAGTGGAGGCCGGTATCTCGCGTACGGGCGAGATGCAGGCGTTGGCCGACGTGATACGCCCCGATGTGGTGATAATAACCAATGTGTCGGACCCTCACAGCGAAGGGTTTGCGGACGATGCCGAAAAGGCGCGCGAGAAATGCCTGCTTGCATCGCGCCCGGAGACCGGGACGGTAATCTATTGCCGTGACTATAAGCTGATCTCCGACGCTTTGGATCAGGTCGCGCCCGGAAAGCGAAGAATCACATGGTCATACTCCGATCCCGAGGCCGATGTATATATCGTAAAGGGAGAGACCAAGGACGGATTGATACACCTTACATACCGTTATAAAGGAGAGGAGCATGAACTGGAGGCACCACTGACGTCGGACGCCGACTTCGAAAACGCCGCCAATGCGCTGACGTTCATGCTGTACAGCGGCGTGGACGCGCAGGAGATAGCGCGCAATTTCAAGGACCTGCACAAGCTCGGCACGCGCCTGAACGTGAGCGACGGTGTGAATGGCTGCATATTGATACACGACCAGTACACTTCCGATTTCTCGTCGCTGCGGCCGGCGCTGCACTTCGCGCGCCGTCGTCAGACTCCCGGCAGCGGGCTGACGCTGATACTCAGCGACCTGCATCACGAGACATCGGACACCGATACGCTTTACCGGCAGGTAAGCCGGCTTGTCAAGAGCGCGGGCGTGTCGCGTTTCGTGGGTATCGGGCCGAAACTGGCGGCTCACCGCGAGCTGTTCGGCGACAACGCCGAGTGCTACGAAAGCCTGGGGCAGTTTACGGCGTCACGGTCCGGTTCCGACTTCAACAACGAGACCATCCTGCTGAAAGGAAGTCCCGAAGCCGGATTTGAGGAAATAGAGGAAATGCTTGAGGCGCGCCGTCACGAGACCGTGCTGGAGGTGAATCTTGACGCCATCGTCAGCAATTTCAATCAGTTCCGCCGTCATCTGCAGAAGGGTACGGGTATAGTGTGCATGGTCAAGGCGTCGGGATATGGCGCCGGCAGCTACGAGATAGCCAAGACGCTGCAGGATGCCGGAGCGGCTTACCTGGCCGTGGCGGTGCTGGATGAAGGCGTGGAACTCCGCGACAAAGGAATCACCATGCCTGTAATGGTGATGAACCCGAGGGTGGCCAACTACAAGTCGATGTTCGCCAACCGTCTGGAGCCGGAAATATATTCGTTCGGGATGCTGGAGGATGTGATACGTGAGGCGCGCAAGAACGGCGTGAGCGGTTATCCCATCCATATCAAGCTCGACACCGGTATGCACCGCATGGGTTTCATCGGCGATGAATTGCCGGAGCTAATGCGTCGTCTCGATGGCGTGGAGGAAGTGAAGGTCCGCAGTGTGTTCACGCATCTGTGCGTGGCCGATTGCCCGGACCAGGAGGAGTACACGCAGCTTCAGCTGAAGCGCTATGCCGAATGGTCGCAATATATAATGGACCGTACCGACGGCCGGGTGCTGCGTCATGTGCTTAATACGGCCGGCATCCTCCGTTATCCGGAGCATCATTACGATATGGCGCGCCTGGGCATAGGTCTGTACGGGGTCATGCCCTTGGAGATGCCGGAGGAGAAACCGTTGGCAGTTGTGTCGACGTTGCGCACCGTGATATGCGCCATCCACGAATGGAAAGCCGGCGAGACGGTGGGTTACGGCCGCTGGGGCGTGTTGAAGCGCGACTCCAGGATAGCCACCATCGCCATCGGATATGCCGACGGCATGAACCGCCACTTCGGGCGCGGAGCCGTGAACGTGATAGTGAACGGCAAGGAGGCGCCGACGGTAGGCAACATCTGTATGGACGCCTGCATGATCGACGTGACGGACATAGACTGCAAGGTAGGCGATGCCGTGGAGATCTTCGGCCGGCAGGCTCCCGTGGAACGCCTGGCCGACGTGCTCGACACCATCCCCTACGAGATCCTGACCTCCGTCTCCCCCCGCGTCAAGCGCGTCTACTACCGCGAATAGAGAATGCCGGCCATGAAAGTGAATCTCGACACAGTCATCGAGGACCTGAAGGGACTCCCGTTCTTGAGTGACTTCCAATACCGTAAGAGTTCCCCGCGTAGATTCTATATCAAGGATAAAGAGAGAACTCTTTTCATTGAATTTAGTGCGTGCAATGAAGGGGGATTGTTGTTTCTCGAACCTGTGTACGGGGTAAAATATAATGTGCTGCACAAATGGTTTCAAAAATTCAATAAAAGAAGTATTAACGATCAGCGCGGTACATGTTCATTTGCTTTTTTAGGCCGTCAGATTGACAAACATCAGGATGGTTTTTATTATTTCGATTGTGAAGGAAAAGATTATCGTGAGGAATTTGCCAAACTGTCACGCGATCTGCAGGAAAACCTAAAGTATCTGTATGCCCGTTACGGCAGCCTTGAGTCATGCTATAAAACCGAAATCCTGCCATACCTCAGAGGTGAAGAACAGTTGCCGAATTCAGGTGTGGACTGGATATTTAAAAATCTGTCTCTTTGCAAACTTGTGTCGCCTGAAGATTATCCGGCATTCAAACGTATGGTAATGGAGCGGGTGGAATGGCTGAAATCGCGCGGAGAACCCAATGTGTTGCGGTATGATGGCGAGATAGAAGATATTCTCCATTATCTGGAAACCACAGACATAACTAATATCAAACGGGAGAAGCGGACGCATAAAGATGTAGCACAGGACACTCCGTCCAAGCCGTTGCCTGATAAGAATATTAAAAAAATGTCCGGGAAGGAATACGAAAAAATGCAGGCGGACGTAAGGCGCAGCGTAGGACGCAAGTACGGATTCCGTCAAAGTTCGTATTGTAACTTCAAGGTTGAGAACGGATACTTTTTCAATATTGATTTCGTGGCTTATGCCTCACTAAAGGTAAAGCCCATGTATGCCGACGACTTATGGTGGGATATATTTGACATGGTCGACAATAAGAACGAACCTTTGAGTTTGCGCGCACTTGGGGCATTTGCTGTGAACGCACAGAATCTGGTCAAGTACGATATTCCGGAATCGTATGACAGGGAGGAACTTGAGGGGCAGTATGAACGATTATTCAAGAACGCTTCTGAGGTTATTGCAGATTTCTTGATTCAGAATCCCGATGCCGACCGGTTTTATCCGAGTGAAGAAATGATGAATCGACGTTCCTACGATAAGTTGAATCTACTGGCGCTTATCCACAATGGCCGTGAGTCGGAAGCGTTAGAGATAGCTGCGGAAGCCTTGAAGAATGACCGGAGCTGCGGAATGATTCGCTCTAAAGACGGCAGGGATATTGATGGCTTTGAATTCATAATCAACTGGTGCAAGCGCCTTAAGACCGCAAGGCGTTTTGCCTGGCTGAATTGGAAAAAGAAGTAGAGAAGAATCTATAATAGGCCGACTTCGATAACTCCGTGAAAGCTATGATTGTCAAAATAATGAAGATAGTGGTGCTGGCAGTATGGATCGCTCTGTTGTGCTATGCCATATATTTAATGTCTTGTTTGACTCTGTTTGCACTGTTGAGCTATTCGCCGGATACCAATATGGAGATATTAGTTTATGAACATCTTATACCTAATACCATAGCGGTGACAGCCATGTTGATCTGTCTCCCCGCCTCGTACCAGCGGTTTGTCCGGCTGCTGTTCAATAAAGAAAAAAGGTGAGGGTATAAAACAAAAAACAGACGCATATCACTATGCATCTGATTTCCGACTAATCACAAATCACTTTGTAATTTCGCCGTGGGTCCTAATTCTAAAATAACTATTAATCCATAACTTTACTAATGCAACAATAAATTGTCAATGAAACGATATCTTTCACTGGACTTTCGTCCAACACTAACGCTTTAAAAGTATGATTGCGGAGGAAACGTTAACAAAAACGGCAACCTCCCGAATCCGTGGATTCGCAGTGGAGCCGGCTCTTTCATGGCCTTCTCGTTTACGAATGCAAAGTTAAACAACAATTCCGATATGAACAAGAAACCACGGTGCAGAATTTAACACTTTTAGATAATTTAAATTATCAAATGTGTTAAAATCTGCAAAAATTGGTCTAATTGGAACTTAAGTTGCTAAAAAGGGTAAATCATACACTTATTAAATGCCGGGGCTGTTGTATGAATCCACCGCTTCGGCCAGCCAGGGGATGTCGAGATTGCACGCAGCGTTGACGGCGCGTTCTATGGCTACGGGCACCACGGAGACGATGCCGTGGCTCAGCGCCCACTCGTCGGTCCGGTCGTTGTCCGGCTCCAGGTTCTCGTATTTGCCCGTCAGCCAGTAGAAGGGATGTCCGTGCGGGTCGAAGTATTCCTGATATTCGTCGTTCCAGCGCCCCTTGCATGGCACGCAGAGCTGCATGCGTTCCGGCACATGGTTGATATTGGGTACGTTGACGTTAAGGCATACGCCCTCGGGCAGACCGTGCTTAAGCGTGGCTTCGGTCAGGATGTCGATGGCCTTGTAACAGGGCATGAAATTGGCGTTCATGGAATGGTCCGTGAGCGAGAACCCGATGGAGGGGATGCCGAAGGCGCAGCCTTCCATGGTGGCGCCCATGGTGCCGGAATACAGCACGTTGACGGCCGAGTTGGAGCCGTGGTTTATACCGGCCACCACCAGGTCGGGGGTGCGGTCCAGTATGTGGTGCATGGCCAGCTTGACGCAGTCCACGGGGGTGCCGGACACGGTGTATATCTTCGCGCCGTTGTAGTCGGGCATCTGCCTGACGTGGAGAGGGGCGTTGACGGTTATGGCCATGGACTGGCCGGAACGGGGCTCGTCGGGGCAGATGGCCACGACGTCGCCGAAAGCAAGCATGCGGTCTATGAGTTCGTGCACGCCGTTGGCGCGGTAGCTGTCGTCGTTGGTGACAAGTATGAGTGGCTTCATGTTGGTTTGGTTTTTTTGAGTTTAAATGGGGCCGGCTGACGCCGGAGGAACCGGCGCTTAGCGCCGGAACAGAACGGCTCCGCGACGGAGGGGACGGCTGACGCCGGAGGAGCAGAGCTCCTTACGGCAACCGCTTCGCGACGGAGAAGGGAGGAGGGGGAGGGAGCGCTTCTACGAGAGGGGGAGGGAGCGCTTGCGCTTGAGGTAACGGGCGGCGATGGCCGAATGGCGGGTGCCGGGGAGAGAGGTCAGGATGTCGCGGGAGGGGTAATCCTGATAGTCGCGGCGCATACGGCGGAAGTCGGTGTGGGCCTTGAGGATGGCGCGGGCGTTGGGAAAATCCAGCTTGAGCAGGAACATGCCGAACGCTAAGGTGTCGGCCAGACGGCGCGTCAGCAGCATACGGCGCCCGGAACGGCGCGTCATGTTCTTGTGTATCAGCAACAGGTTGTTGCGGAAGTTGAGGTAGGTTTTCTTCGGATTCCCCTGGTGCAGGCTTGCGCCGCCCATGTGGTAGATTTCCGAGTCGGAAATGGCGCAGCAACGAAAGCCGGCGCCCCATATCCTGGCGCACAGGTCTATCTCCTCCATGTGGGCGAAGAACTTCGGGTCGAGGCCGCCGAGCTTCAGATACAGCTCGCGGGGCACCGTAAGGCATGCGCCGGACGCCCAGGCCACATCCACGGCCGGGCCGTCGTATTGTCCTTGGTCTTTTTCCACGACATCGAACAGGCGTCCGCGACAGTAGGGATAGCCTAAATTGTCAAGGGCGCCACCCGCCGCTCCGGCATATTCGAATTCGTCGCGGCGGTAGAAGCTCTTGATCTTGGGTTGCACGGCTCCGACGTCTGGGTTATTGACCATGAAGTCGAGTACCGGCTTCCACCATCCCGGAGTGGTCTCGACGTCGCTGTTAAGCAGAGTGACATATTCGTAATCCACCTCGGCGATGGCGCGGTTGTAACCCTCGGCAAAGCCGTAGTTGGTGTCGAAGGCTATGATCCTGACATCAGGGCAGTTCTCGCGGACCCATTGCACGGAGCCGTCGGTCGAGCCGTTGTCGGCCACGATGAGGTCGCAACGGTCGCATACGGTGTCGCGCGCCACGCCCGACAGAAGCTGCTGCAACAGTTTCAGACCGTTCCAGTTCAATATGATGACGCCTAATTTCTTCATTGTTCGGCAACTATGTTATCGGGAGTGAGGACCAGGGTTGATATGCGGTTCACCATGCCGGCGTCGAAGGGGGCCTGCACGCGCACGTAATTGTCGGTGAATCCCTGCATCATGCCGTCGTGCACGGTATGTTCCCACAGTACGGGACGCTCCGCGCCGTGCTGCGAGTCGAGGAACTGCCGCAGCTTCGCGTCGGAAATGGCGATCAGCTGCTCTACGCGGCGATGCTTCTCGGCCTGTGGCACCGGGTCGGGGAGATGAAGGGCGGCGGTGCCGGGACGTTCGGAGTAGGGGAACACATGCAGGCGCGAGACAGGCAGCGACTCGATGAACCGGCATGCCTCGGCCCATTCCCGGTCGGTTTCACCGCGCGCGCCGGCAATGACGTCCACGCCGATGAAGGCGTGTGGCATGACGCGGCATATATGCTCCACGCGCTCGCGGAACAGCGACGTGGCATATCGGCGGTTCATCAGCTTGAGCACACGGTCCGAGCCGGACTGCAGCGGAATGTGGAAATGCGGCATGAAGGCGCGCGACTGAGCCACCCAGTCGATGATGTCATCGGTGAGCAGGTTTGGCTCGATCGACGAGATGCGGTAACGCTCAATGCCCGGCACGGTGTCCAGCTCGCGGATCAGGTCGAAGAACGACTGGCCGTTGTCCGAACCGAACTCGCCGATGTTCACGCCCGTTATCACAATCTCCTTTGCCCCCTCGTCGGCGGCCTTGCGGGCGCGGTCTGTCAGGTCGGCTATGACGCCGGAACGCGACCGGCCCCGGGCGTAGGGTATGGTGCAGTATGTGCAGAAATAGTCGCAGCCGTCCTGCACCTTGAGGAACCAGCGGGTGCGGTCGCCACGTTCGCACGACGGCTCGAATGTGGAGATCTGCCGCGCCGGAGTGACCTCGGTCACCGACTGACGCGACTGCAGGAAACGGTCGACATACTCGGCCGCCTTCAGTTTCTCGCCCGAGCCGAGTACCAGCTCCACGCCGGGGAGCGAGGCCACCTCGCCGGGCTTAAGCTGCGCGTAGCATCCGGTCACCACGATGGCGGCCTGCGGATAACGCGCGGCCAGGCGGCGTATCAGGCTGCGCCCCTTCTTGTCGGCCGTCTCGGTGACCGAGCAGGTGTTGACCACCACGATGTCGGGCGTCTCGCCGGCGGCGGCACGGCGCACGCCGCGCTCGCTGAGTGCGCGGCCTATGGCCGATGTCTCCGAAAAGTTCAGCTTACATCCTAATGTATGATATTCAGCGGTTATATTGTGCGGATATGTGCTCATTTATGCCTGAAATTAGTATAAATAACGCCATTTGATGCCATTTGATTTGCAAAATTAACAAAAAAGTATATAAATACTTGACAAAGGGGGGTGGAATTTATTAATTTTGCAGTTTGAATTGTGACACGAAAAGATGAAGCACATAAATAAGGAGCTGAAGATATCGTTCTGGGCCTCGCATTTCACCACGATAGTGACGGTGACGTTAGTGTTGCTGTTGGGGGGCATCATATCGATGTTGTGGCTCAGCGCCAACAACGAGACACGCCGGCTGAAGGAGCGTATGGAACTGACGGTGATACTGGCTGACAGCATCCCCGACAGCGAGGGCGTGCGCCTGGCCAACGAGATAAAGCGTCAACCCTACGCAGGCGTGGTGCGCTTCACCAGCAAGGCCGAGGCCATGAAGGAATGGAGCCGCGACACGGGCGAGGACCTGGAGACGCTGTTCGGCGTGAATCCCCTCAGTCCGGAGGTGGCCTTCACCCTCAAGGCCGACTATAGCTCCAAGGCGCAGATCGCCCGCATCAAAAAGAGCATCGAGGGAATCAAGGGAGTGGAGAACGTGGCCAGCCCGGAGGACGAGATGGTGGACGCCATGAACCGGAACTTAGCGCTTGTCACGATGTTGTTGGGAATCATAGCGGGGATAATGCTGCTGATAACGTGCGTGCTTATCAACAACACGGTTCACCTGTCGATATATTCACGGCGGTTCTCCATCCACACCATGCAATTAGTGGGAGCCACCAACGGTTTTATCCGTCGGCCTATCGTCATGGACAATATGCTGTGCGGCCTGATAGCCGGCGCATTGGCGTCGGGCGTGACGGCATTGGCTATATGGGGCGCACGCGAGAGCGGCGTGGTGGATGTGGCCACGTTCCTGTCGTGGAGGGATTTTGGATTCGTCGGCGCCGGCATGGTGCTGGCAGGAGTGTTGATGTGCGTGGTGTCGTCGTGGCTTTCGGCCACACACTATCTGCACAAGGAATACGACGAACTGTTTCGATAAATTGAAGTAAATGGCAAAGAAGAAGATATTTACGGGCACAATGTCCACCGAGCCGCTGCAGAAGGAGAAGGCGTCCGAGCGACCTTTCACCAAGACCAACTTCGTGATGATGGGCTGCTGCGTGGCACTGATCATAATAGGCTTCCTGCTGATGAGCGGCGGAGGCAGCTCCGACCCGAATGTGTTCAATCCCGACGTGTTCAGCACACGCCGCATCGTGGTGGGTCCGACGCTGGCCTTCCTTGGCTTCCTGTTCATGGCGTTCGCCATAATCTGGACGCCGCGCAGACATAAGGACGCCGGGACCAAAAACACGACCCTGACGGCAGACGCCGCCCAAACTAAAGACGCTGACAAATAATGGAATGGTTTCAGGCCCTGATACTGGGCATAGTGCAGGGACTCACGGAATATCTGCCTGTGAGTTCCAGCGGACATCTCGAGATATTCAAGGACATACTCGGCATAGAACTGCCGGCTGACGAGAACCTGCAGTTCGACGTGGTGGTACACGCCGCCACGGTGCTGTCGACAATCGTGGTGCTGTGGCCCATGTTCCGCGACCTGTGCCGCAGTTTCTTCACGTTCAGGCGTGACGAAAACACCACGTATGTGTGGAAGCTGATAGTGAGCTGCATTCCGGTCGGCATCGTCGGCGTGTTCTTCAAGAGCTATGTGGAGGAGATATTCGGCAGCGGACTGCTGATAGTGGGTATCTGCCTGTGTGTCACCGCCGCGCTGCTGCTGTTTGCCCATCTCAGCGACGTGCGCGCCGGTAAGCTGAAACGGGCCAATGCCGGACGCGACATCACATGGTGGGACGCCATCGTGATAGGGTGCGCGCAGGCCGTGGCCGTGCTGCCGGGTCTGAGCCGCAGCGGCACCACCATCGCCACCGGTATCATGTTAGGCGACAAGCGCGACAAGGTGGCCAGCTTCTCGTTCCTGATGGTCATAATCCCGATATTGGGCGAGATGCTGCTGGACATCAAGGATATAGTGGCTCCTGACTATGCCGCGCAGACCAATCTGCTCAGCATGGCCGTAGGTTTCGTGGCCGCTTTCGCTGTAGGCTGCGCCGCCTGCAGCTGGATGCTGAACATAGTGAAGAAAGGCAAGTTGTGGTGGTTTGCAGTATATTGCGTGGTGATGGGCGTGATATGCATACTGTGGAACTAAGTCATAGTGACGAGTGATAAGTGACGAGTGACGAGGTAAGAAAAGATACTGAATGGACTATATAAGCGGGGAAATACTGGTGATCGACAAGCCGTACCGCTGGACATCGTTCGATGCGGTGAAGCGGTTGCGCGGCGCCGTGCAGCGCCGGCTGAACGCCAAGCGATTCAAGGTGGGTCACGCGGGCACGCTCGATCCGCTTGCCACGGGCGTGCTGTTGGTGTGTACCGGACGCGCCACCAAGCGCATAGCCGAACTGCAGGAGGGGATGAAGGAGTATGTGGCCGAGATCACTTTCGGCGCCACCACTCCGAGCTACGACCTGGAGAAGGAGATAGACGCCACCTATCCGTGGGAGCACATCACTCCGGAGCTGATAGCGGAGACATTGCCCAAGTTTCAGGGCCATGTGATGCAGGTGCCTCCGGTGTTCTCGGCGGTGAAGGTGGACGGCAAACGCGCCTACAACTACGCCCGCAAGGGCAAGGAGGTGGAAATCAAGGCCAAGCCTTTGGAGATAAAGGAACTCGAGGTGCTGAGCTGGGAGGCTCCGAAGCTGACGCTGAGGGTGCTGTGCAGCAAGGGTACCTATATCCGGGCGCTGGCACGCGACTTAGGGGAGGCCATGAACTCCGGCGCACACCTGACGGCCCTGAGACGCACCAGGGTGGGAGACTATACAATTGACGACGCCATGAGTCTGGACCAGGCACTGGAGCTGATCAAGGAAGGCCCGGTGGAGTTTCCGGACGAACCGACGCCCAGATAACATAGACAAATAAATGAAATGCCGCACGTGTGCGGCGGAACCATACTAATAAGCATGAAGCTATCTGAATTTAAATTCAAACTTCCTGAGAACCTGATAGCGCAGTACCCGACGGAGAACCGCGACGAGTGCCGCATGATGGTGGTGGATGCCCGTACAGGCGAGATCAGCCATCACATATTCAAGGAGATCATCAATTACTTTGACGAAGGAGACGTCATGGTGTTCAACGACACGAAGGTGTTTCCCGCTCGTCTGTATGGCAACAAGGAGAAGACGGGGGCCCGCATCGAGGTATTCCTGCTGCGGGAACTGAATGCAGAGAACCGATACTGGGACGTGCTGGTGGACCCGGCGCGCAAGATACGTATCGGCAACAAGCTGTATTTCGGGGATGACGAGTCGATGGTGGCCGAGGTAATCGACAACACTACGTCGCGCGGCCGCACGTTGCGTTTCCTGTTCGACGGCGACTACGACGAGTTCAAGAAAGCGCTGTACGCATTAGGCGAGACGCCGCTGCCTTACTACATCAAGCGCCCGGTGGAGGAGCAGGATGCCGAGAACTATCAGTGCATCTTCGCGCGCGAGGAGGGAGCCGTCATGGCCCCTGCCGCCGGCCTGCACTTCAGCCGTGAGCTGATGAAGCGCCTGGAAATCAAGGGTGTGGAGCGCGGTTTCCTTACGTTGCATTCCGGATGGGGCAACTTCAAGGAGATAGACGTGGAGGACCTGACCAAGCACCGTATGGATTCCGAGCAGATGCGTGTCAACGATGAACTGGTGGAAATGGTGAACGCCGCCCACGACCGAGGCAACCGGATATGCGCCGTCGGCACGTCGGTGATGCGCGCCATGGCCTCGAGCGTGTGCATGAACGGACACCTGATGACCATAGAGGGATGGACCAACAAGTTCATCTTCCCGCCCTACGACTTCACGGTGGCTACGGCGATGGTGAGCAACTTCCACATGCCGCTCAGCACCATGCTGATGATGGTGGCAGCCTTCGGCGGCTATCAGCTTGTGATGAAGGCTTACGACACGGCCGTGAAGGAGAAATATCGTTTCGGCGCATACGGCGACGCGATGCTGATCCTGAAATAACAGACTGTGAGATGAATAATCCCGTCCTGCATGACATGCGGGCCGGGATATTTTGTTTTTGGAGAGGCGTTGTTTCTCAGGACTGTTTATTGGGAAGCCACTACTTTTCGTGACCGTTTATCAGGTTCTCGCGGACGGCCTGGGCGCGGTCGTCGTCGTTGTCATAGCGGGTGTCGAGCAGGTCGGGGAAGAATATCAGCTTGAACACCAGGAAGAAGATGGCTAATTTCACAAGAATCAGTGCCCACAGGTAGCGTCCTATGGTCATGTCGCGGAATCCGTCGGCATAAAGCCTCCAGGTGCGGTACAGGATGGATTTCTTTTCTTCCGGCTGTGTCATGATGGTTAAATCGAGGTGTGGATATGAGGCATGTTTGTCCTTTTGATAACCAAGTGCAAAGATAATGATAAAAAGTGAAACATAAGTGTATAAAAAAAGATTAATTGTCTCCCGACAACTAATCCTCTAACCTTAAATCTAATACCATGAAAAACACGAATGCAAAGTTAATAATAAAAATTGTGACAAAAAAATATATATAGCAATAAAATGATGTCAAATTGATATTTTTTAACGAAAAACAAGAAACAATAAGAAATTGCGAATAAAAAGGTATGATAGTATAAAGTAAATGAGAGTTTACAAAGTTAAAAGAGTTTATAAAGTTAAAGGAGTTTATGAAGGAGTTTATAAAGTTAAAGGAGTTTATAAAGTTAAGAGAATGCCGAGGACGTTGGTGCGACGATACTATTAGCTTAACTTTCTTAACTTTCTTAACTTTCTTAACTTTCTTAACTTTCTTAACTTTCTTAGCTTTCTTAGCTTTCTAAACTTTTTAAACTTATTCAACTGACAAAGGATGGCGATAGAACGGATACGTGGCATAGTGATAGATGTGGTGAGGCACACAGACCGGCACAATGTGGTGACGCTGTACACTCGCGAGCGCGGGCGTATGTCCTTTCTCATGCCGGCCGGGAGCGGACGCAACGCCCGGATTCGCAATGCCCGGATGCAGCCGCTGTCGGTGATAGAGGCGGATATTAATTTCAAAGGGAACAAAAACCTGCAGACGCTGGGCAAAATGTCGCTGGTGGTGCCGTGGCGCGACCTTTACTTCAATCCGGCCAAAAGCGCCATCGTGATGTTCATGGCTGAATTCCTCAACTGCTTCCTGCGGCAGTCGGAGGCCGACGCGCCTCTTTGGGATTACATATATGCCACGCTGGGCAGTCTCGATGCCGAACGAGGCTCGGTGGCCAACCGGCATATCGCGTTTCTGATCGGCTTGCTGCCGTATGCCGGAATCCAGCCCAATCTGGATTGCCGGGGCAGGTATTTCGATATGCGCGAGGGCGCGGTGACGGACAATATACCGCTGCATCGGGACGTGGTGACCGGCGACCCGCTAAGGCACCTCGGACTGTTGTCTCGCATCACGGCAGCCAACTGCGGGCATTTCAGATTTACAAAATCGCAACGGAGGGACACGCTGTCGGGAATAATACATTACTATTCGGTGCACTATCCCGGGCTGGGCGACCTGAAGTCGCCGGCCATCCTTGCCGAGACCTTCGGATGAGGGGGCTGGATAGAAATTTATTACGTAAATGTTGCATGTTTCCCACGTCGCTGCAAAGCCAAAGTATGTAAAATCACAAAGTGCAATAGAGTGTGTTAAATAACGTTAAAACTGCACTTTGATTTGGAAACCATTTTAGTATTACGCAAAAAAGTATTATTTTTGCAATGTGTTTTTCATAGTATTAAATTAAGATTAAGGTTTCCGTCAACCTCTTTGTGAAAAGGGGTTGACTTTTTATTTTGTGCAAAATAAGCCACGTTGTGAATGAAAATCAATGAATTGGTATGATCGAACGCCCGTATGGACCGATGCGGGGCAAAATAATGGCGGGACTGATGTATATTTATGTGTAAATTTGAATACATATATTTGATGAATAAAATAAACAAATAAAATACACGAGAATATATTAATAATAATTTGCATATTATTGAACATCATTACACATTTCATGGGGACCGAGGCTACCGAGGAGTGTGGCAACCGCTTTGACGACGGCCATCATGTGGAATGGATACTGCCCTCAAAGCGACGCCCGGTGCATCATCGACGGTACAGCATAGAACAGTTCCGGAACTTCCGAGAAAAAAACAGGAACGAGGTCATAAAATTCGTGGATGCAATATAAAATTCCCCGACACGTATATAATATGATGTCAAGACAACCATTCACATTGCTGATACACATTGCCCTGGCCATAATCGTGGCCGGGGCAGTCGTGACTCACTACACAGGCATTCAGGGTAAGCTCGTGCTTTGGGAAGGAGAGGCCCCGGTTCGGACATTCATCAAGACCTCGGGTCCCGGAGACGGAACGTTGCCATTTGGCGTTTCGCTGGTCAAGGCGGACACTGACTATTATCCCGGCACAGTCGTTCCGATGGATTATCGTAGCGTGCTTCTCATCGACGGGCATGAGGTAAATGTGTCGATGAACCATGTGGGTGAATATGATGGCTGGCGTTTCTTTCAGTCGGGCATAAGTCCGTATGGCTCCACACTTGCCATAAGCCGCGATGTCTGGGGCACGGGGATAACGTATACGGGCTATGCGCTGTTGGGCATAGGCATGATCGGGTTCTTTTTCCAGCGTCGCACGGCCTGGCGCGCACTTCTGAAGAACAGGAAGGTGGCCTCGCTGATATGCCTGGCCATGATTCCGGCATTATGCAATGCCGCCGAACCAATTGCCGAGCCGCGGACTCCGGCAGAAAGTGCCGTCATACAGGCGGATATGTCGACCGATGCAAAAATCAAGGCGGAGCATCTGTACAATGACTGGAGCCGCCCCTTGCCGGCGGCGATTCTCGCTCTTGCGTTGGGTGTCTACTATCTGTTTGCCGGCATCACTGTCCGCAAAACGGGCAGCGGACACCGTATCATAGCCGGAACGTTGACATGGCTCCTCATTATATACATAGGAGTGATTATATCGGTGCTGTGGTGGATCAGCGGGCACGTGCCCCTTTCCAACGGGCCGGAGATGATGCTGTTCATGGCGTTGGCCGCACTATGCGCCGCTAAGTGTCTTGGATCGGACATACTGCGCGGAGCATTGCTGTGCGTTAGTGCCATGACATTGTTTGTGGCCGTGATGGGAGGCCGGACTCCTCAGGCCGGGGTGCTGATGCCGGTGCTGAACAGTCCGTTGCTGTCGCTGCATGTAGCCGTCATAATGCTGTCGTATGTGCTGTTCCTGCTGATGGCGGTGCTGTCGGCCGTGGCGCTGTGCAGCCGTAACAGGGATACGGAGGCGTCGATGTCGCGGCTGAACAGGCTGATACTCGTGCCGGCCGTGTTCCTGCTCGGAGCCGGTATGTTCATCGGCGCCGTATGGGCCAACCAGTCGTGGGGACGTTACTGGGGCTGGGATCCGAAAGAGACCTGCGCGCTGGTGATGTTCCTGATCTATTCCGTTCCCATGCACTGGGCTTCCCGGCCTCTGCGATGCTTCCGTAGGCCGCGTGTGCTGCACCGGTACCTGCTTCTGGCCGTCCTGTCCGTGCTGTTCACCTACTTCGGCGCCAACTACCTGCTGCCGGGACTGCACTCGTACGCGTAGAATCCATTACTGCATCCCGGATAGGACCTTAAAAAACAAACCCGCGGCCACGGAGGTCGCGGGTTTTCTCATCAAAAGGGTATGTGATTATTATTTGATAATCTTAGTCACCTTGTTGCCCTGACGCTTTATGTAGATACCCTTCTTCAGATTGTCGGCGTTGACGCGTATACCGTTCAGGTCGAAGTACTCGACGGGAGCGTTCACATCCTCGACAACGGTGCCGGAGATGCCGCTGCCGATATCCTTCGGCTTCTTGACCAGCTGGAAGTGGGTGAAGCCCTGCCATTTGCCGGGATGATTGTTGTCGGTGCCAGCCTGCACGGCGATGCAGACTTTCTTTGTCGTGGCAGCCTCAGCCATTGCGCCTTCGGGAGCTGCGGATTCGGGAATGGTGAAGTCAAGTACACTCATATCCCATCCTCGGCCGAACACACCGCCGCTGGCTCCGTTATCAGTCAGTTTGACGACATTGCCTAAAACTTCATTGGATGTAACGGCATCGCTCGTATTCTCAATAAAACAATCAAGGCGTTCTGTCGCATCCTTATCGGGAACTACCAGCATGCGGAAGTACATCAAGCCGGACTGTGCTCGGCTGAGGACACTGAGACGATAGTCGCCGGGCTCAAGATTGACATTCTGCTGAACGCCAATTCTCCAGCCACCGCCACCCCAACCGTCAAAATAGTTCGGGATTTCAGTTCCGTCAGCCAATGTGGGGGACTCGCCGGATTTTGCGCTCTGGAAATTGGTATAGCCATTTGTGAACCATGACCAGCCTCCATTAGTGTCAATGTGATTTTCACCATCGGACTTAACCATTTCAACTGCCGCGTCCGGATTGTTGATTGTAATTCTGACAGCCTTGTTGTTCTCGGTTTCCAGTCCTGCGAACACTGCATCCTCCTCGGCCAGCTTGCGTTCGTTGGATGAGTTGTCTAAATATGCCGCAATCTCTGTGTTCAGAGCGGAAACTGCTGCAAGAGAAGCGGTATCGACGCTTTCGGTTTTTGCAATTAATGTCTGCAATGCTCCCAGTGTCGTGGAGCTTGCGTAGGGATATTTTGCTACGAGGGCATTCAGCGTCTCTTTGTAACCGTTCAAGGTAGCTATTTCTGTTGTCAATGCCTCATCGTCCGTTGCAACGCGCTGCAGAGAGGATATTTGGATAGTATACCAGTTTGTGGCTTTAGCCTCAATAACTTTTATACCCATTGTCAGATCTTGTCCGTCTGTAAGATTGAGATTATCGAAAGTTACGAGGAAAGGTTCATCAGCAGTAAGGTCTTTATTGACTATACTTTTGAAAGTCTTAGTAACCTCGCTATCGCCAATTTTGACGTATGCAACGTTGGCAGTTTCGTTATCCGCTGCCAAAGTTCCTCCGGCATTGTTGGCATTATGAGCGCTTACATAAAATGCCGCTTTATATGTGCCTGCCTGAAGTCCTGTAATCGTCTGATACAAAGGCGTGAAATTTTCAGTCAGCATATTTACGGATTCCCCCCAAGATCCGGAGTTGTTGAAGTAGCGTTCTCTGATAGTTACAGATGTCCCACCTAAGGGCGTTACTTGCTTGGCATTAGCTCCCCCAGGAGTCCCAGTTGCGTGCCAGGCCTCCTGACTTGTGCCGACCTTGGAGGTCTCGTTGACGTATACCGTCTCGGCCGACATACTGAGGCAGGAGGCACCAGTGACGGCGGCTGCTGCAAGCATGAGTAAAATTTTCTTCATGATAATGATTCTTTATAGATAGTAATAGGTTATTCAATATTCTGTTTCGGCGATGTCTACGCGTCAGTGTCGATGTGTATGCGCCGGGGATTGGGTAGGCGGGAGGGTCACGGATCCGTGACCCCTCCCGCCGGGCTCAATAACAAAACAAAACGTTTGTAATCATGCAATCACCGGAGCTGTGCAAGCTCCGGTGTCTCAGAAGTTCATAGATATACTTTGTACGATTTCTTCGTTCCCTTGACGATGTAGATGCCGCCGGGCAGCTCTGCCTTATCGTTGTCGGCCACGCGGATGCCCTGCATGTTGTACACGCCGGTCACAACGTTGTCGTCGGCATCGTTCATGATGGCCTCGACTGCGGAATAGTCGCCGTCCTTCTTGCTGAAGGTAGGCTCGGAAATCTCGGAATCCACGTGATATGTGGCCTTGCCGTCCGTTCCGACTTTCTGATAGATACGGGCGTAGTCCACCAGGAAGCGCGAGGGATTCGGGGTGTTGGCAAGCGAGCCGCCGTTGATGCCGCCCAAAGCCAGGTTGAGCCATAGCATCTGACGCACGGTGCGGTAGGGGTTGGCGCCGTTGCTGTGGTCGTAATCACCGTCGGGAACGGCGTTCACGGTCTGGTCCAGGTCAGTCTGATTGACCAGGAAGTCGTCGCACCACAGCTCGATATGGTCGGGATCCCATACCATGATCCATGTATGGTAATTGTCACCCCAGCCTGCACCGAGCTCTGCATCGCCTACAGTAGCGGAATCCCATACGGCGCTCCAGCGCTTGGTGCCACCCCATGCCACGTTGCCGTGGATTGCATGGCCGTAATATTCCATGATGTCGATTTCGCCGCCGTATGGCCATTCATACTGCTTGCCGGTCGACCAGATTGCGGGCCAGCAGCCCACGCGCTGGGGCACTTTGGCGCGGACCTCGTAGATACCGTACATCCAGGTGTAGCCGTCGTTCCAGCCTCCCTTGGTCTGCATCGAGCCGGATACCCAGGTCAGATACTTGTTCTTCTTCCATTTCTCGGTGCTGCCGCGCTGATACAGTGGGTTGCGCACCTGCTGATCCTCGATGTTCTTGCCTTCGATCACGAGCACGCCGTCCTCTATGTAGGTGCAGTTGTCGCCGTAATAGTACTGGTCCTCCTCGTTACGCTTGTAGCCGGTTTCGAAGTTCCAAATTTCAGGGTCGGGTTTGCCCGAGCCGGAGAACTCCTCGGCGAACACGAGGCGATAGCCGTCATACACGTTGGCGCGGGGATCGTTGTCGGCAAGGGGATGGTCCTTGTAGAAATCCTCGGGCACGGGAGCTTCGGCATATTTTTCGGACTCCTCGATGCTCCACAGATGCTTCTCGGCGTCGGTGCCGGCCTTGTCGGTATAGATGGATGATCCGGCGGTGACTGCGTCCGTACCGATGCAGTTCTTGCCCTCCGGCATTCCTAAGTTGACCAGGGTCACCATTTCGCCGGAAGCTACAATGCGGTGCTGCGACAGTTTCTTGTTCAGGCCGATGGGGCAAGAAGTCCATTTGCCGTCGGAGCCGAGGAACGTCTTGGAGTCGACGCGCTGGATGTTGTAGACGCCCTCCGGGCCGGCGGGGATGAAGCGGAACACCTGTGTGTTGTCCTCCACCTTTGCGGCAATCTTGTTGCCGAAGCCGGCGTCGGTCAGGTACAGGCCGCTTGCGTGCTTGATGCGGTAATACTTGTTCGCATCGGGGTTAACGACGCTTGTGGCCGACACCGCGAGGGTGCCCAGTCCGAAAGCGGCGATTAACGAAACAGTAAGTTTTCGATTCATAGATATTAGTGTAAATTGTTTATTGGTAAGGTCGGGCAGGTCACCCTGCCCGGCCTCTGTGATGTCGGTATCAGAGAGCGATCTTGACGCTCTTGCCGCCCTGCTTGCGGATAACCACGCCCTTGTAGTTGTCGCCGCTTACGCGAACGCCCTGCAGGTTGTAGTACTCAACGGGAGCCTCATTCTCGACAACGATGCCGTTGACTGCGCCTGTGCCGTTGGGATCGTAGATCTTAACCTGGTCGATGTCCATGAACAGGTCAACTTCCTTCTTGTTGTTCTCATAATAGTTATTGGGCAGAACGAACGTCAGATATACCTTGCCGTCTGCGGGAGCTGTGAAATCATACTCGAAGGCTTGGAAGTCCTGATCGGTATAACCGTCCTCGGTACAAGGAGTCATGAACTTTACAATCTCTTTGCCTGCAGCTTCGCCATCTACTTCCGATACGGAAACGTAATAGTCGGGATCAGGAGCAGAGTTCCATGCAGTCTGGTCGGCCGGGCACCAGCTGACACCCATTACGAACGACAGCTTGTAATTTGTACCGGCGGTCAGACCGGTTACAATCTGCGAAGCGGAGATGTTGGTCCAGCCATTGTTATTGTAGCCGAGCAGACGGAGATAGTGGGTGTCGTCCTCGGGACGTGCGTCGCCGTCGCCGGGTTCCTCCATCCACATCGTGATGCCGTTCCATTCACCACCTGTCGAGAGAGTCCAGCCGGGAAGAACGTCGATATTCTCGTATGTGTTCCAGGGTTCCCATGTGTAACCGCCGGGTACGGATGCCTCTACGCCGGGTTCTTCGAAACTGCCGTTCACTACGAGGTTCGGACCCTGTGCATACGCAGCTGTGGCCATTGCTACGGCTGCCAACGAAAGTAAAATCTTTTTCATTGTTGTTTAAATTGGTTGATATTGGTTATTACTAATTTTGAGTTTTGAATGTTGAATTTTGAGTTATACCGCCGGCGCCGGAACGCCGGCGGTGTGTATAGGTTATATTGGGTTACTGCAATGCGGGAGTATCGTGCGTTGTGGTCCAGTAAGGATTCTGGTAGATGGGGGATTCATCGAAAAATCCTTCCATTACACTTTCCAGGAAGTGATTCTCCGCGATAGGGCTCAGATAATGTGCCATGCGCCAGGAGTAACCGCTCTGGTACCAGTCGTTCTTCGACGAAACACGGTCGAGGCTGAAGTACCTGGGATCGCCGTTGAAGCCGCCCTCGATGTCCGTGGGTGAGGACATGTTGTTCTTGTTGGGGTCAGCCTGGTCGTACAGCATCTTCTTCAGGTTGCTGCCGCTATGAGCGAACCATTCGAGCATCGGACCGAATACCTTGCAGCCGTGACGGAAGTAGCGCTGAGTCTTGAGCTGGTCGAGAGCGCGCCAGCGGATCAGGTCGTCCCAGCGCATGCCTTCGCTGATGAACTCGCAGCGACGTTCGCGACGGATGTTGTAGAGCACGGGGGATGTGATGCGGCGACCGGCGCTGTAGAGACCGAAGTCGTGGCTGGTCTGTTCCTCCTTGGCCAGGTCGGTGGCGTTGATGGTGACGTGAGCGTCCTGAGGCAGACCGGCGCGAACGCGGAGCTTGCCCCACAGTTCCCATGCCTTGGCGTCAAGACCGTCGCCGTATTTCTCCCAGGCTGCTTCCATATAGATCAGGTAAGCCTCGGCCGAACGGAATATGATGGCGGAAGTGATGTCGAAACCGCCTTTGTTCCATTCCATGTTGGTGGTGAATCCCTTACCCTTGGTGTAGCCGGTGGAGGTGGTGAAGTCAACGCCACCCGAGGTGAGGGCCGGAGCCTTGAATTCCTTGTCCTTCTTGTTCTTCTTGCCCTCGCCGATGCGCAGGTCGGATCCGGCGTAAACATACTCGTTGGGGGCCTTCATGAACAGACGCCAGCGCCAGTCGCGGCCCTCCTTGGTGTCGGCCACGAAATCGTCGCCCTTATATCCGCTGTTCGCGTCGTAGATGGGAAGACCGTTGTCCATCAGGAAGCAGTTGGCGAATTCCTGAGTATAACCGCGACCACCCTTGATGTACTGGTTCAGGCAGTGACCGCCCGATACGTCCTTGATATAAGTGCGGTACATCAGGGCCTCGTCCATGCTCTTGGGATCCTCGGTAGAGAAAAGGTTGTAGTAAGGGTTGCTCGGCATGTTGTTGTAGTCGGCACCGATCATCTGCTTGTTGTTGACAGTCAGGTTGGGGTGAGCGTCGGCCACTTTACCGGCAGCATCAAGAGCCTGGTCCAGGAAGTACGATACCTCGGCGGCATTGTCGTAGGTGAAGTCGGCGTTGTAATCCATTGCGGCACCGGGCCATCCGGCAGCAGCATCGGGCACGAAAGGAGTGCCGGCGAAGTATTTCTCAAACGTAGCCTCATAGAGGGCCACGCGAGCCTTGAGCAGCAGTGCCACATCCTTGGTGATGCGGTTGCGGCCTCCGGTAGTGGCGCCGTCCGAAAGGAATTCGTAAGCCTTGTCGAGGTCTTCGATGATGAAGCGGGCCACCTGGTTACGAGGCCTGCGCTTGGATGCCATGATCAACGAGTCCTTGGCCATAGGCTGTGTAGTTGTCACGATAGGGAAGTCACCTAATGAGCGCAGTTTCGCGAAGTATTCGTTGGCACGAAGGAAATATGCCTCGCCGATGTAGTGACGGATTGTCACATCTGAACCGGCAATTTTCTTATCAGCATATTTGGGAAGTACCTGATCGAAGAAGTAGTTGATGTTGTTGATATAGCTGAAACTCCAGGCACCTCCGGAAGTGCCTACTTTCGATTTGGAGTCGCCGTCGAAGAACGAATTGTTATCACCGCTCTCATTGTCGGTACCCTGGTCATCGTCGAGGAATGTCTGGTAGCTTGAACCACCCACTCCAAGATGGGGGAAGGCATTGCTGCCGCGACTGCCATTTACATCCGACCCGGTGTAATATGTTATCAGGTAGTTGCCCAGCTGTTCCTCTGAGTTGAAGTACATCACCTCGGAAACCTGCGAGGGCGGTGTGATGTCCAGGTAGTCGTCGCATGCCGTCAGCATCCCTCCCGAAATCAGGAGAGCTCCGAACATCAATTTGCTATATATTGGTTTCATTGTAGTCTGAATTTTTTAGAAATCGATAGATAAACCGAAGCTGTAGGTCTTCGCGATAGGATATGAAGAACCGGACTTCATGGACGAAACTTCGAGCGACTCGGGGTCGATTACCTTCGACATCTTGGTGCATGTGAAGACGTTCTCGGCCGAGAAATAGAAGCGGAGTTTCTCGATATAAGCCTTGCGGGTCAACTTCTGAGGCAAGGTGTAACCGATCTGGAGGTTCTTCAGACGGATGTAGGAGGCATCCTGCAGGAAGCGGGTCTGAGTCTCCCGATTCTTGTTGGTGTAGTAGATGGGTCGGCCGTAGTAAGCGTCACGGTTCTCGCCGAGAGCGGAATTTTCGTCACGCCAGTAGTCCAGGTGTTCCTTCAGGAAGATTGATTCCCATCGGCCGCCCTTTGTAGCACCCCAGAACACGGCACCTTTGCCGGCTGTACCCTGGTCGCCCTCAGGCGAGAAGTAGTAGTCTCGCTTGGCCACACCCTGGAAGAACAGGGTAAGGTCTATGCCTTTCCATTCGCCGTACAGGTTCAGACCGAACTGATAACGGGGTGTCTCATTACCGATTACCTTAAGGTCGCCGAGGTCATCAAGAGTGGTACCCTTCGTGATCTTTCCGTCTCCGTTGATATCCTTGTACATCAGGTCACCGCCCTGCCAGTTGGATCCGATGGCATCCTGACCGCCATTAGGCAGAGTAGCCAGGTGATCGGCCATTTCCTGATCGTCGCGAGCCACACCGATAGTGGTCAAGCCGTAAATCTGACCTGCCAGCTGACCGGCAATACGATTATTGATATATCTTTCATCGTTGGGGAATGCCAAGATTTTAGTCTGGTCATCGGACATGTTGAACTTCACGGCGTAGTTGAAGTCCTTTATGTTATCCTGCCACTGTAACATAAGTTCCCAACCGTATGTGCGCATCTTCAGACGATTCTCCGGAGGAACGGTAGCACCAAGAATGGCCGGAAGAGTGCGGGGTTTGCCTATCATGTCACGGTTGGTACGCCAGAAATAATCGAACGATCCGTTCAGACGGTTCTGGAAGAAACCGAAGTCAATACCGATATTGGTAGTCTGAATCTTCTCCCAGGTCAGGAGCGGATTGATAAGAGGGGGGAACGAAGCTGTACCGGGTTTGAGACCATTGACAAGCCAGCTGGAGTTGTTGTTCTTGACATCGAGGATGCGGTAGGTAGGATACCAGCCCGGAGTATTCTGGTTGGAAAGCTGTCCCCAGGATGCGCGTACCTTAAAATGATTCCACCATGAAGCGATTGGCTCCCAGAATTTCTCGTTGGCTACGTTCCAGCCGGCCGAGAAAGAGGGCGACCATACCCAGCGATGCTCCTTGCGGAAACGTGAAGATGCATCGTAACGGAGGTTGGCTTCAAACAGATAGCGTCCCTCGAAGTTGTAGTTGATACGGCCGAAGAAACCCGCTGTGCGCCATTTCTGTATTTCACCGTTCATACCGTAGGTAGTGGTGCTGGAGGTCAGATTCAATACAGGAAGATCTTCGACAATCATATCATCGCGGCTTGCACTGAGGTTGCGGTAATTGAATGCTTCAGTCTGGAAACCGAGCATAACCTTGAATTCGTTCTTGTCGGCTATGGTGAAGTTATAGTCGGTGAAGAAGTTCCAGTTCAGATAAGTGGAGCGGTAGGCATACTCATATACGCTGCTGTGCTCGCCTGAATCGAATGCAAGGTGGGTGGATTCATGTGACAGACCTTCGAGGTCGTCGGCGTCGTGAGCGTAAACCGGCTTGCTGTCCTGATGCGTCCAGTCGTTGTTGATACGTGCGTTGAACTCAGATGTGATGTTCCATCCCTTAAGAGGAGTGGCAACCAACTGAACCTGATTGGTAAACACATCGTTCATCTCCTTGTGGCGGCCACCGTTCTCCAGGTGCTCGATATAGTTGTAGTCAGCGGCAATGTAACCGTTGGGATCGTATTTCGGGTTTGTCGGCGGAAGACGACGGATAACCTTCTCATAGAAGCCGCCTGACATGATGGTAGGGCGGCTGTACTGTGTGCGTACCCAGCGGCTGCTGAAGTTCAGACGCAACCATGAGAACATCTGGGCATTGAATTTGCCTGTGACATTGAAACGGTCGTAATTGTCATTACCATACTTCAGGAAACCTCCCTGACCCAGGTACTGGCCGGATACGTAGTACTGTATCTTTTCGCTGCCACCCTGCAGGGTCACGTTGTGCTCCTGGGCGAAAGCTGTCTTCTTGTAGAGCTCGTCACGCCAGTTTATGTTGGCAAATGTGCCACCGCATTCGCCTGTACCCCAGCGGCGGTGCGTGCCGTCCCACTTGTTCTCGTAGAAGGGGTTGTCTATCTGGCCCGTATAGTACAGGTAGGCCTGCTCAGTGAAATCTGCGTCGAACTCCGGTTTGTTGGAGGTGTACATCTGAACATCGTTCAGATAGCTGATGTATTCCCAGGAGTCCATCATCTGCATGGGGGTCAGAGGCTGGTTCCAGCGGAAGGAGTTGTTGTAATGTATCTGAGCCTTGCCCTTGGCACCGGTCTTGGTGGTGATAAGGATTACGCCGAAAGGAGCGCGCGAACCATAGATTGAAGATGCGGCGGCATCCTTAAGTACGGATATTGACTGTATATCGGCGGGGTTGATGGTGTTCATATCGCCTTCCATACCGTCGATCAGGATGAGGGGACCACCTTGAGAACCGTCACCGATGGTGTTCATACCGCGGACATTTACCTGCTTGGCGGCATTGAGCTCACCACCTGCGGTGGAGTTGGTGATGCTCAGGCCGGGAATCACACCCTGAAGGGCTGCTGCCGTGCTCTGTACGGGGCGTTCGGCGATTTCCTTACCAGTGGCTACACCCACGGCTCCGGTCAGGTTCACTTTCTTCTGCGTGCCGAAGCCGACCACTACTACTTCGTCGAGCAGCTGGCTGTTCTCCTGCATCTGGAATTCCTTGCTTTCGCCGGGATTCACCTTGACTTTGAGCGGCTGATAGCCCACATACGTAATCTCGATTGTAGCGGGTTTGGACAATTTGATGGTGAAGTTTCCATCGAGGTCCGTCACGCCGGTGGCGGAACCGTCGCTACTGCGGACAGTGGCGCCGATCAGGGGTTCGCCCGTAGCGGCATCCACGACTGTACCGCTCATAGATCCTGCCGAGACCTGTCTGGCCGCCGACTGCGGAACTGCATAAGCCGTCTGGTAGCCGGCCAGTAGCAGACCCGAGCACAACGCCGCCTTCAGGATAAGGCCGGTTTTCTTGTACGGATTGTTGTTCATATTGGATAGGTTAATTCATGTTATTATTCTTTCAGGTCAGTGGAGATCATGGTATGGTGCCGGACGCTTGTGAACGCCGGCGTGCAGGCCATTTTCAGGCACTTGAGTATTCATTATATATTAATGTGCCGAGGCACTTGATTTTCATGGTATAGCAAGAAACACACGTAGTCGCTATTGTCTGGATGCAAAATTATTGCAAAAAAATGGGGATGGGTTGTCCGTTTTCGTCAAATTAATTTTCCAAAATATGCAAACAGTGTTAAAAATGATTTTTACATTATATAATGAGTATTAAGAATCTTTAACAACACCGCAGCCGCCAATATCCGCCGCATCCGCAAATCAGCACCGCGCCCCTAAAATGCGCCGCAGGGATGAACATTCATCCCGAATTTATATGGCATCCTCCGGTCGTGACGGCCATTTTGAACGAATTGGACAATCTTTTAACTAAACAGGCTATTGAGAAGCGGTTTTTAAGTATTAAATTTGCAACGGATGTATCCGATGCCGAAAAACTCAAGACTTCGATAAGACTTCGATAAGACTTCGATAAGACTTCGATGCTGAATCCGGTACATACATAATGGTGCATACATAATAGTGAAGCGGAAACAACTTCAATCCTATTTTTTTATTTCGAGCTATCCATGCGAATCAGTAACATATTGACCGGAATACTCATGTCCGCGGCGATGTCGCTTCTGCATCCCGCGGCCCGGGCGTCAATGCACTTGGGCATGCCGCAGGGATTGTCCAACGGTTGCGTGATGCGCACCGTGGAGGACAGTCAGGGCAATATCTGGGTATCGACCGACAACGGGCTTAACCGTTGGGACGGGGCGCGCTTCCATACCTATACGGCGTTGAATTCCGGACTTGAGTCTTCCGGACTCGGGGGAATGGCCGTGGCCCGCAACAAGCCGGGCTATCTGTGGGTAGGAAGCCAGCGTAACGGCACATATATGGTGAACTGCACCACCTACGAGATAGAACGCACCCACATACCCGGCACCCGGTCCAAGGACGTGGCCGACATCACCACCGCCCCCGAGAAGGGAATATGGATAACGGACTATTACTACGGGCCGCAGCATTACGACCCCGTGACCAACCGGATGAGCCGGTCGGTGCCTGAAATGGTGAAGGGGCTTCCGTCCAAGGCGTGGACGGCGGTGGAAGGCCCGGACCATAAGCTGTATATAGGCCATGTGGACCGGGGATTCAGCGTGGTGGACACCGTGAGCCGGACGTTCCGCAATTTCCGCGCCCCCGACATACCGAGCGACAAGGTGTATGCCATCTGCGTGGACAACAACCGCAACGTATGGATAGGCACCGACCAGGGCGCGGCCATGTACACCCCCTCGACCGGCCGGATGGTCAAATTCGTTCACGATTCCGCCGACCCGCGTTCCATAGGGGCCGGGTCGATACACTCCATATATATGCGCAGCGACGGCACGCTGTGGTTCGCCACCTCGCGCCAGGGTGTAAGTATCCTGGACATCCGCAGCAACGCCTTCACCGACATCGCCTCGGTGTCGTTCGTGTCGCTTCCGCTTGCCGAAGTGTCCGACGGATCGTCCACTTCGTTTATATGGAGCA
Source organism: uncultured Porphyromonadaceae bacterium (assembly GCA_905198125.1). GTDB lineage: Bacteria > Bacteroidota > Bacteroidia > Bacteroidales > Muribaculaceae > Lepagella. The sequence continues at coordinate 43,216 of CAJKBH010000002.1, forward strand.
TATTCGAGGATTCCTACGGCAACGTATGGCTGGGCAAATACCGCACGGGCATGGATTTCATAAGCCACATCCCGCCGCTGATCTCGCCCATGAAGTTCCTGAACGAAAAGGGACAGCCCAATCCCGCGTGGGCCGTCAGCGCGGATGCGGCGGGCAAGGTATGGGTGGGCTCCGACCGGGGCATCATCGAACTGGATTCCAAAGGCAACAGAAAGAGGGAGATAATGCTGCCCGACGCCGACCGGGGCACCTCGTCGTTCATAAGCAGCATAGCCGTCGACTCGCGCAACCACCGGATATGGGTGGGCACACACGAGAACGGAGTGCTGGTGTACGACAACGACTCGGGGACGTGGCAGACAGTGCGGGGAGTGACGGGAAAGGTGTGCACGCTGACCATGCACGCTGACAATGTGTATATCGGCACCGACCATGGTCTGTACTCGGCTCCGCTGAACGAGGATACGCCCGAGGCCGTGGAAAGCGGGAAAGTAAACCGCCTGTTGCCGGACAAGATGGTGAACTGCATCAGCTTCGACTCCCGGGGCAGAATGTGGCTGGGAATGTTCGGCCGCGGCATGTATATATTCGGTGAGAACGGCAGGCTCCTGGCCCATCATGAACAGAAGACGGGATTCCCGTCGAATACGGTGAACCACATAATCCAGGACCGCAACCACGGGACATGGGTAGCCACAGCGTCGGGTCTGGTGCGGTTTGACAGAGGCGACATCCGGAAATACCACTCCGTCAAGGAGGTGGACGACCTCAAGATGACGCATATCATGTCGCTGGCCGAAGATTCGCGCGGGTGCGTATGGGCCAGTGCCGTGCGCGAGGTGCTGAGAATTGATCCGAACAACGAGAAGGTGTCCATCTACACCGGATATGAGTCGGGCAAGGAAGGCGCGTATTGCGGAGGCGCCTCGGCCCTGAACCTGAACGGCGACATATATTTCCCGTCGGAGAGGGCGCTGGTGCGGATCCGGCCGATGTTGCCGGGTGACGATGACAACGCGCGTAAGGTCGTGGCCACGGGTATCTCGGCATGGAAGCACGGTGTGGAACCGCACAACGGACGCGAGGTGCCGGTGATAGACGGCAAAGCCCGCATTCCCTATAATGAAAGCACGTTCACCGTGACTTTCGCCATACAGGACCTGGCCAAGATGATGCATGCCGAATTCTCGTGTATGCTCCAGGGTCTGGACCAGAACTGGAATTATCTGTCAGGAAGCAATTCAGTGACATATACCGACGTGGATCCGGGCACCTATCATTTCCTGGTGCGCCAGAGACTGTCGAACGGAGAATGGAGCGAGCCGATGGAAATAGCGGCTATCGAGGTGACACCGCCGTTATGGCTGACATGGTGGGCCAAGTGCATATATGTATTGCTGGCCGCGGCGTTATGCTGCTGGATATACACGCTGATACGCCACCGCATCAGGATGCAGCGCGAGCTGGCGTTGCAGGCAGAGCGCATCAGTGCCGGCCAGGCGCTGACCGAGGAACGGTTGCGCTTCTATACCAACGTGACCCATGAGCTGCGCACGCCTCTGACGCTGATAATGGGGCCGCTGGAGGACATGGTGTCCGACCCGTCGTTGCCGCAGAAGTTCTCGTACAAGCTCCAGGTGATGCACAACAGCGCCGACCAGCTGATGTCGCTGATAAACGGCATCCTGGAGTTCCGCAAGACCGAGACGCAGAACCGCCGGCTGAACGTGCGTATGGGCAATCCGGCCAATCTGCTGAGGGAGATAGGATTGCGCTTCAAGGAACTGAACCGTAACCCGAATACGGAGATTATACTGGACATAGAGCCGGATTCTCCCGACATGTACATCGACCCGGAGATGCTGACCATCATCATCAACAACCTGGCCAGCAACGCCGTGAAGTACACCCCGAAGGGAAGCATCACGTTCGGCATCCATACCGACACGGACGCCACCGGCAAACGGCGCACGCGCATCAGCGTGTCGGATACCGGCTATGGAATATCGAGCAAGGCGCAGACTCTTATCTTCGACCGGTATTATCAGGCCGGCGGCGAGCACCAGGCGTCGGGCACCGGCATCGGCCTGGCACTGGTGAAGCAGCTGGCCGACCTGCATCGCGCCTCGCTGACCGTGGACTCGCAGGAGGGTAAGGGCTCGACGTTCACCCTCACGCTGGATACCGACGAGACATATCCCGATGCATTGCACTTTGAAGACCAGCAGATATCACTGACCGTGAACGGACCCAAGGCGGATGCGGGAGAGGGCCGTGATGATGCGGCCCCGTCGGGGAACGCCCGCAGAAAGATCCTCGTGGTGGAGGACAACGACGATATCCGTGAATATATTGCCAATACCCTGGCTGAGGAGGCCGACATAATACAGGCGCACAACGGACTGGAAGGTATGCGTATGGCCACGGAGGAGATGCCTGACATCATAATCTCGGACATCATGATGCCGGAGATGGACGGCATATCGATGTGCCGGTCGCTCAAGGGGGAGCTGGTGACCAGTCATATCCCCATCATTCTGCTTACGGCCAAGGATTCAATAGACGACAAAGAGACCGGATACGAATCCGGCGCCGATTCATACATCACCAAGCCTTTCAGCAGCAAATTGCTGAAATCCAGAATACACAATCTGATAATGACGCGCAGACGAATGTCGGAGTATCTGATGAAGCAGGTGCAGTCTCTGCAATATGCTGAATCGGGGGGGGTGGAAGATGCTGATATACAAGTAGATGCAAAAGAGGTGCCGTGCGCCGGCTCTGAATCCATTCCGGACGACCGGACGGAAGTCACCAAAAATCTGACGGCCCTCGACCGGCAGTTCCTCGACAAACTGTTTGAAATAGTGAGCGATAACATTGACAACGAGGATCTGTCGGTGGGATTCCTTGCAGACAAATTCTGTATGAGCAATTCGACACTATACCGGAAGGTAACCGCCTTGCTTCAGATCAGTCCGAACGAGTATGTGCGCCACGTGCGCATGGAGAAGGCCGTGGAATTGCTCAAGACCCGCAAATATTCCATCAGCGACATCGCTTATCAGACCGGATTCGGCAGTCACAGTTCGTTCAATAAGGTGTTCAGGAAGGAGTTCGGCATGACTCCTACCGAATATATGGAACGGAACGGGGGACGAAACTGACCGGTGAAGCATACACATCAGGAAAGAAACTTATAACAAACTATCCGATATCATGAACATAAGAATCAGTACAGGCGTCCTGTTGGCCGCGGCGGTATGCGGCACTGTGTCGGCCAAGCTGCCGACGGCACAGGAGACACGCCGCGCCATCGAGAAGGTGAACACTCAATGGCAGAAGAACAATCCGCCGGAATGCAGGGCATTCTGGGACAACGCCGCATACCATACCGGCAACATGGAGGCCTACAGGCTGACGGGCAATCAGGATTTCCTGGATTATTCCCGGAAGTGGGCCGAACACAACGAGTGGAAAGGCGCCAAGGGCACCGACAGGAGCAAGTGGAAATACGCCACATACGGCGAGGACGAGGACCATGTGATGTTCGGCGACTGGCAGATATGCTTCCAGACTTACGCCGACCTCTACAACATCCTGCCCGACGACAAGTATATACGCCGTGCCAAGGAGGTGATGGAATACCAGATGTCGACTCCGCAGAACGACTATTGGTGGTGGGCCGACGGTCTCTATATGGTGATGCCGGTGATGACCAAGATGTACAACATCACCCGCAATCAGAAATACCTGGACAAGCTGTATGAATACATTCTGGTCAGCGACTCGATAATGCTCGACCCGGAGACGGGGCTATACTTCCGCGACGGCAAGTATGTGTATCCCAAGCACAAGAGCGTGAACGGCAAGAAGGACTTCTGGGCGCGTGGCGACGGCTGGGTTCTTGCCGGACTGGCCAAGGTGCTTGCCGACGTACCCGCCAACTGGAAGCACCGCAAGTTCTTCGAGGACAAATATGTAAAATTGGCCGATGCGGTGGTGTCGTGTCAGCAGCTCGGCGGCTGGTGGACGCGCTCCATGCTCGACCCCGAACACGCACCGGGACCCGAGACCTCAGGAACGGCATTCTTCACCTACGGACTGCTGTGGGGCGTGAACAACGGCATACTGAAGGACCCTAAATATCTTGCTGCAGCCGAGAAGGGTATGGATTATCTGTACAATACCGCCATGCAGAAGGATGGCTCCGTAGGTTATGTGCAGCCCATCGGCGAGAAGGCCATACCGGGACAGGTGGTAGACCGTAAGTCCACCTCCAACTTCGGCACCGGCGCGTGGCTGCTGGCCGCATCCGAATGGGTGCGCAATCAGGAACGTAACCGGAACAAGGACCGCGCATATTGGGTGGATCTGGCTTATCAGATGGCCGCTCCCGTGCTGAGCAACATGGCCGAGGGCAACCTGCAGAAGAACATGCTGGTGGAGGTGAGTCCCAACTGGGACGGTCGCGACAAGCGCGTGACATACATGGAATGCTTCGGTCGCCTGATGGCCGGCCTCGCTCCCTGGCTGTCGCTGCCCGACGACGGCACCGAAGAATCGGCCAAGCGTGCGCAGCTGCGCGAATGGGCGCTGAAGGCATATAAGAACGCGGTGGATCCCGAAAGTCCCGACTATCTGCTGTGGCGCGGCCACGGGCAGGCTCTGGTGGACGCCGCATACGTGGCCGAGAGCCTGATACGCGGATATGACGCTCTCTGGGTACCTCTCGATTCGCTGACCAAGAAACGGTATGTGGAGGAATTCACACAGCTGCGCCGGGTGGATCCCCCCTACACGAACTGGCTGCTTTTCTCGTCCACAATCGAGAGCTTTCTCGGCAAGATCGGCGCGCAGTGCGACGAATACAGAGTGAATTCCGCAATACGCAAGACCGAGGAATGGTACACCGGCGACGGATGGTATGCCGACGGCCCCAGCTTTGCATTCGACTATTATTCCAGCTTCGTGTTCCACCCCATGTATCTGGAGACGCTGCAGAACATGAAGGAATCGGGCATATACACCCGCATAGACTACAAGAAATACTACGACCGCGCGCTGAAGCGTACGCAGAAATTCGCAATAGTGCTGGAGCGTCTTATCTCGCCTGAAGGCACGTTCCCGGTGTTCGGCCGTTCGATACCCTACCGCATGGCCTGTATGCAGCCCTTGGCGCTGATGGCATGGTACGGCAAGCTGCCCGAAGGCGTCGGCAACGGACAGGCCAGGGCTGCGCTTACCGCAGTGATGCACAAGATGTTCGACGGCAAGGAGAATTTCAACGAAAAGGGATACCTCACCATCGGTTTCGCGGGCCGTCAGCCCAACGTGGCCGATTGGTACACCAACAACGGATCGCTGTACATGACCTCGCTCGCGTTCATGCCGTTGGGTCTGCCGGCCACGCATCCCTTCTGGACCGACGCGGCGCAGCCCTGGACCCAGGTCAAGGCGTGGAACGGAGATCCCTTCCCCAAGGACCACCACTGGAAGGATGACATCAGGACATGGGACCTGTTTTAGTTAATAGATAGCAGATATTAGATATTGGAAAGCAATAAGAACAACAGATTAAATCACTGATATCATGAAGATGTATGAAGGAATGATGTTGAGTGTATTGGCATTGGCGGGGACGTCAGTTGCCATGATGGCCGACGACACCACGGGAATGCAGGATGAATGGGTGACCATAGAGAACGGTCACATCTGGACGGACGAGAGCGGCAACACGGTACAGGCACATGGTGCCGGGTTTCTGATAGAGAACGGCCGGTTCTATATGATCGGTGAAGACCGCAGCAAGACGTGGAACCCTGACGTGAACATGTATTCGTCGCCCGACCTGGTGCATTGGAAATTCGAGAACAAGATCATAGCCAACGGCAAGACCCACCCGTCGCTCGGTACGGACCGTATGATAGAACGTCCGAAACTCATGAAGAATCCGAAGACAGGCAAGTATGTGGTATGGTGCCATTGGGAGGCGTCGAACTACGGTGCGTCGGAAGCCGGGGTGTTCCAGTGCGACAAGGTGAACGGTGACTATGAGTATGTGTGGGGCGGCCGGCCTCTGGACACCAAGAGCCGCGACTGCAACGTGTATGTGGACGACGACGGCACCGCATATTTTATCTCGACCACCGACGAGAACACCAACCTGGGACTGTTCAGGCTGAGCGACGACTATCTGTCGGCCGTGGAGAAGACCGTGCTGTTCCAGGGTCAGCGCCGCGAGGCACCGGCAATAGTGAAGCACAACGGCCGTTACTACATGCTGTCGTCGGCATGTTCGGGCTGGGACCCCAATCCCTGCAAGCTGTCGTACACCGACGACCTGACCAAAGGATGGAGCGGACTTAAACAGATAGGCAACGGCGTGGCGTACGACACGCAGGCTGCCTCGATACTGAAGATAGAGGGTTCGAAGCAGACCACATACCTGTATGTAGGCGACCGCTGGCAGGATCCCGACCTTCCACAGTCCAAGACCATCATATTCCCGATATCGTTCACCGAAACCGGCTGTGACTTCACATACCGCCCCGTGTTCGACATCAATTTCGCCACCGGCGAATGGCGCGAACACGAATATCCCGACAAGCTGGACCGTACCGGCTGGACTGTCAGCGACGTCAGCAGCGAGGAGACTGTAGGCGAGAAAGCACCGGCCAGCAATATCCTGGACAGCGACCTCGGCACCATCTGGCATACGAAGTGGAAGGACAAAGCAGCCGAGGCTCCGCATTATGTAGTGGTTGACATGGGTAAGGTGAACAAAATAAACGCATACCTGTCGACTCCGCGCAACGACCATTCGCTGAACGGTCTGTATCGCGAATACCGCTGTCAGGTCAGCGTCGACGGCCGGAACTGGACCACGGTGTCGGAGGGCGAGTGGATGCCGTATTGGACCCGCGTCACATTCCCCGACACGGACGCACGTTATCTGAAATTGGAGGCCCTGTCCGGCGAGTATGGCTCGATGGCCGAGCTTGACATATTCGGCACGGAAGGTTCGGGCATCGGTTCCACCGTAGCCGACGCCACGGTGCGCGAGAGTGTTTATTATACGATGGACGGCCTGAAGGTGCAGAACCCCGATACGGTGAAAGGCATGGTCCTTAGCTGCAACAGACTCGGCGACGGCACCGTCAAGGTCAGAAAAGAGTTGAAGTAACCGATATTCCGTCAATATTACGTATAATCAGTACGAGGCTGTGCCGGATGGTGCAGCCTCCTGCTGTTATTGTATACCTGTGTTTGTGAGGTTACATTGCGGTATTCGGGAGAAAGTCCACGAAATTAAAAGGCATTTATTCGGTTGCAGACTTGCTGCACATGGTCAAGTCCATAAAGCAAAGAATGACTGTCGATGCCCATCCACATAAACAGCTTATGAAGATTCTGATAGGCATTGAGGATGTATGAGGTTCCGATTTGAGGCTGTTTTCTCGCAAAACAGATAGGCTCATGGTGCGCTATTCGGTTGCGGAGAATATTGATGCCGTCGAGTTCATTGAACATATAGGCATTGTTGTATTGAACCTCAGCCGAAGAACGGGGTTTGTTCGGGAATATTCGGAGAAGAAGCTGCCCGGTGGCACGATACTGAGGATTGGCAAACATATATTTCCAGACTCCGAACTCCATTTCTGCAAGAAGTTTATGATGGGTGTATTCGCCATTTCTGTTCAGACGGTTGAAAGCCTTGGTTATTATTCTCGCACTATCCCTGCAACTGGCAATATCGAATATGCCTCCCGCCAATACTGAATCACGGAGCCAATTTTCTCCTAACCGAGATGTAAGCTCACGGTCAATGGCATTTCTTAACGCTACCTCGAAACAACTCAACAAAGTAAATACTTCCTGTGAAAGATGAAGATTCAACCGATACAGTGACATGGCTTTTCGGGTGTCATTATCGCAGGCTGCAACATATCTGTTGAGTCTTTCCGTGGACAATATATTCTGAAAATCTGTGAATTTCACTTGCTTAACAATCTTTTATGAGCCAAAATTTGTTTTAGTCAAAAGAAAGCACTACTTTTGCAGTGTTGATTCCCGGTAGCCCCTGACTCGTCAAGCTATCGGGTTTAGTTTTTTAATTGATAAAACTGAATAAGATTGCCATACACCGGATGAGCGTTCTCAAAAGCGGAGAAAATGACAGGGAACTGTTAAAAGAATACTCTTATAGATACAACGTAATCGGATACGATTAAGAGATAAACGGCAAGGATGACAGGGCGTCATCCTTGCGCTATTATTTCCAGGAGGCGGGGGAGGGCTTCGGAGGCGGGGATGTTCTTCACCACGCATTCCTTGCCCTTGTAGATGGAGACGCGGCCGGGACCGGCGCCGACATAGCCGTAGTCGGCATCGGCCATCTCGCCGGGGCCGTTTACGATACAGCCCATCACGCCTATCTTCAGTCCCTTCAGGTCCTTGGTGGCCTCCTTTACTTTCTTCAGGGTCTCCTGCAGGTCGAACAGGGTGCGTCCGCAGCTCGGGCAGGCTATGTATTCGGTCTTGGAGGTGCGTAGACGCACGGCCTGGAGTATGTCAAGTTCAAGCTGAGCTAATGTCTCGTCGTCGAAGTTCGGATTGTCGATGCGTATGCCCGAGCCGTAGCCGTTGAGCAGGAGGGTGCCGAAGTCGGCGGCGCTCTTTACGCGCAAGGTGTCAAGGTCGGCGTCGTCGTAGGCCATGCGCATCAGCACGGGCTGTTTGCCGCCGGTGGCGGTGTAATTGTCGATGGCCGCGGCCATGGCTCCCACCGGATTCGGTCCTGCGGCCGAAATCTCGATCAGGTTTGACGACGGCGACGGCATGTCGGCGTGCCATGCCACGATGGATGTGCCGTCGGGCAGCGGACCGTCGTAGGGTGCGGAGTATGTACGGGCCGGACCGGGCATTACGGTCTGCGGCTCGTCGATTGATGCGTGGCCGTCGCGTTCGGTGATGTAGTCGCGCAGCAGCAGGGCCACGGGCACCTCGTTTTCCGGCGGTTCACTGAGCGACACGCGGATGGTGTCGCCGAGGCCGAGGGCCATCAGCGCGCCGATGCCTGCCGCAGATTTGATGCGGCCGTCCTCGGCGTCGCCGGCTTCCGTCACGCCTAAGTGAAGCGGGAACGACATCCCTTCCTTGTCCATCTCCTTGACCAACAGAAGGACGGTCTGATACATCACGACCACATTCGATGCCTTGACCGAGATAACGATGCGGTCGAAGTTTATTTCACGCGCTATCCTGAGGAATTCCATCACGGACTCCACCATGCCGGCCGGCGTGTCGCCGTAACGGCTCATGATGCGGTCGGACAGCGAACCGTGGTTCACGCCCAGGCGCACGGCCACGTCATGCTCGCGGCACAGTTCCAGGAAAGGAACGAGAGTGCGGCGTATGCGGTCTATCTCCTCGGCATATTCCTCGTCGGTGAAGGTCAGTTTCCTGAACGTGCGTGCCGCGTCGACGAAGTTGCCGGGATTGATGCGCACCTTGTCGGCATGGAGGGCGGCTTCGAACGCAGCTTTGGGGTTGAAATGCACGTCGGCCGACAGGGGAATGTCTGAGCCGAGGCCTTTCTTGATATTTTCGAGATTGGATGCCTCGCGTACGCCCTGAGTGGTGAGGCGCACCAGGTCGGCGCCGGCGTCGGCTATGGTCTTGATCTGGGCCACACAGGCATCGGTGTCGTTGGTGTCGGTGTTGGTCATGGACTGTATGGCGATCGGGGCGTCGCCTCCGATTGTGATGCGGCCCACACGCACCGGGAGCGTGCGGCGGCGGCTATAGTTATAGATAGACATAATTCAGGATAGTAGTATATTGATGAAGCCTTAGTACAAGGCCCTTAAATCATGGTTAAGAAATAGACGGAGCAGAATCCGACGGCATAACCGGCCAGGACCTGTCCGAGAGTGTGGCGGCCGAGCCAGAGCCGGGCGGAGCCGGTGAGTCCGGCGCAGGCCACGGCCACTATGAGCCATGTCAGCACGTCGGGATTGACCATCGGTGTGTGTGACATGCGCACCAGCATGGCCACGAGTCCGGCCACGCCGGCGGCATGGGCCGAGATCTTCCACCAGTTGTTGATTATCGCCTCTATAAGTCCGGCCAACGCGCCGCCGGCATAGAACATAACAACCCACAAAGGGAATCCCTTAATGGCCAGGAACGCTCCGGTGCCACCCATGCACAGTATGGTGATGAGATAGGGGATGGTGCGCTCTTTCTGATTGTTGAGGCCGATTTCGCTGACCATCCCAAGGTGTTTCAGCAGGAGCACGGTGAGCATGGGCAGGATGATTGTGACGCCGGCCACAATCAGGGTGAAGCCGAGCTTTATTCCCATCGGCACGTAGCTGTAGACCGTGAGCATAAACACCAGGACGATGCCGTATACGGGCATAAGCAGGGGGCTCATGAGCCAGGACACGGCGGTGGATAGGTTGTCGACGAGCTGCTCCGGACGGGTGGGAGGAAGGTCCGGGGTGGCGGAGGAATCCAGGCCTTCGGCCTGGAACTGAACGGCTCCGCGCTGGTCAGGGAGGACGGCGGGAGACGCGGGGGAGTCCGGATGCTCGGGCTGCTCCGGAGTGGGCTGGTCGGAGCCGGTAGATTCGGGCTGGTCGGAGTGGCCGGGCATGTAGGCGGAATGGTCGGGGTCCGGCTCGTCGTCGAGGGGCGATTTGGGGTAATATGAACTGGTGTCGAGTTTCATAGAACGGGATAATTATTTCGGAGAGGATTATTTCGGAGAGGATTGATTGTCAAGGTGCTTTTTGCCTACGGTGTCAAGGTGCTTCCTGCCTACGACTGAAAGGAACTGCGGCGGGATCGGCGTCGAGAAGTTCATGTCCTTGCGGGTGATGGGGTGGGCGAAGCGCAGAGTCCGGGCGTGAAGCGCCAGACGGTGGATGGGGCTGTGCTTGGCGCCATACTTGCGGTCGCCGGTGATGGGATGCCCAAGGTCGTGGGCGTGGACGCGTATCTGGTTCTTGCGGCCGGTGTCGAGCGAGAACTGGGCCAGCGTGTAGCCACGGCCACGTTCCAATACATCGTAATGCGTCACGGCGATGCGGCCTTCGTCCGGCTCGTCGGTGCTGTAAACCACAAACTGCGAGTTCTCGGTGAGACGGCTCTTGACATATCCGTGGTCTTCCTCCAGGTATCCTTCCAGCACGGCCACATACAGGCGTTCAAGAATGATGTTGTTCCAGTTGTGGCGTAACACATCCTGCGCCTCCTCGCTTTTGGCGAACATCATCAGGCCGGAAGTGTCGCGATCCAGGCGATGCACTATATACAGACGGCGGCGCGGATCCTGGGCCTTGATGTAATTCTTCAGTATGTCGAAGGCGTTCTCCTCCTTGCGGTGCGATTCGGTGGGTACGGACAGAAGGCCGTAGCCCTTGTGAATCACGATGATGTGGTCGTCCTCGTACACCACCTTGATTCTGGGATGACGGAACACAACCCAGGGACGCGACGCGTTGAACTCCACAGTCACGCCGGGGCCGACGGAGGTGTCGAACTGAGTGCTGACCTTGCCGTTGACACGGAGGTAACCGAATTTCAGCCATTTTTTCAGCTCGGTGCGTTTCACGTCGGGTCGGCGCGCGGCCACGAACTGCATCAGCGGCACGGTCTCGGCCGTGTCGTTGGTCCAGGTTATTATCTTGTCTTCGCGGAAGGGTTGTTTTTGAACTTTCATATTAATCGGTTGCCATATTAATTAAACGGCATGGGGGACAGATTGTTGACTGCGGGGAGGGCGGAGAGGCGGAGCAGAGAGGCTGCGAAGCGGCAGTCGAGGCATCGCGAGAAGTCGCAGTACTTCTTGCGCAGCTGAATTAGCGCCTGCGAATCGGCGGCCGATTCGGGAGCGATTCCGGCCGACTGCCATTGCCGGATGAAGGTGTTGTTTTCGGGAGCGAGTCCGTACCAGAGGTTCAGGGCGTTGTCGGCCGCCTCGAGGTCGCCGTGCGCCGAACTGTAGGCATACAGCATCGGCGCCACGAAGTTGATGATGATCAGATCTACGGCAGCCTTGGACATCGTCGCGGCGCCGTGGCCGGGCACATCGAAGTCGGAGTGCGTCTCCCAGTAGGCGGACGGGCGCAGGTCGAACAGCGCGCGGATACGGTCGGTGCCGCTGCGGCATTCCAGCAGGTCGGACAGCATTGTGAATCCGCCGTACAGCGCGGCGCAGAGGGCCGCGATGCGCCGGTGCGGAAAATTCTGCGGACGTGTGCGGGCGTACTTCCACAGGACCACGTTCATGGGGCGCAGGTCGTATTTGCGCGCTAAGAAGAAGTATTCACGCGCCAGGGTCTGGTAATATTCGTCGAAGATGTGCAGCGAGGTGTCGAGCATACCGGCCTGACCGAACATCAGTGCCTCGATCTGCAGCAGGTTGTCGGAATGGCGCGCCAGGAAATTGAGCGGCAGCGAGCGTGTCAGCATCTCGAAGGGGTCGCCGTTGAGGTTGAAGCCGAAGGCACGTGCCAGCGATACGAAGCAGGTGGCGTTCCAGTCGCCGCCCAACGAACGGTTACACTGCAGTATGCGGTCGGCCTTGTCCTGCATCCTCTCCACGCATAGCGACGAGAGCCAGTCGGCGACCGAAAGACCCGGCAATTGCCTGATGTAAGGCTCGCAGGGTACGTTGGAAATCCGGTGGCTCAGGGCCTCGTACATGCGGTAGAAACTTTCGGGGAATGTCACCACGGTCTGCGGAATCTCCGAGCCGTCGTCGCGGCTGACGCGCATGTCGTCCACACCCACGACGTGCAGGATGACGTTGCCGTAAGCCGGATCCGCGTCGTGGCCATGCCTTCGCCAGTCGCTGGCCTTGACATGGATCTCGACGTTGCCTATCCATTCCCGGCCGTCGATGCGCAGACGGGCGTTGAGGAAATCAGGGCCGGCATCCCGGTTGTGGATGCCGGCATAGATGATTTCCACATCGTCGCCGCGGACTGTGAGGCATTTACGGCCCATCATCCGCTGCTTCCAGAGATACTGATATAGCAGCTCCATTGATGACACGGCAGCTTCCCCGGCGGGGAGGAAGCGCTTGTTACTTAAGGCTCCATTCGGCGCCGTTCTTTGTATCCTTGACGTTGAAGCCGATTTCGGCGAGGCGGTCGCGGATCAGGTCGGAAGTAGCCCAGTCCTTGGCGGCCTTGGCGTTGGCGCGCACCTCAAGCACCAGGTCCACGGCCTTGCGGTAAGGCTCGAGGTCTACGTCCGAGCCGGCGTCGGCGGGTATGATGCCCAGCAGATCGGTAAGCACCGTGCCGAACAGCTTGTTGAGTTCGTCGATGTTGTGCTGCGACAGCTTCAGGCCGGCGTCGGTGGCGGCGTTGATGGTCTTGACGGCATCGAATATGTGGCTCAGCGCTATGGGGGTGTTGAGGTCGTCGTTCATGGCCTCGAGCGCCAGGCCCACGTAGTCGGGCAGGTCGGCGTCGGTGTCCGACGCGGGCTGCAGGTTCCTGAGGCGGGCGCGTGCCTCCTCCAGTTTCTGCAATGCCTTCTCGGCGCTCTGCAGATTGTCGTCGCTGAAGTCCAGCGGGCTGCGGTAGTGGGCCTGCAGGATGAACAGACGTATCACCATGCCGCTGTACGGACGCGTCAGCAACTCGTGTTCGCCCTTGAAGAACTGCTCCAGGGTGATGAAGTTGTTGTACGACTTGCCCATCTTCTGGCCGTTGATGGTAATCATGTTGTTGTGCATCCAGTAGTTCACGGCCGGATGACCCTGCGCGGCCACGCTCTGCGCAATCTCGCATTCGTGGTGGGGAAACATCAGGTCCATTCCGCCGCCGTGGATGTCGAATACGTCACCAAGGTATTTGCGGCCCATCGTGGAGCATTCCAGGTGCCAGCCCGGGAATCCCTCGCTCCAGGGACTGGGCCAGTGCATGATGTGTTCCGGGGCGGCCTTCTTCCAGAGGGCGAAGTCCAGGGGATTGCGTTTCTCCTGCTGGCCGTCCAGCTCGCGGGTGGTGTTCTTCAGGTCGTCGATGTTGCGGCCCGACAGAATGCCGTAATGGTGGTCCTTGTTGTATTTGGCCACGTCGAAGTAGACGGATCCGCAGCTTTCGTAAGCGTAGCCGGCGTCCAGAATCTTCCTGACGTATTCTATCTGCTCTATGATATGGCCAGAGGCGTGGGGCTCGATGCTGGGGGGCAGCACGTTGAGCGCCTGCATGTCGCGGTGGTAGCGGTTCAGGTAGTACTGCACCACCTCCATCGGCTCGAGCTGCTCGAGGCGCGCCTTCTTGGCTACCTTGTCCTCCCCCTCGTCGGCATCGTGCTCCAAGTGGCCTACGTCCGTGATATTGCGCACGTAACGCACCTTGTAACCGAGGAACTTAAGGTAACGGTACAGGATGTCGAACGTGATGGCGGGGCGTGCGTGGCCCAGGTGGGCGTCGCCATAGACGGTGGGGCCGCACACATACATGCCGACGTGCCCCGGCTGCTGCGGTTTGAACAGCTGCTTGGTGCGCGTCAGCGTGTTGTATATCAACAGATTGGAATCCATATCAATTGTTGCCGGCCTGTCCTTTGACCTGAGCGGGAAGAATCTCGCCGAACTGAGCCTCGTACTTCTGGATGTTGTCGCGCAGGGCGAACATCAGCTTCTTGGCGTTTTCGGGGCTCATGATGACGCGCGACACCACGGGAGCCTGGGGCATGCCGGGAGCGGCGAAGATGAAGTCGATCAGGAACTCACTGGGGTTGTGGCCGATCATGGCCAGGTTGGTGTATTTGCCGTCGGCCAGTTCGGGACGGAGCTGTATCTGCAGTTGCTGGTTCTGTTCTTTATTTTCCATTTCTTTATAGTTTTCAGTTGATATTAATTGCAAATTTACAACAAATTCGCGACTATTCCAATACTACCCTGCCGTCGGCCATGTGGATGGTGCGGTCGGCGATGTCGCTCAGCGTCGGGTCGTGGGTCACGATTACGAAGGTCTGGCCCAGGGAGTCGCGGAGGCTGGAGAACAGTTCCTGTATCTCGTCGCGGTTTCGCGAGTCGAGGCTTCCGGTGGGCTCGTCGGCGAATACGACGCGCGGATTGTTGACCAGGGCGCGTGCCACGGCGGTGCGCTGACGCTCGCCGCCCGACAGCTGGGCAGGCTTGTGCTGACGGCGGTCGGCCAGTCCGAGCAGGTCCAGCAATTCGTCGGCGCGACGCAGGGCCTTGGCGCGGCTCATGCCCCCTATCATGGCCGGCAGTGCCACGTTCTCGCGCGCGGAGAATTCCGACAGCAGCTGGTGGAACTGGAAGATGAAGCCGATGTGGCTGTTGCGGAAGGCCGACAGCTTTTTGTCCGACAGCCCCTGCACGGCCTCGCCGTCGTAGAGTATGCGGCCCGAGTCGGGAGTGTCGAGCGTGCCAGCTATCTGAAGCAACGTTGTCTTGCCGGCGCCAGACGGGCCAAGGATGGTCACGATCTCTTTCTCGCCGATGGTCAGGTTCACGTCTTTCAGCACGTGAAGCGAGCCGTAATGTTTGTTTATGTCGATTATTTCAAGCATGCGATAGTAGTAATGACATGGTTGGCCAGGAAAATGCCGAAAATTGAGGGAATCGAGGCGAGGGTGCCGAAGCTGGACTTCTTGTTGGGCTCGTCCAGACTAATCAGCGCGCGGGAATGGGGCACCTCGGTGCTGGCCACTACCTTCAGGCCCCGGTTGATGCCCATTTTGCGCAACCGCTGACGCACCACGCGCGCCAGCCCGTCGTTGCGCGTCTGAGATATGTCGAAATATCCCACCTGCGTAGGGTCGATGCGGCCACCGGCGCCCATGCTGCTGATTACGGGGATGTGATGCTCCAGACAATGACATATCAGCGCCATCTTGGGCGCCACCGTGTCGATGGCGTCTATGACGTAATCATAATGGCCGTCAAGAAGTTCCGGCACATTGTCGGGCGTGATGTATTCCTGCCGGGCATCGACCGAAATGTCCGGGTTTATGTCGCGGAAATGTGTTGCGAACAGCGCGGTCTTGGGCTGTCCGACGGTGGAATGCAGCGCGATGATCTGGCGGTTGATGTTGGATGGCGCCACGTTGTCGGCATCCACTACCGTGAGGTGGCCGACGCCGGAACGGGCCAACATCTCGGCGGCATAACCGCCCACACCACCCACGCCGGCCACGAGCACACGCGCCCTGGCCAGGCGCTCCCTAGCTTCCTGACCTATAAGCCGTTCGGTACGTTCCTGCCAGCCTTCGGACATCAATAGCCGGTCTGTTGCATCCAGCTTCCCTTGAAGCCGGTCTCCTCGATGGTCTTGATCACCTCGGCGGCATGCTCGGCATCCTCCGGAATACCGTGGCATTCCAGCACCTTGTCGGCACTTTCCACCTCCATCTGCCATTCGGCGTTAGGGAACTTTCTGGTCACGGCATCCATTATCGCAGCTTTGCAGCCGGCGCAACGCGCATTTGTCTTGAATTTCATATCGTTATGTCTATTTATTTCGGATTATATCTTTATCTTGCGGAGTCTCAGCGAGTTGGTCACCACGCATACGGAACTCAGCGCCATGGCGGCCGAGGCTATCATGGGGTTGAGCAGGAAGCCGAGCGGGTACAGCACGCCGGCTGCCAACGGGATTCCTATCACATTATATATAAACGCCCAGAACAGGTTCTCGCGTATTATGCGGAGAGTTTTTTTAGACAGTGAGATTGCCGTGGGAATCATGGCGATGTTGCCGCCGGCCAGGGTGAGCTGTGCCGTCTCCATTGCTATTTCGGAGCCGCCTCCCAGGGCAATCGAGACGTTGGCCTTTGCCAAAGCCTCGGCGTCGTTGATGCCGTCGCCACACATGGCCACGTAATGGGCTTCTTTCTGCAGCCGTTCCACTTCCTTAAGTTTGTCGGCGGGAAGTGTCTCGGCTATTACTGTATCGATGCCAACCTGACGGGCCACTGTCAAGGCCGCGTTGCGGCGGTCTCCCGTCAGCAATATCGGCGTGATGCCGTCGGCTTTCAGTTTAGAGACGGTGTCGGCGGCTTCCGGCCGCAACGTGTCGCGCACGCCCAAGGCTAGCAGCAGCGTGTCTCCCTGCATCATCACGATTATGCTCAGTCCGTCGCGTTCCATGTCGGCGATGTGCATGCGCAACGCCAGGTCGGCCGATTTATCAGCCAGACGCGGAGCACCGATGGCATACTCCTTGCCCCCCGTAGTACAGAATATGCCCGAACCGGCTTCATAGCGGAACTCGTCGGGTTCTACAGGCTGCACGCCGTTGTCACGCAGATGTTCGCAGATGGCCTCGGCCAGCGGGTGGGCGCTTCGCGATTCGGCACCATAGAGCACCTGCTCGGTCTCGCGGCGCTGTCCTTCGGTTAGTGTGTCGCTGAAAAATATGTCGGTTACTTTCGGGTGGCCGGTTGTCAGGGTGCCGGTCTTGTCAAACAGGATTGTGTCAGTATGTGAAATCTGTTCCAGAGCCGTTGCGTCCTTGATGATGATACCGTTGGCGGCTGCGCGCCCTATGCCTACCATGATGGCCGTGGGCGTGGCCAGTCCTAACGCGCAGGGACAGGCGATAACCAACACTGAGATGGAGGTGACGAATGCCTGCGGCAGATAGTCCGGGTCGACGCATATCCACACTATGAAAGTGAGGATGGCCAGACAGATGACGGTAGGCACGAAGAACGCGCTGACACGGTCCACGAGGCGTTGCACGGGGGCCTTGGAACTCTGTGCGCGTCGTACGGAGGCGATGATGCGTGCCAGCTCGGTGGCCGCTCCCACGCGGCGCGCCGTGATGCGCAGCGAACCGTTGATGCAGAGTGTTCCGGCCGTGACCTCGTCGCCGTCGGTCTTTTCGACAGGAATCGGTTCGCCCGAAAGCATACTTTCGTCAACGGAGGCCGGCCCGTTCTCGACCGTGCCGTCAACGGGTATGCGGTCGCCGGGACGCACTAACAGTGTGTCACCGGGGCGTATGGACGAGATCTCGACCGTTCGCTGCGAGCCGTCGGACTCGATTTTGACCGCCGACGACGGTTGCAGTCCCATCAGCGCCTTCAGGGCGTCCCCGGCATGGCGGCGGCTGCTTCCCTCCATGAATTTTCCCGTCAGTACGAAGGCTATGATCATGGCGCTCCCTTCATAATACAGTTCGGGCGTCATGCTCCGACTGGACAGATATTCAGGCCAGATGGTGTTGAACAGCGAGAACAGGAAACTGATCAGCGTGGAGATAGCCACGAGGGTGTCCATCGACGGAGCCTTTGCCAACAGGGCCTTGAATCCGCGCTTGTAGAATCCTGCACCGCACCAGAACATCACCACGGCGGCCATGACGGTATAGAGCCAGTCGGCGCCGGGGAAATGCAGGTGGGCCATGCAGAGCGCGGCTAAGGGAATGGTGATGGCCCATGCCGTTATCATACGGCGTTTCAGGGACTTGAACTCGCGCTCCTCGCGTATGGCGGCTTCCTGCTGTGCCTGTGCCTCGTTGTGGTCGGAAATGAGTGCATAACCGGCCTGGTCGAGAGCGCGGGCCATCTCCTCGGGATCGGTCAGCGAGGAATCCCACGACACGCTGAGGGTGCCGGCGGCAAAATTCACGTCGGCCAATGTCACGCCCGGTATGTTCGACACAGTTTTGCCGACGGTGTTGGCGCAAACGGCGCACATCATTCCCACGACGGGAAAGATGGCGCTGCGGTCGGCTTTTACAGGTTTCTTATTCTCCATTCTTTGGGATACATATTGTTGGCGCGGTTCCCGAGGTTCTTGACGAAGCCGAGGGGGAATCCCTTGTAGGTCAGCACCGTCACGCCTGCGGGGGAACCGGCGGGCAGAGTAATGGCGTTATGCCTCAGATAGTCCAGGGCCGTCGTAAGGTCAACGTCAGCCCGTGGATATTTGTTTGCGTCGAATGTGATGTCAAGCGCTGCCGTGGGGTCGGGAATCAGGTTCTTACCCTTCATGACCGGCTCCGGATAACCGTCGCACAGCACCTTGCATCCTTTCAGCAATTGGGAGAGTTTTGCCTTAGGATTTCTGACGGGCCGGAGTTCGCCGGGTTTGCGGAGCGCGGCCACGAACAGGCCCTCGCTGTCGGTGATGTGCGGCATGAACCGCACGGCATGGTTGGGGGATGGATAGTCGGCATGACCCGGCACGAGTGCGGCGCATCGCAGCTGAATCGGCTCGAGACCGAAGTTGTCGACCAGCCACTGCAGGTTGTCGTCATCCTCGGCGGTGTTGAACGTGCAGGTGGAATAAATCAGAATTCCGCCGGGCAGGAGGGCGTCGACGGCGTCGGCGAGTATTTCGCGCTGCAACGCGGCGCATTGCTGCACCAGGCCGGGGCTCCATTGCGAGCGGGCCACCGGTTCCTTGCGCATCATTCCTTCGCCCGAGCAGGGGGCGTCCACGGCCACGATGCTGAACAGAGGTCCGATCTTGGCCAATGCCGATACCGGGCTGTTGGTGACGACGATGTCGGGATAGCCCCATTTCAGCAGGTTCTCGCGCAACACGGCGGCGCGTGTCGGCACGAATTCGTTGCTGATTAGGGTCCAGCCGTCGGGCAGCGCGTTGAGTATGGAGGTGGATTTGCCGCCGGGAGCTGCGCAGGCGTCCAACACGAGGCCGGGAGGCAGGTCGGCGGCCACTTCCTGAACAATAGACTCATAGAACATCGAGCCGGCTTCCTGCACATAGAACACGCCGGCATGCAGCAGCGGATTGAGCGTGAACTGCGGCCGCGCCGGCAGGTAGAAACCTGACGCGCACCACGGCACCGGCCTCAGGTTCCCGTAGCCCAACGTCCCGGCTACGGCCTGTGGCGTGCACTCCGGCATCTTGCGCCTGTTAATCTTGATGCTGACCGGTGACGGCGTGTCGAGCGCGGCGAGTAATGCCTCGCCGTCAATGCCCCGCATCCCCCGCACCATCTCCTTGAACCCCTCGGGTATCGCTGTCTCCATATCTGCAAAATTAACAAATTTCGGGAAATAACGGAAATATATAAAGTCCGACCATGCTTTGTGTATCAGCTGCGACTGGAGTGGCGGTGTCCTCACCGCCCTGATGTTGACGACGTGGACGTCGTCATTCCAGTCATTGACGGCGTGAAGTGAGTGACGATGCTTAGCGGAAGATGTAGAGGGGGGAGGATTCGAAGCGGGGGAGGGCGGAGAGCTGGATGTCGGCGGTGTGGTCGGCTATGTCGGTCATGGCGTTGCCGACACGGCGTCCTCCGGTCTCGAGCACGTCGCGCACGGCCTTCAGGGCCTTGGCGGGCGTGTTGTTGTCGAGCGACAGATGGCAGAGGAACACGTATTTCAGTTCCGGATTGACGGCCGATTCCAGGAAGCGGGCCGTCTGCATGTTGTCCAGGTGTCCGTTGCTTGTGGCGATGCGCGCCTTGAGGTATTCGGGATAACGGCCGGTGCGGAGCATGTCGGCGTCGTAGTTGGCCTCTATCACCAGGTAGTTGGCCTGCCGCATGTAGAAATCGGCGCGTTCGGCCACTTCGCCCAGGTCGGTGGCCAACACGAAACGGTGACGGCCGAACTGCAGCGAGAAGCCCATGTTGTCGCTGCCGTCGTGCGGCACGTCGAATGCGGTGATCTCCATGCGGCCCACCTTGAAGGGTATCTCCTTGAAGATGGGGGAATGATAGTCCTTGATGCGTTTGGATATGTTGTGGCGGCGCAGTATGCCGTTCAGCACGCGGGGCGTGCAGTAAAGCGACATGTGGCGGTTGGTGCGCAGCAGCGAATAGGCGTAGCGCACATGGTCGGAGTGGTCGTGGGTCAGCAGCAGGGCCTTGACGTCCTGCATCTTGATGCCATGCTTGCGCAGCGACATCTCGATATGGTCGGTCTTGACGCCGGCGTCCACTATTATGCCGCCGCGGTCGGTGCCTATATAACAGCTGTTGCCGCTCGATCCGGAACCGAACGACATGAAATACAGCGGGTCGTCCACCTTCAGGTCGTCGGAGGGGCTGACGGCTAAGTCGGATTCGAATTCCTCGAACGGAAGCATCGGCTGGAGAGTGGGGACGTAACGCGGACTCATCGGCGGCCACCTCCTTTCCTGGCGGCCGGCGGTGCGGCCTGAGGCACATGGATCAGGAATATGGCGGGACGCTTGTCGTAGTCATACTTGGCCGTGCGCCATTTGGCTGCGGCGCGGGTCCTGATGGACTCGGCGTCGGGGTCGGTGATGTCCGCGGCCACGCACAGAAGCGTATCCGGGCGCAGGGTCTCGGCCAGGGCCTTGACCATGGCGTTGTTGCGGTAGGGCGTCTCGATGAATATCTGCGTCTGTCCGGTGCGGGCTGCGAGGCGTTCCAGTTCGATGATGCGCTGGCGGCGCGCCTGCGGGTCCTGCGGCAGATAACCGTTGAAAGCGAACCCCTGGCCGTTGAAGCCGCTGGCCATCAGTGCCAGCAATATGGACGAAGGCCCGACGAGAGGTATGACCTGCAGGCCCTCTTTCTGGGCTATGGCTACGATGTCGGAGCCGGGATCGGCCACGGCAGGGCAGCCGGCGTCGCTGAGCAGTCCCATCGGAGTGCCTTGGCGCAGAGGGTCGAGCCATCCGGATATGACGGCGCGGTCGGTGTGGGTGTTCAGTTCATGGAAGGAGCATTCGTCGATGGGGAAAGCCGGGTCCCAGCGGCGCAGGAAACGGCGTGCGGAGCGCAGGTTCTCCACGATGAAATGGCGCAACTCCCTGACCACGCCGAGGTTTCCGGCGGGGAGCACATCGGCGAGCGGAGCGTAGCTCAGCTCAGACGGGACGAGATATAGCGCGGTTTTCAGCTCCATCGGGTTTCTTTGCAGTCGTTATGTTCATCAGTGCGCCCTCCATGCCGTCGGCTATGACCTTGCGCGTCTCGATGCGCAGGTATCCGCTGCCGAAATCATACTCCACGCGGTGAATGTCGGCGTCGGCGTGGACCTGAGGCGAGGGGGGAATCATGTCGCTTTCGTCAAGGTTCAGGGTCTGGACCAGGTAATGCTCCAGATCCCAGGGCAGGAGGTCGCCTATGTTGGTGTTGCGGATCACGGCCGAGGTTGGCGAAGTGACGTCCACTTCCCAGATTCCGGGGGTGCCGGTGATGTCGGTGTACAGGGGTCGCCCCTGGCCGTCGGTCAGGACACCCTTGAAATCATAGTTGACGGAATCGAGGCGCTCGCCGATGCTGAGGGCGTCGACAAGGCTCCGGACGGTCATGGCGATATCGTTGTCGGCATGATAATACTCGGCCGGCGCGGTCGCGACGGTGTCGGAATCGGCTATGGCCGCCTTCCGGTTCTGTCGGTTACAACCTCCCGACGGCACCAGCATCAGGATGGCCGCCGTCAATGCGCTGATGTGGAAATAATGACGAATCACTTTGTATTCCTCTCTCTCTTCCTGTGCGAAACAGCCTGTATCAGTTATATATTTAATGTGAAGTACAGACAGTTTCTGAAAAACTCTGCAAAATTAATTCTATTTTTCCATATAAACACATAAATGTCAAAAAAAGTTAAGGGAAGATGACAAAAGAGGTCGTGTCTTTTTTTTGTTGACACAACCTCTCTGTGCGTTATGATGTTGTTGAGAATGTCAGAATGTATAAGCCACGCCTAATGACATGGTCATGACCTTGGAGTCGATCTTATCTTTGAGGAACGGATATTGGACTCGGTAGAAATATGAGAAGTGATTGCCGGTCTCGACGGCCATCTCTCCCATGATTCCGAGGTTGAAGTATGTGCCGAAGCCTCCGTTGTAATCTGTCATCTTATCCGAGAAATATATGTACGACTGGGCGTAGAAAGTTTCGGTAAGATATGGACCGGCTCCTACACGGAATCCGACCTTGCGGCTGATAGGAGCACGCATGTTCATCAGGACGGGAATTGTGATGTTCCAAGAATGAACCTCGTTGGCGCGTCTGAATGGCAGGTTTGTCTGCGGTATGTCGTCGTAACAGGAACTGTGGATTTCGGCACCGTTGTTGACATACTGGATGTCGAGCCCCGGGGTCAGGCTCCATGTCCTGTTAAAGCGGATATCGTAGTTAGCTCCTATCATCGCGCCGACACCCCATCCGAAACGGGCATTGCGGAAAATTAGCTCATTGGTAGAAGTGTTCCACAGAATCGGTTCGATGCATTTATGCGATAGGTTGACAGCGGCGTGTACGCTCCAACGGTTCTTGACATCCTCGTTACTGTCGTCCTGCGCGACAACGGGACTTGAGATTCCAGCTATTGCTAATATCAAGAGCAATGAAATTCGATAAACTGTTTTGTTTTGCATGATTTTAGGATAGGAGTTCATCAGGGCCAACGTTTTAGGATATCAAATTTTCCATCAGTGATACAGTATGCACCGGCTAATTCCCAGTCAAAATCCATGTTGTCACTAAATCCTTGGTATTTGATATTCGCGTGACATACTAATGTCGGATATGTATAACAATAGTTTCCGGCATTCAATGTGACATTACACGGAATGGGAAGGAAAATATCATGATCGCTATGTCCATTTCGGTTCTGCTGCGGAGACACTTTGAAATCTGATTCATATATATTTCTTAAACTTATCACAGACTCCGTTCTTGAACTATAGTTTATCCAACTGCCAGCAACTTTTTTGCGAAAACTCAACTCAACGTGAAGGCGACCTTCCCATAAGTAGGCACCTCCTGGGAAAGATGTTTTCTCGATGTCACGACGTGCTTCAACCTTAAATTTGCGTTTACCGTTTTTAATCCATCCAGATGAATACATAACGCCTTTTGGAACCTCTTTGACGCGGTCGCCGGTAAAAATAAAAGTCCCATATGGTTCTTCAATAAGCGGTTGAATGGCTGGTGTGGAAAGAAATTCTTCAAGAGTTATTGTTTTATCGGAATCAGAATATGTAAGACCATATTCCTTTAAACTCTGGTATGATGGTGTCTTGATCTTGTTGATTTGTTGATTGGCGATTATTATATTGCCGGATGCAGGAGTAACATAGGCATAAACAGGTTCTTCCATTGGAAGATAGATACCGCAATCAGCTCCCTCATTAGCATAATAGAATTCCGGATGGCGTTGTTTGAACAGTTCAAGGTCTTCTTTGGTGTCGACGAGGCTGTCTACTTCTTCAAGCGCGCGGACATACTTCTCTTTTAGCGAGACAAACCCCGGCACTAACTCTCTGATATACTCAAAACGTTCTTCCTCTGATTCCAGATTCATGACGTTGGTTAATACATTGTTGAGAGCATTTGCGTCTATGAACTGCAATACGGAGTCCTGAGTCATACAGATGTCAGGATTGAAGCCTCGTGTGCTGCGACTGTTATTCTCCGTTGAGGATGGCTGAATGTAGTCACCCGTACATGCACCAAACATGAATGCGAAGCATAACAGGATGAACAGTTTTGTTTTCATTGTTTTTGATGATTGGGTTGATATTGGTTAGTTATGGTTGTAATCCTTATGTCGGACTATGGGAAAACGTTATTGTTGAGAGGATGCGTCAATACTTCCTATGTAGATGTAGTCGGGAGTGCACAGCTTGATAATGCCCTGTGTATCATTATTCAGGATATAATCGACAAAAAGACCCTCATCCTCATAGACGACTAAGGGAGCAGTGTCGGTGCAATCCCAGACCTCATAGGACTCGATTTCCGAGGTGTCGAGAGGCTGTATGCCGCTGTCTTTGTCGACATAGCAGATTAAAGGAATAGCAGGAATCTTATAACGGTCTTTGCAGTCATCTTTTGGCTGTTTTGGCACTTTCTTCAAAGTAATGGTGCGTTTGGTACGGGTCGCAGCATCGACAGGCATCGCCACCAAAGCCAGAAGCGCGAGGCTTAAGATAGTAATTAGTTTGTTCATTATGTATCGTAGTCTTGATTTTCAAGGCAAAATTATGAACACTCCGGAAAAATGTCAAGTTTTGAATGATTGGAAAAATGATTGTTTTTGCAATTGGTTGAATAATAGGTAGTATGAAGTGCGTTACAATCAGTTCTCCAATCAATAAACCCTGTGATTATAGTCGCTGAACAGCCTGCGCTACTACTGGAATGACGACGTCCACGCCGTCACAAATAGGCGGTGAGGACACCGCCGCTCCAGTCGCCGACAATGGGAGGAGTAATCGCGCGGATTGAAAATTATATCTGAGCTATTGAAAAAATATGCTTCGGTGTTTTTATGATGGAATTATTCAATGTGGCGGAGGTTGAAAACCTCCGTTCCATGCGCTGTCGGCTCGCAGTGTCTGATGTTTACAGCAGACGGATAATGCCGTTTACGACATCGACGCTTTCTGTGTGTCCGAATACTTTTGTGGCCAGTGTGTTTCTGCGGTAAATTATCGCTCCGTTGGAACGGGCAAAGAGAACAGTCATCTCAGATGGCCTGAAGCCACATTTGATTAGGAGGGCTGTCTGTAAATCAACCTCGGTCAATTTGTTTTGAGTCAGTATTTTCAGGTTGTCTATGAATTTAGGAGAAGCCTGTAATACCGTCCGTTTCAGTTCGTCAAAAGTTTCATCGTCGATGTGTTTCCCTTCCGAAATCAGTCCGTTGATTTGAAAGTATATGTTAGAGTTCAGGATTACGGGAGAAACTTTTTGTGACTTTGACTGCTCGTAAAGAGCCATCAGCTCGTCGCGCAGTTTTTCGCGAAGTGCCGGTTCATTGTTAATGGTATCCGGCTCTGTTGAATCGGCATCCGATAAGGGATGCATAGCAGGGGTTTCCGCCGGAGGAGGTAGCTGTGATTTCAGCTTTTGGAGGCTGTCAAGATTATCGCGCAGTTGAATGATGATGGCTTTGTCACGATTCCTGATGAACAGCATTATGGATGACGCGATAAGCGCCAGGATGACGATGCCGGCGATAGTCCATCTCAGAAGTTCGTTTGCAGCGTGTTCTTTAAGTTTCTCGCGTTCATGCAGTTTGTAATTATACAGACTCTCCTGTATCAACGCCTGCTCGTTGGAATTATCGTCGAAATATGCCTCAAGAAGATTCTTATAATCCGTGTAGTACTGATTCAAGATGTCGGGATGGAGTGTGTGTCTGAATTCCGGAGATAGGATGATGCGGTATCCGGTTTTCTTATTCGTGATGTCTTCATTGACAATAAGTTCATGCGCGTACATATAGGCGGTGTCCATGATGCCGGCATCCAGATATATGTCGGCGGCATACGCGAGGGCGACATTGCGCTGGACTGGTTTGACCTGATCAGGGGTGTGTCTTATCAGATTAACGGCAGCCCGGATGTCTCCTGTTGCTTGTTTTATAGCTGCAAGATAAATCCTGGAGTTGGCTTCGAATGTTTTGGGAAGATTAACGGCGTAATCCAATGAGCGTGTAAGAATAGAATCCGCCTTATTTAATAAAGCAGTTCGGGTGGAATCGATATCGCTCAACGTTCCTAAATTGTAGCAGACTGTACTTAAACCCTGCTGGGCATATACTATGCAGATGGAATCCTGTTCTTCCATTTTGTTTTTCAGCATCTGCGAGAAATAGGGGATGGCCCTCTTATAAAGCCTGAGGTCGCACAATAATCCGCCTATCTGGCTGTTGAGCCGGTTTTTAAGGTCGGTAGTGTCGGGTGCGTGGCCCGGATTGTCGAGGGCCTGCTGGAAATACTGCAATGCAGTGGGATAATCGCCAAGCTCGTAATGAACACGACCGCCATAGTAGAGGGCTTCGGGATATATGGGGTCGGATTGATGCGCGGAGTAATAGTCGATAACGTCGAGAATCAGACTGTCGGACGCATGGGGTACGGAAGCTTTGTCCCTGGCCTTGATGGTAAGGAAATCATGGAAATGCCGGTCGGACTCCGACAGGCCGTCAGGGTTAATGCTGTCAAGATCCTGCAATGCCATTTCCGGGTGGTCGGAAACTATGGCGGCGATGCGCGTAAGCCTTGTGTCGGGACGGCGCGAGCAGCCTGTTGACGCCGCAAGGAGCGCCAACATAAATATTGTCGACAAGACTGTATATAAGTATCGGAATAAATGATGGTTCATGCTTTGCGCATTATTCATATCGTTGTCCGCTGTGTTGTGACATTGTGCTTCGACCTCACAAAAATAGTGAAATAAACCCGAATATGCCAACAATAATAATTGTTTTTTCTGAGCAAGCCGCAGAAGGGCTGCGACAGAAATGGATCCGTAACATAATGGGTATCTGTAATAGTCCATTGAGGGGAAAATCTGCGCTCATCTGATATATGTTATGTAAAAATTTTGCGCTCAGAGGATGTTTTGAGTATAAAAATTTTGCGGATAGATATTTTTTATTGCTTTTGGCCAGAGAATCAATGAATTATCATACGGCGCATCCGGCAAATGGCCTTGCGTTGGATTATGATAAGGACTACTTTAAAATCTACGTCGGAGATATAGGCTTATGGAAGTAAGATTTCGCCGATTGAAGTGAAATCATCAGGGTACGAGACTCATAAATCGCTGGACGAATTTCTTTGTAAATATTCAGCCGGGGTTGCCTGTCTGTTTTGTCTGGAGCTATGAATAACAGATCTTCTAATAAAGATACCTAATTGACAGCAAAAGGCGGTCGGCACATGGCTCTGTGACTATACGGAATGCTTGCAGCCCTTTGATGAAATAAAACATCGCCATACACTCAAGGAGGTTGATGAGGTCGCAGAAGACGGTATGACAGTAAGATTGAGAGAGGATGAGGTGGAATCAACTTGAAATCCCTTTATATTTCTCATTCATCCAAAATAATTTATCGGGCATTTCCTGTCTTCTTGCGTTTTATAACATTTATAATTACAAATAAGAGCAATGCGATTGAATGGGCGGTGTTTAGGAGCAATGCGTAAACCACCATGCCATTCCACTACCGTATTGGCTGTTAAAGACAAGATTGTAAGCCAATATCGCATTATAGATAACCATTACAATCAAATTTCCGTAAGCAACTCTCGGTCTTATCCTATGACACAACCACGTTGACAACAGCGACATTGCATAAGCCGCATCGAGCAGCACTGTATCGTCGCTCCAACCTTCTGCAATGCAACACACAATCGCCAAAAGGAGAAACAAAAGCCATATTGCCCAAAATCGTTTATCGATTAGTTTCATAATTGGTCAAGTTAGACAGTTAATTGAGAGAATGAGGACTTCATTTCGTCTGTAAAATCTTCTTGCTTTACAGTTTTTATACATTTGTTTAGTGTTCTCGTATTGAGGATTATTTGAGAGTTTGGCAGATATTAAGCCAACATACAGAGTCAATATCTTATAGAGCGTTGCCATACGTAAAGTTACTACAAAAAATTGTAACTCGGTGATAATGGGGAAAATCCGCATCTCTACGGTAGTCACTATGAAAATGCGGATAATGCGGATAATGCGGATAATGCGGAAAATGCAATGACATTATTCAGGATTGATTACTTCCCATGAGCCTCCTCGGTCTGCGCCTACACGCCTTATTTTGCCATCTTCCTGTAATTTCTTGAGATGTTTAGAAACGGCTCTGTCTGATATGTATAGCATTGTTGCAAGTTCATTAATGGTAACTGTGGGGTTCCCCTTCATTTCGCGAACTATCCTGTCGCGCGTTTTCTCTGAACCTTTCTCTGAACCTTTCTCTGAACCTTTCTCTGAACCTTTCTCTGAACCTGGGTGGTTATTCGGATTCTCTTGTTCAGTTCCTATTTGATTTCTTTTCGGTTCTGTATCGCCCCTGACAGACATGAAAATCTCTCGATAAATAGTGGCTGTAACTCCACCTTGCTCCACTGTAAATTCCGGTCGTTTAAGATTCGCCTTATCAAAAGCTTTCATTATCTTTTCATAGCCACGTCCCCATGCCTCCTTTCTTTATGCAAAGTTGCCACAAAATCCTGACCTACACAAGTTAATCCACATTCCCACTACGATAGAGAGGGGCAGTAACACACAAATGTCAAAAAAGTTAAGGGAACTCCCGCCATATTCGACGGAAGTTCCCTTTTATGATTGATTCGCAGATGCGGGTCTTTACTTGGTGACGCGCTCCAGCCAGTTGACCATGGAGAACATCACGGTCATGGAGAGGAGGCAGAGGCCGGCGAATACGGCCCAGCATTCCCACTGTTGGGGGAAGGAGTTGAGCATCGTGACGCCAAGGGCGATGAACAGGTTGCCGATGGCCGTGGACGACAGCCACAGACCCTGGCAGATGCCCTGCAGATGCTTGGGCGCGATCTTGGATACGAACGACAGTCCGAGCGGCGAGATGAACAGCTCGGCCACCGTGAGGAAGAAGTATGTCAGTATCAGCACGACGGGGCCGGCTTTCATCGACTCCTTGACAGCCTCGGCAAGTCCCTTGAATTCCTCGCCCGAAGGATAGTTATAAACAATCGATACCACCATAAGGAATACATACGCCATGGCGGTGATGGCCATACCGAAGGCAATCTTCTTGGGAGTGGAGATGTCCTTGTTGCGGCGTGCCAGGGCGGCGAATATCCACATGATGACGGGGGTGAGCACGATCACGAAGAAGGGGTTGATGCACTGCCATATCTCGGGCGCCACGTTGTCGGTCTTGACGAAGTCGCGGGCGAATACGGACAGCGACTGGCCGTTCTGATGGAACGAGAACCAGAAGAACACCACTACGAGCAGCACGGCGTAGAGGGCGAACATGCGCTGCTTGATCTCCTTGGCGTCGTGAGCGGCGCCGGCGGCCGATACATTGCTGTCGTTCTTGGCCTTCTTCACGGGGTTGGGCAGGCGCTTCATGACCCATGCGAACACTGCGAGCGATATGAGCATGGCCACAACCGAGGCGATGAACGAGAAGTGGACGCCGGTGTTGAATATCTCGAGATACTGGGTGCAGAAACCGCTGTCTACGGCACCTTCGTAACCGACCTTTCCGGCCAGTTCCACAAGGTTGGCGTGGTCGCCGGCCGACATGTTGCCGGCGTCGTTGAGCAGCTTATGGCACAGACGGGGCAGGTCGGCGTTGTAAGCCAGGTGGTGTGCCTTGAGCCAGAACTCACGCAGCAGCGGGGCGATAAACGGAGCAATCACGCCGCCGATGTTGATGAACACGTAGAAGATCTGGAAGCCGGAGTCGCGGCGGCTCTTGGCAATCTCCAGTTCCTTGGGGCCTTTCTTGGCAGCCTCGGCCTCGAAGTTGTCGTAGAGCTGGCCGACGATGGCCTGCAGGTTGCCCTTGAACAGACCGTTGCCGAAGGCGATGATGAACAGCGCGAAGCATGTGAACACCAGTACCCACGACACGCCTCCGGCGGGGCCGTCGGAGAAGACGGGGATGGAGAGCAGCGCATAACCTATGGCCATGGCCAGCAGACCGCTGATGATGGTGCCCTTGTATTTCTGCGTGCGGTCGGCTATCATGCCGCCGGGGAGGCTGAGCACATAGATCAGGAAATAGAACACGGCGTAGATCCAGCCGGCGGCGGCGTCGCTGATGCCGAACTTGGAGCAGAGGAACAGCAGCAGCACGGCGTTCATGATGTAATAGCCGAAGCGCTCGCCCATGTTGGCGATGGCCGCCGGTATCAGTCCCTTGGGGTGGTCACGGTGTGCCTTGATGCAGTAGAATACCAGCAGCGGTATCACTATCACCAGGATGCACAGCAGGATGGCCAAAGCCGAATGTTCCTGCCAGAATTGCGAAATCGATAGTAGCATATATTGTGTTATTGTTGATTGATTTCAGTAGCAGTTTAAAAAGTTTAAAAAGTTTAGAAAGTTTAAAGAGTTAAGATGATAGTGAGGCTGTTGGTCGGTCTTTGGTATTATCTTAACTTTTTCAACTCCATTAACTCCTTCAACTTCCCCTTACGCATTGTCAAGGAGGTTGTAGGCGGTGGCGTAGTCTCGAATCTGCTTCACCATGGCCAGGAGGCCGTTGCTGCGGGTGGGCGACAGGTGGGAGGCCAGGCCGATGCGGTCGATGAAATATAGGTCGGCGTCCAGTATCTCGCGCGGAGTGCGGTCGTTGAGCACGCGCATCAGCAGGGCCACGATCCCCTTTACGATCAGGGCGTCGGAGTCGGCCTCGAAATGAATGTGCCGGCCGTCGGGTCGCGAGGCCGCAATCCACACGCGGCTCTGGCATCCCTCTATCAGGTTGGCCGCGGTCTTGTCGGCCTCGGGAAACGGAGGCAGCGTGTTGCCCTGCTCGATGATATAGGCGTAACGGTCCATCCAGTCGGGACCCAGGGCCTCGAATTCATCTATTATCTCGTCTTGAGCTTCGTTGATTGTCATATATCAAGGTGCCTTGTCCAGAAGGCGAATTTTACGTTAATAATGAACATTTGTCTTTACCAAAGGTCAAAGTTAATAAAAAATCATTTAAAAACGGCAGTTTTTTGGTGGAATGAATAAAATTAGCTAACTTTGTGGCGTGAAATACACCACTGACGCAAGTCGGCAAGGAGCATCTCCTGGGACATTGAGACGGAATCAATGCTGCCCGGGGGTATTTTTTAACACTATTTTTGTCAGTAACTGATTATAGCAATGGCAACATATCTTACTCAGGAAGGGTATAACAAGAAGATGGAGGAGCTGTCGGCACTGGAGGCACAGCGCCCCCTGATCAAACAGGCGATAGCCGAGGCTCGCGACAAAGGCGACCTGTCGGAGAACGCCGAGTACGATGCGGCCAAGGAGGCCCAGGGGATGCTTGAGATGAAGATATCGAAGCTGAAGGAACTGGTGGCCACCGCGCGCATCATAGACGACTCGAAGCTGAACACGGAGGAAGTGCAGCTGCTGAACAAGGTCACCATCAAGAACGTGGCCAACGGAATGCAGATGACCTATACCATCGTGACCGAAAGCGAGGCCAACCTGCGCGAGATGAAGATAGCGAGCAACACTCCCATAGCGAAGGCCCTGATAGGCCATCACGTAGGAGACAAGGTAAAGGTCCAGGTGCCCGCAGGCGTAATGGACTTTGAAATCATCAAAATCGAAATTTAATACCCGGCCCGATGCATATAGCGGTATATGCGTCGGGCCTGATTAACTTATATACAAGCGGTCTGTCCGGACTGAAAGCTGCCCTCCGGACACTTGCGTAACCCACGGTCCGGCCGAGCCGGGCTTAAAAATCAAAAACCATGACCATTTTTTCAAAAATAATCGCCGGGGAGATTCCGAGCTACAAGATAGCGGAGGACGACAGGTATTTTGCATTCCTGGACATCAATCCGGTGAATTGGGGCCATACCCTGGTGGTGCCCAAGCATGAAACCGATTACATATTCGACATCGACGACGAAGAACTTACCGGGATGGTGCTGTTCGCGAAGAAAGTGGCAAAGGCAATCAAGAAGGCCCTGCCGTGTCGCAAGGTCGGAGTGACGGTCCTGGGTCTGGAAGTGCCGCACGCGCACATCCATCTCGTTCCCTTGCAGCGCGAGGGCGACATGGACTTCTCCAACAAGATATCCGATCCGGATCCGGAGAAGATGCGCGAGATAGCCAAGGCTATCAGCGGCGCGATGGAAGACTGACAGCGTCAGCGATAGGACGCTTACGATTCTCGAATTCATGAAACTCACGAGGGACGCCAGGTGCGTCCCTTTTTCTTTTTTGCCGTTTACGTTGAAAATTGTTATCTTTGTAGGAAATTCCTAAAAAAGACGGTTATGGCAAAGAATCTTTATCCGGTAGGCATTCAAAGTTTTAGAAAGATACGGGAGGGCGGTTATGTATATGTCGACAAGACCGGATATATACATGAACTTGTGACTCAAGGTGGCTTTTTCTTTCTGAGCAGGCCTCGTCGATTTGGGAAAAGTCTGCTTGTATCTACGATGGAGAATTATTTCCGGGGGAACCGCGAATTGTTTGAAGGATTAGCTATAGACAGACTGGAGCCGGAAAAATGGGAGCATTATACTGTATTGCATCTGGATTTGTCACGGTCAGGTTACAAGGAAGTCGGAGACCTTACCGCCTTTTTGGATAAAGCTGTGGGGGAATGGGAAAATGAATACGGCACTCCGCATCCGGACCATACCCCGGACTGGAGATTCGATAAAATTATTAGAGACATATACAGAAATACCGGTCGCCAGGTAGTGATATTGGTCGATGAATACGATAGTCCTATAGTGGATGTATGCGATAATGCGGAATTAGAAGCTGCCAATCGCAGGACATTGCATGATTTTTACCGCGTGATGAAAGCCAATTCCGAATACCTGAAGTTCGTTTTCCTGACCGGTGTGGGCAAGATAGGACAGATCAATGTATTCAGCGGTTTGAACAACCTGTTGGATATATCCCTGGATACACGTTATTCCGCTATATGCGGAATAACCCCGCAGGAGTTGCATGACAATTTCAGGGAAGGTATTCAGGAATTGGCTGAAGAAATGGGCCAATGCTATGATGAGACCCTGCAAAAACTGAAGTCCAGATACGATGGATTCCACTTCTCGAGAAAAATGGTGGATGTCTACAATCCTTTCAGCCTGCTAAAATCGCTGTATTACAGAAATATAGGAGATTATTGGTTCCAGTCCGGGACTCCGACGCGGTTGATAAAGCACTATTTGAGCCATGACTGGGGTTCGCCGGACCTTGAAGGAACTGTCATATCTGCCGATGAACTGGACAGCGGCGATGTGTTGGGCAACAACCTCGCTCTGGCATGTTACTATACCGGTTATCTGACAATAAAGGCTTATAATGAGAGGCGGGACTCTTACGTTATGGGATACCCGAACGAGGAAATCCGAAAAGGCTTTTTCAAGAATCTGATTGAGACTGTAAAGAATTGGAATGTGAGTCGTGCAAACAATTTTGTGAATTCGCTACAGGATTTCATTGATGACGACGACATCGACGGGTTCCTGCATGAGCTGCAGTCGTTCTTAGCGGGTATACCGTACATGAACCATACCAACAAGGAGCCTCAGTGGCAGAAGGACATACTGATAATAGGCCGTCTGGTGGGAATCAGCGTCGACGTGGAGCGGCGCACGTCCGACGGGCGCATGGACATGGTGCTGGAAAACCCGAAAAAGATTTACATCATCGAGTTCAAATACGGCGGCACTCCCGAGGAGGCGCTTGCTCAGATCGACGACAAGAAATACGCCCTCCAGTTCGAGAACTCCCTGAACCCCAAGCCAGTGGTGAAAGTGGGCGTCAACATATCACCCGACACGCGCACCATCGACGCATGGACCGTTGCAGTGGACAATGCATGAGAAACTTGCCGGCCCGATGAGCGAAAAGGGGCGGATTTTCGTTGTTAGTATATAGGGATATACTGTGCCGTGTCGGCAAGTATGTCCGGGAATGTAGCAACCCAAAAGAAAATATTATGGAAAATTTCAGATATTGCTCGCCCACGGAGTTTATCTTCGGACGCGGCGTTCAGTCGGAAACAGGCGCGGCGCTGAAGCGCTATGGCGCGCAGAAGGTGATGATAGTCTATGGCAGCGACCGCATCAAGAAGGACGGTCTGTTTGACGAGGTGACCAAGTCGCTTGACGCCGAGGGGGTAGCCTGGACGGAGTTCGGTGGCATCAGCCCGAACCCGACTGCCGAGAGCGTTTACGCCGGCATAGCCAAGGCTGTGGCCGAGGGTGTCGACTTCCTTCTTGCCATCGGCGGCGGCAGCCCGATAGACGCAGCCAAGGGGATAGCCCTCGGAGCAGTGACGACCGAGGATTTCTGGAATTTCTACAACGGCACTTCCAAGCCTGTGGCGGCTCTGCCTGTGGGCGTTGTGCTGACCATCCCCGCCGCCGGCAGCGAGGGGAGCGGCAACTCGGTTATAACGAACGAGAAGACGCACCAGAAGATATCGGTGCGTTATCCGTTCCTGCTCCGTCCCCGGTTCGCGGTGATGAATCCTGAGCTGACCTATTCGCTGCCGTGGTTCCAGACGGCCTGCGGCATCGTGGACATGATGGCGCACATATACGAGCGTTATTTCTCGCCCACGGAGGGCACACAGTTAGTGGACGCATATTCGGAGGCGATACTGCGTGACGTGATGGACCAGGCGGTGACGCTTCGCATGGACGGCGAGAACTACGATGCGCGCGCCGATGTGATGTGGGCCGGGACGTTGGCTCACAACGGCCTCTGCGGCGTGGGCAAGACCGAGGACTGGGCCTCGCACCGCATGGAGCACGAGATCTCGGCATTCTATCATGTGGCGCACGGAGCAGGGTTGGCCGTGATAATCCCGGCATGGATGCAGTTCTGTGCCAAGCGTAATCCGGACAAGCTATGGCGTTTCGCCATCAACGTGATGAGCGTCAACCCCGCCGGCAAGTCCACAGACGATATCATTGCCGAAGGCATCGACGAGCTGAAGCATTTCTATCACGACATGGGCCTCACCACCAACCTGCGCGAACTGGTAGGTGAGGAACCCGACATCGAGAAGATGGTGGCGTCGCTGCAGCGCAACGTGGGCGATACACTTGGCGCTTACGTGCCGCTGTCGATGGACGACTGTCGCGAGATATACAGACTGGCCCTGGAAGGATAACCGCTCATATCGCATTAAATGGAGATTACGAATTTCATCAAACTGTACGAAAAGAGCTTCCGGGAGAATTGGGAACTGCCCGCACTCAGCGATTACGTGACAGGCAAGACCATCAATTATAGCGAACTGGCTATTAACATAGCCAAGATGCACCTGTTGTTCAACAATATGGGAATCAAGCCGGGCGCGAAGATAGCGATATGCGGCCGCGACTCGATGAACTGGGTGATGGTGTATCTGGCCACCGTGACATACGGTGCGGTGATAGTCCCCATCCTGGCAGAATTCAATCCTCACGACGTGACGCACATCGTGAACCATTCGGAGGCGGAGCTGCTGTTCGTGTCCAAATCGGTGTGGGAGCCGATGGAACCCGATATGCTGCTTAATCTGAAAGGTGTGCTGAGCATCGAGGACTTCAAGTGCCTGGAGGAGCGTCCGGGATTCGAGATGAACCGTACGCTGCGGCTGCTGACGCGCCGCTTCCGGTCGCTGTATCCCCACGGATACCGGCCCGAAAACGTGTGCTACATAGACCGCGACAATTCGGAGGCGGTGGAGATAAACTATACGTCGGGCACCACGGGATTCTCGAAGGGCGTGATGCTGACGGGCGAGAACCTGGCGGGCAACGTATGTTTCGGCATCGACACTCAGCTGCATTTCCGCAGTAGCCGTGCTCTGGCGTTCCTGCCCATGGCACATGCATACGGATGCGCTTTCGATATGCTGACCCCTATGGCCGTGGGATCGCATGTCACCATCCTGGGCAAGATCCCGTCGCCGCGTATCCTGATACAGGCCATGAATCAGGTGCGCCCCAACCTGGTGATATGCGTGCCGCTGATATTGGAGAAGATATACAAGAACCAGATATTGCCCATGATTTCGAAGGGCGCGGTGCGCTGGACCCTGGCGGTGCCGTTCCTGGACTCGTATATCTATGCCAAGATACGCCGCAAGTTGGTCGATGCCTTCGGCGGCAATTTCGAGCAGGTGATAGTGGGCGGCGCGCCTCTGAACCATGAGGTAGAGGAATTCCTGCACAAGATCAAGTTCCCGTTCACCGTGGGCTACGGCATGACGGAATGCGGCCCGCTGATCAGCTACACGCATTGGAAAAAGTTCGTGCCCGGTTCGTCGGGACGACTGCTGCCCGACATGGAGGCCATGATACTGTCGGACGATCCGGAACACACTCCGGGCGAGATTTGTGTCAAGGGCCCGAACGTGATGAAGGGTTATTACAAGAATCCCCAGGCCACGGAACAGGTGCTGGACGACAAGGGATGGCTCAAGACCGGCGACATGGGTACCATGACTCCCGACGGCACGCTGTTCCTGCGCGGCCGCAGCAAGACCATGATACTGTCCGCCTCCGGCCAGAACATCTATCCCGAGGAGATCGAGGCCAAGCTGAACAACATGCCCTTCGTGGCCGAAAGCCTTGTGGTGGAGCGTGACGGCAAGCTTGTGGCCCTGGTGTATCCCGATTTCGACGCGCTCGACCGCCTTGAGGTGCCTGTGACCGACATGGACAACACCATGGAGAATATCCGCAAGGAACTGAACGGCCTGGTGGCCCCATACGAAAGGATATCGAAAATAATCCTGATGCCCAACGAGTTCCAGAAGACTCCGAAGCGTAGCATCAAGCGATTCCTCTATACCCGATAGGTCCCCGCGTCTTATCCGGTCGGATCCGTACCTCAGAACCATATACAATGTAAAAACGTTTCCATAACAAAAAAAGAAAGGTTATGGAAAATACTGATTTGACTACCAGGAATTCGAATGACATGGATGCGCGCCGAGCCGAATTGGGGATGGAGAAAGCGCGTCTGTCGGCGCAGTCGGCCGGACTGAAGCTGCTGATGTGGCTGATAATCATTACGGTGTGCGGCATCATCGCCTGCGCCGTGCTGGCGGTGCTCAAGATTGCGGTGCAGTCGATAGTGGTGGTCGCGGCCGTTCTGCTGGCCATCGGTCTTGTGGCAGTTGTCGGCTACAACGCCGTCAAGGTCAAGATCAAGGAGCACCGTGTCGAGAAGGACGACGAATAATCCTCCCGACAACGTATAGAACAGACACTCAAAAAGTCAGCACTCGGAAACGGGCGCTGACTTTTTTATTCGTAAATATGGATGATATAAAAAAATAATGTAATTTTGCGTATGATAGTATGATATAATCATTATAAGATCTCTAAGCCATCGGCCGAGTGGAACCCGATATTAGAGATAAATCAAAAGTATAAGAATATACAGATAATTGGAACAGACAATCATACATAAGAACAACAATCAAGGTGTTGTCGATGACATCCGGGTTATGATATCTGAGGCGCGGCAGCGGGTGGCAGTGTCCGCCAATGCCACGATAACCTTGCTTTATTGGCACATCGGAGAGCGTATCAATCGGGAGGTTCTTGATAATCAGAGGGCAGAGTATGGCAAACGAGTCATAGAGAATGTGGCGTGTCAATTGCAATTGGAATATGGGGGCCGGGAATTTTCAGCCCGTAACCTCCGGCGCATGATGCAGTTTGCACAGCTGATGCCCGACCTGCAGATTGTGTCGACACTGTCGACACAATTGTCTTGGTCTCATTTTCAGGAGGTTCTGTCTCTTGATGAGATTCAACGTGAGTTTTATTTAACCATGGCAGCGGAAGAAAGTTGGTCAATACGTACCCTCCGTTCAAAGATAGACGGAATGCTTTATGAGCGTACGGCTATAGCTGCCAAGCCTAAGGAATTAATCAAAGCCGAACTTGCATCACTTCGCGACGAACATGCGGTTACTCCGGATCTGGTGTTCAAAAGCCCATATTTTCTCGATTTTGCCGGCCTCCGTGGTAACTATTCGGAGAGTGAGCTTGAGGACGCATTGTTGGCACATATAGAGAATTTTCTATTGGAACTTGGCGATGGATTCACGTTCGTGGCACGTCAGAAAAGGCTGATAATAGACGGCGAGGATTTCAAGATCGATCTGTTGTTTTTTCATCGGAAACTCCATCGGATGATTGCCGTAGACCTTAAGTTGGGAAGATTCAAGGCTGCATACAAGGGACAGATGGAATTATACCTGCGTTATCTTGATCGTTATGAACGAGAGGAGGGAGAGGAAGCTCCACTGGGACTGATACTTTGTACTGAAGGAAATCGCGAACAAATAGAATTGCTGCAACTGGATGCCTCAGGTATTAAAGTGGCGAACTATCTTACGGAATTGCCGCCGAAAGAAGTTCTGATCAGACAGTTGCGGGTGTCGCTGGAAGAAGCAAAGGCATTGAGAACCTTATCTAAATGACATTTCAAAATAGGTTGTCAGGGATGACGAAAACAAAAAAGTCAGCACTCGGAAACGGGCGCTGACTTTTTTGTTGTGTCGGATTGGGAATTATTTGGCGGGGGCGGACTTGATGAGGAAGTGGTCGCCGGATTCCTTGACGATGTTCTCGTAGTATTTCTTGTCGTAGCCGGGGAATTCGGGGTAGACGGGCACGCCGTACTGCGACTTGATGAAGTTGCCGTCGGCATCGGTCTTCTTGCGGTTGCCGTCCATGAATTTCACGAAAAGATATACTGCCAGGTCGCGGTAACGATCTGTGGCCTCCTTGGCGTCCTGCGCGCCGAGCGCGTTGACTGCGTTGCGGTATGCGTCCATGTCGCCGGCCTCGACCATGGCTTTCAGTTTCGGGTCGTTGGCCTTGACCTGCTCGAAGAATCCTTTCTCCAGCTTGTTCTGCACTTTTCGGATGTCGGGAATCATCATGTCGTAGCGGTGGTATGCCTCGTTGGCCACGATGTTGTTGACCCAGAAGTTGGAGTTGATGTCGAATGTGTTTACGTCACCCTGCGCCAGTTCGGCGGGAACTTCGGTCATGCCGCAGTACAGGGGCATATATACCGATGTGTTGGTGTCGTCGGTGCCGAACCAGAATACGCCGCCCACGGGGTCGGGGAGCCAGTCGCGGCTCTGCGATACGAAGCTCCAGCCGGTCTGCTGCGTGGCGATGGCGCGCTCCATCAGGTATTTCTTGCCGTCCACTTCATATTCCATGGGACGCCAGCGGTAAGGCACGTGGTACGGCCCGGCGCCTACGTCCTGTGTCATGTCGTAGGGAGTGCCCTGGAACCGGTCGCGCATGGCGTCCTGCATCCCTTCGGGGCTGACCTTGCGGTCGGGGATGATGTAGAGGGGCATCGGCTCGTTGCTGTCGGCGTTGACCCATGCGAAGTATTGGTCGGCGCCGTCGTTGAAGCGGCGGAAGTATGACCATACGCGGGCGTCGCAGCCACGGCGCGTGGACGGATCATGCTCGGCGAAGGCGTCGGCAAACGAGAAGTCCTGGTCCTTGCCGGTGAAATAGCCGCGCTTGCGGGCGAACTTGATCAGGTCCTTGGAATAGCGCACGTTCTCCTTGTCCTTCAGGTCTACCTTGCGAATACGGGGCTCGTTGGCATGTCCGGAGATGGCGTTGTCGGGGATGCGCACGGCAATCCACACGGCGCCTTTCTCGGCTCCCTTGCCTATCATCTCCATCACCCATACCTCGTTCTTGTCGGCGATGGTGAACGACTCGCCCTCGCTGGCGTAGCCGTATTTCTCCACCAGGTCGGTCATCACGTCAATGGCTTCGCGGGCGTTCTTGGCGCGTTCCAGGGCCACGTATATCAGCGAGCCATAGTCCATCACGGACTGGCCCGTGGTGTCGGCCAGCTCCTCGCGGCCGCCCCATGTGCTCTCGCCGATGGCGAGCTGATGCTCGTTCATGTTGCCCACCACGTTGTAGGTCTCGGCCGCCTGGGGAATCTCGCCCAAAGGCTTGCCGGTGTCCCAGTCGGTTATCTTTCGCATTGCGCCCTTGGGATGTCTGGCTGCCGGCGAATGGTGCAGGAAGCCGAATAGGTTGTGGGAGTCGGCCGAGTAGGACATCATCACCGAGCCGTCGGTGGTGGCTCCCTTGCCGGCTATAAGGTTGGTGCATGCCGACGAGTCGGCGGTGACTGCGGCGGCGAGTAGCGCCACTGCCGCGAGTGCTTTTGCTGTAAGGCTGTTCGTTATGTTCATATCGTATCGTTGTTTCGTCTGAAAAAACCGTTTTGCTCTGCTAAGTTAATAAGAAACGGCTATTCAAGCAAATAAAATCGTATATCGGTTTGAATATGAGTCTGTTTTGATCGAAAAACAGAGTTGGGATATGGACATAAAAAAATTGATTGTCATCACGACAACCAATCTTGCGTTAACCTTAAAAATCTAATACCATGAAAAACTCGATGCAAAGTTACAAAATATTTCAAAAACAATGTTATATAACATAAGAAAATTCGCTGTATTTAATATAAATTAACAATATCGAGCTGTATATGATTTTATATTAACACAAGTTTGCAAATATGTGGCTTTTATCGGGTGCGCTTGCGGAAAAGGTGGCGGTAGATGAATTCGGTGATCTTAGGGGATGTGGATTTGACCAGCACCCGGACCATCGGGTAAATCTGGCGCCAGTTGCAGGGACCGTAAAGGCGGCGGATACCTTTGGAATAGATGTCGTATTCGTTGCGGAGCGTGATTTTGGTGCTGCGTTTGCGGTAGGTCTCGGAGGTGCGCCGGAATTTCAGCACCGTTTCGGGGATGTTGTTGATGACACGTCCCGCGGCGAGGATGTCGTACCACAGTTTCAGGTCCTGGTTTTTCTGGTAGTTCTCGTCATAACCGAATCCCTCCTTGAAAATGGAGGCCCGCAGGAAAGCCGTGGGATGGTTGATCGGGTTGGCCTTGACAATGTATTTCCTGATTTGTTTCAGGTCGGCGGGATAGATGCGGATTTCGCCGGGCTTGTCGTTCTCGTCTATTTCCTGCACGGCGCCGCCCAATACGACAACCTCCGGATGGCGCTCCATATATCGCAGCTGGTCGGCGAAACGGTTTGGCAACGACACGTCGTCGCTGTCCATACGGGCGAAGTAGTCGCCGGTGGCTGCCTGTATGGCTTCGTTCAGCGATTTGGTCAGGCCCAGATTCTCGGGATTGCAGATGATGCGCATCTTGTCGCCAAGTTCGGACTGCCATTTGGTTACGATTTTGTCGAGTTCCGGACCGAGGGGGCCGTCCTTGATCAGCACTATCTGGTTCGGCATCACCGTCTGGTCGGTCCATACGCTGCGCAGGGCCCGGTCGAAATACTCGGGCTTCTCGGATTTATATACGGACATCAGTACGGAAATCGTGGCCATTGTCAGGGATGGGTGTTAACAGTGATATCTGCGACATTGACGCGTGCCAGGACCCGGCGTCCGGCATAGACGGTGTCGAAATAAATGTAATCGCCGTGGCATGAGAAGCGCGGATGCAGGTCGCAGCGGGTCTGCCCTGCGTATCGCACGGACTGGAACACTTCCAGCAGGTGCGTGACCTGCCGTGTGCGGATATTGTATAGGTACAGGTGCTGCATACGGCTCTTGTCGGGGTACGAGTCCACCACGATCCAGTCGCCGTACACCGACGGGTGGCCGTCGCCGCTGCCGAGGCTGTTCAGGGCTTCGCAAGGAGTGAACCGGTTGCCGTCGAGGTCGATGAACCAGAAGCCGTCGCGCCCCTCGTGCCGCAGATAGCCGAACAGGGTGGAGTCGTCTATCCAGCACAGATGGCTCACCATGCTGCCGTCGCTTACGACGCGCAGGTCCGAGCCGTCGCCGCCGCACATCATCAGCCGGTCGAAGCGGCGTCCCTTGTGGTAGCGGCGGTGAATGAAGATGAACCTTGAGCCGTCGGGCGAGATCATGACGTGGTTGGCCTGGTGCATGGACTGTGCGGAAAGCGGGTCGGGTTCGGTGTCGGCTATACGGCGCAGGGAGAGTATCAGTTCGTCCTGGCCTGTGGCTATGTCCACACGCCGGATGCCGTCGTGTTCCATATCGGCCATTTCGGCATCGGAGAGGGGCGGCAGATTGCGGTAGCCGTAATCGGGCGTCATGCGCTGGATGCGGCGATAGTCGATGGCCAGATAATACCGGTCTTTCCAGGCGTCCTGGACGGGCAACGGGAATTCATCGGTTATCTTGCCGTCCCGGACCGACAATATGGCCGCGCGGTATCCGCTGTTGCGTAACACGTTGAATATGACACGGTCACTGTCAATCCACTGCGCGCGGCATCCCTGCTGCCAGTTGTAGGTCCCGGAGCGGGCCGAGCATACTGTGCGCCGTGTGTCGAGGTCGAGGATGTTGACGGTCAGCGGATGTGCCGGATCCGGTTCCCGGCTTGTAGGCGCTTCAGTCTCGTTGTAAATCAGGAGTCCGCGGCCGTTGTCGGGATGTTTGTCGTAATATCCGTAGAATGACTCGTGATCCGCGCTGTCGGGCGTGATCAGCTCGATGCCCGTGATACTGGAAGAATGGATATAGAACGTTTTGCTCTTTTTATGGATTATGGCGTTGGCGCGGATATATGCCGATTTGACCAGTGCCTTGACACCGGGCATTGATGATAACAATGAAGCAACTAATCGTTCTTTAGCTGAAAACTGCGCCATTTTAAACGTTCATTCACACTATCCATATCAGATAACGTGAAAAAATGTGAATTCGCGCCTCGCGCAGCGAAAAAGCGTCAGAAACGGGGGAAAGAATCGTCGGGATGGCTCCGGCGCAGTCCGTCGCGGATGCCCCGCAGGATGTTTTTCAGATATTTGCCGCGGGGACTGACCATGATGGGGAAATAGAAGAACTTGACGGCATACTTCATGCCGTTTTTCTTGATCCAGTACGCCGGCGTGTATTCCAGCCGTTTCAGCCACAGATAGTTGCGGAACTGGTAATATACCCTGTCGGCCGAGGCTATGTGCACCTGCCGGGCGGCAAGCTGCCGGTCGCCCTGGCCCAGACAATGGTCGATGACGGCGTCACGGACGATAAACGTTCGGTAGGCGTGCGTGTGCCATGCGCGCCAGCACCATTCATGGTCCACGCCGTCAATAAACAGGCTTTCGTCAAAGCCGCCATTGTCCAGCATGGCCTGGCGCGGTATCAGGGAGATGGAGGAGATGGCGGAATAATACTCCGAGATTCCTTCGGCGCCGGGGATGCGGCGCAGGTCGTCGGGTGAGTCGATTCTGCGGGCCGACAGCCGGTAAGGCTCGCCGGTCTCGCGGTTGACGGGGAGCGTGCCTGTGAGCCCCACCTTGACACCGCCGTCCGTAAGGATGGTGTATCCGTGCATCAGTCGGGCTATGGTGTCGGGACGCGCCTCGGAATCCTGGTCGGTATATACCAGGAAGTCGACGCCCCGGTCCAGCAGCCAGCGGGTGCCACGGTTCTGTGCGGCGGCGATACCCGAGTTGCCGCTCATGGCGATGTAATGGATGCGATTGTCCGTGAAGCGCGCGGACAGGTCGGCGCCGGGCGTATTGTCCACTATGCAGAGCAAGTCGACCTGCGGCAGAATGGCCTCGATGGCCTTGTCGGTGACGTCAAGGTCCGGGGCATACAGCACCATGACCGCACCTATCGTCGGTTTTGTCTCGGACTCGGTCATGACTCAATAAGTAAAGATTGCGTACGAGCCTGGGTCAAGGGTGACGCTGCTGTTTTTGACAGTGCGCGAGGAGCCGTCGGGCATCAACTGACGCAGCCTGCCGGTCCAGCCGATCTTCACTTTCTGCTTCTTGTTGACATCGTGGTTGCAGAACACTATGTAATTGCGGCCGTCGTTGACGATGGCTGACACAAGGATCCCTTTCTTGCCGGGCTTTATCTTGGTGAAGGGAGCCGGCAGATGCTCCAGTTTGCCGGCGCCTTGCGGGATGGATCCCAGGTGGCCGATGTTGCGCACCGTGCAGCCGAGGAACACCGGAGCATAGCCCTGGATTTCACTGTTGACGGTCTGAAGCGCGTCCCACACGCGGGTGGACTGACCCTCCATCGTGACGGGAGCTTCGGTGGCGTCGTAATCGGCGTTAGACGACAATATGTAGCGCCAGTACTGTATTCCCTGCGCCCCGTAGGCCAGGGCGTTGAACGTCTGGAAGCGCAGATGCGCCAGCGTGGGCACCGGGTAGGAATAATGGCCCATTATCAGACCGAACGCCCAGAAGGGGATGCGGTTTTCGG
Source organism: uncultured Porphyromonadaceae bacterium (assembly GCA_905198125.1). Lineage (GTDB taxonomy): Bacteria > Bacteroidota > Bacteroidia > Bacteroidales > Muribaculaceae > Lepagella. The sequence goes on from CAJKBH010000002.1 coordinate 87,933, forward strand.
TCGATACCTGGCGCGCATATTCCAGATTCTCGTAGAATTCCGGTTTGGTCGAGGTCTTGCCGTTTTTGCGCACCACGGGGTAGTGGTCGTACGACAGAAGCGGAAGCCGGAGCGCCTGTTCGGAACCCTGCATATATTGCAGGTACGTGTCGGTGCCGGTGACTTTGCCCGGCACGATGGGCAGCAGGTTGGTGTATACCAGCCGCGTGGTGTCGACGTCATATATGGCGTTGCGCACCTTGACGAGGTCGGCGAAATTCTTGACCGTGGGTTCGTCCTGCAGCAGATAGCCGGCCACGACGGGCTTGTCGCGGAAATATTCGGCCATGCGACGGCCGGCGTCGGAAGTTTTCGGCGACTGCTGCACGAATACCTTCAGCCCGTGGCGTCGCGCCTGGTCAAGGATGCGTTCGCCACGCGCGTCGAATCCCACTATGTTGGTGATGGCGTTGATGCCGCACCGGCGTATCCGGTCGAAATACTCGTCGCTCAGAAACACCGAGTCGGTAAACTCCGGCGACACCACCGTCCATGCTATGAGCGGAATCTGCCCCGGTGTGGGATTGTGGTATGTGGGGAAGTACGAGTATTTCGCGGGCATAGCTGTGCGGCGTGTCGACTGGGCGCTGCATGGCACCGTCACAGCCACGACCGATGCAACTGACATCATGCCGGCTGCGAATATCCTTTTAATTTTGTCTGTCATCATAAGTTGGATTAGTCAGTCTCAACAACTGCAAATTTAGCAAATTCCCTCGTGACGGCAAAATTAAATGATCAGAGGAAGTATTCGCGGATGGGGGTGAGGTTGTCGTTAAGCTCGAACACCCAGGGCTGGCCGGTGGGAATTTCGAGGCTGACCACTTCCTGGGGGGACAGCTTTCGGAGCATCATGGCCAGACCGCGAAGCGAATTGCCATGTGCGGCCACTAAGACGTCGCCGTAATGGCGCAGGGCGGGAATTATCTTCTCCTCCCATACGCACTGCACGCGGCGGATGGTCAGCTCAAGCGATTCGGCGTCCGGCAGCTCGTCGGGCGTGAGGTCGCGGTATTTCGGATCGTTGGCGGGATGGCGCGGATCGTCACGGGTCAGCGCCGGTGGCACAACGTCATAGCTGCGGCGCCAGATGTGCACCTGTTCGTCGCCATATTTCTTGGCTGTATCGGCTTTGTTGAGACCCTGGAGCGCGCCGTAATGCCGCTCGTTAAGGTGCCAGTCCTTCACTTCGGGCACCCAGTCGCGGTCCATGGCCGAGGCGGCGATGTGCAACGTGTGGATGGCACGTTTCAGGTAGGATGTGAAATAATACTGCGGTTCGATGCCGGCCTGCTTTATTTTCAGACCGGCCTGACGCGCCTCCTCGCGTCCCTGGTCGCTGAGGTCAACATCGGTCCAGCCCGTAAACAGATTCTTCAGATTCCATTCGCTCTGGCCGTGCCGGAGCAGTATCAGTCGTGTCATAATAATATGCTTTTTATAGAATTAACACCGGCATCAGTGCCCGAGTTCCTTATCAAAAATAATAAATTCAGATTGTCTGTGTTTTAAAAGTAATGAGTAAGCGTGCGGAGACATATCAGGGCGAGGAGCAGATGCGCGGGTGGCTGGAAGGGCTGCCCGGACGGTTTGCGGGCGAAGGCCGCGTAATATACAAGGGGCGCAACGAGCTGCGCGAGATGCAGGCCGGCGGACGGCGGCTGGTGGTGAAACGCTTCAAACGCGACAGCTGGATTCAGAAATTAGCGCGCCGGTTCGTGAAAGGGAAGGCCGAGAAAAGTTTCCGCAACGCGTGTCGGCTCATTGAATGCGGCATAAACACTCCGCATCCCGTCGGATGGCTGGAGGTGAGAAATGGCGCCGGATTCCGCACCGATCAATATTACGTGTGCGAATACACCGATGCCCGACCGATTGCCGGTCAGGTGATAGACGAGCGGAAGTATGATCCCGAATTCATGGCGGCGTTGGCAGGACTGTTCGTGACGCTGCACGAGAAGGGAATATATTTCCGAGACTCCAACAATACCAACATCAGGTACGTGCGCACTCCGGACGGAATAGAGTTTGAGCTGATAGACATCAACCGGATGCGGTTCAAGGATATGGGCGAGGATGAATGTTTTGAGAATATGACCAAGTTCTGTTATCCTACACCGGGATTCCGCTATATGCTGGGTGAGTATGTCAGGCTTCGCGGATGGCCGGCCGACAGGACGGAACGGGGATTGCGGGTGAAGCTGAAATCCGACCGCGCCTGGGACCGCCGCAAAAGCATAGTGCATCCATGCCGGCCGCACAAACCTCAGGGAGCCTTCTTAGGCGATCCGTCGGAACTGTGAATAAGTCATAGATTAGAGTGACGAAGTCATAGGTCAAAAAGACGAGTGATGAGTGATTAAGCGGATAAGAGCGTATCCGATAATGAACAAATCTAATCCATGAGACGAATAGCATATTTATTGACATTGTTGGCCGCGTGTGGCGGCGTGAATGTGACGCACGGTCAGGAACTGCTGTCATATTCCAAGAATAACGGCACTTCGGGCCTGCGGTTGGCGTGGCGTGCCGACAGCACACAGGCCTGGACCCCGATAGGCAAAGGGTATAATTTCGTAAACTCCGATTTCGGACCCTGGGGCAGCCATAAGAAGATGTATTCGCCCCGTCTGGTCCGTAATGCCGGACAGAACGAGTGGGTTCTGATATGGGAGGCTAACCCCGGTGGTGACGTCACGGGTGTGGTGCGCTCCAAAGACCTGATGAAGTGGGCGCCACAGCAATATTTTGCATCGGCCACCGACGTGCCGCGCGATATATGCCCGGTACATAAACTGATACCGGATTCGATAACCATTGACGGCAAGACTGAGTATGGCTTCCGCCAGCCGGTGGAGATGGGCGTGAACTGGCCCGAGGCGGAACTGCCTCCCTATTCCCTCACGGTTGTAAGATTGTAAATAGGAGCAAACGAGATATGAGATGCGCTGCGGTCAATCCGTGGCGCATGTCATTTTGTTGAAATCGTGACCGAAAAAGTCGACTGTGCCCTGCGTCGCGAATCCAAGACCGGCGTAATACTGCTCCAGACGGGGCTTGTCAACGTCCACCAGCAAGGCGAAATTCTTATGCCCTTGCGAGGTAGCCTTGTGCATGACGTGTCGCATGAGGCGTTTGCCAACCGAGCCACGTCCACGGTATTCGGGAATCACCGCCATTGAATCGAGGTAATATTCGCCGGGACCGGTCTCGGCCGGCGTCTGTCTGACCTGTTCGGGATCAAGACCTCCCCACAGGGTGGGCCATGTGCGCGTGCGCAGCGCCTCGTAGCGTGCGCCGTCGTACGATACCAGACATCCCACCGGTTTGCCGTCGGCCTCGGCCATGACGGTGTTGGTCCACGAATACATCGATTCGGGGTCGGACACCGAATACGTGACCAGGTCCAGATGCCCGGTGTCCATGTCAAGGGCAGTCAACACCACCCAGGCGATAAACCGCGCGTCTTCAGGCCGCGCGTCACGCAGTATTATATTGTCGTTACAGCAGTCCATACTCTATTTTTCTGATTCTAAAACAATTCGGAATAACTTGTGTTATATTTTTATAAACGTTTTTAACACACGCTTGGTATCAGGGCGGACAGATTGGATTAACAATAAACCTTAATTGAAATAATTATGAAAAAGTATGTAGCTGAATTTTTCGGCACGATGTTTCTGGTGCTGCTGGCATGCGGAAGCGCCGTATTGGCCGGCCCGAAAATCGGGACACTGGGAATCGGACTCTGTTTCGGTCTGATACTGTTTGCATTGTGTTATGCCATAGGCGGAGTGTCGGGATGTCATGTCAATCCGGCCGTGTCGCTGGGCGTGTACCTGACCGACCGTAATTTCACGTTCAAGGACCTGTGCGGATATATCGTGGCGCAGTTGGCCGGTGCCGCCGTGGGTGGCGCGCTGCTGCTGTGGCTGATGTCGGCCGGCGGCTATTTCAACGGCGGAACGTTCGAGTTCGGCGGTATCACCAACAACATCGGCTTCACCGACAATATGTCGTATCTGGCCACCAACGTATGTCAGCCGGGTGTGAGCAAGGGCTTCGCGCTGCTGACCGAGGGCCTGCTGACGTTCGTGTTCGTATTCGTGGTGCTTGGCTCTACATCCAAATGGGGTAACGGCATGATGGCCGGCGCAGCTATCGGTCTGACCTTGGGCCTGGTGAACATCGTGGGTATTCCTGTTGACAACTGCTCGGTCAACCCGGCACGTTCCTTCGGTCCCGCCCTTTATTCCATCAACGCATGGGGTGATTTCTGGGTAATGGTCGTAGGTCCCGTCATCGGCGCCGTTCTCGCCGCCCTGGCCTGGAAGTGCATCGTTCCTAATTTCTCCGACCCGAAAGCCGCTAAATAAAGTGCATTGACAGTCATATTGACGAGGGTTCCGTATTTTCGGGGCCCTCGTTTTTCAACATTATGTCATTATCAACGTTCTATCATTAGAAGTTGTTTAAACTAATTTTTATGGCAAGGTTTATTAAGATTTTGGAGCAGATTTGTTCGATTGAGGAAGGAGCAACCTAATGGTTGGTCCCGACGAAAGCGGGCAAAGATGCCCAAAAGATTAATAAAGATTGCCATAAAGTTTACACTTCTTTAGATTTTTATTAAACGTAAATTAGCTTAAACAACTTCTAAGATAGAAATTACGATATGAAAGAAGATTACGAAGATAAGGCCGGCCGCGAGGTCGAGACCATAGACGAAAATACCGTGACACCCGAAAATCCGATAGACGATTTTTCGGATATAATAGGCGTATTGCCCGAAAACGTGGAGGAGATAATAGCCCAGCGCAACAACGAGGTCAAGACGTTCGCGACGCTTGGCGTGGAGCCTCGGCTGCTCAAGGCCATAGAGGAACTTGGCTTCGAACACCCCATGCCCATCCAGGAGATGGTGATACCCCATCTGCTGAACGAGGACAGCGATGCCGTGGGCCTGGCCCAGACCGGTACCGGCAAGACGGCGGCCTTCGGACTGCCGCTGCTGCAGCGCATCGATGCCGGCGACAATACACCTCAGGCACTGATAATCGCTCCCACGCGCGAACTCTGTCTGCAGATAGCCGGCGACCTGGCCGACTTCTCCAAATATATAGACGGACTGAAGATCCTGCCCGTGTACGGCGGCAGCAGCATCGAGAGCCAGATACGCTCCCTGCGTAACGGCGTGCAGGTGATAGTGGCCACGCCCGGACGTCTGATAGATCTGATCAAGCGCGGCGTGGTGAAGCTGCAGAACGTGCATACCGTGGTGCTGGACGAGGCCGACGAGATGCTGAACATGGGTTTCGTGGACGACATCAACGAGATTCTGACTCATGTGCCGGAGCAGCGCAAGATGCTGATGTTCTCGGCCACGATGCCCAAGGAGATAGCCGACATAGCGCGACGGTTCATGCACGACCCGGTGGAGTTCGTGGCCGGCAACCGCAACGAGGGCGCCAAGAACGTGCGCCACATCTACTATATGGTCAAGGCGCACGACAAGTATCTGGCCTTGAAACGGGTGGTGGACAACAGCCCGAACATATACGGCATCGTGTTCTGCCGCACCAAGAAGGACACGCAGGAGATAGCCGACAAACTGATAGCCGACGGCTATAACGCCGACTGCCTGCACGGCGACCTGTCGCAGCAGCAGCGCGACCTGGCGATGAAGAAGTTCCGCGACCACGTCACCCAGCTGTTGGTGGCCACCGATGTGGCGGCGCGCGGTCTGGACGTGGACGACCTGACGCATGTCATCAACTATGGCCTGCCCGAGGATGTGGCCGTTTACACGCACCGCAGCGGCCGTACGGGACGCGCCAACAAGACGGGTGTGTCCGTGGCCATAATCCACAGTCGCGAGAAAAACAAGATCAGGCAGATAGAGAAGATAATAGGCAAGGAGTTCGAATACCGCAAGGTGCCCACTCCGGAGCATATCATTGAGAAACAGCTGTACAACCTGGCCGACCGTCTGGAGCGCGTGGAGGTGGACGAAAACGAGATAGCAAAGTATCTGCCCGGTGTGAGCAAGAAACTGGAATGGCTGTCGGAATCGGACCTGCTGAAGCGGGTGCTGTCGCTGGAGTTCAACCGGCTGCTGGCGTATTACAAGGATATGCCGGACATCGATCTGGACGAAGCCGACAAGCCGAAGAAGGAACGTGGCGGCAAGGGACGCGACAAGGACCGTCGGGATGCGCGCGACGGCTACGAACGCCTGGTGGTGAACATCGGCAAGGGCTCGGGATTCTTCCCCGGCAATCTGATGGACCTGATAAACCGGAACAGTGTGGGGCAGAAGCCCGTGATAGGGCGCATAGACCTGATGCCGGGCTATACGTTGTTTGACGTTCGCAAATGTGACGCCCACAGGGTGCTGTCGGCCCTGAAGCATACGGAATTCTTCGGGCAGAAAGTGGTGTGCGAGCGTGCCGATGGCCGCGATTACGCCGCCGAAACTGCGGATTATGTGCGTGGGCGTAAAAAAGGCAAAGGCGCCAAGCGCAAGGACAAGGGGCTGAACACCGACTATTTTCTGGACAGCGACCAGGCCCTGAATCCCGGCAAGCCTAAGAAAAAGAAGACAGCCAAGGCTGACAAAGAGAAGAAACCCAAGTATAACGGCAACTACGATAAATTCAAGAAATGAAAAGGATAATTACGCTGCTGGCGGCGATGCTTGCGGCCGCAATGGGATGTATGGCACAGACGAACAACAAGGAGGAGGTCGATACGGTTGTGGTGATTGAATCCACGCGGCTAACGGTCCGTCAGGCCTTCGCGGATGTGGATGTGCCTGCTCTTGATTTGCTCACGCCGACCATGCGCGGCGACCTGCTGGCATATCACGATGCCGGAGCCTCACGCGAGGTAGTCAATGCGCTGGGAGGCATGTCGTCGTTGGAACAGCCGGTGACCGATTCTTATGTGAGTTGTATCATTACGCCGGTGTCGAAGGCGACCGTCAAGGTATTGTCTTGCGGTAAGGAAGATGTGGCGATGCTGATATACACCATTGCGGGTGAAGGACAGGCCGCTGATTCGCAGCTGATGTTTTTCGATTCGAATATGAAGGAGCTGAGGCCGGAGAAATTTATAAAGCTCGCGTCCATCGACGACTTTATCGAGACCCCGCGCGACCGCGACGGTGCCATGCTTAAGAAGGAACTGCTGGGACTGATACCTTTCCCGACGGTGGAATATGTGGCCAGTCCCGACAATGACGGCCTGACGGCGCGTCTGACGGTGGCCGACTATATGGGCGCCGAGGATTTGCACCGCCTCAAGCCCTATCTGCGTCCGGAGGTGAAATACAGCTGGAACGGCAAGAAATTCGAGCGAATGAAATAACTCTATTTGTTGGAACGGCAAGACATTCGATTAAGAAATTCGATTGAATGCAATAACTTGATTTGCAGAATTAAAAAATTAGTATTAACTTTGCAGACGGAAAACGAGGGTACGCCCTCTGATCTGGCCGGTCCCATAGCTCAGTTGGTCAGAGCAACTGACTCATAATCAGTGGGTCCTTGGTTCAAGCCCAAGTGGGACCACCTTTGCAGCAGCCGAATTATCGGTTGCTGTTTTTGTTTATTGGCCAAAGCAACTGCCTCTCCGTACTCATATTTTGGCAGTGGATCCTTGGTTCAAGCCCAAGTGGGACCACAAAAACAGCAGTCGAATTATCGAGAGGCTGTCTAACAACCAAAGTTAGGCAGTCTCTATTTTATACACAAAATCAGAAGATTTTTTGTCCGATAAATGTACCCTAACCATTAAAGCAGAGGCTACGTTCACCATAGAACACAGCCTCTGCAATTATGATTGGATGATGTCCGGAATCGGGTCCGGAATGTCGAATGATTGGCTTATGACCGGCTGCCGAAGGAGAGTTGGCGGTCCTGTTTCGGGGAGCGGTTGATGCCTATCATCCAGCGGCAGAAGGGAATCAGCGACAGGATTTTGGTGCTGACCGCGCAGCTGAAGAATGTGGCCAACGCTATGACCGGAATCGCCACAGCCGTGGGCAGCTGCATCTGCCCCTTGAAGATGCTGACAAACAGCCCTAACCACAGGATGTGCATCAGGTACATGCCGTAGCTCAGGTTCGACAGCTCGGAAATCCATCGGGGTGCCTCGGTCCTGCGGATGCAGGTGAACAGCAGGAACGCGCCGGTGGTAAGCATCACGCAGTTGATGGTGCAGAACGACCATCCTATTTCAAGCTCGGGCGTCACGTGCAGCTGGCCGGGGACGGCCTGAATGTAGAATGACAGGATGGTCCAGACGGCTCCAATCACGGTCAGGCATGAGCCGACGGCCAGACGCTTTGCCCGTGACCAGTCGAGGTGGACGCGGATGTAGTGGGCCAGAACCAGGTATCCGAGGTATCCCGAGAAATACCATAGTATATGGAACTCGTTCCAGAAGCATTGTCCCCATATCTCGCCGAAGAACCGTGTCAGATACGGCATACATGTCGATATGAAGAACAGGCCGATGAACAGCCTTTCCTCCGAAGCCTTGGCTTTGGCGAGCCAGGGCGAAATGAACGGGATGAACAGATACAGGCTTATCAGCGGGTACATGAACCAGAGGTGTCCCGCCAGGGTCGGGAAATTCAACGGGATGCGCGCCAGGTCGGTGGCCGAAGTCTCGAGATCGATCTGATTCCACAGCACGGGCACGGTGGAATAGATTATCATGAAGAACAGGAATGCGGGAAGAATCCTGACGGCCCTGCGCTTATAGAACGCTACGGCCGACATCCCCTCCTTCATGGGTACCAGCAGGAACGCCGACACTATCATGAACAATGGTACGGACATACGTGAGAAACCGTCATAGACGGAGACCCACAGACGGTCGGTTTCATTCGCGAGAAACGACTGCGGTCCCGCCATGTCGGTCGAACCGGGCGCGCCGTAGAAATTCTCGCTTGCATGTACGAGCATCACCAGAAAGCAGGCGAATACCCGTATGTAATCAAGGAATACAATTCGTTTGTCGTTACTCATTCTAAAAAAGGTTGTTCTTGTCGTTTAAACGTAAACGATGCCTAAACAATTACATCAGATAGCCACTTTCAGCAGCGACAGGTCGCCTTCCACCTCAAAAGAGTCGGCTGCGGCGGGAATCAGGATGGTCTCGCCCTGCTGCACGGTGGTGAGCACGTTGGACACCTTCAGTCTGCCGGTTCCCTTGAGGCACACCAGGCTCATCAGCGATTGTTCGGGATTGGAGAATACACGCGAGCCTGTCACTTCCTCGTATTTCACATTGATGTCGTTCATATCCACGTTTCCGGAGTCGCATGCCTGCTGTATCTCCACCAGAAAGTTGCCAGCTCCGATTGTCTTGACATAGCGTGCGGGCATAAGGAAGGAATCACCGGGGTGGGTCTCAAGCCGTCCGTCGGCATTAGGCTTGGCTTTGCCTGCAGCGCCTGACATGAATTCTTCGGTATCGTATGCGCCGTCGGTATATATCATGGCGCCGTCAGTGGCGTTGAGGATATACCAGAGGCTGACGTTGCCGGCGCTGTCCGATGCGGTGTCGGCGGGAGTATGGTCGCGCAGCGTGTCCAGCGGGATGTCCTCGTTGGCGTCTATCAGACGGATGGTCAACGGGAAGCGGTTGCCGTAACGCTCGTAGACCCGCGGTCCCACCAGCGTCTCGCCATATTTGGCCGTCAGGTCGTTCAGCGTAAGGCCCATGTCGGCACCCTCCGACACGATGCTCTCGCAGCCGGGTACAGCCGACAGTTCCCAGCTCTCGCCTATGTTGCGGCAGTTGACGGAAATCTGTTTGAAACGGGAAATCTCATCGCCTCCCCATATTGTGTTCCTGAAGTAAGGGAGGAATTTTAATGGCTGTTTCATGTGGTTGTCGTTATTGCTGTGTCCAATATCTGATATATTAACAATAGAAAGAGGCAAAAAGGATAAGCGACCGCCCAGAAGCATGAGCGGCCGCTCATCGTCATTTACCAATTGAATCTGACTTTTCTGCCTTCGGGCGAGTTCTCGAATTTCAGCAGATACGTGCGGCTTGCATTGTCCCAGTCCTGCGGATTGAACACCTGCTTGCCGTCCACTGTCACCGACTTAGGCATTGCCGGGAGCAACACGCGGGAAACGCCGTCGGTCTCCACCGGGCTCTTGGCCGTGAATGCGTAGGAGTTGCCGTTGCGGGCCTCGTCCGACTCACGGAAGGATGCCGCCAGCACCTGTGCGCGCTTGCGGTCCTTGACTTTGTCAAGGTCGATCAGCAGCGACTGTGTGCCCGGATTCACGGTGACGGACTGCATCACGGGCAGTTCGGGGTCGAACAGGTCGATGTACCGGCCGTTCAGCACCAGCGGCTTGTCGCTTACACTCTCGTCGACCACTGCGACCAATTTGTACGCACCGCGCTGCAGTTGGAAATCGTTCTTGAAATCGAGTTTGCCGGCCTTGGCACGGTCGGAATAGAGAGCCGTCAGGTTACGGACATAGTCGGCGTCGCCGCCCTTGTTGATTATGAAATCCTTCGGGTCGTGGCGCATCACCATCACCGTGCCTTTGCCCACCTTATACTCGCCGTCGCCGGCATTCATGTCGATGCCGAGGGTCTGGAACAGATGCTGTGACGGAGCGGTGTATGAATTGCCGTTGGTCGACCACCATTCCCGCACGCCCTGGAACGGATCCTTGTCAGACCCGCAGAACAGCAGCACGCCGCCTTTCCTGACCCAGTCGGCCAGATGCTTGTGAGCCTCGGGATCCAGCGGCTTCATGTTGGAATAGGTCATCACCAGCACCTTGATGTCGCGCAGAGTGGCGGGGAAGGCTAAGTTCTCGATATGTACGGTCTTGACCGGCACGCCCCGCTTCACGAGAGGCAGCGCCATGCCGTAGAAATTGGCCAGCTGAGGGTCGTCGTAACCCTTATGCTGCGGAAAACGCTGGAACATCAGCGAGTTGGCCATCAGCACGCCTATGCCGTGGCTGCCGTTCAGGCGGTTGTCGCTCTGCGGCATCTTGTTCAGCGCGTTTATCATCACCTGCATCTGTGCGGAGTAGAAGCGGGGAATGCGGGTTTTCTCCTGGCTGTCGGCGCTTGTGCGGTACAGGCCCTCGTATATACGTTCGGGCCAGGGCATCACCTCGTAGTCGCTGACGCCCGGATAGAGCAGCTGGGCTGTAAACGTGGCCTGATAGTTGCGCTTGTAGTCGGCCCAGTCGCGGGGCCAGTCCTCGATGGGGTCGGTCAGGAAGAACATCTTGCGGCCGGTGGGAGCCGTCATGGACTCCATCGAGCCGTATTCAAGGAAGGCATTCTCGAACACGCGCTCCTTGCGGATGCCGTTGAAGAAGTTAGGCTCGCGCGACGTTCCGGTCCATACCTGCGCGATGTAGCCGTCCACGCAGGGGAGCGACGCCAGGCTTGCCTCGGGGCTGACTATCTGCCACTGCGAATAGTTCACCAGCGAGTGGGTGGGTACGTAACACTTGATGTCGCGGCCCAGGCTCTTGCCATATTCCTTGGCGTAGGTGAACACCTCGTTCAGCGCGCGGTAGTACAGATGGTATTTCAGTTTGTTGGACATATATGTGGCCTCAGGCGACTCATGCTGCGGACGCCAGTCCGTGCCGTAATATTCCTTCCATTCGCGCTTGAAGGCGTCGCTGTAACCGGAGCGGGCCCAGAATTCGGGTTCCTCCATGAATATGGCCTCGGCCCCGGCGTCGATGGCGCGCTTGACGTGGCGCTCCTTCATGTATTTCAGGAAATTCATGGACGGCACGATGTAGGGCACCATGTGACCGTGCCAGATGGTGTCGCCTTTCTGCGTCACCTGGCCCTCGTCCAGATGCCATTTGCCGTCCCATTTGCCGGTGAAATAATCCTGGTATTCACCCCAGGCGATGCCGGTCATGTAATGTATGATGTAACCACGGTCTTTCCAGCTGCGCACGCGGCTTTCAAAGCTCTTGGCGCTGGTACGGTCGCTGGGGTTGCCCCCGATGCCGTACACCATCACCGCATCGGCGCGGTTGTCGATGGTGGGGCGCCATTCCTGCGATGACTGGAAGGTGGTCTTGACGTTGTCTTTAGAATAACATGCGGTTCCCGGCAGACACAGCATGGCGCCCGTCAGGATTCCGGTATATATCGTATATGCTTTAACAGGATTCATGATATTATGGAAGCAGGTAATGTTAAGCAGATGATGTTAAGAATGAAGTAAGGAGAGGTCCCCTGAAGGGTTATCCTCAGGAGGGCCTCTCCCTTATTTAGATTAATGTAACTGATCAGTCGGATCAGGGAATCATGACCTCGATGGGCTCGGAATAGTTCCAGCGGCGTGTACCGCTACCCACGGGAGTGTCGAAATTGATACGTGCTGCGGCGCGCACCCATACCTTGCGGCCCGAAGGAATCGTGCCGTTGGAGGTGATGGTGACCGGAGTGCCGAACAGGTCGTTGAACGAATTGCCGGCATAGCTGATGGAGCTGGACCAGCGGTCGTCGCGGGCGCGGTAACCAACGGAGTTGGAGTAGCTTACGAAGAACTGGATGTCGGTCATGTTCAGATAGTTGTCGTTCCAGTTGCCCATAGGCTCGATCTTATCCTTGAACTCCTGCTCGCTGACGCCACGCTCCACCACTACCTTGGCCTTGATCACGCCGTTGCTCACGGTGGGGTCGCCTTCGATGCGGACGTTCAGGAAGGGCTGCACCTTGAACTCCACCTTGGTCGTGCCCTTGATGTCGGTGGTGATGGTCTCGTCGGCCAGAACTGTGCCGTCGGGAGTCTCGCGAACCAAGGGGATGAACGGCCCGTCGATGCGGATGTTATAGTTGCCCTTGAAGATCTTGGTGTTCTGGAACGTGCCGTCGGGACGGCAGAAGAAGTCGGGGTTGTGCTCCACGTTGTCGCCCCAGCTGAGCTCGGTGAGGCGTACGCGGATACCCTCGCTGCCCTGGTCGGTCAGCACCGGATTTCCGGTCTTGACATCCACCACGCGGCCCTGGATGGTTTCTTCGGGCTCGTCGTAGTTGTCGATTTCGAACATGCTGCACGAGGAGAGCATGAGGAGAGCGGCACACATGCCGGTTATATTGATCAGTTTCATGTTGTCTTAAAATTAATGTTTAACGGTTGGGCTGCTGGTCGATGACGGGACTCTTCACAACCTCGTTGCCGGGGATGCCGAAGTAGTAGTCCACCGGATTGTATTCGAACTCCTTGTGCGAGATGCATTCGAAGCGTACGTCGAAGAACCACTTGCGGTCCTGGGCCGAATAGAAGGGATAGATGCCGCGGAAACGGAAGTGCGAGTTGGAGCTGAACTTGTTCTTGTCGCGTGTCTCGCCCCAGAATCCGTCGCGGTTGTCGTAATCGTTGACACGCCAGCGGCGCAGGTCCCACTTGGTGCCGGTCTCGAAGGCGGTCTCCTTGCGGCGTTCCTTGCGCACGATGTCGCGGCTCTCGTCGCTGCCTGTGAGGCGTCCTGTCAGCTGGGTTGCGCCTGCGCGGTTGCGGATGCTGTTGATGGCGTCGGTGGCCACTGTCAGCATGTCGGAGCCGTCGGGGCTCTGCGCACCGGCGATGGAAAGCTCTACGGCAGCCTCGGCGGCGTTCAGCAATACCTCGGCATAGCGCATCAGGATGTAGTGCTGGTCGCTGTTACCCTCGCGTGCGGTGAACGACGGGTCGTCCTTCAGCCACTTGCGGCCTAACAGACCGGTCATTGCGGACTCCGCGTAGTTGTAGAACGGGCCGTTGGCGCCGGATGCGTTCATCTTGGTTCCGTCGGGCAGGTCTACGATGGTCTGGTTGTTGGGGTCGGGGCTAAGGAACAGCGTCGGGTTGTCGCCCTTGGCTATGTCCAGTGCCTGGTAGTTCTGGTTCTGGTTCTGATAGGAGTAATCGTTCAGCAGGGGCTTGACGGGTGTGGTGCCGGTGTAGACTCCGGCGTAGATCTCCATCTCGCGGCTCTTGAACTGGTCGCCGGGGATGATGAGGTAGCTGAGCAGACGGGGCTCGGCGTTCTTGTAGAAGTCGCCGGGGTTGTCGTACATGATGTAGTTGCCCTCGGTGTTGGAGTTACCGGTGGTAACCTTCAGCGAACCGTCGGGATAGCGCTCGAATCCCTCGAACAGCTCTACGAAGTCGGCTGTGGGACATACGGCGGAGCTAAGGGGCGAACGGAACACGTAGGGAGCGTTGTATGCGTCGAACGAGTGGGTCGTGGTGGGGTAGAGGTACTCGCGGATCCAGATGTTCTCCGGGCTGTCCAGGTCGGAGCACATGTCGATCATGTTCTGACGCTGAGCGGCGCGGTCACCCTCGGCCCACTTCTTCATGTAGAGGCTGTAGCCGCCCTTCTCCATAACCTCGCGGGCAGCCTTGTATGCCTCCGAGAAGTAACGCTTGGAAGCCTCGGCGGCGGTGGCCTGGTCGAAACCGATGACGCGGACGCCTGTCTTCAGGCCAAGGCCTGTCAGACGGCCGGGAACGGTCTCGTTGTACTTGGCCACGGAACCGGCGTAAAGCATGGCCTGCGATTTGACGGCCAGTGCCACGTATTTGTTGGCGTATCCGCGCTTCGGGCTGCGGGGCATCATCAGTTCGGCGGCCTTGTCGAAATCGGCGCAGATCTGATTCCAGGTCTCCTCCTCGCTGGAGCGGGGCACCTCGAGTTCGTCGCTTGAGGCGGGATAGTTGATCACCTTGGTCACCAGCGGAATGCCGCCGTAACGCTTTGCCAGCGCATAGAATGTATATGCGCGGACGAAGTAAGCCTCGCCAAGATAGTCGTTGTAGGTGATCTCGGGATATTTGTCCTTGAAATCGGGCAGGGTCTCGATCAGGTAGTTTGCGGCGCGGATCAGCTCGAAGGCTTTGCCCCAGTATGCCTCGCTCTCGCCCGTGAACGTCCGGCAGTATCCGTCGCGGTTCACGGCGTCGCCTGTGCCGTCGAATCCGAATCCGGCCAGCCAGCCGTTACATTCGTTCAGACCACGCTCGGCCAGATACTTGAAGTCCTCGAACGGCATCGTGGAGTACATGCGGGCCATGTAGATGTCCATACCCGACTCGCTGGAGAGCAGGTCGTCGGAGGTGACGATATTCTTGGGCGCGATGTCCAGGTCGTTACACGAGGTAAACAGCGCGGCTCCCAGAATGGCTGATAAAATTATCTTTTTCATGTTGATTTTCAGTTGAGTTTAGAAGGAGAAATTCAGACCGAACGTGAAGGTCTTGTTCAGAGGATACATACGGCCCAGTTCGTCGTCCGGATGTTCGGGGTCAACGAACTTGACCTTAGTGAACGTCAACAGGTTGTAGGCGTTGAAGTAGATGCGGATGCGGCACTGGCGCGTCCATTTCTCGGGCAGCGTGTAGCCCAGCTCGATGCTCTTGAGACGCAGGTAGTCGGTGCTGACGCGGTTGAACGACGAGTTGGCGCGGGGATAGTGGCCGGTGTAGCCGTAGTATCCGCTGACCCACTGTGTGGCCGGGTCGTAGGGATCGTCGGTGGGGTTGACGGGATGCCAGCGGTCGGTGTACTGCTGCAGGATACCGCCACCCATGTCGCCCCAGATGGAGTAGAGGGGTTCCTTGTACTGCATGGAACCGAGAGCAGAACCCTGCCACAGCATCGAGAAGTCGAGGCCGTTCCAGGCCAGCGAAGCGTTCAGCGAGTAGTTCATCCAGGGAGTCTGGTCGTAGGCGAAGGGATGCTCGTCCTCGCCATTGATCTCGCCGTCGCCGTTCCAGTCCTCGTACTTGTAGTCGCCGGGCAGAACGTCCTTCTCCTGATAGCCGGTGTAGTTCCAGATGTCGTTCCAGCTTTCGTAGCGGCCGTCGCCGGTGTAACCGAACTGAACGCCCTGATAGCGGTTGTTCAGGTTGTCGTGACGCCAGCGGTCGTAGCTGTTGGCGTACGGGCCTTTCTCAGACGCGTGCAGGTATTTGTTGCGGGTGATGGTCACCATTCCGCGCAGGTCGTAGGTAACGTTGCCCACCTTGTTGTGGTGGCGCAGCTCAAGCTCCATACCCATGTGGGAGTCGCTGTTCAGGTTCTCGCGCGGTGCCGTGGCGCCCACTACGGTGGGGAGACCGCCTTCGTTGCGTGCGAACAGGCCGCTGCGGTGACGGTGGAAGTAGTCGAACGAGAATCCGAAGATGCCGTTGTGCATGTCGAAGTCAACACCGATGTCGAATGTCTTGGATTTGTACCAGGTGATGTTGGTGTTGGGGAGGGCAAGGGGAGATGCCGCGGAGATGTACTGGCCGTTGAACACGTAACCGGGTGAGTAACCGTTGTAGTTACCGTTGTCGGCGGGGATGCCGGCGGGGTATTTGTAACCCATCGCCCAGTCGTATTCCAGACTGCCGTCGTCACCCAGCTCACCGTAGCTGGCGCGGATCTTCAGGTTGTCGATGTGGGCCTTGGCGGCTGCATCGGCGAAGAAGGGCTCGGACGAGATTCTCCATCCTGCGGAAACCGAGGGGAAGAAGCCCCACTGGTGACCCTTGGCGAACTTGGACGATCCGTCATAACGGAACTGGGCCTCGATCAGATAGCGGTCGTCGAACGAATAGTTGATACGTCCTATCAGAGCCTGGTTGGCTATTTCATACAGGTCGTCGTTACCGCCATTCATGGCACCGATCTGGCCCTCTGTGAGACCGACCAACAGGTAGGGATTGGCGAACGCCAGGTCGCGGACGGCGTAGAAGTTGTCGCCGGTGCGTTTCTGCCACTCCCAGCCCAGGGTGGCGCCTACGTCGTGCTTCTCGGCGAACTCGCGGTTGTAGTTCAGGATGAACTGACCCAGGAGCTGCGATTTGGAATAGAATTCGCGGCGCAGGTTGCTCGGCGAGCTGTTGTTGTAGATCTTCTGAGTGTAGGAATCGGTCAGGGGATCGTAGGCGTACTGATAGTATTCCTTACGGTATATCTCGTTGTTGTCCACGCGATAGTCGTAGCTGATCAGCGCCTTGGCCTGCAGGCCCTGGAGCGGACGGATGTATTCGCCGAAGTCGAAGTTCAGGTAGGCCGACGACTCGAAGGTCTTCTGGCGGTACTTGCGGTGACCGCTGATGTCGGACGACATCATGGCCACGGTGTTCTGTTCCAGGTCGAGGCCTTCGTAGTTCAGCATTGTGTTGTCGGGGTCGGCGTAGGCGGGATAGAGCACGCCCTGCTTCCACAGGTTGCGGATGATGTCCACGGAGCTGTTGTAGGGGGTGTTGCGCTTGTCGGCCATGCCGGCCAGGTTGGCGTAGAACTTCAGACCGCGCACTATCTGTGCGGTGATGTTGGCGCGTACGTTGAACTTGTCGTAGTTCAGGTCGCCGCTCTTGAAGATACCCTGCTGGTAGAAGTAACCGAAGCTGGTGTAGAACTGCACGCGCTCGTTGCCGCCCGAGATGCTTACGTCATGCTGGGTCTGGGGCGCTGTCTTGGCGATGATCAGGTCGTTCCAGTTGGAGGTGCGGCGGGTGCCGTCGGCCAGAGCCGCGAAGTCAGCCTCGCTGAAGCCGATGGAACCGCCGTTGATGTTGTTCCATTTCTGCTCGTTGTAGATGGTCATCGCGTCGTACGCGCTGGCCAGTTTGGGCATCTTGTTGGGAACCTGGATGGTGTAGGAACCGCTGTAGGATACGTTGATCTTGCTCTTGGAGCCTTCCTTGGTGGTGACCAGGAGCACACCGTTTGCGGCGCGTACACCGTAGATGGCTGCGGATGCGTCCTTCAGCACGGATACGTCCTGGATGTCGTTGGCGTTGAGTCGCTGGAAATCCTCGACCGTGCGTGGAATTCCGTCGATGACTACGAGGGGAGCGCCCATGCCACGGATATCCATGTTGTTCTGGTATGTACCGGGTTCGGAGCTTTTCTGCCATACACGCAGACCGGGAATACGGCCGGTAAGCATGTTCTGCGGGTTCTCGTTGTTGGTCTTAAGCATCTCGGAGCCCTTGACGCTTGCCACGGCACCGGTTACGGATCCGCGGCGCTGTGTGCCGTAACCCACCACCACCAGCTCGTCCATCACCTGGCTGTCGGGAGCCATGGAGACGTTAAGGGTGGTGCGGCCGTTCAGCTTCTCGTTGATGGGCGTGTAACCCACGTAGGAGAACAGCAGCGTGGCGTTGTCGGGAGCCTTGATGGAGTATTTGCCGTCCATGTCGGTTGAGGTGCCGGTGGTGGAACCCTTGACCATTACGGTCGCGCCGATCAGCGGCTCGTTGTTCTCGTCAGTGACCACACCGCTGACGTTGACAAGCGTCTGGGCTTGTGCCGCCACCGGGAAGGCAAGACATAGGAGGATCATAGCCACGAATCGGGCCAGCCTCTTGATTTTGTCTGGAGTTTTAGTCATGATTGTTATTGTTGATTACTTTAATGCTTGAAGAACTGCATATTCCGTGGCGAACGCGAATGTGAACATGGCCTCCATGTTGTTGCGGTCGCGCGAGGTGTTCCAGCCGGCCAGCAGGCTGGGCGGCAGCATGTGGTTGTACAGGTGGTTGGAGTATGCGTAGTCGAGGTTGTTCTGGTAAGCCTTGGCGTACTCGGCGGCCTTGGGATAAGCCTTGACTGCGTCGGCATAACCGCGCAGCAGCACGCAGTTGAACCAGTTGTTGAAGCCGGTCAGAGGCATTTCGTAGCACCCCGGTTTCGAGCTTACGGGCTTGGCGAAGTATGCGAAGCTGCGGTCGGCGTAATTCTTAAGGTCTTCCAGATAGGCGTTATCCTTTGTAGCCTCGTAGAGATTGGCGGCTCCTGACACCATCGTGCCGGTGTTGTAGGAGTAACGCTCGCCTACGGCTGCACTCAGGGCCACGTGGCCGCGGTAACGTACGCCGTCTATCTCCTCGTAACGTATCTGTCCGCCGTTGTCGTCGTTGCCCATCATGTCCACGAACACGCCTGTCGACTCATCGTAGAGGTGCGACTTCTGATAGTCGTACACGGCCTTGGCCATTTCCAGATAGTAGTCGGCCTTTGCCTTGGTCTGCTTGGCGCGGGTCTTGTCGGGATTGATCACGCCGTAGGTGATGGGGTCGCTCTTGCCCTTGTAGATCTGCGCCAGCTTCACCAGCGGAGTCACCATCGGGCCGTTGGAACATGAATGCTTCGTTACATAGCCGGGACCCCATGTGATGCCGCCGTTCTGCTTGCCGTTGGCGTCGAGAGTGCAGTCCCAGCCGTCCAGCACGTAAGCCGTGAGGTATTCGGCTTTCTTCAGGTAGGCGTCCTTGCCTGTGGCCTCGTATGCGTCGAGGAGTTCGCGCACCAGCCACATCTGGTCGTCGTAAACGTTGAGCACGCCCGTCACGTCGGCGCTCCCCTTGCCGGCTCCACGGTTCACGCCGTAGACGGTCCAGGTGTTGGTGCCGGTGTAGGAGGTGAGTTCGTATGTGCCGGCGTAGAACTCGAGATTGTCCACCAGATTGTCGAGCAGGGTGGCGTATCTGGAGAAGTTTGCGTCGTACAGTTCCGGCTTGCCTTCGGCCTTGAGGGCGTTAAGCGAGTTCAGCACGGCGTTCACGGCCTCGATGGAAGATGTGTACATCCATACGCTTCCGATTTCGTCGCTGGCTTTGTCGGTATAGGGATTGTAGTAACGCGACATGGCCATGCCCGGACCCTTGAAGTAATTGTCCACGGCGGCGTCGATTATCTCGATGGCGCGCGATGTATTGGCCGTGGCTCCGACTTCCGGTTTCGTAGTGTCGGGGTTGTTCGGCTCGTTCTTTTCCGCCCCGCAGGCTGTGGCGCCCATGACGGTGATTACCGTCAGGGCACCCAGTCTCAGAGTGGCTCTTTTTATGAAATTATCGAAATTCATGATGGAAAAGAGAATATCAGTTCAGTTTGATGGAATAGAAGCACAGCTTGTTCTCGTCGCCGTTCTCCTCGCCCTTGAACACGCCCATGGCGATGGTCACGTCCTTGCCGTTGAATTCCGACAGGTCGTAGACGAACGTACAGTAGCTTCCGGGATCGGAGGGATTTCCGGCGTCGTGCTTGAACTTCCAGCAGCCGTCGGCAGCGGCCTCGGCGGCCTGGGCGTTGTTGCTGACTGGCGACAGATGCTTCACTGTGCCGTCGTCGGTGATGGCCGTGATCTTGAAGAACGTGTAGTTCGAGCCGAAGTTACGCACGGTCATGTTGAACTTGTTGTGGCCCTCGGCGATGCTGAACTTGGAGTAGAAGTAGGACTCGGGCACCTTGGTGTTGACGTTGTCGCCGCCACGGGTCTTGATCAGGTAGCCTTCCGACGGGAAGACCTCGGGATCCTTGGTCAGGGGCATGTAGCTCCATTCGGCTGCAACGTGGGCCACGTCGCGCCACGAGCGGTAAGCGTTGAAGTAGTCGTCGCGGTTTCCGCTGACGGGGCTGATGCCGGTGAAGCTGCTCTTGGTCTGAGGCATCGTGGAGCGAACCATCTCCTTGGTGAGCTTCCAGCCTTCCAGTCCGGGAATCTCGGTGCCGGGGAGCCATGCCCACAGCGATTCGATAGGGCTCGGGGTGAAGGCGATGCGGCGGATCACGAACTGCTTCCAGTAGTCGCCGGCATCGTGACGGAACGTACCGATGGCGATGATCACTTCCTTACCTATATAGGCGCTGAGGTCGGTGATGATCTGCTGATAGTTCTCGGATGCCAGTGTGCGGATGCCGCCGATGAGGTGGGCCACAGGCTCGGCTTCGGACAGGTCAACCACCTGGACACCGAAGTATGCGGGAGCGTCGTCGGATGCGTTGTGCGTACGGCTCTCCAGGGTCATCAGGCAGTTGTCGGCCGTGATGAGCTTGCTGCCGTAAACGAAGGTGTCGAACATCTCCATATCCACGGGGTTGTTGCGCTGGTCGTCGCTCGAGTTGCGGATACGCAGGGTCGTACCCTCGTTCTGCTCCTCGTAGTCGCCCACGAACTCAAGGGTGCACATATAGTTGCAGGCCCAGTCCCAGTGAGGATAGTTCTCGGCGTTGCGGCCGCCGCGGTACTCATTATAATACCACTTGGGAGCGTCCATCAGCGCGGACTTGGTGAGGCCGCGGAGCACGAATGCGCTGCCCATGGTGATCTGCAGCTCGGCCACGCCATCCACGAAGTCGTCTGCCTTCACCTGCTTGGTCACTTCGGGGTATCCTTCCTTCTGTATGGTGACGGTGTAGTCCTTCAGCGTGAGGTTGCGGAGCTCGAAGTTACCCTGTGCGTCGGTCTCGGTGGACTGGAAGTCGCTTACCTTGACGGTGGCGCCTGCTAAGGGAGCGTTGTCGTGATCGGCGTCAAGCACGGTACCCTTGATGGATGCGTTGGCGAATACCATGGCGACGTTGACATTGGCGGTGGTCAGCTCGCCGAATTTTTTAGCCGTGACGGTTACGGCCGTAGTCTCGTAACCTTCCTTCTCGAATACGATGATGCCCGAAGTCATCGGCACGTCGGCCAGGGAGTACTTGCCCTGTGCGTCGGTGGACGTCGAGTTTTCGGTTTTGTGAAGCGAGACCTTGACGCCCTGCAGCGGGGTCTGCTGTTCGTCAGTGACGAGGCCGGAGACTGTGCCCATGCCTGCCAGGTCATCTCCGTTGGAGTCAGAACATGCCGATGAGCCGACCATAAACAGTCCGGCCACTGCTGCAAGTCCTAACCATTTCAGAAATCCATTAAGTTTCATGTTAAATATTTTGTTGATAATGTTTGTTAGCGTTCTTAATTTTTAAGGTACTGTAGCGTTCGGTAAAAGTCTTTAAGGTTTTTTAAAATGTCTTCAAAACTTTTTACACCGCAAATTAAGCATATTAAAAAAGGCAAAATGTAATCCAGTTGCGCCAAATAAGTATTGTCCTCTACATGTATACAGATTTGGCAAGGATAGAAACTTTCGGAACACATTAAATATGTACCTTTACACCGTAATAATAAACGGGATAGCAAACCGGCTCATAAATATCGTGAAACAATAAAAACAACATAAACGAATACAGAATGCCAACAAAAAACATCATGAAAATCTCGGCGGTAATGGCTGCATCCGTACTGGCATGTACGGCTGCGTATGGCGCCGGACACGGGGCACGCGGTCCTGTGGATTATGTCAGCACGCTGGTGGGCACGCAGTCGAAACATTCCCTCTCGACGGGCAACACATATCCCGCCACGGCCATGCCCTGGGGCATGAATTTCTGGACGCCGCAGACCGGCAAGATGGGCGACGGCTGGGCATACACCTACGACGCGGACAAGATCCGCGGCATCAAGCAGACGCATCAGCCCAGTCCCTGGATCAACGACTACGGACAGTTCGCCATCATGCCGGTGACCGGAACGCCCGTCTTCGATCAGGACAAACGTGCCTCCTGGTTCTCGCACAAGGCCGAGACGGCCACTCCATATTATTACCGCGTGTACCTGGCCGACCATGACGTGGTGGCCGAAGTGGCGCCTACGGACCGTGCAGCCGCAATGCGCTTCACATTCCCCGACAACGACAGCTACGTGGTGATCGACGCCATGGACAACGGCTCGTATGTCAAGGTGATTCCGGCGGAAAACAAGGTTGTGGGCTATACCACCAAGAACAGCGGCGGCGTGCCCGACAATTTCCGCAATTATTTCGAGATAGTGTTCGATACCCCGATCACCTACACCGCAACAGTGCTGGACAACGGCGAGATCGTGAAGGAACGTGAGTCGGTGGAGGGCAACCATGCCGGTGCAATCATAGGTTTCCGCACGCACAAGGGGCAGGTGGTCAACGCGCGCGTTGCATCCTCGTTCATCAGCCCCGAACAGGCTGAGCGCAACATGAAGGAACTGGGCGACGGCAACTTCGATCGCATCAAGAAGGAGGGCCGTGACCGCTGGAACGACGTATTGGGCCGCTTCGAGGTAGAGGACAATGACCTGGACCGTCTGCGCACGTTCTATTCCTGTCTGTACCGTTCGGTGCTGTTCCCCCGCAGTTTCTACGAGTTCGACGCCGCCGGCAATCCAATACATTACAGCCCCTACAACGGCGAGGTATTGCCCGGTTATATGTTCACCGACACAGGTTTCTGGGACACGTTCCGCTGCCTGTTCCCGCTGCTGAACCTTGCGTATCCCTCGATGAACGAGAAGATGCAGGAGGGCCTGGCCAACGCATACCGCGAGAGCGGATTCCTGCCCGAATGGGCCAGCCCCGGACACCGCGGCTGTATGGTGGGCAATAACTCTGCTTCGGTTGTCGCAGATGCCTGGCTGAAAGGCGTTAAGGTGCCTCAGAAGGACATCGACACGCTGTGGGAGGCCGTTGTGAGCGGTACGACCAAGGTGCATCCCTCGGTTCCCTCCACAGGACGCCTGGGACACGAATACTACAACAAGTTGGGTTATGTGCCTTACGACGTGAATATCAAGGAGAACGCAGCCCGTACGCTGGAATATGCCTACGACGACTGGTGTATCTATAAGCTGGGCGAAAGCCTCGGCAAGTCGGCCAAGGAACTGACTCCCTTCAAGAAACGCGCCATGAACTATAAGAACCTGTACGATCCCGAGCACAAGCTGATGCGCGGCAAGAACAAGGATGGAAAGTTCCAGTCGCCGTTCAATCCGCTGAAGTGGGGCGACGCTTTCACCGAAGGCAACTCATGGCATTACACCTGGTCGGTGTTCCATGATCCTCAGGGACTTATCGACCTGATGGGCGGTGACGCCGAATTCACCGGTATGCTTGATTCCGTATTCTCCGTGCCGCCGATCTTCGACGAAAGCTACTATAACTCCGTAATACACGAGATACGCGAGATGCAGATCATGAACATGGGTAACTACGCCCACGGCAACCAGCCCATCCAGCACATGATCTATCTGTACGACTACGCCGGCCAGCCCTGGAAGGCCCAGCACTGGATCCGCGAGGTGATGGACCGCATGTACAACGCCAACCCCGACGGCTACTGCGGCGACGAGGACAACGGTCAGACTTCGGCATGGTACGTATTTTCGGCCATGGGCTTCTATCCCGTATGTCCCGGCAGCGGACAGTACGCGCTTGGCACACCGTTGTTCAAGAAAATGAATGTCAAGCTGGAGAACGGCAAGACGCTGAGCATAAACGCTCCTGAAAACAGCGACGAAAACAGATATATATCGGCAATGACTGTAAACGGCGTGAACCACGACCGTAACTATCTGACCCACGACGAACTGACTTCCGGCGCCGCGATCGACTTCCGGATGGCTTCGACGCCCAACGAGACCCGTGGCGTGTCGCCCGAATCGCGTCCCTACTCGTTCAGCAACGAGGCAGCCAAGGCCACCGGCAAGAAAGCAGCCAAGAAGGCGAGCAAGTCTGCCGGTAAGCGATAAGGCAAGCAAGAAAACCAATAAGAGTAAATCAATAAGAGTAAGAGTAAATAGGATTACCCTGAACATCGATACATAGAATAGTGTAAGGAGAAAGCCGGGCGAGCGATCGTCCGGCTTTCTGTCTATAAAGTACCCAATAAAGTACCCGATAAAGTACCCGATAAAGTACCCGATAAATACGAATCTAATTCAAGTTGCTTGTGAATAAGGGATGGTGTAAGTTGCCATTTTCAGGTCATGAACTATTACTTCATCCGGCTGCTTTGCAATGGCTGTACGCTCATAAAGCATACTGTTAATCTTGGCTTTCAGGGTGCGTTTTGACCACCTCTGATCTGCTGCCATCGTAAGATAGAACTGACGCTTGAGCTCATCTTCGATAGGGATAACTTGCAGGAAATGAGACCAGGACAATTGTCGCACCAGTGGTGCGACAATTTGGATGTCGGGAAATACACTGGCAAATTTCATCATCTTGCGCAGACTTTTAGCATCGTAGCCTCTACCGTATTCTTTCGTAAGATTGTTTGCGAGGTTCGCGACAATCTGCTTGCCGTAGGCGGCACGTTCCCCGCCAAGCACCTCGCGGTTGATACGCTCGCCAATGTGCCAGTACATCAGGGTCATGCCGGCGTT
Source organism: uncultured Porphyromonadaceae bacterium (assembly GCA_905198125.1). Lineage (GTDB taxonomy): Bacteria > Bacteroidota > Bacteroidia > Bacteroidales > Muribaculaceae > Lepagella. The sequence goes on from CAJKBH010000002.1 coordinate 113,001, forward strand.
GACCGTGGCCGCGACTTGAAACCGTGACTGTTCGATTATGGAATGAATGTCGGAAACTATCTGGTTTTAAGCATGATTTGTAACCTGTTCCATACGGCTAAGCGAAATGTTTCTGAGTTAATTACTTGGTCATTATCAGATGAAGTTACTTCTGAATGTGCAAAATTCAGCGAAAAATTCGCTACGGACACTATAAAAGAAACATATTCTTAGAGTGTGTTTACTTTTAATAGGATCCACGCGGTATTCGCAACGCATATCTGTAATATTGGCGGACACTTGAATGGTGCCCGCCAATGCCAATGCGATGCAGATGGGAAGTCTGATTCCCATCTGTCGGAAGTGTTAATTGTTAATGTTTTTTCAATCGGTTCTCAAGCATCTTGATGTAATAACCGCCTACTACCGAACGGGCCTGGAATCCGCGCTGGTCGGCACGGTCGGTGTAAACCCAGTCGCTCATGGGCACGCGGTGGCGCGTGTCGTTCATGAACCGGTGTATGGGCGCGATGAACTTCTGGAACGTAGCCTTGTCGGGAGCCATGGTGGCGGTCCACATTACCCAGTCGGTCTTGGTGTAGGTCTCGCGGTTGTCCAGCGGGAGTCCGTACTTGTTCTGCATCTTCAGGTAGTAGGGTATCTCCTTCTCCATGATCTTGTCGGGGAAGATGTTCAGTCCTAAGAGCTTGTCCCATACCAGGTTGTATTTCTGGCTCCAGGTGCCGGCCTTGTCGAATGTGAGGCGGTAGTGGTCGCCGTCGTCGGCCATTTTCTCCCATTCGGCAGCCATGGCGCGGGCTTTGTCGAAGTATTCCGTGGCAATGTTCTTCTTGCCGAGTATGTCTGCCAGCTGAGCGTACGACGCCACGGCCAGGATGGCCTTGATGGAGAGGTTGGCGTTGTGAGCGAAGTGGCCGGCGAAGTCGTCGGTACAGAGCTGGTTCTCGGGGTCCAGACCATACTGAGCCAGATACTTGGCCCATGTGGACAGCACGTTCCAGTGCTTGGCTGCATAGTCGGCGTTGCCCTCAACCTTGGCCAGGGCGGCGCACAGTATCAGCATGTTGCCCGATTCCTCCACGGGCATGTCGCCGCCGTAGGTCTGGCCGTTGGCCAGGGGATAGGTGCCGACGTCGTGTGCAGCGAAGGGTTTGGTCCACTTGCCGCTCTCCGAGTAGTAGAAGATGTGGTTCATCATGCCCTTGACGAGTTCGGGGTTATATACCAGGAACATAGGAGCGGAGGGATATGTGATGTCCACCGTTCCGATGGAGCCGTTGCTGAAGTTTTCCTTCGAGAACCAGTCGATCTCACCTTCGGGCGTCTCCACGAGCTTGTGAGCCGCGATGGCCTGACGGTAAGCCAGGGCGCAGAGGTCGGCGTACTCGCTGCCTCCGGCTGCGGTGGCCTCGTTAATCAGGTCCTTGTCGAATTTGGTGGTGCGGGCCATCAGCGACGAATATTCGTCGGCAGCCAGACGCAGCTGCTTCATGATGTCTGAGTCGTTGTTGCGGTTCCAGTAGGGGCGCAGGTTGGTGCCGAAGTACTGGATGGAATACTGATCGTCGTATCCCACCATCAGGTAGCCCGATGCCTTCTGTGTCTTGCCCATGTTCACGGTCATTCCCACCTCGTGGCCCGAAACGGGTTTGCCGGGTTTCTTGCCGTTGCTGAACGCCTTGCGGGCTGTCTTGGCAACACCGGTCCAGGGCGTCGCGTTCGACTCGAGGGAAGCTAAGTAGAACGTACCCCAGTCGATGCGCACGCCGTCGCCGCTCTTGCCAAGCACTTTCTGGTCGACGCTCGAGATTGTGGCGCACTTGATGCCACCCTCGTTCACCAGGCCGGAGGTGGTGTTCTGGGCGATGTTGTCGATGGCCCATTCGCGGCCTGCCTCGAAATACAGGCGCACGTTATGGCTCTTGCCGTCGTTGCTTGCCACGTTGTATGTGATATAGTTCACGGGGCGGCTCAACAGGTCGAGGTTGTCCATGAACATAGGCGCGGTGAATGTAAGCTTCAGGTCCACGCCGCCGCATTTGAAGTCGTATACGGTGTTCATGGGCAGCACCTGGCATGCGGTCTGCACGGCTGTCTTGTTGAACGTGGTGGAGGGGTTCTCCTCGATTTCCAGGCCGAAGTCCAGGAACGCCAGTCCGCCGCGGTCGCGGCACCATGCGGCTATCAGGTTCTTGCCGGGACGCAGCGACTTGCGGGCCTCGCCCTCGAGCAGGAGGCGCACTCCTTTGTGGCACTGGTTGCCGGTGTCCACCACCTTGATGCCGTTGATGTATATTATCACATCGTCGTCGTGCGAGTAGTTGAGGTAAACGGGCTTGTTGCCTATGCCCGAGGGGACGTTCACGTCGCGGCGTACCCAGATTTCCTCCGTGTTCCACAGGGTGTTGGCCAGGTGTTCCTGAGGCACGGAGCCGAATGCGCCCTTGTCGCTTTTCCAGGCCGACGCGTCGAAACCGGGTTCATACCAGTCGGCAGCGGGCTTCGAGGTAGTGTAGCGTCCGGTCCAGGCCTCGCCGTCGGCGGTGGGCACCAGCATCGACAGGTTCGGCACTTCCTTGCCCATGAAGCGATAGTCGGTGCCGTCCACGTTGATCACACCGATCAGGGGGAACTGTGTGCCGGTCCAGTGACGTGTCACGTCATCGTACAGATTGTCGGACATGGACCAGCAGCTGGTGTAGGGGTCTACCGTCACAAGCGGAACCGCAGGCGCACGGAACGCCGACCAGGCTGTGGATGCACCCGTCAGTATCGCGGCTGCAAGAATAATAGGTTTGAAGTTCATTGTATCTGAGTTATTGATGGAATTTGATTCAGAGCATTGTGACTAAGTATCGTGACTAAGCGTTGTGATGAGTCACGCCACAAAGGTACAAGGAATTTTACGCGGACCTGTAACAGACCGCGCCATATTTATCCCGGAGACGGGCCAATACAATTTTGGCAATATCCGATACAAATTTGTCACGCTGTTATATGCCTGATATGCCTTTGGAGAGGGGAAATATTTTGTATATTTCAAAAATGATAATTAATTTTGCGTTGAATAAGAGCACGAGCCTAATTCAACTGATATCATGAAAATCGGATTTCGAATCATACTTACGGTCGCGATGCTGTTTGAAGCATTGGCGGCATACTCATACAACATGCGTCAGACGTTGAACCGGGACGGTCTGTCGAACAGCGCGATTCTCTCCATTGCGCAGGATGACGACGGCTATCTGTGGTTAGGCACATGCGATGGCGTCAACATCGCCGACGGCCGGTCGGTCAATCCATTCAGTCAGATATTTCCGGGCCAGGCATTGTCGGGCAATATAATCGAGGGCGTGTATAATGGAGGCAACGGCAGGATGTGGGTGCTGAGCAATTATGGCCTGGACCTGGTTGATACACGAACCGGCCGGGTCACGACTTTCCCTCAGTTCGGCGGTCAGGAAAAGATTGCAGTGAGCAAGGACGGTCTATTGTATGTATTGGGCGAGGACTCCAGCCGGTACCGCTATACGGGAGATCCGGAATCAGGGTTTGAAAAGGCAAGCAAACTGGATGTGCCATTCAAGGATGTGCTGCATTTAGACATAATTGACAACAGGATGTGGGTATTTACCCGCAACGGCATCAGGGTGGCGACTTTGCCTAAGTCTGCCGAAGGGCCTGAAAACATAAGGATGGATGTTGTGGACAGACAGCCGATTCTGTTCGCCAACAACATCGGAAATGAGATATATCTGATAGATGGCGACGGCTGGATATGCCGCGTGCGTAAAAACGGGAGCCGTGAGCGGCTGGCGGACATTTCGGCGGAGGTGCGCCGGCGCGGCCGTGTTTCGGATATAGCCCGCAATCATAACGGATTGTTTCTTGTGTCTTTCAGCACGGATGGCGTGATACAGGTGGATGCCTCGAACCCGTCAAGCCCTGTTATTGCCGACATGGGTCTCAAGGTCGGAGTGTTCTGTCTGGAGACATCTTCCAGACAGGATGTGGTGTGGATCGGGTCCGACTGTCAGGGACTCTACACATGCTGGGAGGATGCGTACGGAATCCGTTCATACGATTTCAATTCGTTCGGCAACAGTATAACCCATCCGATCCGCGCTATATTCCTTGACAGCCGGAATACATTATGGCTCGGGACAAAGGGTGACGGATTGCTCAGAATCAACAATTTCGATGAAGGACGGCCCGAGGCCAGCCTCCGCACGGGGTCGCTGTATACATCGTCCAATTCCCCTCTGCTGCACAATTCGGTGTTCGGGTTCGGCCGGAGTTCAAGACCGGTGTTGTGGATAGCTACCGAAGAGGGCCTGAACTATTACAGTTACGTGACCGACCGTATAAACAGGGTGGAATCGGTTAAAGACATACGCTATGTCCATCAGGTAGAGGAGGTAGGAGACACATTGTGGATGTGTACGCTGGGACTCGGGGTCATTAAGGCGGCAATCAAGGGAACGCCGGATAATCCCGTGCTGACGGACGTGAAGAAATACATACTCGACAACGGAGCCGTATCGTCCAATCAGTTCTTCTCCATAACACGGGATGCATCGGGCAACCTGTATTTCAGCAACCGGGGGAAAGGCGTGTTCAGGTACAGCAATGGCAAAATGACTTCCATCCCTTTGAAAAACAGGTATGACACCAACGGCGTGCGTGACGTGTTCGATGCCGTGGCCGACAGAAACGCCTTGTGGGTCGGTACCGGCAAAGGATTGATAAAACGTACGCCGGATTCGGAAAAACATTTCGCGGGACGTCAATTCGGATTTCCGAACAATACCATACATGAAATAATGAGCATGCCGGACGGTAAGATATGGATTTCGACCAACAACGGCATAGTCAGCTTCAATCCGGAGAACGAGGAGACTCAGACATACGCCGGCAATTACGGAATAAACGTGACCGAATTCAGTGACGGAGCAAGCGCATACACGGGGAGCACCATGATGTTCGGCGGTATCAACGGTCTGGTGATAATCAACAAGAACGAAGACTACAAGGCCATCGAACCCTATATGCCGGCCTTGAGGTTGCAGAAAGTCAATATAGGTGGCGTCGAGACCGGAATGTCGGAACATCTGTATCTGTCGGGAGGAACCGACAGGCTGGAATTCGGACCGAAGCAGAACCATTTCTCGCTGACTTTCGCTGCCCCCGATTTCATCAACGCCGACAACTATACATACTATTACACGCTGAACGGCAAGGACTGGATCAACAACGGCCCGTCGCCGGTGATCTCGTTCAACGAGATGAAATACGGCAGCTACAAACTCAGTGTGAAGTACCTGAACCGCGCCACGGGCGTGGAGAGCAAGCCATACGTGCTGAACATCGTGGTGCTGGCGCCCTGGTATCTCAGCTGGTGGGCCAAGACTTTCTATTTCCTGTTGTTGGCCGCAGCCGTCGCAGGCGCAATCTATCTGTATCTGAGGCGCCAGCGTGAACGTCAGACCCGCGAGATGGACCGCATGGAGCAGCAGCACCGCGAGAACCTGTACGAGGAGAAGCTGCGGTTCTTCACCAACATCACGCACGAGTTCTGCACGCCCCTGACGCTGATATACGGCCCCTGCGAACGCATACAGACGTATCCCGGCACCGACGACTATATCAGCAAATACGTGGGACTGATACGCAACAATGCCGAACGTCTTAACAGTCTGATACAGGAACTGATAGATTTCCGAAGGATGGAGACGGGCAACAAGCGTCTGAAGATCCGCAGCGTGGCCGTCAGCGACCTGTGTTCCGACATAATAGGCTCGTTCTCGGAACTGTCGGACCGCAACAGCATCGATTTCGTGAGCGAGGTGGATCGCGACATACAGTGGAACACGGATTTCAGCTGTCTGCGCAAGATAGTGACCAATCTGATATCCAATGCATTCAAATATACCAGCCCGGGAGGAACCATCAAGGTGAGGCTTCGGGTAGTGGACGGTAAACTGAGGCTCAGCGTCTATAATACCGGCAAAGGAATCCTTCCCGAGGACCGCGAGCGTATCTTCAACCGCTACAGCGTGCTGGACAATGTTGAGGAAAACGCCGTGAAGGGAATATCGCACCGCAACGGACTCGGCATGGCCATCTGTCACAGCATGACCGAACTGCTGCAGGGACGCATCGAGATTGAAAGCGAGGTAGGGGAGTACGCCGAGTTCGTCGTGACGTTGCCGCAGCTTGAGGTCAACGTCGACGGGGATGCCGCGAGCGTGAAGGAAGCGCCGCAGCGAGTGAAGCTCCCGGAGATTTCGGTGGATACCGCCAAACCGGTGGCCTCGGCAGCCAAACTCAAGGAGAACCTGGGCAAGGTATTGGTGATAGACGACAATCCCGAGATACTCACCATGATACGCGACACTTTGGCCGATTACGACGTGGTGGTGGCCGGCAATGCCCAGGAGGGTCTGGACTGCATCACGCAGCTGTCGCCGGACCTGATTATAAGCGACATCATGATGCCCGGCATGAACGGACTGGAATTCACGCGCCGGGTGAAGTGCAACAGACACACCATGCACATTCCGCTTATTCTGCTGTCGGCCAAGACCAGCAATGCCGAGCGCGTGGAGGGCATCGAGGCCGGCGCCGACGCCTATATAGGAAAGCCGTTCAGCCTGAACTATCTGCGCGCCGTGGCCAAACGTCTGCTTGAGAACAAGATCCGGCTGAAGGAATATTACAACACCTCGGCCAGCGCGTTCGAGTTCAACAACGGCAAGCTGATACACCGCGAGGACAAGGATTATCTGGACAAGATAACCGAATTCATCGACGCGCACATCGAGGACAGCGAGCTGTCGCCCGACCATCTGGCCGCACACATGAAGATCAGTGTCCGGAACCTGTACCGCAAGTTCAAGGAAATGGGATGGCTGCCCCCGAACGATTTCATCAAGAACCACCGCATAAGTTACGCCGCGAAACTGCTGCAGACAACATCCTATACCGTTCAGGAAATCATTTACCGCAGCGGTTTTACAAATCGGTCACATTTCTATAAGGAATTCGACAAGCGCTTCCACACCACGCCCAAGGATTACCGCAACCGCAACAAATGTTGCGATAATTCGCTGGTGGAAGCGAAGAAAGAGGCGTAATCCGGTTTTGTTTCCGTTTGTGACATTTTTGTATGGTGTCGCATGTATTCAGGGATAACGACATTCTTGTCGTTTAGGCATACAGATTAATATAGGAATACATGTAACTTTGCCACCAGATAAACGAACCAGATATCATGAACAGAATTATAATCACATTAACAGGGGCGTTGGCTCTGTCGACGGCAATTCCGGCGTATTCGTCGGAGACGTGCATCTGCCAGCCGGACAATGTCAAGGTCAGCCGTGTGGACCGCGCCGCATATAAGTGTCAGCGGCCCGCGAAGAAGGAGCGTCTGTTCCACTCCGATGCCGTGGAGCGGGAGATAAAAAGGGTGAAATCCCTGCTGACGAATCCCAAACTGGCATGGATGTTCGAGAATTGTTTTCCGAACACCATCGACACCACCGTGCATTACAGGACAGGCGAGGACGGCAAGCCCGATACCTTCGTATATACGGGCGACATCCACGCCATGTGGCTCCGCGACTCCGGAGCGCAGGTGTGGCCGTATGTGCAGCTGGCCAATTCCGACCCGCAGCTGCGCAAGATGCTGGAGGGAGTGATACGCCGTCAGCTGATGTGCATCAACATCGACCCGTACGCCAATGCCTTCAACGACGGACCCACCGGTGGCGAATGGCAGTCGGATGTGACCGACATGCTGCCGGAGGTGCACGAGCGTAAATGGGAAATCGACTCGCTGTGCTATCCGGTGCGGCTGGCTTACGAGTACTGGAAGGTGACTGGCGACGCGTCGGTGTTCGACCAGGCGTGGATCCAGGCCGTGGACAACATTCTGACCACCTTCCGCGAGCAGCAGCGTCGCGACGGACACGGCAAATACAAATTCATGCGTAAGACGGAGCGGGCTTTCGACACTCTGAGCAATAACGGAATGGGAACGCCGGTGAAACCGTGCGGACTGATCGCGTCGAGCTTCCGTCCGTCGGACGACGCCACGACCCTGCAGTTCCTGGTGCCCTCCAATTTCTTCGCGGTGTCCATACTGCGCAAGGCGGCCGAGATTCTGGATACGGTGAACCATGACGCACGCAGGAGCGCCGAGTGTCGCGCACTGGCCTCCGAGGTGGAGGATGCGTTGCAGAAACATGCCGTGTACAATCATCCTGTCTATGGCAAAATATATGCCTTTGAGTGCGACGGATTCGGCAATCATTTTCTGATGGACGATTCCAATGCGCCCAGCCTGATGTCAATGCCTTATCTGAGTGATGTGGACGTAAACGACCCGATATATCAGAACACCCGCCGCTTCATCTGGAGCGACAGCAATCCCTATTTCTTCAAGGGAAAGGCTGGCGAGGGCATAGGCGGCCCGCATGTGGGTTACGACTATATCTGGCCCATGAGCCTGATGATGAAGGCGTTCACCAGCACCGACGATGCCGAGGTGGCGCAGTGCCTTAAAAGCGTGATGGACACCGAGGCCGGCACCGGTTTCATTCACGAATCCTTCCATAAGGATGATCCGTCCGACTTCACCCGCGCATGGTTCGCATGGCAGAACACACTGTTCGGCGAACTGGTGCTGAAGCTGGTGAACGAGGGTAAAATCGACCTGCTCAATAATATATGAGCAAGTCGGAATAACACAGATTCTACATGATGAAAAAGTTAGGAATATTTTTTGGATTGGTTATGGTTATCATGGTGCTGTCGGGTTCAGGCAGCACCATGTCTGCTGTTGAAAAAGCTGTATTCAACGTGGCCAGCTATAACCTGCGACAGCTGAACGACGGCGACACCAAGGCCGGCAACGGATGGGGACGCAGATGCCCGGTGTTGGGACAACTGATCAGGTATCATGAGTTCGACATCTTCGGCACACAGGAGGGGTTCAAGACCCAGCTGGATGAACTTAAGGCCCTGCTGCCGGGGTACGATTACATCGGCGCGGGACGCGAGGACGGCAAGGATGCCGGCGAGCATTCGGCCATATTCTATAATACCGAGAAGTTCAAGTTGCTGGATCACGGCGATTTCTGGATCTCGGAGACGCCCGACAAGCCGGGCCTTGGCTGGGACGCCGTCTGCCCGAGGATATGCTCGTGGGGAAAGTTCCGTCATAAGGAAAGCGGCCGGGAGTTCGTGATGTTCAACCTGCACATGGACCATGTCGGCAAGAAGGCCCGTGTGGAGGGCGCCAAGCTGGTGCGCAGCCGCATCGACGGCTTCGGCCGGGGCTGCCCGGCGTTTGTGACAGGCGACTTCAATGTGGACCAGACCAGCCCGTCGTACCGTACCATTACCGCAGGGGGCGATCTGCTGGATTCATACGAGGTCGCGCAGTTGCGTTATGCCCTGAACGGCACGTTCAACAATTACGGGATTGACGGCTACACCGACAGCCGCATCGACCATGTGTTTGTCACGCCCGATGTCAAGGTGCTTAAGTACGGAGTGTTGACCGACACCTACCGTACACCCGAGAACAGCAAGCGGGTAAACGCCAATGACGCACCCGAGGAGATAGAGGTGAGCCGCTACGTGGCCCGCACACCTTCCGACCATTTCCCGGTTGTGGTAAGGGTGTCGCTGGACCTGAACAACAACTAATATAGACGAAAAAACATGAGAATTGCGATATTATTAGGACTACTCACGCTTTCAGCCACGTTGCAGGCTAAAAATCCGGTATTCGAAGGTTGGTATGCCGATCCGGAGGGTGTTGTTTTCGGTGATACTTATTGGATTTATCCTACATGGAGCGATCTCTATGAGCGACAGACTTTCATCGATTGTTTTTCATCGAAAGACCTTGTCAACTGGGAACGCCATCATGCCATAATCGACACTGATAGGGTGAAATGGGCGCACAAGTGTATGTGGGCGCCCGCAATCGTTGAAAACAACGGTAAATACTATCTGTTTTTCTCGGCCAACGATGTGCATGAGGGAGAAATCGGAGGCATTGGAGTAGCTGTGGCGGAACGTCCCGAGGGGCCGTTCCGTGACCTTCTCGGCCGTCCGCTCATCAACGAGATAGTGAATGGTGCACAGCCTATCGACCAGTACGTGTTTAAGGACGACGACGGAGAATGGTATATGTATTATGGAGGTTGGGGACACTGCAATATGGTGCGCCTCAACGACGACTTCACGGCCCTGCAGCCCTGGAAGGACGGAAGCTACTACCGCGAAGTCACACCCCAAGGTTATACCGAAGGCCCGTTCATGCTGAAACGCAACGGAAAGTACTATTTCATGTGGAGCGAAGGAGGATGGGGAGGTCCGGATTATTCCGTAGCCTACTCTATGTCCGACAGCCCGTACGGACCTTTTGAGCGTGTCGGAAAGATACTTTATTCCGACCCTGAAGTGGCTACAAGTGCCGGGCATCATTCGGTAATTCAGATTCCCGGGCAGGACGAATACTATATCGTGTACCACCGCCGCCCGTTGGGCGATGACGGACGCGACCACCGTCACACCTGCATCGACCGCCTGAAGTTTAACGCCGACGGCACCATCGCGCCTGTCAAGATCACCCGTGAAGGCGTCCTTCCGCGAACTATCTAAACCATAGCAACGACAAGTTATTTACCCTTGCGCTTGATTGTATGTTTGAGCTTTAGAACTGCGAAATTCAGTTCAATCTCGGTTTCAGTTTCGTTGGTCTGCATATCTTCGCCAAAGAGATCTGCCATTATTTCGCCGCTTTTCTGCATTAGCGAGCGTTGTTCATATTGTCCGGGATTTGCCGAAAGCTCACCAATCGTACGAGAAAGTTCACGAAGTTTAGCGAATGCTTCTATTATTGATATGGTGGTGTCGGTAGCGACTTCTCCTTTCAATATGGTTGCGAGCATATACAACCCTTTTTCTGTAAATGCTTTAGGAGCTACTCTACTTTTACTGTTTGCGGTCAAATTTTTTGACCGCAAATCGGTAACCTGCTTATCATCAAGTTTAAAGACATATCCATCGGGAAACTTGTTTGGATTATTCTTAACTGCTTGATTGACTTCTTTTGTCTGGACTCCATATAATTCAGCAACATCGAAGTCAAGAATTACAGGCAGATCGTTTATTGTTATGATTTTCTCTTTTATGGTCTGGAATGGTAGGATATTCATAGGGATAATGGTTCTTACAAATACAAATTTACTACTAATTTTCGATAAGGCAAGAATAATTTTGAGAAACTATATAAACTCATGTCTGTTCCTGAAAGAGGTTGACTCGGTTTGGTATGTTTACTGTTTGTGGTTTA
>CAJKBH010000003.1 GCA_905198125.1 uncultured Porphyromonadaceae bacterium
CCCGGCAAAGAAGTGCGTCTCAAGGGAGCATATATAATAAGGTGTAAGGAAGACGGCGTTGTCAAGGACGCCGACGGCAACATCATCGAACTACACGCCGAATACGATCCCGACACGCGCAGCGGCCTTCCCGGCGCCGACCGCAAGGTGAAAGGCACCCTGCACTGGGTGTCCGTACCTACCGCCACACGCGCCGAGATACGCGACTACGACCGCCTGTTCTCCGTCGAGAACCCCTCCGCCGAAGAAGGCGACTTCCGCGACCTGCTCAACCCCGACTCGCTCCGCGTGCGCGACAACGCCATGATTGAACCCTGGCTCGCCGAACGCATCCAGACCGGCGACCACTACCAGTTCCAGCGCCTCGGCTACTACGTTGTCGACAAGGACTCCACCCCCGGCCATCCCGTCTTCAACAAGACCATCGGCCTCAAGGACACCTGGGCCAAAGAGATGAAGAAAGCCTGAGCCCCGCGCATCAAGCCTTACAAAGGCGGCACCACGGTGTCGCCTTTGTTGTTGCGTCCTTGTGTCGTCTGCTTTTGTTGTGTCCTTATGTCGTCTGCTTTTGTTGTGTCCTTGTGTCGTCTGCTTTTGTTGTGTCCTTGTGTCGTCTGCTTTTGTTCCGGCGGTGAGCTTCAGCGAGCCTCACTGTCCTGCGCATTGCATAAATTTCTCCCCCGTTTATAACCGATATGTCAAATAAAATTCGTAATTTTGCTATTGGTTCTCACTTAAGCAGAAGGAACCGGAGCAATATTTAAGTGGCATTACATCGCCACTTTTCGGAAGTTTGGCAATTGGATTATCTTATTACATTGTGTATCAAAGACATATCCAACTGTCACGCCAAGTAAAGGAACACCCTGAACTACAGGCTCGCTCCCTCTCTCCCATATCTCAGCCCCCCTCTCTCCCATAGCGCAGCCTCCTCTCTCCCATACCGCAGCCCCCCTTCCCCAGTCGCGGAGCCGTTCTGTTCAACGACGGAGTCGTTGTCCCTCAAGGGCACGCGCCACCCGCCAAAACACACCGCATTCCGCATTGCCCCATGTCCTGGTACGTTCTTAACCACATCGCCACCACCCCGTGCCATCAGGCGCAAAAGACCGTGGACCGCTTCAACAGCGCCTCCGACGTCTCTCTTGAGCTATTTGCTCCCACATACGTGGTGCACGAAACACACAACGGCCAGTTGCACCTGCGCACCGCCAACCTCACATTCCACTACGTCTTCGTCCGCGGCGACTTCGACGACGTAAAACGGCTGTGCGGCCAAGACAACGGCTTCTCATTCCTAATTGACCGAGGCTCAGAGGAACGGTACGCCACCGTTTCCGAACAGGACATGGCCAACTTCCGCAACATAGCCCGCGCCTACCACAACTGCCTCCCGTATTACCCTCTCCAGGACATTGACCTTGACGACGGCGACCTTGTCGAAGTCGTCAACGGCGACTTCCCCGGCCTAATCGGCCGCTTCATGCCCAAAGCCAAAAGCAAGTCAGGCGACATCGTGCTCAGCATCTGTCAGGGTGTCGGCACCGTCGCCTTCAACATCCGCAACACCGACGTCCGCGTGCTTGAGTTTTCCCGCCACGCCACCCGCGCCAACGACCAGATCGACGCCTTCATACCGCATCTGCTTCAGGCCATGCGCCTGTTCCATGCCGGCTCAGACATTCCGCAATCCCTCCTCGCCAAACTCAATGTCTTCACCCGCCGCATGGCCGTGGCGAAGGTAGGCAACCGCAAGCTCAACGCCAAGCTTCAGGCCCTGCTCTACGGCGCCAACCACATCCTCGGCGACATGACGGCCGCCCTCGACGCCCGCACCCGCTATCAGGAACTCTCCCCCGCCGTCACCAACCCCTGGACCATAGCCCTGACCCGCCTCATCTTCGCCGTCCTCGACGCCCACAATGGCATTCCGCATTGCCCATTGAGCATTGACCTCACTCCCTCTTCCAAGTCCCAGCGCCAGCTGGCTGCCGAGTATACCCACTACGCATTATATTGATTAAAAAGCGTCTTGTTCAATCATATTGAAAATACTAAGCGCATTGCAAAAAACACCATCTTCCTTTACTTTAGGATGTTGGTAATGATGGCTGTATCTTTATTTACTTTCAGAGAATTATTGAAGCTCTTGGGAGTAGAAGATTACGGAACCTATAATGTCGTGGGAGGTGTCGTAATATTATTCTCTTTCCTAAGCAATGCAATGACTAATTCAAATCAGCGCTTCTTGTCATTTCATATTGGTAAGGGAGATGTAGTTCTCTTAAAGAGAACATTTTCCATGATTATAAATGTGCAATTTATTATTGCATTGGGAATCATTATTCTGGCTGAGACGTTAGGATTATGGTTTATTAATTACAGGATGAATTTTGCACACCAAAATATGGCGACAGTTAATTGGGTATATCAATTCTCAATTTTAACTTTTATAATACAAATTCTGCAAATTCCATATACATCTTCGATTATATCCCATGAAAGGATGGCATTTTTTTCCTATGCAAGTATTGGTGAAGCGTTTTTACGTCTTGGAGTAGTTCTTAGCTTAGGATTATTTAGTTCCAATCGTTTGTTGATATATTCATTACTGCTTTCAATAAGTTCATTAACTATATATTTGATTTATAAGGGTTATTGTAATTATTCCTTTAGAGAATGTAAATATATTAGATTTTGGAATAAAAAAATGTTTGTGAAACTTACAAGTTTTTCAACATGGAATATGATTGGGGGTATAGGAAATGTATGTGCCGGGCAAGGCATAAATATACTTTTTAATATATTTGGAGGAGTGGTAGTCAATGCTGCCATGGGTGTATCGCATCAAGTCAGCGCTGCGGTAACGTCATTAGTATCAAATATACAGACGGCTTTCAATCCTCAAATTATAAAATCATACGCTACTGAAGACATTGAATATTTTCAATCATTAATATTCAGGGCAGCCCGTTTTTCTTTTATTCTAATATATATATTCGGTGCTCCTATTATAATATGTTGTAATAGTGTGTTACATATATGGCTAACTGATGTGCCAGAATATGCAGTACCTTTTACTTGTATAACCATAGCAGTATGTATGGCCGATGCTTTATCTGGACCTCTATGGACCGGAGCACAGGCCATCGGAGACATCAAGAAATATACTCTTTGGCTAACAGCATTTACGGTTCTTTATCTTCCGATATCTTACATAATCCTCAAATTTGGATATTCTCCCGTAATAGTGCTTATTGCTCGAATAGGGCTCTCAATAGTTCTGCATGTATATAGGTTAATATATTTAAGGAGGAAACAGAATTTTCCAAGCTTAAACTTTTTCAAACAAGTTTCATGTCGGGCATTTGTCTTAATGATTATAATGGGCGCAGTTATAGTCATTGATATATCTTGTAATAGCTTTAAACTTGTATCCATTTGGATGATTCCAATGTATTTAGCCCTATTTTTACTAATTGCATGGCCTCTCATGGTGACTAAATCAGAAAGCAGATTTGTCATTAGCCATTTATTAGGAAAAATAGAAGGCAATTGAAATGAATAATTAATTTTCATAAAGGATTCACAACAAATCTATGAATAAATTCTATGCAAACGAAAGATCCGTTCTGATTCTCTTGGCGCTTCTTAAAGCGCACAACATAAAAAGAGTGATTGCAAGTCCAGGCACAACAAATCTATCATTAGTTGCAAGTCTGCAAAGCGATCCCTTCTTTGAAATGTACTCGTGCGTTGACGAACGTTCCGCAGCTTACATGGCCTGCGGTATAGCAGCAGAAACAGGAGAACCCGTCGTGATAACATGTACAGGGGCGACTGCGTCCCGCAACTACCCCAGCGGACTAACAGAGGCATATTATCGGAAATTGCCGATTCTTGCTATTACCGGCACACAAGATGAAAATAAGATAGGTCATCTTCATGCTCAGGTAATAGATAGGAGCGTAATACCTAATGATGTTGTTAGATATAGCACCCATATAAGGGCGACATATACTGACGAGGATGCATATTATACAGAGCTAAAAATCAATCAAGCCATAAACGAATTATTCCGCCATG
Organism: uncultured Porphyromonadaceae bacterium; assembly: GCA_905198125.1. GTDB lineage: Bacteria > Bacteroidota > Bacteroidia > Bacteroidales > Muribaculaceae > Lepagella. The sequence continues at coordinate 4,087 of CAJKBH010000003.1, forward strand.
GCGGTGGTCCGGTACATATCAATCTTCACACGCTGTATATTCGAGATTTCCATGTCAACTCACTTCCAGTTGTACGCGCTATTCATTGTTTAGATTATACAAAGATTGATTCCTTCCCGAAATTACCAAAGGGAAGAATCGGTGTTTTCGTAGGATCCCATGCTACGTTCACGCCTGAACTAACCATGGCTGTAGACAATTTCTGCGCCGCTCACGATGCAGTTTGCTTCTGTGATAATACAAGTGGTTATTATGGGAAATATCGCATGAATTATGCGTTACTTGGATCTCAGGAAAAAGCAGAATATACAAATATCAATGTTTTAGATTTGTGTATTCATATCGGAGAAATATCTGCTGACTATGCTACCTTGGGAAATATGGTAAGAAAAAATGTATGGCGAGTATCTGAAGATGGCGAGATACGTGACCAATTCAAGAAACTGACATACGTTTTTGAAATGTCCGAAATCGATTTCTTCAAGTATTATACACCAGATGAGTTTGACATAAAGAGAGACTATCTTATGGAGTGTCAAAAGCTTGACGAGGCTATCAGAGCCAGACTCCCCGAAATTCCATTCTCTAATGTATGGATTGCATCGCAACTATATGACAAGCTGCCGTCCGGAAGCGAAATACATTTTGGAGTATTAAACAGCATTCGATCCTGGAACCTGTTCAATCTTCCAAGAGATGTCCATTCATTTGCAAATGTAGGTGGGTTTGGAATTGATGGTGGTGTCTCATCTATGCTTGGCGCATCATTCATAAATCATAATCGTCTATATTTCGGTGTATTCGGAGACCTTGCATTCTTCTATGACATGAATAGCATAGGGAACCGTCATGTCGGCAGCAATGTTCGGATAATGGTAATAAACAACGGCCGTGGTCAAGAGTTCCGTAACCATTATCATACAGGATCTATCTTTGGCAAAGATGCAGACAAATATATTGCCGCAGGCGGACACTTTGGCAATATGTCAAAAACGTTACTTAAAGATTATGCCGAAAACCTCGGCTTCACTTATATCTCGGCATCAGACAAAGAGGAATTCAAGAACGTATATGAAACATTTGTAAATCCGAATTTAACGGACTCGCCTATCTTATTCGAATGCTTCACAGATACGGATGATGAGGCGAATGCATTGAAAGCTTATTGGAATGCCGACAAAGATATTAAAAACACAATTATTAACAAAGTAATAGAAGCATCCGGCGGCAAACAGGCACTACGAAACGTCCTCGGACCCAGAGGAATAAAATTCTTCAGAACGATTTTAAACAAAAGAACATAGAGTGATGTCTGATCGGTTGTTTTTTAATTCCCGGTTATGAGAAACTGAATACATGCACAGGCCACAACATCAAAGCGACTATTAAATAAAAGCAATGGCCAGATTGGGGGGGGACTCTCTTTTCCAAAACAAATATTCAACTTCTGAAAGAACACACTAAAGAGACCTGATATGAAAGTTGATATAATAACGATGCATTGCCCTCTGAATTATGGTGCCGTTCTTCAAGCATACGCATTGCAAACATATATACATCATTTGGGGCATGAAGTGGATATCATTGATTATAGACCTTATTATATCGTATATGATCAGAGTTTGTTGTTCGTAGCAAATAAGCGGTTTAATAAATCCATTATTCTTAAACTTATATATCTGCTTGTCAAAGCACCATCAAAACAAAAAAAAATAAGAATTTTTAAAAAATTCTGTAATCGATACTTAAGTCTTTCTGAAAAAAAATATACTGATTATAAAGAATTAACTAACACTCATCCCTTAGCTGATTGCTATATATGCGGCAGTGATCAGATTTGGGGGTATTCCAATAACGCATATCGAGATCCAGCATACTTCCTTGGATTTGTAAATCAAGACACACTGAAATGTTCGTATGCTCCAAGTGGGATGTTCCCAAATCCATTACCTGCCGAAATGAAGCATCAGATACTTCCTTTCATCAACAGGTTGGATTTCGTTTCTGTACGGGAAGACTCTACCAGGAATTTGCTACAGCCCTATATAAAACAAAAAATATCCACCGTTGTTGATCCGGTGTTTTTGCTTAAAAAAGAAGAATGGATTTCATTTTCTGAACTGGAGAAAGCGGTTGTTCCTTCTATCGATTACATTTTGATATATGCTGTGGGTGATTCGAGTTTAGCCTTAGAGGTGGCGACAAAGTTGTCAGAGGAAACCGGCTTACCAATCTACTGCATTTCTTCTTCCCAAAAGAATCTACCAAATGTCTCAAAAAAAATAATGGCAACACCATTGGGGTTCTTGAGGTTATTTAAGGATGCCAAATATATAGTCACAAATTCATTTCATGGAACCGCATTTTCTATAATATTTGAAAAGGAATTCTGGACATGTTCCACAAATATTGCAAACAATCGATTGACATCTTTATTATCCATAGCAGGCTTGAAGCATAGACTACTGCTTAATAATGCAAATATCAATATCAGCAATAGCAAGATAGATTATAGCCTTACAAAATCCAAGATTGAAAAGGCTGTGGCTGATTCAAAAGAATATTTGCAATCGTTTCTGGGCAATGAAAAATAATTGCATCGTTATTGGCGGCGATCACCATAACACTCTTGGTGTTATCCGGTCATTAGGTAGAAAAGGAATCAAAAGTGATGTTATAATAATTTCAGACTCAAGACATTCATACGTAGCTAAAAGCAAATATATATCGTCTTTCAAGGTCCTGCAGAAATCAGAAGAACTGACGCAATACCTGCTTTCCAATCATCAAGATAAAGGACACAAGGTTATTATTATTTGTTGCAGTGATTTAGTCGCCTCTATAATTGACAGAGATTCCGATAAACTTAAAGATTTTTTTATTTTTCCTAATTCGTCTCATGGTGCCGGAAGTCTTACCGCAATAATGAATAAACGCCTCATGTTGGATTTGGCTGTTGTTAAAGGCTTGCCAGTGCCTAAAACATGGGATAACCCGAATGATGTTGAATTCCCCTGTTTTATCAAACCTTTGGTAAGCAAGGACGGTGCAAAATCCGACATCGCCGTATGCCGATCAAAGAAAGAACTGGAAAATTATCTGGGACTCGATCATAAATCTCGCGACTTCCAGATTCAGCAATTCATAGAAAAGGATTATGAATTTCAGCTCATAGGATTATCGTTAAATGCCGGAGAACATATAATTATACCCGGAGTCTCAAAAATAATAAGGTCATCCGAAACATCAAATACAGGTTATCTGTCTTACCAATCATTAGACACAATTGGATTTAAATATTCAAAAGAATGTTCCGATTATCTTAAAGCCATAGGTTTCTCCGGTTTATTCAGCATGGAATTTTTGCGGGATAAACAGGGACGCGATTATTTTATGGAAATAAATCTGCGCAATGACGGTAACTCAATATGTGTTACGTCTGCGGGAATAAATCTCCCATATCTATGGTTCAGATATAATACAGTCGGCTTAAGTGCTATTGAGCTGGACTCTAAAGTGTCAGTCACTAAAAGAGTATTACCTGAATTCGACGACTTTTTTTTATTATGTCGAAAAAAAATAACAGTTTCAGAGTGGCTTAAAACGTTAATTACTGCAGATTGCTACATGGAGTTTGATAAACACGATGTTAAACCATTCTTTTATAGAATCTGGCAGTTATTAAATCACAAATATTAGTCACAATGAACCCTATACGGAATCTTAATAGAAATCGCTGGAATCTGGCGTTTTTTGAGGAAGCTTCATTAAAGAATGTTTTATCTGGAGATTATTCTCGGGTTAAATGGATGCATTATGACGATAAATCAAGATGGTATGCCGATCCTTTTATTCTGAGAGTGACAGAGAATGAAATCGTTCTTCTTGTTGAAGAATTATCTTACGAAATAAACAAAGGTCGAATTGCCAAATTAATTGTCGACAGAAAAACTTTTAAGCTCCTCTCCATGAAGGTTATTCTGGATTTGCCGACACATCTGTCTTTTCCTATGATTTTTCGAAATGAAGATTCGATTATTGTCATTCCGGAGAATTCGGCATCAGGCAAAAGTTCAGCATACAGTTATGATGCGGAAACCGATGAAATGCATTTTCTTGATGTCGTATGTGATTTGCCACTTACAGACGCGACAATTCTTCAATATGGCGATAAAAATTATATTCTTGCGACTTCGTTACCTGATCCGAATGGAAACAGATTACAAATCTTAGAATTTAACAATGAAAATCTGAAAGCAAGACCATTGTATGACTACACCTTTGATTCTTCTGTTGCCCGAAATGCAGGTTCTCCATTTATAATTGATGGAAGGCTTTACAGACCCGCCCAAGATTGCAACGGCGAATATGGCAAGGGTGTATGTATACAGGAACTTGAAATTGATGAATCGACCGACAGATTCAGGTTCAAGAATGTGGCATCAATCTATCCTTTTAATTCTCATTATCATTTAGGATTACATACCCTGAATATTCATGACGGCATGTGTGTGATAGATGGACGGGGGCTGTTACATCCTTATATAGGTAGAGTCGTAAGGGCTGTTATTAATTCATTAAGAAGATGAAGCGAGTCTTACAGATATTCGGGAAATTGGGCAGAGGCGGTCTCGAGACTTTCGTAATGAACCTGTATCGGGCCATGGACCGGCAGCAAGTGCAATTTGATTTCTTGCTCACCGCTGCAAACGGGGATTATGAAGAAGAAGCTAAAAAACTCGGTGCACGGATATATTATATTCCACCGCGCTGTAAAGGTCTTAAAGCCTATAAATGTTCACTTGATAGATTCTTTGCACGAAATGCCGGCCAATATTCGGCCGTACATCTGCATGTGTCATCATTGACCTCCGTCGAACCTTTGGAATATGCCAAGAAATACAATATCCCGATTAGAATTATTCATTCTCATTCATCATCGGTAAAACAGAATTTGAAAGGGCGGTTATTACATCATATTCTACATAATTTAAATAAGCTGAAGATCAAAAGACTGGCAACACATTATCTGGGTTGTTCCGATAAGGCGTTGGATTGGCTTTTCAAATGGACGGGGGTCAGATCAAAGGCCTTAATGATAAATAATGGAATAGATGTGTCTCGATACAAATTTAATGAAACCACAAGACAAGAAATGCGCCGAATCTTTGGGTTCCGCGATGAATTTGTAGTTGGACATGTCGGGAGCTTCATTCCCGTCAAGAATCACCATTATCTGATCACGCTTTTTGTTGAGATTCTTAAAGCGATACCTGATTCCAAACTTTTGCTTGTCGGAGCTGGAGAACTGGAGATGTCTATAAAAGAGCAGATTCATGAACGGAGTTTGGAATCAAAGGTTATATTCGCCGGCTTGAGATCGGATGTAGACAAGGTACTTCAAGCTATTGACGTCATCATTATGCCATCGCTGTTTGAAGGACTCCCGGTTTCGTTAGTTGAGGCCCAGGCAGCAGGAGTGCCGGTTCTTGCATCCGATACAATCTCCAGGGATATAGCCTTAACCCCTGACATTCGATTTCTATCATTAGACGATCCTATTCAAAAATGGGTGGATTGCACAGTCCATATCCGTAATCATCATATAAGAACGGACACAACCGAGGAAATACGAGACAAAGGGTTTGACATTAAAGATATCGCAAAACAATTTTGCACAATTTATAATTCACAGACATGACTAAGAGAGTTGGCATTGTCCTGTTGCTTGTATTCGTTTTGTTTTATATTGTATATGGATTGTATGTCCAAATTCCACAATATGAAAATCTTAAAATTGTAGGGACCATTGGATTGTTACAATTTGCATACAGCATTTATTTGTCTCTGCACAATGGACAAAAACTTATATCACCATACGTTATCTTTCTTATAGTGATGTATATATTTCATGCAGGACAGTCACTGATGTATCCATTTGATATTATAACGGATCAGGACTTAGTCGGATTTTATGGAATCACATCCGAAGACGTTTTCAATGCTCAATTGATAACTTTTTCATTTCTGGCTTTCTTCCAGATAGGCTCTTTATCCTATAATACTAAACAAACTCGAAGGATAAGATATTGCGCGCATAACGATTATCAAAATAAACGCATAATCCGGATTGGGTGGTTTCTTGCGATTATTTCAATATATCCCTATTATGACGAACTGATTCACAGAGCAATTCTGTCCATGACATACGGATATGGCGCTATATATGAAGAAAAAGAAAAAATAGGCTTATCCAATATAACCGGAATACTTGCAGACTATTTTATTCCGGCATTGATATGTTTGTTTATGGGATATCGATCTTCTAAGAAGAAACGACTTGTCATCAATATTGTGTTCTTATTGAACTGTACGATAATATTGGTTACCGGCGGACGAACTGAAGCTGTCATTATATTGGCGTTAATTCTTATTTTGCAAAATTATCTTGTAAAGAGATTCACAAAAAAAGATATGATTGCAATAGCCGGAGCTGGATTGGTAGTGTTGGTATTACTTGCCTGGATTTCTAAAATGAGAGTCAATACAGCACGCAATTTCGAAGATACCTTTACAGTCCAAACCGAAGAATATGATAATCCCGTCGCTGACGCAATTGCAGAAATGGGTAGAACAATGTACTGTCTGATATGGACAGACGATATTGTGTCGCAGACAGGAGATTATCGCTTTGGCTCAAGTTATGCATATTCTTTTACCTCCATAATTCCCAATTTAGGTTTTTGGGAAATGCATCCGGCCAGATTACATGCTAATTTAGGAGACTGGTTGACAGAGGAGCAAGGTACATCATTCGGGACCGCTTATTCCATGGTTGCAGAAGCTTACGTCAACTTCTGGTACTTTGGGGCATTGTTAATGGGATTTTTCGGATACATAGTCACCGCCTTGTTCGGTAGGCTTAAAAATGCAGTATCGGCAAGAAATACAGCATTAGTTGCATTTATATTAGTGTTCTTCTGGTTTTCCTTAAAAATTCCTCGTAATTCCTTTATCGGTGTTGTCAGGGCGCTATTTTACTTTGCGCTTCCAATTTATTGGTATACAAGAGGGTACATTATTAAAAAATGAAAATTGATACTAAAGCGGCTCTGCAGCGCGCTATTGCCATGGATAGAAGTCGATATAATTTACGACGCCCCATTTTATTAGGCAGACTGCTCGGAGATGAAAATTACAAAGTCGTGAAATTCTTGAAAGTTTTAAGACATCTTGAGTTTTACACAAACAAGCATAAAAGTCCTTTAGAATACTGTCTTTACATATACTATACCCTTATTTACCGCAGGATGAGATTGAAATATGGCCTGTGGATTGAGGTAAACAAAGTCGGTCCAGGGCTTTACATTCCCCATTATAGGGGGGGGGTATATGCCAATTGTAAGTCTATGGGGGATAATTGCACGTTATCATCAGGATGCGTTCTCGGCAATAAGACAGGCCTGCCGGATGGCCCCACTATCGGTAATAATGTCGAAATTGCGATTGGGGCCAAGGTTATAGGACCTATTCATATCGGAGATAATGTTGTCATAGCACCCAACTCGGTAGTTGTGAAAGATGTACCTTCAAATTCCATTGTCAGTGGAATTCCAGCCAAAATAATAAAAGTCATACAGTTATAATATGGTTATTCTTTTCTCCGGATTGGCTACTGTTGATTTTGACGGAGCCAATTACTATAACAATGAAATGCAAGCTTCTATTAGCAGATATAAACCTTTCTGCGACAGATTAATCTGCATAGCACATCTGAACAGAGTCAAAACTTCAAAACATGATCCTATAAATATGGATGGCGTTGAATTCATATTTGTAGAGAAGATTAATTCTCCTAAATCGTTTATACTCGGTCCTTATAGGAATCGTCCTATAATACAGAATGCGGTTAAACGCGCTGATGCCTGCATCGTACATGTTTTTTCCATGCATTGTGGTGAAGTTATCAAGGCTGCAAGGAAATTTGGCAAACCGGTATGCAATGTTGTTGTAGGCTGTCCATGGCAAGCATATTGGAATTATAATATATTGGGGAAATTTCTGGCTCCCGTCAATTATCTCAAATTGCGTTCCCTTCAAAAAAAAGCCACTCATTCAATTTATGTTACAAATAGTTTCCTACAGCATCGATATCCAACCAAAGGATTATCAACCAACTGTAGTAATGTCCAGGTAAATGCCGGAGTTGAATCTGCTTTAAAAAGACGAATCGGTAGAATTGAAACTTATTCAAAAGACATAACCTTTAAAATAGGTACCGTTGCTGCGATTGATGTCCCTTATAAAGGACAAAAATACGTTTTCATAGCTCTTGCTCGCCTTCTCAAGTTAGGAATAGATAGATTTGAATATCATTTAGCCGGGGCAGGAGACAATTCACGACTTAAGGAGATTGCCCATGATTTAGCAATCTCTGATAAAATTATTTTTCACGGCGCCATTCCTCATGAACATATCACCGAGTTCTTCGATGAAATGGATATATATATTCAACCAAGTAAACAGGAAGGGCTTCCCAGGGCTCTGATTGAAGCCATGAGCAGAGGCTGTCTTTGCATTGGATCCAATATTTCCGGGATACCCGAATTATTAAAGAGTGAATATCTTTTCCCTAAGGCAAACAGCAAAAAGCTTGCACAGATTTTACTTGGAATAAATACTGAAAAACTGATTGAACAGGCACATGTAAATTTTAAAGAGGCAAAAAAATATAACAGTGATATTATAAATAAGAGGAGAAATGATTTTTTGAGTATCTTCCTTTCTAAAGAGGAATGAGTAAAATAAAGTATCGCTTACGAATAGCGGGATTATCGCAATTTCCGAGACACAACCAAGATCACATATCCTGATAAAAAAACTTTGCTAAACAAGGCTCAAACACCATAACTGCCACCTTATGATGGCCAACATATAATATAGACTGAATATATCTAATGATTAAAATTATACGAACTTCGACAATACCCACATCTCTAAATATTTTCTGTAATGGGCTGCTGAAGGAACTTCAAGACCAGTACGGTTATGAGATTGTAGCTATCTCAAGTTCAGGTCCTGCGTTAAATGAGATTAAGGAACGGGAAGGGGTTAAGACAATTGCTGTGGAAATGCAACGACACATCTCTCCCATAAAGGATTTAAAGAGTCTATTGTGTCTTATTAAGACATTCCGTAGGGAGAAACCTACAATGGTACATTCCATAACGCCTAAAGCCGGGTTATTATCCATGATGGCTGCGTGGGTTACACGAGTGCCCGTCAGACTTCATACGTTCACAGGTCTTGTATTCCCCACCGCTACTGGATTCAAACAAAAAATTCTCATATTTACTGATCGACTGACCTGTTCCTGCGCTACCCACCTTGTTCCGGAAGGAGAAGGAGTCAAAAATGATTTGATTAATTATAAAATCACCAAAAAGCCTTTAAAAGTGTTGGGTCACGGCAATGTGAGGGGCATCGATTTAGAATATTATAATCCTGCATTACCAGAGGTACAGACTGAAGCTGATAAAATACATGACAAAAATGTTTTCACTTTCGTCTTTATCGGACGTTTGGTCAGAGATAAAGGAATTAACGAACTTGTAAAAGCTTTTTCTCAACTGAACATAACGTATCCCGACACACGCCTGTTGTTGGTTGGCCCGTATGAGGAAAATCTTGACCCATTGTCTCCTGAAACCTTAGCTGAAATTAAAAACAATAAAGCGATCAAATCGGTTGGCTGCCAGGCAGATGTTCGGCCTTGGCTTGCCGCCTCCGATCTTTTTGTTTTCCCAAGCTATCGTGAAGGATTCCCCAATGTAGTCATCGAGGCCGGTGCAATGAGTCTTCCTTCGATTGTCACTGACATCAACGGTTCTCGCGAAATCATAATCAACGGCATCAACGGCATTATCATTCCACCTCGCGAAGTGGAAGCATTGCAGGATGCCATGGAAAGATTATTGACTAATTCTGAATTGACTCTTGAAATGTCTTCCAATGCGAGGCCCCTCATCGAATCCCGATACGAGCAAAGATATGTCCGTCAATGTCTGAAGGATTACTATAATGAGCTACTCAAAAAGTATAAATGAAACCTTACCGTGATTTCTTTAAACGCACTTTAGATATCCTGATATCTGGCGGTGCTTTGCTGATACTGTCACTGCCGCTGGCTGCCGTCATTGTCTGGCTGCATTATGCCAACAATGGCGCAGGGGCATTCTTCTTTCAGGAACGCCCTGGCAAGAATGGCAATATTTTCAAGGTGGTCAAGTTCAAGACCATGACAGACGAATGCGATAAAAATGGCAATCTCCTGCCGGATGCCGAAAGGCTGACAAAGGTGGGGCGCTTCGTTCGCTCTACCTCTATAGATGAATTGCCTCAGCTATGGAATGTTCTAAAAGGAGACATGTCTCTGATAGGCCCTCGCCCACTGTTGGTTCAATATCTGCCTCTTTATTCTCCCGAACAGGCACGCCGTCACGAGGTGCGTCCCGGAATCACCGGCTGGGCACAGTGTCATGGCCGCAATGCCATTTCGTGGCATCGGAAATTTGAGTTGGACGTCTGGTACGTTGACCACATCTCGTTCATTACGGACTGTAAAATAGTACTGACAACTTTAAAAAAAGTTATCAAGCGTGCCGACATATCAGAGGATGGGCATGCTACAATGGAATTCTTCAATGGCAACAATTAATCTGTTCGGTGCAAGCGGGCACGCCAAGGTAATAATGGATATCATTGAATCTCAAGGCGATGATGTCAGTTCCTTATATGATGATGCCCCGCGTTTCCTGACAATCCATGGAAAGCCCGTATTTAACACTAAAGACACGCAAGTACAGGGCCCCATTATCATTTCTATCGGATCCAACAAATTACGAAAAAACATTTCCGAAAAATATGATATTGAATATGCAACGGCAATACATTCCCAAGCTATCATCTCAACCTCTGTGGTAATTGGAGAAGGATCCGTTGTGATGCAGGGGGCAATTATTCAGGCGGACGCACAAGTTGGCCGACATTGCATTGTAAATACGGGGGCATCTGTCGATCACGAATGCATAATTGAAGATTATGTCCATATCTCGCCTCATGCAACATTATGCGGAAATGTACATGTTGGCGAAGGCTCATGGATAGGTGCCGGTACAACAATAATCCCTGGTATAAAAATCGGTAAATGGTGCATCGTCGGTGCCGGGTCTGTCGTCATCCATGACATTCCCGATGGAGCCAAGGCCTACGGCAACCCATGTAAGGCTGCAAAATAATGTATGCATGTATAGAAGTCGTATTGCGGGAATTTCAAGGAATGACGTGCTTTGCGGGATGTCTTTAGAAACCGTATATGCATAATTGTTTCGTTTGTATTCATTTTTGGATCATATAAACAAACTTTTTTCACTGACCACACAAAGACATGCCGGAAAATAATCCATCAGATATAATGTTCCCCCGAATTGAACTATCGGATTTCTATCTTGCTTACCGCAAGCTGAAAAGTATGGTTTACTATGACAGTGGCGGTCTGGAGCTAAAAAGGGAAATTGCAGAGTTCGAAAGTTCTATTTGGAACGGTAATGAAAACGTCTCGTTTAAGTCCGAATTCTTAAAGAATATGAAACCTTTGTTTCATGCTCTTAATTCCGACAAAGAGGCTTTATCCCATATTGCAGTATCAACACTATTGAATCAGGTATCCTATCGGATTGCACCAAAAAGTTTTACAGATGACTCAGCAGGCGATGAAAATAAAGACAAGGATTCCGTTAAGTTCTATTCCAATGATATCGAAAATAAGTCATTATATGTAGATAATTATAATCTGATGGTCCAGGCACCGGTTGAGGTGTACATTCTCTCCACATTATGGGTTATGAAGGTGGCAATAATGCTCGAGGAACAAATTCCCAACAGTAATTACGCCAACAGATTATCCATTAATCCGGCTGAAAAGAACGATGATACGAGTCTTGATGGGTTGATGTTATATCGTCCTTATTTTACAGAATATCAGAAATGGCTTGACAACGGACTAATCAAGACAGGTCAATTGCTTGACGAAGGCAATAACTGTGCCTTGGTTAGCCTTGATATCAAACGTTTTTTTTATTCCGTCAGGATGAACGTTGCTTCCGCTTTCCGTGATATAATAGGTAAGAATCGACAAGTGCAGGCTCTTACGGGAATCCTTCAGGCTGTCCATTTACGACATGCTGACAAAATTCAGGAATACACGCCCGTCAAAATATCGTCTCAGGATATCAATGACGGCAACGTTCCTCTACCAGTTGGACTACCATCTTCAGGCTGGCTTGCCAACTATTATCTGCATGAATTTGACAATAAGGTGCTTGATGACCTTAATCCGGCGTATTACGGCAGATATGTGGACGACATGATATTCGTGATCAGTTGCCAAAAGATGGTCAGACATAACAAAGCTGAACAAATGCACAATTTCATCAAAAAGTTTTTCATCGACACCGGACTGATTCAACTTGGAGAGAATGGCGAATGTTATGAAATGCAGGTCGGGACAAACAGACTTAAAATACAAGGTAAGAAGATTATTATCCAATACTTCAGGCATAATGCATCAAGGGCACTACTGAATAAGTTCAAGAAAAATGTAGACCGCAACCGCAGTGAGTTCAGGTATCTTCCTTTCGAAAACATGGTGAACGTGGAGTTTGATGACGAAGCTATCTCGATGGAATACAGCGATTCGGTGAACAAGTTACGCAGTGTGAAAAGCATATCGAACAACAAGTTCGGGGCATCGACCTATCTGGCTCACAAAATATTCCTCGCGTTGTCCAATACTTCCCCAAGCAAGTCCGAATCCAAAGAACGTCTTAGGTCATCGGTGCAGATATTATCATTTTTCCGTGGCAAAACTGCACTGGAAATGAATTCACTCTGGGAGAAAGTAATCACCTATTTCCTGCTGATTCGCGATTTCAATAATCTGCGTAAATTTTGCAATCAGATTGAATCTACAATACATCAAATCAAACCTTCGAATATTAATGATTGCCACAACATACCTAACCATATAGCTCCTACTGTTCTATCCAATATAGCGTCAGACATGATAGAAGTATTGTTTCGACATTTGCAACTGTCCATGTCTATGGCGTTTTCACTATGCCCGGATTTAGTCAAGAGCGAAGTACGCCACGCCGATTGCCATAATTACTCGCGCAATGGACATTACTCATACGACGAAATTCTTAGTATATCATTGCAGATACGAAAGTCATTACTGTTCCGTCAGAATTATGTAAAGCTTCCCGGAATCGGCTTCACGGAATACAACAATGATAGAAATGATATCACGGAATTCCCGACCACTCACCTTGACATGCTAAAAATAAAAAAGACGAATGGCGAAATTTCACCGGTATTCCTTCATTTCCATCATTTCAATCTGTTGAATGTCTTGTCAACTATCGGAGCTGAGAACCAAAACCCCGCCTGCATTCTGAATGATGCGTATGAGACATACATTAAGTTCAATTACGAATGGAGAGGATATAAACCTAAAAACAGGTTTTTCAATATAAAACCTGACGAAGGTAACAAAGACTGTACAAGACCCGATATTTTCCGAATAGATGTGTTCGACAATACGAGCGATAAGGGAAAACCTAAAAATTGGCCTGACAAATTGATAGGACTTGCCAATATGTGGGTCAATCCTAAAGATTGCGAGGATGCATTGAGACATCGGTTTAAACTGGACAAACAGCACCGGGACACACTGTTCGAGTTGCTAAACTATGCCAACAGGCACAGTGTGGAGTTAACTGTGTTTCCTGAAGTGTCGATACCAATACAATTGCTACCCCTGCTCACAAGTCAATGCAGCAGTAATAATCTTGCCATCATCACCGGCATAAATTATATCGTAATTAACCATAAGGCTTTCAATTATACCATGACCTTGCTACCGGTCAGGACAAAGCATTACACAACATGCGTGATTCTTCCAAGACTGAAGAATTATTTGGCGCCTGCAGAGTCCGATCTTATTAATGGACTCCGTCTAAAGGTCCCGAAGATAAGACCTCGATATGACTTGATTCATTGGCGTGGGGTGTATTTTTCAGTGTATAATTGCTTTGAGATGAGCAATCTGTCGGACCGCGCGTTGTTCAAATCCGATGTTGATTTCATAATAGCCACTGAGTACAACAAAGATATAAATTACTATTCCAATGTCGTGGAATCATGGGTACGTGATCTGCATTGTTTCATCATCCAGGTAAACACATCGGAATATGGAGATTCACGGGTAACGTTGCCTAAGTCATCGGCCATGATGAACAGTATGCAGGTTTCGGGAGGCAAATGTCCCGTGATGTTGATAGACAGACTGGATATCAATGGCATCAGGTATTTTCAGGAACATACCACAAGTTGGCAAATAAATTCAATTTGCAGCAAAGAGAAATATAAACCCACACCTGCCAACTTCAATCATGCAAGTGCTGTTAACCGTCGTAAGAATAAGCCAGTTACGTAATATATCAGATTCAGACTGTACTTTCAATTCATCCGGTCGTCATTTGGTTATAATATAAATCTATGTCAAGAATGCTGACTTCGTTAATAGGCAAAGAAGTAAGACGGATTACTTTCAGTCTCTGTAAAGACGGGAAGTACTATCTCGTGTACTCCGTAATTGAGGAACTGCTGCCGGATATGCAGGACTTCAATATGGACTACAGCCGCTTATTCCATACCGCAGAAAACGGATTCGTCGTGGAGCGTGCAGCGTCATCCCAAAAGTCAGGACGCGAAGGAAAAATCTATTTTTCTATCGACAGGTTTACCGTCACCAGGGAGTTTCTTGACAATCCTATGGAAAACTATATCTTGAATGATGGTTGCGGCACAATGGTGATATGCGATGGGAAATACATCAGGACGTCCCAATGGATTGAGGACAAATCCGGAGTGCCGGATATGCTCAAATGCTTCCCACGCAGGCAGGACTCAAGATACGTTACCGTATGGACCGATCAGTCCCGGGCCATGCAATCCGCAATAATGGACCACGAGACATTAAGACAGCAGTATGCCCGCGTTTCTACCGATTGCTACGGCGTTGATCTGTCTTTATTCCCGGAATTCATCGGCAATATCAACATCATCAGGTATAATCCGTATTTCAGGCGCATCGATTGGTCCATTTCCACTGAACCTCCGGGAATATACGCCACATTAAGCCAGCGGAAAGATTCGGGGATTCTGAACGTCGAATTCATCAATAAGACACGTCAGGGTCAGTTTGAATACTGTGTGTCGCGTAAATTGGATCTGTCGGCAAGGTATCATTTCTTTGAATTGCCTGACACACCGGACTCTCTGACCGTTCTGATAAAGGATGATTCGGGGACCCTGATATATGCCGCCTCCGATATGGTGTTTATTCGCAGTTTCTCCGTACGTACCCAGATAATAAACAAATCGGTCACTGTACGGCATCGCGACGGGAGTTCGGATACGGTCAATAAATATGGTTCGCACATCACCCACAATATCTCGGCCGGGACGCCACGTCAGAATGACGTGACACTGTCGTCGCCCACACTGGCTTTCAGATTGCTTGAGGAATCACTTGACTTCGCTTTTTTCAACGGAAGCAAAGACAGGACCGAAAACGAACTAAACCGTAATCGGGCCAAAGCGTTTGTGAAAAAGATAATAGCGCGTGCTTCCCGACGGTGTTACATAGCCGACCCTTATTTCAATCTGGACGATCTGTCACGATTCGTTTTCACCATGCCTCAGTCTGATGTGACGGTACGGATTATTTCGGCCATGGAATTCCTTGCGAGCAAATACACGGACAAGAAAACGGCCGATACGCATAAACAGGAAGCGAAGGATATAAGCACCAACCTGAAGGCATATACCGACAAGGTAGGCGGCAACATCCGGTTCAGACTGTTGAAAGGCACATGTCCGCTGCACGACAGGTATATAGTGGCCGATGACTCGGTGTGGCTCATGGGCACTTCATTCAACGAGATCGGCAAACGCGCCTGCACCATCATCAAATTGCCAAAGGCTTCGTGCCGTACAATCATCAATATGCTGGAAAGCTGGTGGACCGATCCGTCGCTGACCGTTTCAGTTGAAGAATATGCCGACGACCCTCGTTAATACAAATCCCGCTGCCGGATCTCCCCCTTCCGACAACATGCGGCACGGACAGAACTATTCGTTCTATCTGCGTAAGCAACGCATGACTGACCCTCCCCTTATGTACGCCAACCTCATTGCTTCTGCAACATCCGGGATCACAATATGGGATCCCTACATCCATGACGCGGACATGCAGATATTCAGCAACCTGAATCATGGGGTGGAGATTACTTTACTGACTCTCGGTTCTTCCCAGTCCTGGCCTCAAAAGATATCAAATATCGTTACCCGCATCAAACAAAGTATTCCCGATGAGTTCAAAGAAAACACATCGCTGTCAGCACTGTACATCAACAAGGATATACATGGCAGAGACCAGGATGACAGCTGGCTGTTTCATGACCGGTTCCTTATTATTGATGATTCGGATTTCTACATTATCGGATCTTCGGTAGGATATCATATCACCGCGACACAGTCCACAGGAATTATGGAGATTTCTTCCGACCTGGATAAGACCATAATATGGGATGCCTATATTGAAACGTACAACCAGGCAGTCAGTGACGGTTGCCAATACAATCTACAGAATCTGCTATGATGAACTATCCGGTCATTGAGCTTAAGGCCATAGCCGCATACCGCAACATCCAGTACCTGCAGTTCAAGCTGCCGCTGGTGGAGTATGTGAACAATGCCATTAAAGATGCGGAATTCATGGACCATGCCATGGATTATACACGTGAGGTATATGAAAGATGGTTTTCCAATCGTGGCAATGACGATTATCGGATTCTGAGCAGGGATGTGATTTATGGATTTATCGGCAAATCAGGTGAGAACGCCGAAGTTATGGACATCGAGTACAGGCAGGCAGAGTTTTTCCTGTCATATTGCCTCGGGGTATATTGCAATGCAAATAAAGACGAGAATATTGTGCCGTTTATCCTTAGCCTCGGCATTGACAATGACTGGACCGGATTCGCAATCACATACAATCCCGACAGAGACGTCTTGTCCGGAATAATGGATTCGGACAGACTTTCACAAAAGGAACTTCTGAAAGCCCTGACACGTTGCCGGCGCTGTGACGAAGGATTCGAGGGATATTATGATTCCCTGTCGCTTGAAGAAAAGCTGAAATTGATTGATTCTCCATCTTTTGAAACTGATTTTTTCGCGTTATACGAATATCTGATATTGCCGGTCACACTGATGGTGAAATATGGAGATTTCGGTCTTGTCGCCGATTTCCTTCATCGATATTCCATAGCTCCTGTCCAGCAACAATGCCTTACAGGATTCAGGGAACCGCAATCAATCCTCTCTCTGTTCGATGCAGTGTCGTCAAGGCATGATAAAGATGACAACGACATCGTCCTGCAGCATGTCTTAATGCATCATTGGTACGAGTCGCTATTGACCGTTGCCAAGGATTACGCACTTCCCTATGAAGGCAAGAACACTGAATTAAGAGCTCTGTGGAGCAATCTCGGCTCCGAGTTTAAAAACAACGAGACCTCTCTGATTCAAGATTCGTTACGCACGTTTGTAAACGCACTGGGACCCGAAACAATTGCAAGATGGATCTTCTCCAAACATCCGCTGACACCTCTCAGGGAAACCCTTGATTCGAAAATCACAAACGGGATTCTTGCCGGATGCAAGGAACAGGCACAGGCCATCATCGGCATTTCCGGTTTCAATCCTGAAGTCCGGGATCTGGAATACATCAGCTCGTTCGCCCAATATTTCACCGATCATGACGGCGATAGTGATGTGTACGGGTTAATCCGGGATTCAATCTTCGAGGCACTTAAGACCGACAGACGTTATTTATCTGACAATATCACGGATAGCCTGCTTCAAGGAGTCCATATATTCGCAACGTTTCTATATAAAAGGTTCGGGAATGATATAGAACGTATGTTCAAAAATGGGCTGGATACTGTCGCCGTACGATACGAAGGCATATTGGCTACACCTGAGTCGGAATTGTACGAAAGAGCAAATACCGAAAGTCAATTCCTGCTGATATTTCTTTATCTCACATCTTTCATTGATGACAGAAGACTTGCCGTCAGTCTTTTCAAGGAAATAAGCGTATACACGCTTTCCCAATGTGTATATTGTCCGAACGATACACTGACAGACTCCAATTACCAGCGGGTCCTGGACATGTGCGAGCTCATTGCCGACCAGTGCCTGCCCGAAGTGAAGGATGAATTCGAACGCGATTGCGTCAACATATTCCCGGACATTGCGACTCTGATATTTGTATTTGCAAAATCCCGTATCGGCATCTCTGCGTATGCCAGGGTTTGGCTTACGACCAAGAGCATCCGTGATTGGAATATTCTGAAATGCAGGCTCGTATCCCGCACCCAGCGGCAATATGCCGACAATCTCCAGAAAGCATTGGATGCTGTCCTGGTATAAACTCTGCTATCTATGTTTCTAAAGTATATATTTGACAGGGTGATGGCGCTCGTCGGTCTGGCCGTTTTATGGCCGGTGCTGCTGGTCGTGGCTATTCTCATCAAGATAAAGATGCCCGGAGGGCCGGTAATTTTCAAGCAGAAACGCGTAGGTCGCGACGGCAAACTGTTCACCATGTATAAGTTCCGTTCAATGACCGTCAATCATGGAGGTTCGTCTGTATCCGTGGCTGGCGAAAGCCGCATCACGCCGCTCGGTGCGAAACTGCGCCACTACAAGCTCGACGAACTTCCCGAGCTGTGGAACGTACTGATCGGCGACATGAGCTTTGTCGGGCCTCGGCCCGATGTGCCGGGTTATGCCGACCAGCTGCAAGGCGCCGACCGAGAAGTACTGAAGCTGCGTCCCGGCATCACGGGACCGGCATCCCTTAAGTATCGCGACGAGGAGGAATTGCTGGCCGCGCAATCTGATCCGCAACGATATAACGACGAGGTAATTTTCCCCGACAAGGTCCGCATCAACCGCTATTATCTACATCACTATTCGTTTGTCAAGGACATCCGGATGATAGTCTGCACAATTCTGGGCCGATGCATGAAATACGGAAACGAGGTAATATGAAAGGCATTATAATTTTACCTAACGCGGCTCGGAGAGTCCACGCCACAATACGATGAATCTATATAAACTTATGAAAATGGCCGTAGGCCATGGCCTACCCCGTCCGGTTAAGTTGGCGGGATTGGCGGCGATGTTCAGGTTGCGCCGCCGCACGGCCGGAGTGTTTCTCGACCCGGTGATGGCCTGCAACCTGCGCTGCCGGATGTGCTACTTCTCCGACCCGAAGAAACGCGTCCAAATGAAAGGTATCATGTCAGACAGGCAACTCGATGTCTGCGCCAAATCCATTTTCCCATACGCACTCAAGTTGCAGATTGGCTGCGGTGCGGAGCCGACACTGTACCCCGATCTCGAACAGATCATAGCCGCAGGACGGGAATATGGTGTGCCATACATTTCGCTGACTACTAACGGCCAGCTGATAGGCTCCGGTAAATGCCCGCTGGAACCATTAGTCCGTGCCGGACTTAATGAACTGACACTGTCGTTGCACGGCACGACCCAAGAAGTTTATGAGAATCTGATGCCGGGAGCAAACTTTGAGACATTTTGCCGGCTTACGGCTGAAATAGCAAGAGTGAAGCGGCTATATCCTGACTTTAAGTTACGTGTCAACTATACTGTAAATTCACTGAACGTGCATGACCTGAAAGGCGACCGGTTCTGGAATCTGTGGCACGAAGGTGGTCTGCCTGACATTGTGCAGTTGCGCCCCGTGCAGAAGATTGGCGATTCCGACTGGAAGGACTTCGATCCGCAACCACTGATAGATAATTACGATACTTCGATCGGAGCTGTGGCAGCTGAATGCCGTAAACGCGGAATAATGTGCATTGCGCCCACTTGCGAGCAGATTGAGGCGGTGGCCGGCGATCAGGATGAAACGGCAGCGCTAATCGAGGAGCTGACATACGTATATGTCAGTCCGCAATCGTGTTACAAGGACGATTTCAATCCGGAACAGGAAACGTATGCGGCATACCATAAACGTCGGCATACGGTACGCCGTCTGTTGGGAGCGGCCTTACGTCCGGCCTCATCCGGCCACGGCAAAAACATCAGCAAGAAACTGAACTACACCATAAAATAGTGGCGTGGGATTGCCGAGCCACGCATGGCTCGTCCTTTTCAGCACCTTATTTTGCAAACTTCATAAACCATTACGATATATGAGTGAACGTATATTGCTTTGCCTGGCTCACATGAGCGGCAAAGAACAGCATTTTATAAAAGAGGCTTTCGACGACAACTGGGTCGTGCCCCTCGGCCCCAACGTCAATGGCTTCGAAGAAGACCTGGAGAAATTCGTTAACAATCGCACTGATGGCCAAGGTTCTCTCAATAAGAAGGTTGTGGCATTGTCGGCCGGCACGGCGGCGGTGCACTTAGCGCTGATAGCCTGCGGAGTCAAGCCGGGCGACGAGGTGCTGGTGCAGTCATTCACTTTCTGCGCCTCCTCCCACCCTATTACTTATCTTGGCGCCACTCCCGTCTTCATCGACTCCGAACCCGATACATGGAACATGGATCCGGACCTGCTGGAGAAGGCCATCAAGGACCGTATCGCCAAGACAGGCCGAAAGCCGAAAGCTATCGTCCCGGTAGCCCTGTACGGCATGCCCTACAGGATCGACCGCATCATGGAGATCGCCGACCGCTATGAGATACCGGTCATCGAGGATGCGGCCGAGGGATTCGGCTCGCGATTCAGCGGCCGGATGCTCGGCACATTCGGCGAGTATGGCGTGCTGTCGTTCAACGGCAACAAGATGATTACTACCTCCGGCGGCGGCGCGCTGATATGTCCCGACGCCGACAAGGCGCGCGAGATACTGTGGTACGCTACCCAGGCGCGCGAATCGTATCCCTACTATCAGCATGAGGCCATCGGCTACAACTACCGCATGAGCAACATCTGCGCGGGCATAGGCCGAGGCCAGATGACAATAGCCGACGAGCACATCGCCCATCACCGTCATGTGCAGGCGCTGTACCGCGAGTTGCTGAAGGACGTAAAGGGCATTACACTGCACGAGGCGCCCGGACCGGAGTTCGACTCCAACTACTGGCTCTGCACGGCAACGCTGGATCCCGATCTGAAGGTCAAGGGCCAGGAACAGGCATATAAGAAGGTGATAACCGGTGCTGTCGGAGGCGCTGCCGGCGTAACGCACACCGTCGCATCGGCCACTACCGACTGCCAGCCCAACGACAACGTGGAGGCCCTGCGTATGGCTTTGGATGCCGCGGGTATCGAATCGCGTCCGCTTTGGAAGCCGATGCACCGCCAGCCTGTCTACAAGGCTGCTCCCGCCTACGTCAACGGCGTCAGCGAGTCGCTGTTCAAGGTCGGCATCTGCCTCCCCGCCGGTCCCTGGGTCAGCGACGACCATGTCCGCTACATCGTAGACCGGATCAAGCAATCATTGGTTTAAGCCCACAATAATCAGTGTCAATCGGTGTCAATCAGTGGCGTGCCAATTAGGCCGTCAATTAAATTGATTTAAAAATCAACTTTTTTTTATTACAATTTACAATAAAGCGTAGATGTTATTTGTTATAACATTAGAGTATGTTGTGCTTAAACACAACATACTCTTAAAGGTCATTTGAATTAATGGAAATAGTCAGGATCCATGCACCCTATCTATATGCCGTCAAATATGACGGTGATTCTTTGAACATCTATCGCCGGACGTTGTCCAAGCTGACGGATGATAGATATTTGACAGAATTTTTCAATAGATTTGGGTCCCGGATTAGCGATTATATTGTTCAGAAATTCAAAATAGACCGATCGGAAACCGAGGAATATGCAGCGGAGGTCAACGACCAGATGATTGATATTTCCGAAGAACTGACAAATATTTGTTGTGGGATTGATAGTGGCATAATCAATGATTTCAGCAATTATTTTGATCCTCACAGCAAATTTGACATACGGGAGCTTCCCGACGGAGGAGGCCGGAGTTATAAATATGCTACGGGCTATCTGCCTGTAAAGTGCAAAGGCACCTCGGCCACACCGTTGGTGAGAATATATGCTGTAGAACTCTCATTACGATGTTACATCATTGTCTATGGCGGTATTAAGTTGGCGTTAGATACGAACGACGCACCGGATTTAGACAAAGATGGCAATAGCTCGACTTTAGAACGGGAGTTGAAATCACGTCTCCTGACCGTATGTGGATTTCTGGCGCAAAATGGAATAATCAGTCCTGATGGATTGACGGAATATGTGGAGGAACGACAATGAGTATTCTCAGTAAGATTAGTGTTGATATCGACAGGCTTGATAATGTCGCTTTGCCGGAAAATCAGGCAGAGCGTGACATTGCCGCCGATATGCACGATAACGGCGATTTATATAAAACGTCGTATCGCATAGCCATGAAGATTAAGCGGGCGCTTCGCACCAAAGGGATGACACAGGCCCAGCTTGCCGACATCATGGGCGCGGATCGTGCTATGATATGCCGATATTTAAGCGGTAAGGCAAACATGGAACTTAAAACCATGATTAAAATAGAAAAGGCTCTGTCCATTAACATTATAGACAGGGCAATAAGCCCGAAGCCTAAAACCGAAGTAATAATTCTGAAAAATGTATATGCAGATGCCCAAAGGGTGACAAACCCATATACTGAACATTACATCAAACCGCAACGGGGAAAGGCTACTGAATACTTCGCAGATTCCGCCTATTGCATGAACGGAGGATTCTATAAGATGGCGGTAGACAATAACGCGTATGTAGCTGAACCTATAACAACATACAAATGATGGAAATACCTGATGCATATAGGTTTCTTAATATTAAGATTAACCAATTTGCCTGTTTTGAAGAAAACTTTGACAGGCAGATTCCCGAACTGAACGTATCGGGTACCTATTCGTATGGATTTGACTTGACAACAGGCCATTTCCGCTGTCTTGCCTCAATAACGTATTCACAGTGTGATAAAATTGTGATGAAAATTGAAACCGAGGCATTATATCAGTTAATGGACGTAGCAATAGGTGAATTTGTCAAAGACAACACTCTGGTAATGCCCTCCAAAGCAGTAAGATATTTCACCTCTATGCTCTATGGAGCCACGCGAGGCATATTGGCATGCAAGCTGGAAGGTACACCATTGGCCAGCATTGTGCTCCCTCCGGATAATTTAGACAAAATTATAACTAACCCATTGGTAATTCCCATTGGAAACAATGCCTGACAAAATAATGGCGGCCATGAGGCCGCCATTATTTTGTTTCATATCGATTACGTATCACACTCCACACGGAGCCGACCGAATAACTGATTCCTGATTCCTAATTGATTGTGTCGGGTTTCGCCGGCTTCGGTGCCGGGCGCGAGGGCTTGGAGAGGCGGCGCTGTGAGTTGACGCGGTAGTAAAGGGTGGAGTCGTAGGGTTCCTTCACCAGCTGTATGGAGTCGAGATAGATAGGCAACTCCTGTGGCTTGCGGGCGTTGAGGTAGCCGAAAACTCGCTTCAGTTTCATACCGGTATCGGTCTGGCAAATCACCTCTATGTTCTTCTGGCTGCTGACCGAGCGCGACACATACGACACGGTGCCGTCGTCGTATTCCACGCCCATCACCACGCCCATGTCTGACGGGGTGCGCGTGCGCATCTTCCACTTCATCTGTGTGCCTTTCTCGGCCTCGGCCACGGGCACCGAGAAGCGCAGCACATTGCTGCCCGACTTCTCCCATATCACTGCCGTACGGCGATACGGCCAGATGTCGTCCAGCTGTACGTCCACTTCCTTCATGCTGCCGCTTTTTCCGGCCAGTTCTTTCTGACGCGCCGCCAACGCACGGTTTATCTCGGCGTCCAGCTTATAATACGCGTCGACATTATGTCCGTACCAGCTCAGCGTGGAGTCGAAGTCCTCACGGCTAACCTTGTGCCGTTTCAGCACACCCTCCACCATGCACTCGCGCATCTCCTCGCGGCTGCCTATATCCTGCTGCCCGCTGTTCAGATAGGCCTCGGCAAGCTCCATGTCGGCCACTATGCCGGCCATCTCCTTGTCGCTCATCACATGACGCGGACGGCGCACGCATCCGGCCATCACGACCAGACATGCCGCCAACACAGCTATCGATCCTACCTTAAACAGTTTCACGCTATTAATTTTGAATTCTGAAAGTTGAATGTTAAATGGGAATTACTGCTTCGCGTCCTTATTCAAATTCTTCTTAACTTTCTCAACTTTTTCAACTTTATCAACACTCTTACCGTTAGTAAGGATTGCATACGCTACGCCTGTGTCGCTGCTGTAGAAAAGTATCAGCATGGCCACGCCCACACATATCGCGGCATCGGCCACATTGAAGATGTAAGCGAAGAATTCATAGTACTTGCCGCCCACAAAGGGCATCCAGTCGGGCCACACGAAGTCGAACAGCGGGAAATACATCATGTCCACCACGCGGCCCTCGAACCATGTGGAATACCCTCCGTCCGGCGGAAACAGTTGGGCCGTTTCAGGCGGAAACGGATCGTTGAAGATCACGCCGTAGAACACGCAGTCGAATATGTTGCCGGCGGCTCCGGCGGCTATCAGCGCGACTGAAATGAGGAACCCGCGCCGCAGGCCATCCATGCGCACCATCTTGACCAGGCACCATATCAGCAGTCCCACCACTATGATACGGCCGAACGTAAGCACAAGCTTGTTCCAAAGCTCCATGCCGAACGCCATGCCGTTGTTCTCGATAAACTTCAGGTGCCACCACGAAGTGATGGGCAAGTCCTCGCCCATGTAGAACGAGGTCTTGACCCATATCTTTATGATCTGATCCACGAGCAGCACGGCCAATATCACGGCCGTCACCACCCATGCCGACGTGCGGACCCGGTTGTCAGTCGCGGGTGACGCGAGCGTTGATCTTTCTGCCATCTATGTCAAGTTCTATTATACCGTCGCCTTCCAGCTCCTCTACCAGCACAACGTCGTTGGCCAGCACCTGTTCGGCCAGGTAGGCGCCGAAGTCCTTCAGCGCCTCGCGCACCTCGGGCACATCCTGCAGCTCAACCTTCACCTTGTCGGTGATGTCGAAGTCACTCTCCTTGCGGATGTTCTGTATACGGTTCACCAGCTCGCGCGCCATACCCTCGTTGCGGAGTTCTGGAGTCACGGTCACGTCGAGCGCCACGGTCATCAGTCCGGCGTTCGATACCTGCCATCCGGGTATGTCCTCCGTGGTAATCTCCACGTCGTCGAGCGTCACGACAGGCTCACCGGGCAGTGCTGTAAACTTATACTCGCCGTTGCCTTCCAATTCGGAGATGGCGGCTGCGTCCATCGCCATGATGGCGCGGCCCAGGTCCTTCATTATCTTGCCGTAACGCGGGCCGAGCTTCTTGAAGTCGGCCTTCACTTTCTTCACCAGACCGCTCTCGGCGTTGTCCACAATCTTCAGTTCCTTTACGTTGACTTCGCTCAGGATCACGTCCATTACGGCCTCCAGGGCCTTGCGCTGATGCTCGTTCATGACAGGCACAAGCAGTGTCTGCAGCGGCTGGCGCACCTTCAGGTTCACCTTGCGGCGCAGTGCCAGAACCGATGACGTCACGTCCTGTGCAAGAGCCATACGCTCCTCCAGATCCTTGTCAATCAGCGCGGGGTCGCTGACGGGGAAATCCGCCAAGTGTACCGACGCATATCCGTCCGGCTCGATGGCCGGGGCCATCAGGTCGCCGTACAGACGGTCGCTGTAGAACGGCGAGAAGGGTGCCATCAGCAGCGCGATGGTCTTCAGGCATTCGTACAGTGTCTGATATGCTGCCAGCTTGTCGGTGTCCATCTCCCCTGCCCAGAAACGGCGGCGGTTCAGACGAACATACCAGTTGGAGAGGTGGTCGTTGACGAACGTGTCGATGGCGCGTGCGGCGCGTGTCGGCTCGTAGTCGTCCAGGTCGGCCGTAACTTCGGCTGTCAGCGAGTGCAGCAGCGACAGTATCCAGCGGTCTATCTCGGGACGCTCGGCCACGGGCACCTGCGCCTCGGTGCCGGTGAAGCCGTCAACGTTGGCATACAGGGCAAAGAACTTGTAGGTGTTGTACAGCGTGCCGAACAGCTTGCGGCTCACCTCGGTCACGCCGGCCTCGTCATATTTCAGGTTGTCCCAGGGCGACGAGTTGCTTATCATGTACCAGCGCACGGGGTCGACGCCAAACCTCTCGATATTGTCGAAGGGATTGATGGCGTTGCCCAGTCGCTTGGACATCTTCATGCCGTTCTTGTCCAGCACTAAGCCGTTGCTTATCACGGCCTTGTAGGCCACGGAGTCGAACACCATGCCTGCTATGGCATGAAGCGTGAAGAACCATCCGCGTGTCTGGTCCACGCCCTCGGCGATGAAATCGGCGGGATATACCTCGCCACTGTCAAGCAGCTCCTTGTTCTCGAAGGGATAGTGTATCTGCGCGTAAGGCATGGCGCCCGAGTCGAACCACACGTCAATCAGGTCAAGTTCGCGACGCATCGGCTTGCCGCTTGGAGACACCAGCACGATGCGGTCCACGTACGGACGGTGCATGTCTATCTTCTCGTAGTTCTCGCTGCTCATGTCGCCGAGGACGAAACCGTTCTTGGTTACGGGATTCTCCGCCATCATGCCGGCGGCCACGGCCTTATCGATTTCACTGCACAGTTCCTCGTAGCTGCCGATTATCATCTCCTCGGCGCCGTCGTCGGTGCGCCAGATAGGCAGCGGAGTACCCCAGTAGCGCGAGCGCGACAGGTTCCAGTCCTGCACGTTCTCCAGCCACTTGCCGAAGCGGCCCGAGCCGGTGGCGGCGGGCTTCCACTGGATGGTCTCGTTCAGCTCCATCAGTCGCGCGCGGGCGTCGGGTGTGCGGATAAACCAGCTGTCAAGCGGGTAATACAGCACGGGCTTGTCGGTGCGCCAGCAGTGCGGATAGTTGTGTACGTGTTTCTCGGTCTTGAAGGCTTTGCCCTCTTTCTTCAACTCCACGCACAGCTCCAGGTTCAGGTCGTCGGTGGCCGATGCGGCTGCCTCGTCGTATTTGCCACCCTCGTTGAACTTCGGGTCGTAGGCGTTCTTGACGTATGCTCCGGCATGATTCGAATACATAGGCACGTCAACGCATTTCTCTACGAAGCTTTCGGCCAGGTCCTCTACCGGATAGAAACGACCCTGCAGATCCACCATCGGGCGTGTCTCTCCGCGCTTGTTTATCAGGTACAACGGCGGTATATTGGCGGCCTTGGCCACCTTGGCGTCGTCGGCACCGAACGTAGGCGCGATGTGTACGATTCCCGTACCGTCTTCGGTCGTCACGTAGTCACCGGGTATCACACGGAACGCCTCGCTCTCCAGCTCCACGAACCTGTAGCGGTCAACGTCGTAAACCTTGTCGGGATGCGCCTCGGCATACGTGCGCACGTATTCGGGCGAATGGTCGTCGAGTTTCTCTGTCGGCTTCACCCATGGCATCAGCTGCTTGTAACGCATGCCTACCAGGTCCAGGCCGTTCCATTTGCCGACGATACGGTAAGGCACTACCTTATTGCCGGGAGTCCATGCCTCCATGTCGGCTTCGGCGCCCTCCTTCTTGAAGTAAGCCTTCACCAATTCCTCGGCCATCACGACGGTAATTTTCTCGCCTGTGTAGGGGTTGTAGGTTTGCACGGCCACATACTCGAACTTCGGGCCTACGCAGAGGGCCGTGTTCGAGGGAAGAGTCCAGGGCGTGGTGGTCCATGCCAGGAAACAGGGACGGCCCCAGCCGGTCATCTCAGGCTTCGGGTCGATGATGTCGAACAGCACCGTGGCCGTCAGGTCCTTCACGTCGCGGTAGCATCCGGGCTGGTTCAGCTCGTGGCTGCTAAGTCCGGTGCCGGCGGCAGGGCTGTAGGGCTGGATGGTATAGCCTTTATACAGGTAGCCCTTCTGATACAGCTGCTTAAGCAGCCACCACAGGGTCTCCATGTATTTGGAATCGTAAGTGATGTAAGGATTGTCCAGATCAACCCAGTAACCCATCTTGTGGGTCAGGTCGGTCCATTCCTTAGTGTATTTCATCACCTCGCGGCGGCAGGCGGCGTTGTACTCGTCCACGCTTATCTTCTTGCCGATGTCCTCCTTGGTGATGCCGAGGTTCTTCTCCACGCCGAGTTCCACGGGAAGTCCGTGGGTATCCCAGCCGGCCTTGCGCTTCACATGGAAGCCCTTCATGGTCTTGTAGCGGCACACTATATCCTTGATGGTGCGCGCCATTACGTGATGGATGCCGGGCATACCGTTGGCCGACGGCGGTCCTTCGTAGAACACGAACGACGGGCATCCCTCGCGCTCCTTCATGCTGCGCTCAAACAGGTTGTGGCTGTCCCACTCCCCGAGCACCTCTTTATTTACATCGCTCAGATTCAACTGGCTGCTGTATTCCTTGAATTTCTTATCCATGGCTGTGCTTTATCAGTCTTGTAGTTGTTAACGTTTGGCGCCTTTGGCACCCTTCGCGCCCTTGACGCCGCCGCCCAGAGCGAAGATATTGCTGTCGTATGTGAATGTCTTGCGGTCCTGCAGGCGCTTGCGCTTCAGCGCCAACTGCACCAGGCGGTCCATCAGCTGCTCGAAGCTGATTCCGCTGGCCTCCCACAGATAGAAGCTCAGCGAACCCGGTATGGTGTTGATCTCGTTCACATATATCGAGCCGTCCTTCTCGTCAATCATCACGTCCACGCGGCTCACGCCGTGGCAGCTCAGCACGCGGAAAGTCTCGCCCGCTATGTGGCGTATCTTCTCGCTCACGGCCTCGGGCAGGTCGGCCGGAATGCGCTTGTCGCTGCTCTGCATACCGGCGTCCGTCTTGGTACCGCCCATGTATTTGTCCTCGTAGCTCAGGAAGTCGCCGCTCTTGATCGGCTCCTCGCATACCGAACTCTGATGCTCGTCGGCATCGCCCAATACCGAACAGTTTATCTCCTTCAGCTGCTCCACCATGTGCTCTACGATGATTCGCTCGGCAAACTTGGTGGCGTTGTCTATAGCCTCGGTCAGCGCGGCGCGGTCCGAAGCCTTGCTGATGCCAACGCTCGAGCCTAAGTTGGCCGGCTTGACGATAACGGGATAGCCAAGCTCCTTCTCTACCTTGTCCAGCCATGCCTCATGGTCCTGCTGCCACTGGTAATCGGTAAACCATACGTAGTCCACCACAGGAATACCTTCCGACTTCAGTATCATCTTCATGGTGATTTTGTCCATGCCGTTGGCGCTGCTCAGGGTGTCGCAGCCGGCGAAAGGAATGCCGATGGTCTCCAGCACGCCCTCGAAGATGCCGTCCTCGCCATGGGTGCCGTGCAACACGGGAATGGCCGCATGCAGCGTGGTCACGACAGGATTCTTCTTGCCGAACAGACCGCCGCCCGGATTGGCCTTGTACAGATTGTAATCACCATATTCGGGACGCATGTACACCTCCTCGCTCGCCGCCGTCAGCGCGTTCATGTCGCGATAATTGCGGATGTCGAGCAACTGCGGACCGGTGTACCACCTGCCCTGCTTCGAGATGTAGATAGGAATTATCTCATACTTATCCTTATTAAATGCGTTGAT
This sequence comes from uncultured Porphyromonadaceae bacterium, assembly GCA_905198125.1. Classification (GTDB taxonomy): domain Bacteria; phylum Bacteroidota; class Bacteroidia; order Bacteroidales; family Muribaculaceae; genus Lepagella. Next base: position 33,938 of record CAJKBH010000003.1, read on the forward strand.
GGCCTGCAGCGCCGAGATCACCGAAATCTCGTGCTCCACGGACCGTCCTCCGAAAAATACAGCTACGTTGGTCTTCATTTTATTTTGCTTATGCTTTTGCTTTTCTTGTGCTTATGCATCGCTTTCGCTTTTGCATGAGCCTTTGCTTTTCTTTAGCTTTTGCTTATACTTTTTCTCAAACTGCAAAATTAACAAAAATCCGCGACATATCAATCACAAAAGTGGTTAAGAACCAATACGAATTTTATGTCATGACCCTTTCTCTAAAAATTTTGCCACGTCAAATAAAAGCATTACCTTTGCTTCATCATAGTGTTTTTGGAGACTTCAGTCGCTCCATTTAGCACTCAAAAAAAGTAAAGTCGACGCTGCCACATAGGCGGGTAGTCTTCTTTTATATCTTTCAGATGCTATGTGGAAGTAACTGCTTTTTAATACCAAATGCCATATAACATACAAATCTGTATGACAGAAATCTATTTTATCTTTCAGAGGAAGACATTAAAAAATCGTTACATCACACCGGCTATCGAGGCTAAGGGTTAGCCGATGGCAAATATATTATCTAACGACGTTATAAAATGGCTGAAATTTTCACACCTATAAATCGAAAAGTCGGCGAACTTCTAACAGATGTCGCTTCAGGTCGTATCGGACTTCCCGACTTACAACGCCCCTTTGTATGGAAAGATTCAAAAGTTCGCAATCTCTTGGACTCAATGCTAAAGGGCTTTCCCATCGGATACATTATGTTGTGGGAATCGCCAGTCGATTTTGAAAACAAATCTCATATCGGAATCAATGAGAAGTCCTTTCAACAACCGCGAGACCTTGTTATTGATGGGCAGCAACGCCTTACAGCATTATTAGCAGCCATAAGAGGAGTAAAAATCAAGGACGTTGACTATAAGGAACGCAACATAAAGATTTCTTTCAACCCTCTTACAAGGGAATTTGCTGTATGGTCACAAGCCTACGAGCGTTCTGCCGAATGGATTAGTGCAGTTAGCAGCGCCTTTGAAGCTGCAGCTGAACACAATGAATCTCGGTTTAGACGGAGTTTCATCAAGAATATTAATGAGGCGAGAGAGCGAAATCAGCAACCTCTGTTGACCGATGACGAAGAAATTCTTATCGAAGACAATCTTAAGGATTTGCTTGACCTCGAAACATACCACCTCCCAACACTTGAAGTTCGAGCCGTTGCAAGTGAAGAAGATGTTGCCGAGATATTCGTGCGTGTAAATTCCGGCGGTCAAAAGTTGACAGAGAAAAACTTTATTGAAACGCTGTTGTCAGTGTATGACAACGATATACACAAGCGCATAAATGAATTTTGCCGAGACTCGCGCATACCTAAGGATAACACCTCATTTAATCATATAATTGAAGTTGACCCTGTCCATCTTATCCGTGCCGCAGTTGGCTTGGCTTTTCACCGCGCAAGACTACGCTATGCATATATGCTGCTTCGCGGTAAAGACCTCGAAACTCAGAAGACCTCGTCAGATACACAGGCTGAAAACCTCGCTAAATTTAGAAATGCTTTAAATGTTGTTACCAATCTCAACAACTGGCATACATTCATGAACATTATGGCCAGTGCCGGTTATTTGCGTAGCAGCTTGGTTTCATCTCAAAACGCTGTCGTGTTCTCTTACTTGCTTTATCTTATAGGCAAAACGCAATTCAATGTAAAGCCTCTTGAATTGCGCAAGATTATGACCAGATGGGTATTTATGGTAACCATCACTGGTTACTTTACTGATTCGCCCGAGTCAACTGTTGAAAGATTACTTACCGATATGCGAGCACTTTCCACGCCGGAAGATTTCGTTGAGATTCTGAACCGTGAAATCCGAACCAATTTCACAGATGACTACTTCAACTCCAATCTTCTTCGGGATCTGGTTACTTCTTCCACCGGCTCCCCAATATGGAAGGGTTATTTGGCTGCGCTTAATGTTCTCCATCATAACATTTTGTTCAGCACCGTTCCGACCGTAGCATATCTTACTCCAGGTACGAGTGGCACCAAATCTTCGATTGATGTTCACCATATCTTCCCCAAAAATTACCTTGCTTCGCTCGGCATAGTGGATGACCGCGACCGCAATCAGATTGCAAACTACACGTTCCTCGACTACCAGACAAACATCGCCATCTCCGATGACGCTCCGAAAGTTTATTCGGCTAAGCAACGAGCAGAATTAGGAGAAGATGCATACGCAGTAACTCTCGCTCAAAACGCAATTCCTGATGGATTTGAAAATATGGCGTATGCTGATTTCCTTGATGCTCGTCGAAAGTTGATGGCTCAAATTATTCGCAAAGCCTTTAACTTTTTATCAAAAGATTAAGCCATGCCTACTGTATCTCCCGAAAATAATAAGTTCATCTATTCGCGCATAACGTTTGAAATTGCCGATGCCATTAAAGTGGCCGACAACAATATGCTTCATATTGATGATGCGCTTATCGTCGCCGCCACTCCGGCAGTGTTACTGAACTATAAAGCCATTGAAGAACGGGACTTGAAACGTATTATGGTTTCTTTGAAACGATTTTTTCAAAGAAACCCTCGTTTCCTCGATTTCAAGAAGTCGGCTGTCGCTAAAGGGCTGCGTCTTGAATGGCTTCCGACACTGGAAAATGACGACAAGGCGACAATGTTATCGGATTTTATTCTCACTCCAGCTGTTGATGAGGATGGCTATGTAATCTTCAATCCGACAGTTTTCGCGAATCTTACTCGAAGCGAACATCCCGACAGAGAGACATACGGAAAAAGCGACTATGTCGCCCGTCCAGTGCGTAAATCAGCCGTAAAACGCAATAAGGTCTTGCTAACAGATGTCGCTCCGGACGCAAAACTCGCAGAAAAACTCGCACCATACATCGCATGGTACATGCGTCATTGGACGGAAATACACAAGCGTGAAGATTATAAATGGGATGCAGTGCGCCATTTCCAGGAGTACTTCGACATCGAGGCTGAGGATTTTGCCGCAAATCTGCGTCTGTCCTTCCGAAAGGCAGGTAACCTGCTTGCCGGCTCAATGTATACTCCACTTTCCATGCTTGTAAAACATGCTGTTATTTCTCCCAACGACGTGCGTCAGGCAATGGTCAATCTTTATGACGAAACAAAACCTTTATACGAACGTTCCGCCAAATTTCTTGAGGAGTTGGGTGAGATTCATAAACGTAATGTCGATGCCGGGCATTTTAGGCCTACTGACAGAGATCAACAAAGCGACCGTGCTACATCTGTTTACCTTGCTTTCCGATATCCGGATAAACATTATCTATATAAATCCTCGGTATGGAATAACTTCAAGGATGAAGTAGAGCTTGATTACCCTTCGCTTTACCAGTTTGTGGGGAAACTATATGGTTATGAGCGTATCGCCGATCAAGTACGAGCCGTTCTTGTTGCCAACGATGAACTTATGAGCATGCTAAAAGAATCGCAGCCAAACGACCCGTCAGACGGACACCTGCTTACACAAGATTTTATGTATGCAGTAGAAAATTATCTTCCATTTATGACGGATAAGTAAGAAATGTGATGCCTGTGGGCCTTTCATGGAAAATGCCCAATAGTCTAATAATGGTTGACTAATGCGTATCATCAGCTGGAATATAAATGGAATTAAGGCTCACTTCGATGCCCTTCAACAGCTCGTTAATTCCTACGAGCCGGACATTCTGTGTCTTCAAAAGGTGAAATCGTCAAAAGGGCTCGAAGCCTTTCCTATCAAAGACTACAAGCCCTTTGACATTTCCACGTACCGCTCTCAATATTATGGAGTCGGTACTTATTATCGGAATCTTGCTTTCCCTCTAATGAATTTTCCCCATGGTCTTGCCGCAGAAGGGCATTTTCAGGCCCTTAGATTAGGCGACTACCATCCGGTAATCTTTAATATCTATACTCCGTTCAGTAACCCACAAGACCCTAAATTCATTGAGGCTCGCAAACAATGGGATAAATATCTCATCCTGTTTGCCAAAGATATTGCATCTTATTCGCCGCTCATAATGTGTGGTGATTTCAACGTGGTTCGTGAATCCTACGACACCTGGACTCACAACTGCAATAAGAATCGACCGTGCTTTTACGATTGGGAGCAACGCAATTTCAGTGAATTGCTTCGTCAGTGCGACCTTGTGGATGCTTTCCGTGAGTTACATCCTCAGGAGATGAAGTTTACCTACTTCGACAGCAAGGGTGATTACCGTGTAGCCAATCAAGGTGAGCGTATCGACTATTTCATTATCAGCCGTGCGTTGTTACCTTTCGTTTCTCGCTGCGACATCATTGAGGACATCACCGCCTCCAATAGCAATCCTATCATTCTCGATATTGATTTGGGCGTTGCGGCAACGCCGCCGGTCTTTCGTGTATCGAGCCTATGGTCTCGACCGTTCGGATTCAACCTTTAGCTCAACGAGCGTAGGCGAGTTAATCCTTAATTCATAAGGGCAAAGAGCTGTCGTTTTTCACATTTTTTTATTTAGCACCCAGCGTTTGGTTTAGGAATAGATCAAGACCGAACCCTGACATCTATCAAAAAGCCTTTGTTTTAAAAACACATCGCGGGGTGTTAGGGAGTTTCGACATAATTAAATGCGCAATACTCAATCCGCCATGCGATGAGCATAAGGCATTGGCCATTTTTGTACAATGATGTAAATGCGAAATGTTGCTTATTTTTCGGTGGGTTCCAGCTGCACGGAGACGAAGATGTGGGGACAGAACTCGCGGCATAGAAGCAATGTGATGCACAACAAAATGAACACCTGAACGTTCACTAAGTGAACGTCTGAACGTTCCAAATAAGATAACGAGTATGGACAAACTTACCAATCTTTATGAGCAATGGCTGACACTTCAACCTCTTTCTCCAAGAAAGCAATACCTGCTAAGTCAGCGTTTTACTGTTGAGTATAATTTCAACAGCAACCATATTGAAGGTAATACCCTGACGTATGGACAGACTGAGTTATTGCTGTTGTTAGGGAAAGTTAGTGGCGAAGGCGACCTTAAGGATTACAACGACATGAAAGCCAGTCAGGTTGGCTATGAAATGATGCGTGAGGCCGTAAATCTTAAAGATACACCCCTGACACAGAATTTCATCCGTCAGCTACATAAGGTATTGTTGCGCGAGGATTATACGGTGCATCGGAATCTTCCCGGAGGCATGTCGACAAGCTATGTAATTCATGCCGGCCAATATAAGACTCGTCCGAACAGTGTCCTTACACGCTATGGCGACCGATTCGAATATGCCTCCCCCGAAGAAACACCGGCCCTGATGTCGGATCTTGTAGATTGGTATAATGATGCAGAGGCGTCCGGTGAGTATACCCCGGTTGAACTTGCCGCCCTGTTCCATTACAGATATATACGCATACATCCTTTCGAAGATGGCAATGGCCGGATTGCCCGGCTTATGGTGAATTATATTCTTGCACGCCATGGATGGCCTATGATTGTGGTGCGTTCCTATGACAAATGGAAGTATCTGGACGCGTTGCACAAGAGCGATCTGAAAATCGGGCCCGAACCCTCGGCCGGGACGAATGCCTCACTCAAACAAATTACATCCTTTCTTAATTATTTCAAGCATCTTGTAGAGTCCGAATTGAAATATAATATCGATTTCGCTATCGAGACCTCTCCGGACGTATGGTGGTATGACGGCAAAAAGATTGTATTCAGAAGTCCGTCTTCTGCAGTCATTTTAAAGGCCATTTCCGAAAACCCCGAAATTACGGTGGATGAGATTGCCGCCAAATCAGGCATTGTGCCCAGAGCTGTCAAGAAACAGTTAAGCGGAATGGTTGAAAAAGGTTTCATCCAACGAAGCGCAACTGACAGGAGCTGGTATGTTTTCGCCTCGCAATCAGTCTAAAGCATATTTCATTAAAAATATATGCGTCCGGTCGGCGGATTTTTGAGGTAATTATTTTTCGGCGGGTTCCAGCTGCACGGAGACGAAGATGTGGGGGCAGAACTCGCGGCAGAGGGCGCGCTCGATGTGGCCGGTGATGACGGCGCCGTCGTCGACGGTCGTTGCGCCGTCTACGCGGACCGTGATGTCGAACATGCGGGTGTGGCCTGACTTGCGGGTGCGCAAGGACGAAATATCTTTCACTCCCGGCACGGACGAGATCACCTCCCGGGCGCGGTCTACGTCTCGCCGCGGCATGGAGCCTTCCATCAGCTCGACGAACGTGGGCACCATCAGCCGTATGGCCGGCACCAGTATCATCACGGCAATAACCAATGACGCGCAGGGATCGAGCACGCGGAACGACTCACCCAAGAAGTGTGCGCCCGTAACGCCTATCAGCGTGGCAATCGACGACATGGCGTCTACGCGGTGGTGCCATCCCGCCGCCCGCAACGCGGTGCAGTCCAGTTTGCGCCCCGCGCGGCTGTAGTAATGATACAGGCATTCCTTGGTGGCCATGGCCACTATCACGGCGAACACCGTCCAGATGTCGGGATGCTCCAGGGCCTCGCCATGAGCATAGCCCACGATGCTCCCGATGCCCGACACCATGATCATTATGGATATGAATATCATCAGCACCGATATCAGCACCGACGCAAGAGTCTCGAACTTGCCGTAGCCGTATGCGAAGCGGGGACTGGCCTTGCGGTAGCTGATGCCTACGAATATCAGCATCACTATGTCCACGGCCACGTCGTTGAGCGAATGGAAACCGTCGGCCACCAACGCCTCGCTGTGTCCCAGCCAGCCCGTCAGCAGCTTCATCACCATCAGGCATGCGTTCACCACGCAGCCGGTTATCACCACACGCCTCACCGCCCGGGAGCCGGCGGCATCGTCACTCATCAATAAGTCGGGCAACCCGGCATCGTTGACGCCGGGTCGCTCGCATGTTTCTGTCACACAGTTTTTACTCATTTTACTCGCACGGGCACGGGCTGGAGTGTCGGTTTCCGGCTCGCGCCTAAATTCTTTAACGCATCCAACAGTGCCTGTATTACTTTATTCGCCATAGTTTTTGTGGAATTGATTTTTATACCCTATTTGTAGCCTAATCTTAAATTCAAACACAAATAGGCGCGTGTCGGTTCGTAAGGATCGGATTATTCACGACTGAACTTACACGATCATTCCGATTATTCCATATATATCTTAACCAAACGCAGACCCTTTTCCAAGGAAATGTTAAAAAACATATTTTTCTGATTAGAATTTCTTTTTCAAAATACCCCTTTTTTAATATCAACCATATAAAAACTATATCGCATGAAGAAACTATTATCTTTATCGGTCGGAGTTCTGGTCAGCTTAGGCGTACAGGCTCAGGACGTCACAACACTCTATGTCGCAGGTGCTCCGGGAACGGTCATCAACGGCCAGACCCTTGGCAACTGGGACATAGCCAATCCACTGGAAGTAGAAGCCACGGATGGTTATTTCGTCCTCGACTGCCAGAATGTGCAGCAATACGGCTTCGGAATCTCAGACCTTAAGACTTCCGATTGGGCCGTATGGCCACAGCACCTCTATAGACCCTCGGCCGAGTTTACCAAAGCGAACTTAGGCAAAGAAGTGCCTATGTCCGGTCCCGACGCCGGTAATTTCGAGCCTCTCTGGCCCGGAGACTGGAAACTCGTCATATCCCGGGACCTGTCTACCGTAACCGTAACTACTACTACACCTGGATCTTCCTATAATCTCGTAGGGTCTTTCAACGGATATGCATGTCAGGACAATTATCAATTTGAAGCTGAAGATGGCGTCGACAACGTTTTCTGGCTTGACATCACCACGCCGCTCACATCTACCATACTGAATATCCTCAGGAATAAAGGATGGGCGGATTGGTGGACCCCCCAAACGACTCCGCTATCAGTGGGAGAGACAGCCAATACATGGCTCTGGCACGATGACTGGCTCGACAAATCGAATCCCAGGGACGCGGCTCTTACAGATTATACCGGCACCATGCGCCTCGTGGTGCCCGACGACATCACCAACGGGTGTTCGGTTGCCGTCACCTGTTATCCTGACTTTCGCGAGCACAAAAGCATTCCTACCGGTATTGTTCTGCACAGGACAGAATACGGAGAGCATCCTGAATATTTCAATCTACAGGGAATGAAAGTGGAGACTCCGCGGAATGGCATCTATGTGGTGCGCAGAGGCAACAAAGTGACTAAGGAACTGATTCGCTGAAACTCTTTATAATTCATCCCAAATAAACAACTCTAATAACCACAAAGATTTATCTACTATGAAGAAATTTTTCTCTTTATTGGCCGGGACACTTGTCTGTGTTTCCGCGGTAGCCCAGGAGGAGGTCACAACACTCTATGTCGCAGGTGTTGAGGGAACGGTCATCAACGGACAGACAATCGGTGCTTGGGACATAGCCAATGCACTGGCAGTAGAAGCCACGGATGGTTATTTCGTCCTCGACTGCAAGAATGTGCAGCAATACGGCATCGGAATCTCAGACCTTAAGACTTCCGACTGGGCCGTATGGCCACAGCACGTCTATGGCCCCTCGGCTGCGTTTACCAAAGCGGACATAGGCAAGGAACTGCCTCTGTACGGTCCAGGTGCCGCTAATTTCGAGCCTCTCTGGCCCGGAGACTGGAAACTCGTCATATCCCAGGACCTGACCACCGTAACCGTAACGACTACTACGGCTCCGGCTGCAGCTGCCTACCATCTCGTAGGGTCTTTCAACGAATATGCATGTCAGGACAATTATCAATTTGAAGTCGAAGATGGCGTCGACAACGTTTTCTGGCTTGACATCACCACGCCGCTCACATCTTCCGTACTGAATATCCTCAGGAATAAAGGATGGTCGGAATGGTGGACTCCCGAAACGACTCCGCTATCAGTGGGAGAGACAGCCAATACATGGCTCTGGCACGATGACTGGCTCGACAAGTCGAATCCCAGGGACGCTGCTCTTACAGATTATACCGGCACCATGCGTCTTGAGGTGCCCGACGCCATCACCAACGGATGTTCGGTTGCCGTCACCTGTTATCCTGACATCCGCGAGCACAAAAGCACGTCTGCCGGCCTTGTCGAGAATATGATAACCGAAGATGCGCCTGCCGAATATTTCAGTCTGCAGGGAATAAGGACATTAAATCCCGGCAAGGGCATCTACATCGTACGCCGGGGCAACAAGGTGACTAAAGAAGTGATCCGCTGATTTATCCATACTCAGTATTGAGGCGTATACACGCCTCGGTAAAACATGAAGGTAAGTTTAGTATTAGCAGCCATGATCGGTTTCTGTGCTTTGGGCTCCGCCCAGCACAGAGCCGACATGCAGCATCTTGAAAATGAGGATTCTTTCTCCATGATCGTGCTTGGAGATCCACAGGGCTATATCAAATATGATATAAATCAGCCTTTGTTCGATCTCTGCACGGCATGGATAGCCGACAACATCGATAATCTGAACATCAAGGCAGTGCTCTGCACCGGAGATCTTGTCGAACAGAACGAGAACATCGCGATGAACCGCTATATGCTCAACCAGACAAGCCGGGAGATGTGGCAGGCGGTGTCACGTTGCTTTGAGCGTCTCGACAATAAAGTGCCCTATTTCATATCGTGTGGAAATCATGATTACGGCTACCAGACATCGGAAAACGGCATGACGCATTTTCCTGAATACTTTCCGTTCGAACGCAATTCCACCTGGCGCGACATTATCGTCAGCAATTTCCCCAATCGTCAGGGTGTCGCGGACATGGAGAATGCAGCCTTTGAAATCGTACAGCCCAAGTGGGGAAAGATGCTGGTGATCGTCACTGAATTCGCTCCGCGCGACGAAGTGCTGAAGTGGGCCAAGGATCTATGCGAAAGCGACAGATACAAGGGACACAAGGTGATTTTTATGACTCATTCCCTTCTTACGGAACGTACCGCCGAATATACCGATAACTCCTCTTACAGGATTACGCCTCAAAACGGAGGAAAAGAGGTGTGGGAGAAATTAATCTACCCGACTGGAAACATAGTGTTCGCTCTCAGCGGACACATGGGCGTACCCGGAGATTATGAAGATTCGATTGCATATCGAGTCGACAAAAACTCGGCAGGACGCAATGTGCACCAGATGATGTTCAACGTACAGACCCTCGGAGGGGGCTGGGAAGGCAATGGCGGCGACGGGTGGCTCCGCATACTCGAGTTCATGCCCGACGGCAAGACCATCAAAGTCAAGACCTATTCACCACTCTTTGGCATCTCCCCTCTGACCAGACATCTTTCCCATCGATCGGAGCCTTACGATCAATTTGAAATGACAATAAACTGACCGTACGGCAACCAAACGGCGCAGTCCTGAAAAATCCTTATTCGTCTAAGGTTTTTCAGGACTGTTTTTATGCATGACGATTTCAGGGCATACATCCGGAAACCCGTCGAATCCAATTACCAGTCATCGGACCGGAACGGGCTTGCGGGTACTCCGAAACAATTAAAAAGCGTCGCGTTGCTGTAATTCCTAATGGCATAACGCACCGCTACAGGCTCCGGCACCGCCTCCGACCTTACAGTTATCGCCTTACAGTCGTTTTCATCCACTCTTGCTGTCGCCGGATGGAACACGCGGTCCTTGCCGGCAAGTTCAAACCCCGGGATGTCCTTTGAAATCGGCGACATCCCTTTCCTGCCCACATCGAACCTCACCTTGGCAATCCCGTTTTCAAAACAGAACGATTCCGCAACCGGCGTGCCGGCGTCGATGTATTCATATCCATAATCACGCATCAGGGCTATGCCGGCCAGTCTGTTTGCAGTAGTTTGTTTATCCGATGGATGTATGCAATCGGATTCTCCTGTGTCGAGGGTAGCCGCCATTGCGCTGTTGGGAATCTCTTTCCGGTTCTGTGCCTGCATCCACATGAAACACCCCGCTGCCGTACCGTCCGGATTTCCGTATGAATAGGGGGCTATCTGCGTATAGTAAAACGGCATGTCCGCATTCCCGGTCTCGTCACGCAACATTCTTGCGAACGCAGGTTGCAGCCGTGAGTATTGTTCCGGACGGTTGACATTGTTTTCACCCTGATACCAGATGAATCCACGCGCCGTAAACGGCAGCACCGGATGCAGCATTGCATTATATAGGGATGCGGGAGCCGTATGGTTGTTTTCTTCAGGCCACTGTCTTGTGACATACGCGCTCATATCCACCTCTCCGGGGAACTCCCGGTCCAGAATCTCCTTGCTCATCCAGCCTTCTATGGCGGTTCCACCCCAGGAGGCATTGATCACACCTACCGGCACTTTCAACACCTCGGCCAGCCTTTTAGCAAAAAAATAGGCTATCGCGCTGGCCCCGGCCACCCCGGACCCATCGTTCACGCTCCATACGGCATCACAACGGTCCTGCGTATCGAACGATTTGGAACGCTTCACATAACAATGTCGAACCGGAAATGCCGGATCGGCACCGAGTATGGTCTCCGTAGCATCCCTTACGGGCTGTCCCGGCCAGCCCTCGACCGGCATTTCCATGTTGCTTTGTCCGGAACAGAACCACACCTCCCCTATCAGGATATTGCTTAACGATACCGATGATTCACTATCCCGGATTGTTATGGTATATGTCTCGGTCGACGCCTCAGGCGTCGGTATCGAAAACGACCAGTTCCCTTTGGAATCGGCCTTTACCCTCTGTTTCTTACCATTCCAGGAAACTTTTATCTCAACGGTATCTTCCGGCTTGCTCCAGCCCCAAAGACGGACGTCGGCACGCTGCTGCAACACCATATTATCGCCCAATACCCCGGGAAGTTCGACGGCGTGTGCCGTAGTTGAAGCGGCCAACAGCGCCACAATCATACCTGAATGTTTCTTCATGATTTTGATATTGTCATTGTTATGTTTTTTATTGAATCTATCGTAAATGGGAAGATTCCATGCTCTATTTCTAATGATCTGTTTAGAAAATTTAAATTCTGTTTAGAAAAATAATGTAAAAAAGTCCCATTGAATATAAAAGCCTGAACCATGGACCATGAATATCTCAACACATTGACCGACCGGGAAGCCGCAGCATTGCTTCCCGACTATTTCAACGGATCGTTATCCGAGGAGGATAAACGTAAAATCGATGAATGGAGATCCGACAGTGAGGAAAACAATCGGAAATTCCATGCCATGCTCGAGATAATAATGGACTTCCGGGCCCTGGACTCCGTTTCCGGAATAGATGTGGAGACAGCACTCCGGGATGTGAACGACCGCATTTCCAAAAAGCGTCGCAGTTGGCTCAGACACATCGAGCGGGCCGCGGCCATACTCTTTATTCCATTGATGGCGGCCACCATCCTGTCAATAACGCGGACTTCAACACCCTCTCCGACATATCATCAGCTGAAAGTCGGGACAGGCATGACCGGATACGTGACACTGCCCGACAGTTCCACAGTGATACTGAATTCCGGTTCCACACTTCGTTATCCCTCGGAATTTACAGACGGCTCCAGGACAATAGAACTGGTCGGAGAGGCATATTTTGACGTACGCAAGGATTCCGACAGGAAATTCAGCGTGATGCTCGCAGACGGAAGTTCCGTGAATGTCTATGGCACCCGATTTAACGTGGACGCCTATCCCGATGACAATGCCGTCATAACCCTCGCGCAAGGTGCCGTAGGCTATAATTACACCGATAATAAAGGCACCGTACGCGAAATTCGGCTCTCCCCCGACCAACAGGTCATCAAAACAGCCGAGGGATATGTTTCCCTGATAAATACGGAGGCATCCAAGGCCATTGGCTGGAAAGACAATAAAATCATACTCGAAAACACGTCTCTGAACAGTATCCTTAAATCTCTTGAGAAACGCTTTGACGTGGATTTCGTGATCAAGGACCATGAGATCGAGGAATTGACATTCTCGGGAAACACCATCAGCATCAACAGTCTTGATTACGTTCTCGAGACACTCAATATCGCCACAGGGATGAATTGGCGGTACGTCAACTCGCCGAAAGACGAACGACGGACAATCGAACTGTCATATCCCCGGTAAAGCTGCAGATAGATCAATAATCACCAAAACAAATAATTAACAACTTTTTCACAATGAAACAATTCTTTTTCGCGGCATTGTCATGCATGATGCTGATATTTGCCGCCTGTTCGGAGAAAAATGTCTCCACAGAACCGGACCCGGATCCCACACCCGGAACGGATCCCGATGTCGAGGAAGTGAAGCCCCTGAAGGCCGTTCCATTCTCCAAAGGATTCAATCTTTCGGACTGGCTCAACACCTCCGAGGAATATTGGTTCGTTCCCGACAAATACAAGGAGGAGGATTTCGACGACCTCAAGACATTAGGCGTGGACGTCGTCAGGATTCCCATCAACTTCCCCCTCTTCATGGGTGCGGCGCCGGCCTACACGTTCAATCAGAAACTGTACGACGTGCTTGACAAAATCGTGGAATGGGGAGCCGCCCGCGGCATGTACGTGATACTGGACCAGCACAGCGGCTTTGGCAACACCGGATTCACGGCCGAACACGAGGACCTGGTGGCGTCCGGCCTCCGTCAGCTCGCAACACGCTATAAAGGCAAGGACCATGTGATGATTGAGCTGTTCAATGAGCCGAACGGCAGCTATGTTCAGGACAACTGGGATAAGATTCAGCAACGCCTGGTATCGGAAGTCAGGAGCATTGACAAGAACGTGATAATAATAGCGACCGGTGTGAACAGCGGCTTAAAGGCGCTTACGCGCGTGGCCGAAATTCAGGACAGCCGCATCATCTACACATTCCATTATTACAATCCGTTCCTGTTCACGCACCAGGGGGCTGAATGGATTCCCAGCAAACATATAGCCAACGTTCCTTTCCCGTACGATGCCGACAAAATGCCGGCTATGCCCGCCGAATTCAAAGGAAACGCCGAATATGAGGAATACTACAATATCTATGCCGCACAGGGCAACGAACAGGCCATCGCACAGGAGCTGATGGAAGTCTACAGCTGGGCCACCGATCATGACAAGCTGATATTCTGCGGAGAATTCGGTACGCTTACCACTGCGTCCAGAGGCGACCGCAACCGATGGTACAAGGCTGTGTGCGACAATCTGGCAGCATTCGGAATACCTTGGACCGCATGGGAATACAGCTCGGGCAGCATGCCTAATTTCGGGGTGTTCAAGGGTACGAAGAATTTTGATACGAATCTCGATGCGGATCTGATACGGGCCATGGGTCTGAACGTACCTCCGCAATACGAATCCGGATGTCCGGAAGTGGTTTACTTCGACGACGAAGTGCCTGATTGGTGGACTCAGGGAAGCAAATGGGACGGTTATGAACCCAAAATTGACTTCTCCTGCAAGGAAGATCCATACGACGAATCCTTGAAATGCATACGTTGGGACATTGACAATGTATGGGGTGGTCTCACGATGTCTACATGGCCTGTTTCCGACTTTTCCGAACAGTTCAATGCCGGAGCTTCGCTTGAATTTGCCATCAGAACCACCGACGAGATTGACAAAATGATAGTAAGGTTCGTACAATACAAGACCGGGGCTCCATGGAACTGGCGTATCGTGGAGGAAATCAGCACCACCAACGCCGATAAGCCGGCTTACAGATTCGCAAACGACGGAAAATGGCATCTCATCCGGATTCCGTTGCAGAGTATGTGGATATGCGGAACCCAGGGCAACTGGAAACTCGGCCCCGACGAGGGTGACGAAGGTTTTGCATGGGACTGCATCCAGCATCTCGAGTTTGCTCCCGAAGGTAATGAAAGCCTGCTCGGAAAGACAGTATATATCGACAATATCAGGATAAGAAAATAAAAACGTGTTTATGAGCAATAACATATATAAGGCTTTGGCGTTGACACTGATCATGGGTGCCGGCTATCTACAGTCGGCAGCCCAGGTGAAAGTGTCGGTCAACGCGAACAACCAGCCGATAGGGAAGGTTCTTGACCAGATAGGCAAATCTTCCGGCTATGAGATCTTTTACGTCGACGGTCATCTGGACGACTTGGGCAATGTGACCGTAAAGGCGACTAACGAAGACCTGAAGTCTGTGCTTGACAGGATCTTTGCAGGCAAGGACGTCACCCGCACCATAAGGGACAGACAGGTCATTATAACGCGCAGGAAGAAAAAAGACAACAGACCGGGAAAATCCGCCGGCAGGAAAGAGAACAAGACTGCCGGAGCCGCCACAGTCACCAGACTGTCGGGTACAGTGACAGGGACAGACGGAGAGCCCCTGATCGGAGCGACCGTGTTCGAAAAAGGCACGCAAAACGGTGTGGTGACCGACGTGGACGGTAACTTTGAGATCAATGTGCACAAACCGGACGCCACGCTTGCTGTTTCCTATGTGGGTTATGACGGGATTTCCGTCAAGGCCACTCCCGGAAAGGCCATGAAGATAACGATGCGCGAAAACAGCGAACTTTTGAACGAAGTAGTGGTTGTCGGATACGGTACCATGAAGAAAAGCGACCTGACCGGATCGGTGTCCCAGATCAAAATCGACGAGACAAGGGCCGCCACGGTGTCGTCCGTGACCAACGCGCTTGCCGGAAAGGCCGCAGGCATGCAGGTCAGTCTCAGCACGTCGCAGCCCGGCGCGGCATCCACCATACGCATCCGTGGCGCGGCATCGCCCAATACCGACAACTCTCCGCTGATCGTGATCGACGGGTTTCCCGTCAACCCTACCAGCGACGGCAAAACAGCTGTCGGAAAATACAACAGCGGTCAGAACGACAACTTTCTCGGATCGATCAATCCTAACGATATCGAATCGATCGAGGTATTGAAAGACGCCTCGTCGACAGCCATATATGGTTCGCGTGCGGGTCACGGCGTAATTCTCATCACCACTAAGAAAGGCAAAGCCGGCCGTGCCACCGTCACTTATACAGGAAATGTCTCGGCTCAGGTAATGGCAAAGGGTTACGACATGCTTGACGCCAGGAACTACATGATCCAGACGGAACGTTACCGTATGGAAAAATGGCGCATTGATAACGGCGTCGGATTCTTCGGAGGCAAAGACGAGGAAGCCACCATGCAGACCAATCCATATACTCCGAAATACACGCAGGACATGATTGCCAATCCCGGAGAAACCACCGACTGGTTCGGTGCTGTGACGCGCACCGGATTTCAGACAGCCCACAACCTTAACGTTCAGGGAGGCGCCGAAAACACCCGTTATCTTGTTTCCGGCAACTTCATGATGCAAAACGGCTTGGTCAAAAACAACGACATGAAGCGCTTCACGCTCAGAAGCAATATCACTCAGAAATTCAACGAACACTTCAGCGGCGGAATCTATCTGACCTTCTCACGTATCGACCAGAACAGCATTCCGAGCGGACTTTCCTCCAACGAAGATTCCGGAGTAATGGTCGCCGCAGCATCACAGAGTCCGTTGCAGCCCATCTATGATGAAAACGGCAACTATACCACCAATCCTCTCGCCGCATATCTCCCCAACCCGGTCTCGATGCTCGATATTACAAATAAAAGCCGCCGCAACCGTTTTCTTGGTTCAACCTACGTCGAATATAAGCCGATCAAGGAACTTACATTCAAACTGAACCTGGGCATAGACTATAACAACCATAAACGTCAGGTGTACATGCCCAAGACCACCCTATACGGACAGAAAGTAGACGGACAGGCCGATATCGCGCAATACGACCAGAACGACTATCTGGCGGAATTGACCGCCTCATACGTGAAGGATTTCTCGGACATTCATTCCATAAACGCCGTAATCGGCGGTTCATATCAGAAATTCAACAGCGAGGGATTCACTGCCGGAAACAGCGGTTTTCTCAGCGACGCATTGCTCTATAACAATCTGAGTTACGGCGACTATGCCAAACCGTGGGTGTCATCATCAAAACAAAACAGCGAGATGGCGTCTTTCTTCGGACGTATCAATTATTCGTTGATGAACCGATACCTGCTCACCGCCACAATCCGTGCCGACGGCTCCTCCAATTTCGCAAAAGGCCACCAGTGGGGTTATTTCCCCTCTGTAGCTCTCGGATGGCGTTTTTCCGAAGAAAACTTCATGGACAGGGCACGTTCATGGTTCTCCAACGGAAAATTGCGCCTCAGCTGGGGCCAGACCGGTAATTCAAGCATAGGATACCAGGCCGTCAGCATGTACAGGGGATCAAATTCGGTAGGTACGAAAATGAATCACGGATTCGGGGGTGTGGAACATCTGGGATTCATAATTTCGCAACTCGGCAATCCCGATATCACATGGGAGACCACAACCGAGTTTAACGTGGGACTTGACCTCGGGTTCATCAACAACCGGATAAACCTGACGGTGGATTATTTCAACCGCGAGATCTCCAACCTCTTGAACTGGCGCACGCTGGCATGCATAAGTCCTGTATCCGGCATCGCCGACAACATGGGCAAGACAAGGAGCCAGGGACTTGAAATCACACTGAACACCATCAACATCGACAACCGGGACTTCTCATGGACCACAGACCTGACGTTCTCGTTTTATCGTGACCGTTGGGAAGAACGCGCCGAAAACTGGACTCCGTCCGTCTACAGCCGGTATAAGGGTGCCGTACGCCCGCTGGAAGGATATTTCCTGACCGACGGTCTTGTACAGCCCGGAGAGGAAATCCCAAGCATGCCGGGCGCGATACCCGGTCAGATCAAGATAAGGGATATCAATGGATATGTGTTCAACGACGACGGCACATATAAGACCGACGAACATGGAATACCTGTCCTCACGGGTCAGCCGGACGGAAAGATAGATGACGCCGACCGCGTGTATATGGGCTCGAGAGACCCGGGATTCATCATGGGATTCAACAATACGTTGCGTTATAAGAATTTCGATTTCAACATCTATTTCTACGGCCATTTCAACCAATGGACCACGGGAGCCTACCGTGACCTGTGGATACAGAACGCCTATATAGTGGACGAAAACAAAAACGTGCCGGTCAGCATCGAGGAAATGTGGAGCACCGACAATCCGGACGGATGGCGCCCCGGATTCGCCCAGTCTTCCAACTCGATACACATGGGTACCACGGATTTTTATCTCAAGAAATGCTGGTTCATACGCTGCCGCAACATAACGCTCGGTTACACCATTCCGGTCAGGAAAGGAATTTCAAAACTGCGTGTGTACGCCGACGTCAACAATCCGTTCATGCTGACCAATTACAAAGGCCTCGATATGGAAACGGATGACTCCGCATACGCCATCCCCAATGTAAGAAGTTTCAACTTCGGTGTGGAAATCTCGTTCTGACAACCATTTAACAATTAATGAAATGATTAAGAAAATCATATATCTTGCAGCCGCGCTCATAGGCGTTACGGCGATATCGTCGTGCGAGCTGAAATCAAATGTGTATGACGCCTATAACACCTCGATATTCCCTAAGACGGAGGAGGATCTGGAGGCCCTTCTGGTAGGCAGCGTCTACGCACCGTTCCGGTCCAATCAGTTCAGCGGTCTTTTCACCGTAGCCATAGGGGGTGTGCAGATCTATAACGATATGTGCACCGATATGGGCGACTGCAACTGGAATGACCCTTACTGGTTCGACATCATAAATGTCAATTTCAATCTCAACAATTCCAATGGCGTGCAGTTGATATACAACAACTGGCTTTCATCCCTGTCCCGAATCGCCGATGTGGTGAATCGAATCAAGGAGATGGATTCCATATCCGAAGAAAACAAACAGAAAATGCTTGCCGAATGCTATTGCGCCACCGGATGGTTGGGATATATCCTGTATGACATGTATGGAGGCATACAGATTCCCACCGAGGAGTCGCTGGCCAATCCTGCCGCCAATGTGATAATTCCCCGTTCGTCGAATGAAGAAACCGCCAAGTTTATAGAAGACAATCTGCTTGCGGCGGCCAAGCACCTTCCCAAGAATATAAAATACGGCTCGGCCGATTACGGCCGGTTTACAGCCGGTACCGCCTACACGATACTGATGCACCTGTATATGCACGACGCACGATGGAAGGACGCCGCAGAAATCGGCAGGGAACTGATGAAACCGGAATACGGTTATAGTCTTGTACCCGAATACAAGGACATCTTCACTCTCGAGAACGAAGGCAACAGCGAGACCATATTTGCCTGCACATGCGACCACGGCATTCACACACAGTACTGGCTGTCGCAGGTATTGTCCGAAAATTATCCGGTCAAGAACAGGAAAATGCAGCGGTGGGGCGGTTACCGTATGCCGTGGAACTATTTTCATACATACGAGGACGGCGACCGGCGTCTCGAGACAATCGTATCGAGCTATGTCAGCACCGCCGGCGTCCTTGTAGACGAGGCCCACCCCAGCGACGGGTTGAGAAAAGGAGCCATGCCTAAGAAATATGGCGAGGATCCCGAGGATACCGGTGCCGGTTCGTCCATCGACTGGATAGTGCTCAGATACGCGGATGTGCTTCTCCTTCAGGCCGAGGCACTGGCCCGTAGCGCCGACGGCGTGACACAGGAGGCCGTGGACCGTCTGAACGATATACGCCGGCGTGCCGGACTCGAACCGTACAAGACTGGTGACTTCAGCGGCCTGGAATCATTCCTGAATGCTGTCCTTACCGAACGGGGTCATGAATTGTATTTCGAAGGATGGCGTCGAAGCGACCTGATCCGCCATGGCAAGTTTGTGACTTATGCCAAATTATACAAAAAGAGTCGCACGGCGGCTCCGCACCATGTCCTGTTCCCGCTGCCCCAATCTGTCATAATGGAGGGCCACGGCCAGGTGCTTCAGAATCCCGGATATTAATTGTTCAATAATCAGTTAACCCATGAGAGGAAAGGGCTGTATTCTATGGGATGCAGCCCTTTCATAAATTGATATGAAACCGTTATTGTCAACAATAATCCTGCTGACCGCCTCATTGGCAGCATACTCCGCGGAACATCGTTTCTATGCCGATGAAGGCGCGGGAGACGATTTTTCTCCGCAAGGCATCGTCTGCATGATCCGCTCAGGCATAGACGGCGACGTGGAGAACGTACGGGTCACCATTAAGAATAACAGACATACGCCGTTTCAGCCCGTAAAGGCAGGCATCCTCCTTGGCATCGATACATACATGGATCAATACCCCGACTGGAACGACAAATACTTCCCTACCCTTATGGTATGCGAGCCATGTCATTTCTATGGTTATATGCAATCTCCTTCTGGAAAGATCAAGGCCATAGCATCACCGGACCCTGTGGCGTCATGGAGCCTCGATTATAATCTCGGATATCAGGATCCGGCGCCGCATTGGTTCATGGGACATCGCATCAAGTCATTGAGGCTTGATCTTCTTGCAGCCCTGCCTTTGCCTGCTCATCATCCCGGAAATCAATGGCAGCTTATGCCGGGTGAAGAACGCTCCTGGACCATAAAGATCATTGATATTCCTGCACTCGCGGATTTCGAAGCGACAGTAAGCCGGGAATGCGGCGTTCCGATGCTGCATATTGAAACGACGTCTACCGCTCCAGGCAATGAAATACAGTTTGACATCTATGGCACTGCTCCGTCAGTGACAGTCAACCGACAGCCTGTACCCGTTAAGAAATCAGACATCGGCTGGCAGGCCTGTTTCTCATCCTCCACACCCGGCATATATGACATCGAGGTCATTGACGGGAACAAAAAGGCTCATGGTCACATCAATGTCCGTTATCCCTGGCGCAGGACCATGGAACTCGCCCGGGAAGCAGCCTGGCGATATAAGCAGAAAGCCACATCGCATGTCGAGAGCTGGTATGGATTCCATACCGCATTCCTCGCCGCACGATATTTTCCTTGCGATTCCATCGACAGCCTTCTCAACAAACGGTTCGATACGATATTCAATGAATTGTTTGACTCCGACGGCAACCAGAAGAAGTATGACTGGCGCATTCAGAACGTATCGTCGACTGTCGGCATGCTTGTGGACAGATACGAGGCATACGGCGACAAGGCCGACCTTATGAAGGCCCGTCTCCTGGCCGACCGGTTTATTTCATCGTTTCAACAGAAAGACGGAGCGTACAGAACAGGCAACACCGTATATACAAGCGTGATATACCCGGCCAAGAGCATTCTTGAGCTCGCCGACGCCGAATGGGCCGCAGGCCTCAAGAACGACGCACGTAGACATGAACGTTCCGCCCGGATGGCCATTGAGAGGCTTGTGGAATCCAAAGGGGATTTCGAAACAGAAGGGGAAATTACATACGAGGACGGAATGGTCAGCTGCTCCGCGCTGCAGATAGGAATGCTCGCCCTCCGGCAGAAGGACAACAGATTGCGCCGGCATTATACCGATGAAATGCTCGAGATATTGAAAGGCCATGACTGTCTGACTCAGCTCAGGGTGCCGGACGGGCGCCGGAGAGGCGGAACCATGCGCTATTGGGAGGCTCAGTATGACGTTCACATGCTGCCCAACATGATTTCATCGCCCCATGGCTGGAGCGCATGGCGCGCATACGCCACTTATTATGCGTATCTGCTCACGGGTGACGAACGCTGGATTAAGGAAACTTTCGACGCGGCTTCATCGTTCGCATCTCTCATTGACCCCTCAAGCGGCCGACTCAGATGGGCGTTTGTCGTGGACCCTCAGCTTCATGTCCGGCAGATAGCCGTCCCTGACTCTGCGCACACATCCGAGACTCCAAGCTATGGCACACCGCATCCCGATGTGTACGGCAATCGTAAATTTACCGTCGGCGAACAATATGTGGACATGATTTCCGACTGGCAGACTGTCGTATCTTCCGACAATGACGTCCATGAGGTATTCAAGTTCATTGCCGAGGCCGTGCTGGACAAGGCGTACGTCGTGGAACGCCCCGACGGATCGTTGGGCTGCTACAATTGCAAAGCCGTACGAAACGGCAACAATATTGAAGTCTATGCCTCCGAACCCCAGATATGCCGCCTGTTCGTCAATACAAAGGATAAATATAATGTCAAATTTGATGGAGAAATAATATGGCAATGAAAATAAGAAATATATGTCTGCTGGTCTATACGCTTGCCGCCTCTGCCTGCCTCGTCAGTGCGGACGTGCCGGCATACCTCAATGACAGTCTGGATATCGAGACAAGAGTCGAGGATGTTCTCGGACGGCTCTCCGTCGAGGAAAAGATCGCAATGATTCATGCCCAGTCCAAGTTCACATCCCCCGGCGTTCCTCGCCTGGGCATTCCGGACCTCACGGTCAACGACGGTCCGCAGGGTGTCAGGGATGAATTGTTATGGGACAGTTGGGAAAATGCCGGGCATACCAACGACTCGTGCACTTCGTATCCGGCATTGACATCATTGGCGGCAACATGGAACCGCGGACTGGCCCGCCGGCAGGGACGCTCGCTGGGAGAAGAATTTCTTCAGCGCGGAAAGGACGTGGCTCTTGCCCCGGGCATTAATATCTCCCGCCATCCTCTCTGTGGCCGTAACTTCGAATATATGGGCGAAGACCCGGTCCTGGCCGGTGTCATGGCCGCTGAATTCGTGAAGGGGATTCAAACCAACGGTGTGGCGGCTTGTGTGAAGCACTTCGCGCTCAACAATCAGGAAACAGACCGTCACGAAGTAAACGTGATCGTAAGCGACCGGGCACTTCACGAGATATATCTGGAAGGCTTCAGGCGAGCCATTGTCGACGGCGGAGCATGGACTGTAATGGGCGCCTACAACAAATACAGAGGACAATTCTGCACCCACAATGAGTATCTTAACAAAATCCTGAAAACGGACTGGAATTTTGACGGAGTCTTCATGTCCGACTGGGGCGGCACGGAAGATACGCGTGAAGCCATATTCAACGGGCTTGACCTGGAATTCGGCACCCATACCGACGGCTTGTCCTCCGGCATGAAAAACGCATACGACAACTATTATCTCGCGTCTCCATACCTGGAATTGATAAGATCCGGAGAGGTCGGAACTGCCGAACTGGATGATAAGGTTCGCCGTATCCTGCGGCTTATGTTTCGCACGTCGATGAACCGCAACCGCGGATTCGGGTCCCGCAATTCGAAGGAACATTCTGCCGACGTACTCGCCGTGCAACAGGAGGGAATTGTACTGCTGAAAAACGACAATGACATCCTGCCTATCGATAGAAAAAAATATCACAGGATACTCGTAGTCGGTGAGAACGCGTACCAATCACATACCCGCTGGGGTGGATCCTCGGGCATTAAAGCGCGATATGAGGTCAAACCCATAGACGCCCTGCGCAGTAGGGCCGGCAATGATGTCGACATCATGTTCCAACAGGGTTATACAACTGTTATGCCCGAGAACATTCAGCTTGAGGATTCGCTCAGGGCCGAGGCCGTCAGAGCTGCCCGGAATGCGGATCTTGTGATATACATAGGTGGTTACGACAAACGGT
Source organism: uncultured Porphyromonadaceae bacterium (assembly GCA_905198125.1). Taxonomy (GTDB): domain Bacteria; phylum Bacteroidota; class Bacteroidia; order Bacteroidales; family Muribaculaceae; genus Lepagella. Next base: position 57,417 of record CAJKBH010000003.1, read on the forward strand.
ATGACACGGAAAGCCACGATCGGACGGATTCTAAAGCCCCATATCGTCAGGACCGTCTTATAGAAGAACTTCTTAAACAGCACATACCTGTCGTGGTCGTAACTTTCGGAGCAAGTACGTTCGACATGCCGTTCATCGACCGGATACCCGCCATGCTCCATGCATGGTATGGAGGAAGTGAATCGGGCACGGCTCTGGCACAGGTCCTTTTCGGAGATATAAACCCTTCGGGCAAACTTCCTGTCACCTTTTATAAGCAGGCGTCGGATTGCGGAGCTTTGGCCTTGGGCGAATATCCCGGCGACGGTGAGAACGTCCGTTACAACGAGGACATTTTTGTAGGTTACCGGTATGTTGACCGATATGGAGTGAAACCTCAATTCCATTTCGGCCATGGGTTAAGCTACACCCGCTTCTCCTATGGAAAACCAACTGTCGACAAAAAGGAACTGGCTGAGGGCGACACGGTAAATATCGTCATCCCTGTTACAAATATCGGTTCTCGCCATGGTAAGGAAACAGTGCAGCTGTACGTTCACGATGACAAGGCGTCTGTAATACGTCCGGTTAAGGAATTGAAAGGTTTCGACAAATTAAGTCTCGCTCCCGGAGAAACGAAACACGCTGTGTTCCGGCTTACAGCCGATGACCTTAGCTTCTATGATGAATCTTCCGGGAGCTGGAAAGCGGAGCCGGGCACATTCCAGGTGCTGATAGGCGCTTCTTCCAACGATATCCGAAGAAATATACAGATTCGACTAAAGTGATATTGACATGAATTTTATTAAAATGATTTGGGCATTGACGGCATTAATGCTGCCGTTGCAATGTCTGGCACAGGATTATCGAAAGGATAAACCACAATCCGTAAACTATCTTCAGGGAAAGATACTGTCCGTTATCGGCGACAGTGAGGCGGCTGGCGATAAAAACGGCATTGCCGACACATACTGCTACTTCATCGCACAGCGCAACTGCATGAAGGTCCATAATCTGGCCCTCAACGGTCAGAAACTGTGCAATGCGGTGGAAGGCAAGGACTGGCCGGCATTAATCGACAACTATGACCGGATACCGGAAGAATCGGACTATATCCTGGTCCACATAGGGTATAATGACAGTTTCGATCCCCTTGAGCCTGACGAATCCCGGGACTCATTGAAATTCAAAGGTGCGTTCAACGGCCTTGTCAAGGGATTACGCTCCCGCTATCCCCATGCACGGATCGGAGTTATCTGTCCTTATTACTTCAACAACGAGCCCACACGAATCGCGCGCGCCGAATGGTTGATGCGACGTTGCAGGGATCTGCATGTACAGTGCATCGACGGTTGCGCCATGTCCGGTCTTTCCCTCGAAGTCCCGGAACAAGCCGACATGTTTCGTGATGAAGTCCATCTCACGATAAAGGGTCACAGACACATGTCGTATATCTACGAGAATTTCATGCGGGGATTATAGGGTGTTGCCCCTTCATGGCAAATAACTATGATAATCACGCCCCCTTCACCATGGCTTACGCTTTGATGAAGGGGGGCTTTGATATTGTTCCTCAGGCATTGCTTCTTAAGATATTTCGTGTATCTTGTACATCTGAAACAGGGTATCTTTATAATCAGGCGACCAAAAGCCGTCAGAATACATATAACCCAGCACAAATGCGAGAGCCACTGCCGGAAGATAATCGCACAGGTCCCGGTGGAGTTGTTTTAATGCCTGCTGAATTCGATAATAAATGGTTTTTTGCGACAGATTGTATATTTCAGCTATTTCTTTGCAACTCTTTCCTTCGAAACGATACATCAGAAATGCGGTACGATAGGTTTCAGGCAAAGCGTCTATCGCCTTTCTGATTCGTTCTTTCAATTCTTCGACCACCATGAAATCACTTTCGTTCAATTCATGGCGGCGCCGATATTCCTCCATGTACACAGCCGTAGATTGTGTCTGGCGGTTTCGTACGGCTATTTTACATGCACGATGGTACACCATGGAATACAGGTAATGGCGGAAATCGGTCTCTATCTGAATCTGCTCATGTTTCTCCCAAAGCCATACCATAACGTCACAGGCAACACTCTCGGCATCCCGGGCATCATCTAAAAAACGTGTCGCGTACGCGCAGATCGATGTGTAATAGCGGCGGAACAAGGTCTCGAAAGCTTTGTGACTTCCATCCTTGAGACGCCTGACCAATTGCTCGTCGTCTAATTCCTTATAACTGGAAACCATTATGAGTGTTATGTGTGTTTCTGATTATTCTTTTATCGCTCCAACGGGGCTCAATGTCCATGGACATTGAGCCCTCTCCACAGCCTGTGCGGTTACCTGGAGTATATTACTCTTATATGGTTCAAAGTTAATAATTATTTCATTCTCCACAAAATCGCGTCAACGATTTAACAAGTCAGCGTTCCTTATTTCAGGCGCAGGTAGGAGTAACCGAAACGTTCGGCGGCGGCGCGGTCCAGTTCCTCGCGGAATTCCGGGGCGGCTATGGACACCATCAGCTTGGCGCGCTCGGCCAGATTCTTGCCGCGCAGGTTCACTATACCGTTCTCCGTCACTATGTAGTTGGTCTGGAAACGTGTCGTAACAACCCCGGCTCCGGGAGTCAGCACAGGCTTGATCTTGTTATGCCCCTTGTTGGTCTTGGACAGCATAGCCAGGAACGACAGTCCCCCCTCGCTGCGGCTGGAGCCATACACGAAGTCGTGCTGGCCGCCCACGCCCGAGAACAAGCGCGTGCCTATCGAATCGGCGCACACCTGACCCGTCAGGTCTATCTCCAGACATGAGTTGATGGACATCACCTTCGGGTTCTGCGCTATGGTGAATGGATTGTTGGTCCATGCCACATCCTTGAACACCACGTCCTCGTTGCCGTCCAGAAACTCGTACAATGCCTTTGATCCGAGGGCCAGCGAACCGACGGACTTGCCGGGCATCACGGTCTTGCACGAGTTGTCTATGACGCCGCTTTTCAACAGCGGCAGAACGCCGTCGGTCATCGCCTCGGTGTGCAGGCCAAGATGCTTATGGTTGGCCAGGGCGCGTATCACGGCGTTGGGTATGCCGCCCACGCCTATCTGCATCGTGGCGCCGTCAGGTATCAGCTCGGCTATGTAGTTGCCGATTCGTATCTCCTCCTCGGTCGGCACGGCCGTAGGCACCTCCACCAGCGGTTCGTCCACCTCCACTGCGGCGGCAAGCTGCGACACGTGTATCACGGCGTCACCGGGCAGGTACGGCACGTTGGGATTGATCTGCGCTATCACCCTGTCGGCACATTCCACGGCGGCAGTGGCCAGGTCGGCCGACACGCCGAAGCTGACCAGTCCATCCTCGTTGGGCACCGAGCAGTTTATCAGCGCCACGTCCACACGGCAGGTGCCGTCGCGAAACAGCTCCGGCACCTCGCCTAAGAATCGCGGAGTCATGGTGCCGTAACCTTCATTGATGTAGTTGCGGAAGGCATTGGAGATAAAGAACGAGTCAATCAGAAACGAGTCCTTGTACTCGGGATTGCACAGCGGCGATGGGCGACGCCCCACGGCGAAACCGCTGTACACCGTCACGTCGCGCAGTTCATGTCCGCGTTGGGCCAATGCCTCTACCAGCACCTCGGGTATCGACGTCGACCCCTGTATATATACATGGTCGCCGCTCTCTATCAGCTTCACCGCCTCCGCGGCGCTCACAAACTTCAGTCCTTCCATCATTTCGTCTTATCTTCCATCATTTCGTATTCATGTGTGGGATGGTCCTTGGCAAACGCCTTCAGGCGTTCCTCCAGCCGCCTGAAATCGTCGGGCGTCGACACCATCGACACGCATACGCGTATACCCTGCTGGTCGCTTCCCGTGGAATCCAGCGTGATGGCCGAGATGCCGTAACGCATCAGATCGCGCTGCAGCTCGGCACCCGACATATCATTATAACCGACCGTGAAGAAGAAGCCGTCGGATATGGGACGGTCGCCGTCACGCTCGTACACGATATGGAAACCGTTTTCCAGGAACAGCCCCTTCATTATCTCGGCACGGCGCGCATACTCCGAGGTATGGTCCACAAACTTCAATTCTCCGCTCGCAGCCTTCTCCAGCATGGCGGCCAAAGCGTACTGGGCCGAATGCGACGTGCCGGACGACGACACATACAGGACACCGTTTATATAAGCCTCGCCTAATTTCGGCATCTCGTAGAATTTCTCCAGATACTCATACTTGCGGTCGTACACCTTGTCGCTCATGCACACCAATGCGATACGCTGACCGGCGTAGCTGAACATCTTGGAGCCGGACATCAGCAGGATGTAGTTGTCGGTGTAATGAGACACCGATACTCCGGTCTTGCCGGGTTCCTGCACGTTCTCGCGGAAGTCCATGCCGAAATAGGCCATGTCCTCAAGCACTATCACATCGTACCTGGTGGCGAGACGGCCTATTATTTCCAGCTCCTCCTCGGTCAGGTTGGTCCACGCCGGGTTATTGGGATTGCTGTACATCAGCGCCGTTATGTTGCCTTTCTTCAGATATTCCTCCAGCTTGGCCTCAAGTGCCTTACCACGATAATTGTATATGTCGAACTGCTCGTGCTTGATACCCAACACCTTGGCCTGTTGCGGGTTGGCGGGGAATCCCGGCATCAGGAACAACATGGTGTCCTTCTGATCCTTCAGTCTCTGCGCCAGAATGATCTGCAGCGTGAAGCTGCCCTGCATGGAGCCTACGGTGGGCACTATGCACTTTTCGCTGACGTCGATGCCTAAGAACCGCTTCAGGAAAGCCTTGCCGGCCTTCTTTAAGCGGGGTACTCCGAATACAGGGGGATATTGGTTGGCCACTCCACGGCGCAGCGCCTCGATCTCGGCTTCCACGCCGTCTGTTTCGGCAGGTAATCCGGGATTGCCCAATTCAAGATGGACAACCGGCTCGCCCATCTGGTCTTCCAATGCATGAGCCAACGAGTTGATCTGACGTATCGTGGCGCCGGACAGGTCCATGATGGACAGTTCCTCCACCAGCGCGTTGAATTCCTGTTCGTTTATCGGAAACATGGTATGTATTATTTAAGGAGATTTCGATTTAAGGTAATTTCTATCTATCGTCTGGCTTAAGCACAGTTTATTTCGTATTCAGTGCCATTTCGCGGCCTCGTCTGAACGCTGCTATGTTGGCCTCTACCACCTGCGGCCCTTTGCGGCCGAACAGTCCCTCTATGGCCTTCTCTATCTTGTCCTGCGGGATGTCGACGAAAGGTGACGCGGCACCTAACAGCACTAAGTTGGAGCTACGTGCCGACGCCACTTCCTTGGCTACAGCCTCCATGTCGAAGGCCACTACGTGACCGTGATTCTGCAGCTCGGCCTTGATGGCTTCCAAGTCGGGATAGTTGTCGATGTTGACGAAGGGCAGCGTCGAGGTCACAATCCAGCCCTTGGGCGAGAGATAGGGAAGGTAACGCAGTGCCTCCATCGGCTCCATCGAGACTATCAGGTCAGCCCCTCCCTTGGGTATCAGGTCGGAATGAATGGGTTTGGAACTGAGACGCAGATTGGACTGCACGTCGCCGCCGCGCTGGCTCATGCCGTGCACCTCTGCCTGTTTCAGATACAGATCGTCGGCCAATGCCGCCGACCCCAATATAGTGGCTATCGTCAATATGCCCTGTCCGCCGACACCGGCCAAAATTATATCGCTTTTCATCGTAATTTCTGTCTTAAGTTAATGACTTATTCCTGTTAGTCGCGCTTATTTCTTGGCGCCGGCGTGACGGCGGGCCGTCTGGATACATTCGCGGCGCGATATTATCACTGACAGGCCGGGATGCTGTATCTCCTCCTCGAACAGGTCGCGGATCTTGTCGTGCAGCTTGGGCAGCGAGTCTATGGTGCGCACATGCGCGGGATCTGCGCCCAGTCCGAGGCATATCTCCTCCAGTTTACCGGTGCCCTGCGAGTCCTGGCCTCCGGTCATGCCGGTGGTGAGGTTGTCGGATATCACCACCACTATGTTGGAATTCTCGTTGATGGCGTCTAACAGTCCGGTCATTCCGGAATGTGTGAACGTGGAGTCGCCTATTATGGCCAGCGACGGGAACTGTCCTGCGTCGGCCGCGCCCTTGGCCATGGTGATGGAGGCACCCATGTCCACGCACGAGTCAATGGCGTTGAACGGCTTCAGGAATCCAAGCGTATAGCAGCCTATGTCGCCGAACACCTTTGCGTCGGGATATTTCTCCAATGCGGCGTTCATGGCGCCGTACACGTCACGGTGACCGCAACCCTGGCACAATGCCGGCGGACGACCCACTACATTCTCGGGTGCATTCCCCTCCTTATGCGCTTTCAGCCCGGCAGCTTCGGGACGCAGTGCCTTGATGGCGCGGGCCACCTCGTCCGGTGTAAGTTCGCCGTCGCGTACCACATGGCCGTTCAGCTTGCCGTAGATGGTCTTGCCGTCGTATAGTAGTCCGCCCATCTGACGCTCGATGAATGGCTGGCCTTCCTCCAGTATAAGGATGGCGTCACTCTCGTCGCGCAGGTGCTTAAGCATCTTGACCGGCAGCGGATACTGCCCTATCTTAACCACGCTGAACGGCACCTTCCCGCCGAACACTTCCTGAAGATAATTGTATGCTATGCCGCTCGCCACGATTCCCAAGGAATGGTCCTCACCCTCCTCAAGACGGTTGAACTGCGACTTTTCAGATTCATATACGAACTTCTCCTGGTCCTTGATCAGCTGACGGTTGCGTTCGCGCGACACCGCCGGCATCAGCACCCACTGGCGAGGATTGGCCGGATAGTGCAGATGGTTTTCCAGATCGGCCTCGTTCTCGGTCTCCACTACCGCACGCGAGTGCGACAGGCGCGTTACCATCCTTACCAATACGGGGATGTGCAGATGCTCGGAGAGTTCGAATCCCTTGCGGGCCATGTCGTAGGCTTCCTGCTGATTGCTCGGCTCGAGCATGGGCATCATTGCGAAATCTCCATAAAATCGCGAATCCTGCTCGTTCTGCGAGGAATGCATCGAGGGGTCATCGGCCGAGATTACCAACAGACCTCCGTTGGCGCCCGTCATGGCCGAGTTCACGAACGGATCGGCCGCCACGTTCAGGCCCACGTGCTTCATCGACGTAATGGCGCGCTTGCCGCAGTACGACATACCCAACGCGGCTTCCAGCGCGGTCTTCTCGTTGCTCGACCAGTGGCAGTGTATGCCGCGGCGACGGCTCTCCTCGTCGCCCTGTACATATTCCATAATCTCAGTGGAGGGAGTTCCGGGATAGGCATACGCGCCTGACAGTCCCGCCTTGATTGCTCCCAGCGCCAGGGCCTCATCCCCAAGCAGCAGACGTTTTGTTCTCATGGTATCAGATTTAGATTCATCCAGCACGGGCTTACCCCGCGTTGCGAATAATAATTGCAAATATAATCAATATTTCGTAACTTAGCAAAAATTTTCAGAGAAGTTGTTTAAACTAATTTTTATGGCAAGATTTATTAAGGTTTCGGAGCAGCTTTGTTCGATTGAAGAGAGAGCAACCATGCGGTTGGTCTCGATGAAAGCGGACAAAGATGCCCGAAATATTAATAAAGATTGCCATAAAGTTAACAATCTCAATATTTTTCACGTTACGTAAATTAGTTAAAACAACTTCAACACATCCATAATTATTATGATAAAAAGAATTTCGAGCCTTCTTGTGCTCTCCCTGTTGGTAGCCCTGTCGTGCGTAGCCGAACAGGTGACGTGGAGTTATAAGATATTGGGAGACAACACTCCCACCCCGTCTATACAGATCACGGCCGCCGTCGAGCCGGGATTTCACCTGTATGCGCCCAATACTCCCGAGGGCGGCGGACAACCGCTGGAGTTTCATTTCGACGTGAAGGGATGCACCCTTGACGGCACTCCCAAAGCCAACAAGGCCTACACCAAGGAATACAACGACGTGTTCGAGGTTGACGAATACTTCTACACCGGCACCGTGACCTTCACCCAGAAGCTGAAGGCCGCCGCCGACAAGTGGGAAGTAAAGGCTGAAGTCAAGGGTCAGGTATGCGACGAGCAGGGATGCTTCCGCGTTCTTGGTTCGCACGCGTTCAAGGGCACCGCCCCTGTGACCGATGCGGTCAAGAAAGAGGCCGAGGCTCTGAAAGAAGCCGAGAAAGAGAAGAAAGACAGTGTGGTGGAGGCCGTTACGGCCATGACCGACTCGCTGCAGGGTTCGGAGGCGTTCATGACTCCTGCGGCCAACATGAGCGGCGTCAATGCCGGCAAGTGGTGGGCAAACGTAGAGGCCGAAATCAACGTGTTCAAGGAGGACCCGGTGCAGCAGTCGCGCTCGCTGTGGTACATATTCATAGCCGGATTCATCGGCGGCCTCATAGCATTGGTGACGCCCTGCGTGTGGCCCATGATTCCCATGACCGTTTCCTTCTTCCTGAAGGGCAACAAGACGCGCCGCAAGGCCATTACATCGGCTATGGTTTATGGCGGCGGCATCGTGGTGATCTATGTACTGTTGGGACTTGTGGTGACGGCCATATTCGGGGCCTCGGCGCTTAACGAACTGGCCACATCGGCCGGATTCAACATCGCATTCTTCATCCTCCTCGTGATATTCGCCATCTCGTTCATGGGGGGCTTCGAACTTACGCTTCCCGCCAAATGGACCAACCGCGTGGACTCCAAAGTGGACTCCACTACCGGTTACCTCTCCATATTCTTCATGGCGTTCACCCTCTGCCTGGTGTCGTTCAGCTGCACCGGTCCCATCATCGGCACGCTGCTGGTCGAGGCCGCGGCCACGTCCAACTTTATATCGCCGGCAGTGGGTATGTTCGGTTTCGCGCTGGCTCTGGCCATTCCGTTCACACTGTTCGCCTGCTTCCCGACAATGCTGAAGTCCATGCCCAAGTCGGGCGGCTGGATGAATACGGTCAAGGTGGTGCTCGGATTCCTCGAGCTGGCTCTGGCGCTGAAGTTCCTGTCGGTGGCCGACCTGGCCTACGGATGGCGCATCATGGACCGCGAGGTTTTCCTGTCGCTCTGGATCGTGATATTCGGCCTGTTGGGCTGCTACCTGTTAGGCTGGATCACTCTGCCACACGACGACAAGGTGGAGCGTATCGGCGTCACCCGCTTCTCGCTGGCCGCAATCTCGCTGGCATTCGCAATATATATGGTACCTGGCCTGTGGGGCGCGCCGCTTAAGAGCATCAGCGCCTTCTCGCCTCCGATGTACACCCAGGACTTCAACCTCTACACCGGCGAGACCCACGCCCAGACCGATGACTACGACCAGGGCATGACAATGGCCGCACAGCTCGGCAAGCCCGTGCTCGTGGACTTCTCGGGCTATGGTTGCGTCAACTGCCGCAAGATGGAGGCTGCCGTGCTCACAGACCCCGATGTAAAGAATACAATAGACAACGACTTCGTACTCGTCACGCTGATGGTGGACGACAAGAAGCCTCTGCCCGCTCCCGTCAAGGTCAAGGAGCTGGATGGTCAGGAAACGACTCTCCGCACCTACGGCGACAAGTGGAGTTATCTGCAGCGCAACAAGTTCGGCACCAACTCCCAGCCTTACTATGTGATACTCGACAACGAGGGCATGCCGCTGAACCACGGCTATGTTTACGACGAGAACGTGCCCAAGTACAAGGACTTCCTCAAAGGCGGTCTGGAGCGTTACGGAAAGGAAGCCGCGAAGTGAGACACGCAGGACTGATATTCTCCGGACTTATGCTGGTCAGCGTCTGCGCCCCTATGGGCGCCCAGACGCTGACCAAGCGCTATGTGGAGTTGGCGGATTCGGCCGACTATTATATGAAGCGCGACCGGTGGCGCGACGCGGAGCGTGTCATCGTCACGGCGCTGCGCCACGAGCCGGCCAATCCGAGCAACTGGCTGCTGTGGTCCAACCTCGGAGTGGTGCGCACCCATTCCGACGACTACAAGGGGGCGATGGAGGCATACGATGTCGGCCTGGCGTCGGCGCCTAAGTCGACGGTATTGCTTTCCAACCGAGCCTGGACCCAATTGTCGTTCGGCCACCGCGACGAGGCCCTTAAGGACATAGACGCCACGCTGGCACTCGATTCGCTGCAGGCATGGCCCCTGAAAATGCGCGGTCTGTTGCGGCTCTCGCATCCCGACAGTGCCGAGCGCGACCTGCTGAAAGCCGATGAGCTGTCACCGCGCGATCCGGCTGTATTGGCCGGCCTCGGCGACATCAGCGCGGCGCGGGGCGACCTGAACAAGGCGCTGGACTATTACGCAAAGTCGCTCGATATAGAGCCTGACGAGGACGTGACATTCAAACAGCTGCTTATCCTGACGGAACACGGCGATTTCCGCCAGGCGCAGGACAAAACCATCGCCGCCCTGGCTAAGTGGCCGAAAAACCCGAACCTGCACATTGTGCGGGCCATGCAACACAGAAAAAGCTACCAGCAGGACGCCGAACTGAAAGAAAAAAATCTTGCCTTGGCCTACGGCGCTGACCCACTTTTAGTTGACCGCCTGTTGGGTCAAAAATCGTCAAAAAAGTGAAAAAATCTTATTGACAGCATAGCCGGAATCTGACAAATTTTCACTAACTTTGTACCCGTTTTCGCAAAACCACATGGAGAGACTGGCTCTACATATTGAATATCTGCTGCTGCGTCACGACTGCGTTGTCGTGCCGGGCTTCGGTGCATTTATCAATGTGTATCACAGTGCGTTAGAGGATTCCGAGACGCACAGCCTCCAGCCCATGACCACGGAGGTAAGGTTCAATTCGGCACTGAAGCACAACGACGGGATGCTGGCCACGAGCTATGCGCGTCGCGAGCGCGTGTCGTATGCCGAAGGACGCGAGATGGTGCGCGTTGCCGTCTCCGACCTGCAGGACACCTTAGCGCTTGAGGGCGAGGTATCCATCGGGCGTATCGGACGCATCCGCACCGACAACTCCGGCAACCTCTCTTTCCATCCTCTCCTCACTCCCCGCAGGCTGTCGGCAGCCTTGGGTTATCTCCCCGTGAAGCGTCACGCTCCGGCGGTAGAGGTCGCTCCGGCAGCGGCAACAGCCGTAACCGAGACCGAAACTGCCGAACCGGTAGTGGAGAATACTATCAGGAAATTCGACACGGACAGAAATTACTACATACCTGTTAACAAGATGTTCGCTCGCATGGCGGCGTCGTTCGCGGTTGTGGCTGTCCTGTGTCTGTCGCTGATACTCCCCTTCACGCGCGATTACCACGAGGATCAGGCATCGGTGGTGCCCGTCAAGGCCATCACCACAGCCGTGACCAAGGCTTCGCAGCAGATTCGGGCCGAGGAGCAGCCCGCTCCCGCTGCTGAACCGGAGGCCGAGGCGGCTCCGCAGCCTAAGACATGGCACCTGGTTGTCGGCACATTCCGCAGCCAGGACGAGGCCGACAACTTCATCTCCTCTAAAAATGACAGCCCTTACGAACTGCATACCGTAGCATCCAAGCGGATGGTGCGCGTCGTGGCCATCAGCGCGACCGATAAGGAGACGTTGCTGCCCGAGCTGAACTCGCCGGAATTCCAGTCCGCCTTCCCGCAGGCCTGGATTTTCCACCAGCAGTAAGGCATCGCTCATTAAATCCGCTGAATTTAGTGAAATCAGTAAGCAGTTAGTAATAAGGAAGAAGAACAAAAATGTTAAGAAAATTGCCAAAAAAGTTTGGTAGATTCAAAAAAAAGCAGTAACTTTGCAACGCAAAAAGGGAAAACAACCTCCCTGATGAACGCGAAAATAGCTCAGTTGGTAGAGCACGACCTTGCCAAGGTCGGGGTCGCGGGTTCGAGTCCCGTTTTTCGCTCCATTCCCTCTGCCGCGTTTGCGGCCCTTGAGTGATTGTCCAGGTGGCGGAATTGGTAGACGCGCTACTTTGAGGGGGTAGTGGCAGTATTTGCCGTGTGAGTTCGAGTCTCATCCCGGACACTTCGTTCCCGAGTCCTTTGGATTCGGGATTATTGTTTTTACACCCCCCTCCTCGAGATAACTCGATTTATCTCGATTATCTCGATTATCTCGATTATGAGTCTTCAAAAATTGCAACGACGCGAATGGCTGTTTTGCGCAATATATATTATTGCCCTGCTGCCCGTCATGATAATGCGTGACTTTACGCCCATGAACGAGCTTCGCTATCTCAGCATCGCCGACGAGGCTTTGGCCAACGGTTCTTTCTTCGCTTTCACCAATCACGGAATCCCTTACGCCGACAAACCGCCGCTCTATCTTTGGTGGGTAATGCTGTGCCGCGTCATGGCGGGTGAACACGTGCTATGGCTGCTGTCGTTTATGACGCTTATACCGGCCTGTGTCATTTTTATTGTGATGAGCCGCTGGATGGCGCCGTATCTCGACGCGCGCCGCCGCTACACGGCCATGCTGATGCTGGCCACCTGCGAGATGTTCATAGGCGCCGCCGTGGTGTTGCGGATGGACATGCTGATGTGTATGTTCATCATCCTGGCGTTACGCTCGTTCTTCGTATGGTACCGGGATCCGGAACGCAACAGGCGTCAGCGCTGGTGGTTTCCCGTGTGGGTGTTCCTCGGCATTTTCAGCAAAGGTCCCCTCGCCTTCCTTATTCCCCTCTTGGGCACGGCCGTATTCCTTTTTGTGGAGGGCCGCATCAAGAATTTTTTCCGCTACTGGAACTGGTACACGTGGACCGTGCTGCTCGTGCTGTGCGGCGCGTGGTTCGGCTGTGTATACGCCGACGGCGGCTATGAATACCTCGACAACCTGCTGTTCAAGCAGACCGTGGGACGCGCCGTAGACGCATTCCATCACAAGCGCCCGTTCTATTACTACTTCATCTCGATGTGGTACTGCATGGCGCCCTGGTCGCTGCTGATGGCGGCATTGCTGATCAAAGGCGCCGTCCGACACAGATTCTCGCGCAATAATCCCACGGTATTCATGATTACGGTGGCGCTGGTCACCCTGGCGATGCTGTCGTGCATCAGCTCTAAGGTTGACATCTACCTGCTGCCCGCCATACCCCTGTTCGTGTACGCATCGGCATTCTTCCTCAACGATTACCAACGCTCGCCGCTGATGCGCTGGATGGCCGGAATACCGGCATTCATACTGGCATTGGCGTTGCCGGGGCTGATCATAGCATCCACATACGGTCTACTCCCCTTCCCCGTATCGGTGCTGCTGTATATCGGGGCCGGAATCATCTCGTTAGGCGGCGTCTCGGCTATGGTGGCACTGTGCCGCAAGCGTGACAGGCATCCGGTCGAAAACAGCGTGCGGTGCGTGACATACGGTCTGTTGGCCGGCGTGTTCATCGGCGCATGGGGCATCGGCGACGCCAACCCTATCGTGGGTTACCGCGATATGTGCGACAAGGCCATCGAGCTGTCACACTCCTATCCGCAGTCCGAAATCATGGTAAAGGATGTTAAGCGTCCCGAGAATATGGACGTTTACCTGCAGCGCCCTTTCACCATCCTCCCCGATTCGGTCGACATTCCCAAGGACCGTCAGGTGATACTGATGACCAAAAAGGAAACAGGCCGGGATATTCCGGCCGTCCGTAAGGAGGAATCCGGCAAGTTCGTGGTTATCATCACGGACAAAACCGAATAAACAATAGTATATAATAACAGAACGATATTAGAACGTAAGTATGAACATTATTGAAGTCCAGGGAGTCTCCAAGCAGTACAGTTCGCACAAGGCGCTGGACAATGTGAGTCTTGAGATTCCTGCAGGAAGCGTATACGGCTTGCTTGGCCCCAACGGAGCCGGCAAGACCACCCTGATACGCATCATCAACCACATCACCGCCCCCGACGCGGGCCAGGTGCTGTTCGACGGCCATCCGCTCGTGGCCGAAGACGTGGTGAACATAGGCTATCTCCCCGAGGAGCGCGGTCTGTATAAGAAAATGAAGGTAGGCGACCAGGCCTTGTTCTTCGCCAAGCTGAAAGGACTCAAGACGCGCGAGGCCGAGACGCAGCTGCGCGCATGGTTCGAGAAGTTCGGCATCAGCGACTGGTGGAACAAGAAGGTAGAGGAACTTTCCAAGGGTATGGCGCAGAAAGTGCAGTTCATCGTCACCGTGCTTCACCGTCCCAAGCTGCTGATATTCGACGAGCCCTTCTCGGGCTTCGACCCCATCAACGCCGAGCTGTTGAAGAACGAGATTCTCCAGCTGCGCGACGAGGGCGCCACGGTGATTTTCTCAACCCACAACATGGAGAGTGTCGAGGCCCTGTGCGACAACTTCACGCTCATAAACCGTTCGCGCAACATCCTGAGCGGCAACGTGGCCGAGATACGCCGCGAGATGGGCAAGAACCATTACCGCCTCTCGTTCCAGGGCGACGCCGACAAGCTGATTCAGACGCTCGGCCCCTCCATCCGCAACTACAACATGTCGGCGCCCGAGCAGACCGAGTCCGGCATCATCTACAATTCCGAATTCACGCTGAATCCCGACGTGACGATGCACGACTTCATCCAGGCGGCAAACGACACGGTGGAGATAGTCACCTTCGACCGCGCCCTGCCTTCGATGAACGAGATATTCATCCGCACGGTGGAAAACTACAACAATCCCGCCCCGTTCGCCAATGCAAACAATGAGTAATTATTAATTTGACATAATACGGGGATATTCAAATAAGAAACAATCAAATGAATAATCTGAATATAATAATAGGGCGGGAAGTAAAGGAGCGTGTGGCCAAGAAAAGCTTCATCTTCACCACGCTGCTCACACCGCTGTTCATGATACTGCTGATGGCGCTGCCGTCGCTCATCATGCTGTTCTCACACGGTTCCAAGCAGAAGATCGTGACCATCGACAAGAGCGAGCTGGTGCTTCCGGCTCTGCTTAAGGAGGCCCAGGACAACGAGCTTGTGGCCATAGTGCCGGCCAAGAGCGGCGCCACCCAGCAGGAACTGATTCATGACGAGAATTACGACGGCGTGCTGGTGATCGGACCCGACATCGTATCCAATCCGAGCAATGTCACCCTCTATTCGCGCGAGTCGTCGACCATGGACGTCAAGGATGCCGTCAGCTCCACGGTGGCCGAAGTGGTGCGCGAACAGCGCATGAAGAAGTATAACGTTGAGGACATAGACCGTCTGCTTGCCGACAGCCGCGTGTCGGTCGACATCAAGGAGGTGCGCGTGGACGAGGAGGGCAACGAATCCGACTCGTCATCCACGCTGGCAATGGCCTTGGGTTTCATCATGACCTTCATGCTCTATACATTCCTGCTGCTGTACGGACAGATGGTTATGAATTCCATAATCGAGGAGAAGAACAACCGTGTGCTTGAGCTGATGGTGTCGTCGGTCAAGCCCATACAGCTGATGTTGGGCAAGATAATCGGCGTCGGACTCGTGGCCTTGATACAGATTGTGGTATGGGCCATCCTGGTATGCGCATTCGTGGCGATGGTGATGCCGCTGCTGATACCCGCCGACATAGCCACAGACATGGCCGCCATGCAGGCCGGCACATTCAATGCCGCTTCCAGCGACGTCTCGACCGAAATGCTGACGGCTATCTCCACATTCTCCAATGTGGGTTACGTTGCCTCTATATTCGGCTACCTGGCTCTGTTCATGGTGGGCGGCTTCCTGTTCTACGCCTCCATCTTCGCGGCCATCGGCGCCAGCGTCGACAACGCCCAGGATGCTTCCAACCTTACGACCTTCGCCACCATTCCAATCATATTCGGACTGGTGTTCGGCATGATGGCCTTCCAGGATCCCAACTCGACAGCCGTGATATGGATGTCGATGATTCCGTTCACGTCGCCCATGGTGATGATAGCCCGTATACCGTTCGACATCGCCCAGTGGCAGATATGGCTCTCGTTCGCAATCCTGATAGCCTCGTTCGTGGGCATGGCCTGGTTCGCCGGCAAGGTATACCGCATCGGCATCTTCATGTACGGCAAGAAACCTACCGTCAAGGACATAATACGCTGGGCCCGCTACAAATAAGGGTCCTCTACGATACAAAATTTGCGAATCGTGCGACAAACACTGACATATTGTTGCACGATTCGCATTTTTATTATAATTTTGCAAGCGATTAAGGTTTTTACACGCATTTGTGTTTTGTTATTACCCAAATTTAAGATAAAGTGAAAGCTGCAGAATTAATGGAGGAGCTGCGCCGGCGGTTCCCGAACGAGCCTGAGTATCTCCAGGCCGTAGAGGAAGTGGTGACATCCATCGAGGACGTCTACAACGAGTATCCCGAATTTGAGCGTTACAATCTGATTGAGCGTCTGTGTATTCCGGACCGCGTCATTTCGTTCCGCGTGTCATGGGTGGACGATCAGGGCCGCGTGCGCAACAACATGGGTTACCGCATCCAGCACAACAACGCCATCGGCCCGTACAAGGGCGGCATCCGTTTCCACGCTTCGGTCAACCTCTCCATCCTTAAGTTCCTGGCTTTCGAACAGACATTCAAGAACTCTCTGACCACCCTGATGATGGGTGGCGCCAAAGGCGGCTCCGACTTCTCGCCGCGCGGCAAGAGCGACATGGAGGTGATGCGTTTCTGCCAGGCGTTCGTCAACGAGCTGTGGCGTAACATCGGCGCCGACATGGACGTTCCGGCCGGCGACATCGGCGTAGGAGGCCGCGAAGTGGGCTATATGTTCGGCTGGTACAAGAAGATGACCCGCGAGTTCACGGGCAGCTTCACAGGCAAGGGACTGGACTTCGGCGGCTCGCTGATGCGCCCCGAGGCTACCGGCTACGGCAACGTCTACTTCCTGCTGAACATGCTCGGCACAAAGAACATCGAGCTGGCCGGCAAGCGTGTGGCCATATCCGGCGCAGGTAACGTCGCGCTCTACACTTGCGAGAAACTGCTGGCCCTCGGCGCGGTGCCCGTATCCATGTCCGATTCCGACGGCACGCTATATGTGCCCGACGGCATCACGCCAGAACTGTTCCAGAAGATATTCGATCTGAAGATGATGTATCGCGGTCGTCTCAGCGAGCTGGCTCAGGAGCCGGGCTGCGAATACCATCCCGGCGAGCGTCCATGGAAAATCGCCAAATGCGATATCGCCATGCCGTCGGCCACGCAGAACGAGATTGACGGCGACGACGCCCGCGCGTTGCTGAAACAGGGTTGCATCGCAGTGAGCGAGGGTGCCAATATGCCTTCCACAGCCGAGGCCGTGCATGAATTTATCGATGCCAAGATACTTTACGCTCCCGGCAAGGCTGCAAACGCGGGAGGCGTATCGGTTTCCGGCCTGGAAATGGCTCAGGACAGCCAGCGTCTAACCTGGACCGCCGAGGAAGTGGACGAGAAGCTGAAGCGCATCATGGCCGACATCCACGCGCAGTGCCTCAAATATGGCGTGCAGGAGGACGGCTACTGCAATTATGTGAAGGGTGCCAACACCGCCGGTTTCATCAAGGTGGCAAAGGCCATGATGGCGCAGGGAATCGTGTGAGTCGCAGCTGTCTTTTCCGTGAATTGATGCGCAGTCGCGTGCTGACGCTCGACGGTGCGTTGGGCGTGCAGGTTCAGCGTTCGCTGGCTACGGCCGGCGGCAACGTCGATATGCTCAACATCACACGCCCTGACATCGTGGCGGCCGTACATCGCTCCTACCTCGATGCCGGCGCCGACATAATCGAGACAAACACGTTCAACTCCAATGCCATTTCCCAACAGGAATACGCTATGGAGCACCGTGTGGAAGAGCTGAACCGCCGCGGTGTTGAGATAGCCCGCGCCGAAACGCAGCGCGCCGAGGGACTCGATCCGTCGCGGCCCCGCTTCGTGGCCGGCTCCATGGGACCGACGCCAGTAGCCGCCTCGCTTACTGACGAAGTCTACGACCCGGCTCACCGCGCCGTTGACTTCGACACATTGGCCGAGGCCGCACGTCAGCAGTCGGAAGCTCTGATACGTGCCGGCGTGGACCTTATAATTCTCGAGACATGCTTCGACGCCATCAACATCAAGGCACAGCTGTTCGGAATACACCAGACCCTTGATGCACTCCAATCGGACATCCCGCTTATTGTATCCGTCACCCTTTCCGATGCCTCGGGCCGTCTGCTGTCAGGTCATACATTGGATGCGGTGCTGGCCATCGTTAAGGAATTCCGACCCGATGCCGTAGGCTTCAACTGCGGCTCGGGTCCTGATTCCCTCGCAAGACACGTACGCGAGCTTGCCGATAAATCTCCTTTCCCAATAATATTCTATCCCAATGCAGGTCTCCCCGACCGCATGGGCAATTACAGCCTGACTCCCGAAGCGTTTGTCGACACTGTGAAGCCTTTGCTTGCCGACGGACTGCTGAACATAGTGGGCGGATGCTGCGGCACCACGCCGGAGCATATCGCGTTGATTTCCGAGACCGCCCGCAAGGCTTTCACTTGCAGACAGCTTCCTTCAGCTGATCGGCAATCTGACGCATTCCCTTGATGGAGGGGTGTCCATTTATCTTGTCTATATCCTTCAGCCGGATGGTAGGCACGCCATATTTCCTGCAGGCCGTCTCGACCGACTCCACTATCTCGGGACGCAGCTCGCTGTTGATGATATAGTAGATGTCCACGTTGGGATAACGCACGGTCACATCCTTCATCAGCCTGGCGATGGCGGGACGGAAGGTATAGAGGTCCATGTCGGTCTGTCCTTCCCACTTGTACTCGCCCACCTCCACGTTGGCCCAGCTGTCGTTGGTGGCGCCGAATATCAGCAGGATGTCCGGGCTGCCCAAGTTGTTGACACGGGTTATGAAGCTGCGGGGCTGGTAGTTGCTCTCGTTATACCCCTTGTACGATATGGTCGAGCCGGAATATGAATTGTTCTGCTCCAGGCGGAAACCGTTCTCCTTGATGAACAGCCACCACCATGTCTGGGTCACGTCGCGCACGTCCGTACGGTCGCCGGACTCATTGGCAAAATACCACATCTCGTTGGTAGCCGGTTTGATATAACCCTCGTAAGTGGAATAGCTGTCACCCAAGATCGATACCGACGGCTTGTACTCCCACGTCTTGGCCGCGCTTGCCGCCAGACACACCAGCCCGGCCGCCGCCATTGTCATTATTCTTCGCATCATTTATGTTGTGAGTTTTAATTATTCTTGATTTAGCCCGATTAATCCTGATTTATCTCGATTAATCAGGATAAATCGAGACTAAACTTGATTAATCGGCAGAATCCCGTTGCATCTCGGATAGTCGCTGCAACCCCAGAATTCACGCCCCTGCATCTGGCCCTTTCGCTGCATCCTTCTCAACATCGGCTTACCGCATTTCGGACAATGAGGCGTGTTGTCGGCCTGTGCCTGCAGTCTTCGCGCCTCAATCCGTTCCACTGTCATATTTTCCGTGAAGCCGCCCGTCTGCCTGAATGTGTCAAGTTGGCTCTGAATCTGAGACTGAAGCATCCTGTTTTCCCGCAGGCATAACACTAATAACGCATTTGCTGCAATTACAGGATTATCGCTTTCAAGCCAACGGTCAAATTTACTTTTCTGCGCGAGGATATGCTTTGCCGCATCATGCAGATAACTGTCGGTATATTGCGGAGCGTCAAGCCTGATCTGCCAGATGGATTCACGGTCATGGTCGCCTATGGACCAGACATCCGCCCTTTTTCGTAGAAGGAAATTGAATAAATCGCCTTGCAGTTCATCAAAGCTGGCCCTTGCCACATCCAGCAACCGCATTTCAGTTTCGACAGATGTGGAATGTCTGGCCGAACCTTCCGCGATATTCGCCACGCCGCATCTCGCCGCCATCACCATCTGATCATAGAGCCTGCGGCCGGGATCAATGTGATGGTCGATAAACCTCTCGCAAAAATCCTGCGTCGCAAGCTGAAGCACATTGGCCAGAATCCATGAATTCAGCCAATGATATGATTGAGAAAACCGAATGTTAACGCCCATGACTAAGGATGCTGATTTATCGAATTATCTATTATCCTTCCGCTTCCACAATCCGGTCGGAGATGGTGTGGATGGCGTCGCGAAGCTCTGCACGCCGATGGGATAAAGTTTTGCCATTTCTCTCTGTTCTTGATATTCTACCGCTAAATTACTAAAAAAGATGGAGAAAATCAAAACGGGGCATACCCCATCACCTTGCCGCCTTGATTATTACGTAAAAAATTGCTAATTTTGCAGAAAATATCGAAGCGGTCCATATCCGGATCAGGAATCGGGCCGACGCTTTATAACATACATCAATGGACAAGCAATCAAAGATATACGTGGCCGGCCATCGTGGCATGGTCGGATCCGCCATTGTAAGGGAGTTGCGCCGTCAGGGCTACGACAACATCATTACCCGCACTCACGCCGAGCTCGACCTCACCGATCAGGTGGCAGTCAACGAGTTTTTCGCCACCGAACGTCCCGAGTACGTATTCCTCGCCGCCGCCAAAGTGGGTGGAATCCAGGCCAACGACTTGCATCCGGCCGACTTCATGTACGACAACATAATGCTGGAAATGAACGTGATACACGCCGCCTGGAAGAATGGCTGCAAGAAACTGGAATTCCTTGGCTCGTCGTGCATATATCCCCGCATGGCGCCCCAGCCTATGCCCGAAAGCTGTCTGCTCACCTCGGCGCTTGAGCACACCAACGAGGCATACGCCCTGGCCAAAATCTCAGGCCTGAAATATTGCGAATACCTCAACCGCCAGTACGGCACCGACTATATCTCGGTGATGCCCACCAACCTGTACGGTCCCAACGACAACTACCACCCCGTGCACTCGCACGTGCTCCCGGCCCTGATTCGCCGCTTCCACGAGGCCAAGCTCGCCAATCAGCCCGAAGTGGTATGCTGGGGCGACGGATCTCCCCTCCGCGAGTTCCTGTACGTGGACGATCTCGCCAACCTGTGCGTGTTCCTGATGAACAACTACAGCGGCAACGAGACGGTCAACGCCGGATCCGGCAAGGAACTGACCATCAAGGAACTGGCCGAGATGGTAGCCCGTACTGTCGGTTACGAAGGCCGGATAGTGTGGGACACCACCAAACCCAACGGCACCCCGCGCAAGCTGCTGAACGTGGACAAGGCCAGGAAATTAGGCTGGACATACTCCACCGAACTTGACGAGGGACTGAAACTCGCCTACGAAGATTTCCTCAACAATCCCACACGCGCTGAACGATGAACACACAGATTCCCGTACTGCTCCTGACAGGATACCTCGGCAGCGGCAAGACCACATTGCTCAACAACATCCTGGCCAACCGTCAGGGCATTAAGTTTGCCGTAATAGTCAACGACATCGGCGAAGTCAACATAGACGCCGACCTCATTGCCAAAGGCGGTGTGGTCAATGCAGGCGACGATTCATTAGTGCCGCTGCAGAACGGTTGTATCTGCTGTACGCTGAAGACCGACCTGGCCAAGCAGCTCTGCGACCTCGCCGAATCGGGCAAGTTCGATTACATCGTGATCGAGGCCAGCGGTATATGCGAGCCCGAGCCGATAGCGCAGACCATCTGCGCCCTGCCCCAGATGGGCAGCGAGTTCCAGGCAGGCAAGAACATCTATCTGGATTGCATCACGACTGTAGTCGATGCCCTCCGCCTCCGCGACGAGTTCGGGAGCGGCGACGCATTGACCCGCGACAATATCGACGAGGAAGACATCGAGAACCTCGTAATCCAGCAGATAGAGTTCTGCGACATAATCCTGCTCAACAAGATTTCGGAGATCAGCCGCAGCGACGCCGACAAGGTTCATGCCGTAATCAAGGCCATCCAGCCCACGGCCAAAATCATAGAATGCGACTTCTGTAACGTTCCCCTCGATGATCTGATCCACACCCATCTGTTCGATTTCGAGAAGGTAGCCACCTCGGCAACCTGGGTCAAGGAACTTGAGAATCAGGACAACAACGAGCATGAACATGAACATGAACACGAGCACGAGCATGAACATGAACATGAACATGAACATGAACATGAACACGAGCATGGCCATCATCACCACCACCACCACCATCACCATGATGACGAAGGCGAGGCCGAGGAATACGGCATCGGCACATTCGTGTATTTTGCCCGCAAACCTTTCTCGCTGAACAAGTTCGACTATTTCTGCGCCAAATACTGGCCCGATTCGGTGATCCGCGCCAAGGGTGTATGCTATTTCGTCGAGAATCCCGACATGTCGTATCTGTTCGAACAGGCCGGACGTCAGAAACGTCTCACTCCCGCCGGCAAATGGTATGCCACGGCACCGGAGGACGACCTGCGGATGCTTCTGGCCAACGAGCCGGGACTGATGCGCGACTGGGATCCCGTTTACGGCGACCGCATGGACAAGATAGTG
Source organism: uncultured Porphyromonadaceae bacterium (assembly GCA_905198125.1). GTDB lineage: Bacteria > Bacteroidota > Bacteroidia > Bacteroidales > Muribaculaceae > Lepagella. The sequence continues at coordinate 79,797 of CAJKBH010000003.1, forward strand.
TTCATAGGGCGCCACATGGACCGCGGAGCAATCACCGGCGCCCTCGACGCCATCCTCGACCCCGACTGGAAACCGTCGAAATAATCCTCTAACCCGAAATCATGACGATAAAACATACCCGGAGGGTACGCGGCCTCGTACTGGCCGCGTTCCCCCTTTGCTTTGCATCGCCGGCGGCATTGGCCGACGATGTCAAGACCACTTCCGCTCCTACGGAACCGAAGTTCTCGTACATACCCACTTTCCACGGAGCCATACGCCCCCGTTGGGAGATTGACACCCGGACAGGCAACCAGCGGTTTCAGGTGCGCAACGCTCGTTTCTCGATCGAAGGCAAGGTCATGCCTCAGATCGGATACTTCGTGCAGCTCGACCTCTGCGACCAGGGAAAGATCAAGATTCTGGATGCTTACGGCAAGTTCGACCTCGTGAAAGGTCTGACGCTGCAGGCCGGTCAGTTCCGTATGCCGTTCGGCGTCGAGCCGTTCCGCGCACCGGCAAACTATTATTTCGCCAACCGCTCGTTCATGGCCAAGCAGGTGATGAACTACCGTGCCGTCGGCGCCAAACTGTCGTACACGCTGCCCAAGACTCCGCTCACCCTTGAGGCCGGAGCGTTCAACCCCGCCAACATGGCCGACCACAACGTATGGAGCAAGACGGTAGCATGGTCTGCCAAAGCACTTTACAAACTGCCCGCCGGGTTCAGCCTCAGTGCCGGATATGCCTCCATCAAGCCCGGCGAACGTCGCGCAAACCTGATTGACGGGTTCGCAGGATGGGAAAACAAGAACTGGCTGGTATGCGCCGAATACATGTACGAGAAATACTGCAACGCGAAGCATAAGGACGCGCACAGCTATCTCGCATTCGTGGACTGGCACATACCCGTGAAGTGGTGGCTGTTCAATCGCTGGAGCGTTCAGGCGCGCTATGACGGCATGACCGACCATTACTCGCTGGCGCAGACCGGCGACGACACGTTTGACGCCGCCCGCCAGCGCGTCACCATCGGCTCTACCCTCACCTATACGTTCAAGGCCGTGCACGCCGACTTCCGCCTGAACTACGAAGCATACACGCAATGGAAGGGCGAAGGCAAGTCTCCCGACCGGTTCGTTGCCGAAATCGTAGTCAGATTCTGACGATACCGATACCGCATTTAAAGCTCATAATCAGTACGATTATGGGCTTATTTTTATGATTAACATATTTTTGGTGAAAATTATTTAACATTTAACACCGCCATATTCACAAAGGTATAAATATTTATCGTATATTTGCAGGTGTTTTTCGATTGAACGATATGCATATCTTACGGACGATTCTTATTTGTATCTTCGCGACGACCTTAATATCAGCATACGGAAAGACTCCGAATGATTCGCTGATGAATCAGTTGGATCAGGTCATTGCAAACAGGGACATATACCTGAGTCTAAAGGAGAAACGGCTGAACCAGCTGCGCAATGAGTTGAGCCGGGCCGCCGACGACCGCCAGCGCTTCGACTTCCTGAACCACCTTTACGACGAGTACGTATCGTTCAATACGGATTCGGCATACAACATCAGTCTGCGCGAGGAGCAGGTGGCCCGGCGCACCGGCGACAAGACATTGATAGCGAACGCATTGATGAACCGCGCCAACATATATTCCGCCACAGGAATGTACTATGAGACGCTATCCATCATGGACTCCATCCATCGCAAGGACTTGCCCGAATATCTTCATCCGTATTATTTCCATATACTGCGTACCCTGTACGGACACCTCGCCGATTTCGCCAATTTCGATGGCGTGAAGCGGCATTACCTCGACCTGACCGACCAATACCGCGACTCCATCATATCGGTCAACGCACCGGGAACGCTCGCCAACGTCATAACCCGTGCCGATATGCTGAACAAAAAGGGGAAGCCCGAGGAGGCCGTGCGGGTTCTGAACGAGTATATCGGCCACAACGACCTGTCGGAGCATGACCACGCCATCTGCGCCTGGAGCCTGGCCGAATCGTACGAACAACTCGGCGACCACGACAAACGCAAGGAGATGCTGCTGCGCTCGTCCATTTCCGACATGAAGTCGTCGGTGCGCGAATACATGTCGCTCCGCGCGCTGGCCATGATGCTATACGAGGAGGGAGACCTGAACCGGGCGTACCAGCTGATGACCATCGCCATAGACGACGCCACCAAATGCAACGCACGACTGCGCATCATCGAGCTGAACGACACCTACCCGAAAATCAACAGCATCTATATCAAGACCGTACAGCGACAGAAACGCACACTGGAATGGACCATAGCCATCATAACCATCCTGTCGCTCTTGCTTCTCGCAATGATTTTCTATCTGCGCAAGCAGATGCGGCGCATCGCCAGGTCCAGAAAGGAAACGCAACTCGCCTACGACTCGCTCAACAAGATCACCGAGCAGCTCAAGGTCACCAACGAACATCTCAGCGAGGCAAACGTATCGATCGCCGAGATTTCGGAGATGAAGGAAGTGTACATCGGCCGTTACATGGACCAGTGCCTTATTTATATCGAGAAACTCGACGCCTACCGTAAGTCGATTGGACGTCTTATCGGCGACAACCGAATGGACGAACTGAAAAAGATGATAAAATCATCTACCCTGGTGGACAACGAACTGAAAATGTTCTACGACCAGTTCGACAAGACGTTCCTCAGCCTGTTCCCCACATTCGTGACCGACTTCAACACACTGCTGATGCCTGACGAGGCCATAGTGCAGAAGAAACCCGGCACCCTTACCCCCGAGCTGCGGATCTTCGCCCTGATACGTCTGGGTATCCATGACAGCGACCGAATCGCCACTTTCCTCCGGTACTCAGTCACCACGATTTACAACTACCGGACAAAAATACGCAACAAGGCCTGCGGCGACCGCAACCGGCTTGAAGCCGAGGTCATGAAAATCGGTCGGGTCAACCGTAACAAATCGTAACCGGTTCTGACAGGAGCGGCATCCATACGCGCACGGCATATAACTTCCGGCACCCTTAAAACCCTCTTTTTTAAGTCATAAGTACTTAAAAAGTGCTACATATTTTAGACCTTATCCGAAATCCATTTACCTATTAATCAAACATTTAATATTATAAAACATCTACATTTTTCCTTTACACGATTGACACTGTAAGAATCTGTGTATAATTTTGTAATGTCCTATTCGGACCTACAACAATATCCAACCACAGTTAACCAACCGGAAAAAACTTAATAATCCTAATATTTATGATTCGAAACCACAGCACATTTCAGAAACTGTCGCTGCTGTTTACGCTGGTCATCGGCGCGCCGTTGGCGAGCGCCCAGCAGACAACAGTGACCGGTACGGTGACTGAACCCGGTGGCGAACCCCTGATAGGAGTCACCGTGACAGTTCCGGGAACCAAGACAGGCACCGTCACCGACATCGACGGCAAGTACAGTCTCAATGCAGACGCCAAGGACAAGATCAAATTCACCTACATCGGCTACGAACCCGTAGAGGAGGCCATCAAGGGACGCACCGTCATCGACGTGGTGATGCAGGAAAACTCGGCCTCGCTCAACGAAGTGGTCGTGATCGGTTACGGCACCATGGACAAGAAGGAACTGACCTCGGCCATATCGCACGTAGGCGAGAAGGACTTCCTCTCGGTAAGTTCGCTCGACCCCTCCATGATGATTCAGGGCAAAGTGCCGGGCGTGTCCATCACCAACACCGGCGCCGGCGACCCCAATAACCAGGCCAGCATCCAGATCCGCGGCGTCAGCTCGCGTTCCGCAGGTCTCGGCCCCCTCATCGTTATAGACGGTGTGCCCGGCGGCAACCTCACCAACATCAATGCCAACGACATCGCATCGTTCGACATCCTGAAGGACGGCGCGGCCTCCGCCATATATGGTACGCGCGGATCGAACGGCGTCATCCTCGTAACCACCAAGAAGGGCCAGCGCGACGGCGCGGTACACACCTCGTACACCGGCACGTTCGCCTGGGACAAGGCCAACCGCGATCTGAAGATGCTCAGCGCGCAGGAATACCGTGCTGTCAAACTGGGCTGGGGCGACCGCGGCGTGGACCTCGGCGGCAACCTCGACTGGTTCGACGCAGTGACGCGTACGGGCTTCACCCAGCAGCACACACTGACCGTGAGCGGCGGTAACTCCAACAGCAACTACCGTGTCAGCGCCGACTTCCGCGACGCAAACGGTATCGACCTCCGCTCCTGCCGTCGCGAATACGGCGCACGCGCATCGATCATGCACACCACCAAGGGCGGCCTGTTCACCATCAGCGCCAACATCGCCCCGCGTATCATCGACCGCAGCAACGCCGACTGGAGCGTGTTCAAGGACGCTCTCGAGGCAAACCCCACCACTCCCCTGATGGACCCGGAGAATCCCGCGCAGTACTATAACTTCTACGGCCAGATCACCGGCTCCAACCCTGTGGAACGTCAGAAGCTGGAGAAAGACAAGGCTACCACCAAACTCCTGGACTGGGACGCCACCGTCAAGCTCAACCTCCTCCCCCTGTTCGCCAAGAACGGCATCAGCGACCATCACCTCTCGACGCAGATTATGTTCGCCGACCATGTCTATGACAACGACAACTCCTTCTTCCGTCCTTCCACCAGCACCGTCAGCATCAACAACGGTCAGGAAGGCTACGCCAGCCGCTCATACTCCAAGGAGAAGCAGTACGTGCTGGAATGGCTCGCCAATTACGACACCCGCATTGCCGACAGACACAACATCAAGGCCATGATCGGATATTCGTATCAGTACTCGCAGTATTCCGGCTTCAGCGCCGAAAACCAGGACTTCCCCAACGACGGTCTCGGCGCCGACAACCTCGGTTCCGGCGAATGGGCCAAGGAGGAAGGCGAGGTCATGATGTCAAGCTATAAGAACGACGCCAAACTCATCTCCTTCTTCGGCCGCGTCAGCTACGATTTCGAGGGCAAATACCTGCTCACCGCTTCACTGCGCCACGAGGGTTCGTCCAAGTTCGGCAAGAACCACAAGTGGGGTAACTTCCCCGCCGTCTCCTTGGGATGGCGCATCAGCCAGGAAAACTTCATGAAGGACGCCGAATGGCTCAACGAACTCAAGATACGCGCCGACTACGGTGTGACCGGCAACCAGGACTTCGGCAGCTACCTGTCCATCAACACCATGTCCGGCTTCGGATATTACTACTACAACGGCAAGTACTTCCAGGTGTGGGGTCCGGGCAAGAACGTCAACCCCGACCTGAGATGGGAGAAAGGCAAGAACTGGAACATCGGTCTTGACTTCGCCGTGCTGAACAACCGCATCTCCGGTTCGCTGAACTACTTCAACCGCACGCAGCAGGATCTGCTCGGCTACTACAAAGTGCCAGTTCCGCCGAACATTCACGACGAGACGTTCGTAAACGTAGGTACCATGCGCAACACCGGATTCGAGTTCGACCTGAACTTCAACGCCGTGGAGACCAAGAATTTCTCGTACAGCTTCGACATCGTAGGCACGGCCATGAGCAATAAGTTCGTGAAGTTCAGCAACTCCGAATACGTGGGTCAGGACTACTACAACGTCTGCAGCACCGAGGACCCCTATCCCTACTACAACCTGCAGCGCATCGAGAAGGGCAAGTCGCTGGGTAACTTCTATATGTGGAAATACGCCGGCATCACCCAGGACGGCGAATGGCTCATCTACGACAAGGACGGCGACGTGATCCGCGCCACACAGGGCACCGACGACGACCGCCGCATCGTAGGCAACGGTATGCCTAAGTTCACGCTGTCAACCAGCCACAACTTCCGCTACCGCAACTTCGACCTGGCGCTGTTCTTCCGCGGTGCTTTCGGATTCGACATCTTCAACATCCACGACTTCTATTACGGCACCCGCAACTTCAACGGCAACGTGATGAAGAAGGCCTACGGCAAGAACTTCTACGTTTCGCCCGACGTGGCCAACGTGGTGACCGACTATTATCTGGAACGCGGCGACTACTTCAAGCTCGACATGGTGACGTTAGGCTACACCATTCCGCTGGCCAAATGCCGCTTCCTGGACCGCATCCGTGTTTACTTCACGGCCAAGAACGTGTTCACCATCACCAAATTCAGCGGCGTGGATCCCTCCACCTATCAGGTCAACGGTCTGCAGCCCGGCGCACAGGGCGGACGTTCGTACTATCCCTCCACACGCCAGTTCATAGCAGGAATCCAGGTTGACCTTTAAGTCCAAATCTAAAAACCGACAAACAATGAATATATTTAAGCCAACAGTCGCAGCCATAGCCGCCGTAGCGGCCCTGTCGCTGGGTTCCTGCACCGATCTGGACGAGAATCTGTACGACCAGGTAGGCTCCGAAAATTACTATAATACCAAGAACGACGTGATCCGCGCCGTGTTCCGACCCTTCGAGCACGCCTTCTGGAGCATCGGCAGCCGTCACGTGCTGAACGAGCTGACAGCCGACCAGCTCATCACCCCCACGCGCGACGGATGGTGGAACGACGGCGGCAAGTGGGAGCGTCTGCATTACCACACATGGACCGTCGACGACCTGGGCGAGGCTCAGACCGAATGGAACGGTTGCTTCCAGGGCATCATGCAGTGCAACCTCGTAATCGAGGACCTGAACCGCTTCAAGCCCGAATCGTTCGGCTTCACCGAGGCTGAGTTCAACAACCTCCGCGGCCAGTGCCGCGCTCTCCGCGCTTGGTTCTATATCCGTCTGCTCGACGCGTTCCGCAACGTGCCCCTGGTCACTACTTACAGCGACCGCCCGAGCAATCCGCAGGCCGAGCCCAAGGAGGTATTCGACTTCATCGAGTCCGAGCTTAAGGACTGCACCTCGCTGCTGGTGCGCAAGGTGGGTCTGGGAAACAACGCTACCATCCAGGGACAGTGGACACAGGCCGCTGCCGCCGCCCTGCTGGTGCGCCTCTATCTCAACGCCGAGGTATATGTAGGCGAGGACCGCTACAAGGACTGCGAGACATACGCACAGGCGATACTCGACGGCCAATACGGCGACTATGCCCTGGCCGACCGCTGGGATGCGGCATTCGACTGGGACAACGACACCTGCGACGAGGTGATATTCGGATTCCCCGGCTCGCGCGGTTACACCCACTGGCATTATGACGGCGACACATACGGCTGGACCGTTCCGGCCAAGGCCGCTGACTTCTTCAACGACACCAAGTCGGGCGTGGGCCACAACACCAAGTATGCCGCATCGCCCAGCTACGACCTGGACGGCAACCTCTACGATTACGAACTGGGTATGCCGATTCAGAATTTCCGCAAGTATGAAGGCGACGAGCGCATGAAGTTCTACACCAACCTCGGCAACAGCCGTCGCGAAGGTATGTTCCTGTTCGGTTATCTGGAATACAAGGATGCCGAGACGGGCGAGACCAAGCGTCTGCGCGCTCCCGAACAGCCCTACGACCTCTATCTGCGCGACGCCGTGGGCCGCTTCCAGTCGCTCGACCCCACAAGATGGCCCGCCGACAAGACCAGCAAGCTTTCCACCGGCGACCACAACTCGGGATGGCATTTCGTGAAATATCCCTTCTACGACGACAACGACCCGAATCAGTTGGCAAGCGACTACACCGAAATCCGTCTGCCGGAGGTAATATATTCCTTGGCCGAGGCCAAGATGCGTCAGGGCGACCGCACTTCGGCTGCCAAACTGCTGAACTCGGTGCGTAAACGCAACTATCCCGCCGACAAACTCGACGACGTGCTCTATTCGCCCGAAGGCAAGGTGCGTTTCGACGAGAAGGAGATGCTTGACGAGTGGGGCCGCGAGTTCTTCGCCGAGAGCCGCCGCCGCATCGACCTGATACGTTTCGGCAAATTCAACACCGGCCGCTGGTGGGACAAGACTCCCGACGCCGACGACCACACAGCTTTATTCCCGATTACACGAACCATTCTTAACTCCAATCCGAATCTGGTGCAGAACCCGGGTTACGGCCGATAAATAAAGAGACTATGAAACTGAGAAACATATTGTCCGTACTCGCAGCCGGAATGCTGACCCTCACAGCGTGCGAGGACGAGAAAGACCTGATAATATACGAAGCCGACCTCCCCATCAAGACCTCGACGCTCTACATGGTGGGCGACGCCACCCCCAACGGCTGGAGCATCGACTCCCCCACGCCGCTGACCGCAACTGAGGAAGATCCCTTGGTGTTCACATGGGAAGGCAGCCTGAACGCCGGCGAAATGAAACTGTGTCTCACCAAAGGCAGCTGGGACGTGGCGTTCATCCGTCCTGAGATCAACGGCACAGCCATCGACAAGAACGGCACGACCGACCGGAAGTTCGCCATGCACGCCGGCGACCCCGACGACAAGTGGGTGATAGCCGACGCCGGTGTATATTCGCTGACGTTCGATCTGCGCAACTGGAAATACAGCGCCACATACGTCAGTGGTCCCGAGGCTCCGGAAATCGAGCCCATCGAGGCCGATAACCTGTATCTGGTCGGCGACGCATCGCCGCTGAATGCCTGGAACATCGACAACCCCACTCCCGTTGAGAAGAAATCGCAGTATGAATTCGTGTTCGAAGGCACGCTCTATGCCGGCGAACTCAAGGCCTGCATCGTCACCGGCGACTGGAACGCTCCTTTCATACGTCCCGCACGCGCCGACGTCAAGATCAACAAGAACGGCATCGAGGAAAACAACTTCCTGTTCACCGCCGCTCCCGACAACAAGTGGAAGGTGGAGACCCCCGGCATCTACCGTATGACCTTCGACCTTAAGAACTGGACCGTCGACGTGCAGTATATCGGCGAATTCAAACCTGCCTCCAAGCTGTATATGATCGGCGAGGCCACTGAGGGTGGATGGGATCTTGGCAAAGCCACTGAAATCACGGCCGAAGCATCCAACGACAACATCTTCGTGTGGGAAGGCGAGCTTGGCCGCGGCACCTTCAAGGCAGCCCGCGAGCGCAGCTTCGACGCTCCGTTCTACCGTCCCGCCGCTTCGGGCATCACCGTATCGGACCAGGGCGTCAGCTCGCACGGGATGGTGTTCACCACCGGCCCCGACGACCAGTGGGAAGTGACCGTGGCCGGCAAGTACCGTCTGACGTTCGACACCGAGGCCATGACATTCGACGCCGTGTTCCTGAGTGGCGACGTCAAGCCCGCTCCCCTCTACATGATAGGCAGCGCCACACCGGGCGACTGGAGCCTGGACAACGCCACCGAAATGACACCCGTTGACGGCAAAGAGGGCGTCTATACATGGGAAGGCAAACTGGTGAACGGCGAGATGAAGGCCTGCTTCACCAGGGACTTCGGAGCCGAGTTCTACCGTCCTTCCAAGGAAGGAGTGACCATCTCGAAGAACGGCGTGTCGGCTTCCGACATGATATTCCGGGCCGGCGATCCCGACTATAAGTGGAACGTCACCGACGAGGGCACTTACGTCGTAACGCTCGACACCAAGAACATGACCATTACAACCGATTTTAAAGAATAACCTGACAAAAGATATGAGAACCATGAACGTAATTGCGACCGCACTGGCTACGCTGGCGCTTGCGAGTTGTTCCAAAGACATAGAAATGCACTATCCTCCGAAGTTTGAATTGCCCGAACTTCCGGAGGTGGGCGAAATCCACACCTACAAGGCGCCGCTGTACTGGAGCGTGTACGAATATTGCTACGACAAGGAGCAGGCCGGCGTGTCCAACGAGGAAATGGACATCAGCGCCGACGAGTGGGACAAGATCATCGACTGGGTCGCCACCGACCTGAAGCCTTACGGCTACGACATGATATGCACCGACGGGTTCATCCCGATGCTGGCCAAAGACGCCTCGGGCTACATGACCCATTACGGCTCCATGTCGCTGAAGGACCTGTCCGACAAATGCAAGGCCAGGGGCCTGAAATTGGGAGTGTACGACAATCCCCTGTGGATACACGGCCCGCGCGATACGGCCATCGTGGGCACAAACTATTATTTCGGCTCGCTGTACTATAACGGCACCACCGAGGTGATGAATCCCAAGGCCGATGACCGCTGGTTCCACTGGGTAGTGGCCGACAATCCCGGCGCACGTGAGTACATCGACGGATTCTTCAAGCATTACCACGACCTGGGTGTGGAATACATCCGCATGGACTTCCTGTCGTGGTACGAGGACGGCAAGGACCGCAACATGGGCACCGTAGGCCGCGGTTACGGCCGCGAGTCGTACGCACGCGCCCTGACCTACATAGCCGAGTCTGCCAAGAAATACGGCATCTTCACTTCGCTGGTGATGCCCCATCTGTTCAATGACGCCGAAGTCGAGGCCAAATACGGCAACATGGTGCGTATCGTAGCCGACACCGCCGGCGGCGGCTGGTGGCACTGCTCGGCTCAGGACAAAGGCAAGTCGTACACCAACTGGCCAAACTGCATGAACATGTTCGACGGCTTCACCTACTGGTCGCATATTTCGGGCCGCGACAAGGTGATACTCGACGGCGACTTCATCCGACTCAACAAGTTCGACAGCGACGCCGAGCGCGAGACTGTGGTATCGCTGCAGCTCATGGCCGGCGGTCCCGTCACCGTAGCCGACCAGTACCACAACATCGGCGACAACCTGAAGTTCTACACCAACTCCGAAATGCTGGAGCTGAACACCGACAAATTCGTGGGTAAGCCACTGTCCGACAAACTCAACGACAAGAACAACGAGGTATGGTACGGTCAGATGTCGAACGGCGATTACGTTGTCGGCCTGTTCAACCGCGACGACAGCGCCCGCTCCTACTCGCTTGCCCTCTCCGACCTGGGCATCGCCGGCGAATGGAACCAGCGCGACCTGTGGCGCCACGCCGACGAGGGTAAATCCGCATCAATCACGGCTACCGTACCCGCTCACGGCTGCAAGATTGTAAGACTCAGCAAATGATTCCATACGGGGCCGGGACGTCTCTCAATGGCGCCCCGGCCCCGACAATCCTCTATAAGCCTATATTAAATCCCAATTATTAATCAAAACCATAAACCATTTAAAACTTAAACTATGTTACACATCAACCAACTGATGGCAGCAACGCTGCTCGTATCGTCGGCCGTCGTCGCACAGGCCGGTAACCTGTGGGTAGTCGGAGACGCGACGCCCTCTGAATGGAGCCTCGATGACGCCACGGCTATAGTATCTCGCCCCGAGAGCCAGGTGTACACCGGCACCCTCTACCTGACCGCCAATAAGGACTTCAAGTTCCTGACCACGACCGATTTCGGCAACGAGGAAATCGGGGCTGCCGCAGGCGCAACCCTCACTGACGGCAAGATTCAGCTGGCAAAGGGCACCAATGACGAAGGGTACGGCAAGATTCAGGTTCCCGAGGACGGCAACTATTATATGTCGGTAGACCTGAACACAATGGAGGCCGAGATCGTCAAGTCCGAATATCAGGACACTCACATCAATCTCTGCTCCCTCTTCATGGTGGGCAGCGCGACCCCGGGCGAATGGAGCGTGGACGCCGGCACTCCGCTCTATCAGTCCATTAACACTCCATACGTATATTCCAGCACTGTGGCTCTGAAGGCCGGCACATTCAAAATCGCCACTGTAATCAAGGGCGGCGGTTCGTTCGATGCAAAGTATTTCTACTTCAAGGATGCCAACGACGCCAACAAGATGGTTCTGGGTCAGACCGACCCTAATGATTCTCAGTGGAGTATCGAAGAAGACGGCACATACACCGTTGCGGCCAACACTCTTACCAATTCCATTTCCATCAAAAAGGAAGTCAACTCGGGTGTAGCCGCCATCGCTACGGACAACGCCCCGGCCGTTTACTACACTCTGGACGGCGTGAAGGTGAACAATCCCGCCAAGTGCCTGTACATCGTAAAGCAAGGCTCCAAGGTGAGCAAAGTGATTCTCAAGTAACCCAATTACCCCCTGTCATTATATGGCAAGACCGCCGGCTTTCGGGCCGACGGTCTTTCTGTATGTCTCTATCTGATTCTGGCATGCCTATACCTCATCACTTATCACTGAAACGAATAACAACAACAGCGTAACTCTCTATGACTTCAATGAGCGAAAATATTTGAGATAGAGAGCATACGTCGCGTTTTTTTAGTAACTTTGCGTTGAAAGACCACAATGGAAAAGCACGACAAATCGAAATACTTTCTCTTTATCGACGAATGCGGAGACCACAACCTCGCAAAGTATGACCCCGGATTCCCGGTGTTTACTTTGTGCGGAATTCTTGTGTCCCGGCAGAACCTTAATGCGTTGAATAAGGCTTTTGAGGAATTGAAGATAGAGATATTCGGCACGAAAAACGTCGTTATCCATTCTGTTGATATCCGTAAATGGCGCGGGCCATTCTCTGTTCTTACAGATGAAGCGTTAAGAGTGAAATTCTTTGAAGGCATCGAGAGAATACTGAGCAGAAATGGAGCTTATGTCATTGTAAGCTGCACGATTCTCAAAGAGCAACTTAGCAAATTCTGTGTCCGTGGCGAGGAAGATGATGTTTATGGCCTGTCTCTGTCATATCTGATTGAGAGAAGCATCTTCTGCGTTGACAATGAAATTACAGGTGATGCAATGCCTGAGATTTCCATTGTTGTAGAGCGACGAGGCAAGAAAGAGGATAATAAGCTCCTGAACTATTATAACGGTCTGCGCAATCGTGGCACTAAATGGGTAACGCCTGATCGATTAAGGGCAAGAATCTGCGATTTTGGTTTCAATAACAAGAAAGACAACATCATCGGATTGCAGATAGCAGACTTGATAGCATATCCTGTTACCATCCACCTGCTTCATCCCGAAAGAAATAATCCGTCATACGAAGCGGTTAAGCACAATATTTTCCAAGACAACGGGGTGTTGTTGGGGCAGAAAATAATACCACATTAAATAAAAAAGAGCGGCCTTACGACTGCTCTTTCCGACCGGGCAAAACCGATCCCTAAAATCGTTGCTCGCGCAAGCGAAGTATTTCTTTCAAGGGGAAACTACCCTTTGTGATGCAAAAATAGTAAAATTTTTGAATTCCACAAAATTTTAACATCTCATTCCAGCGAAAAGTTTTAATTCACTGCATTTTCACTGCATTTTACTTCCTCCGCCGGACTATTATCTTAACTCTTAAACTTTCTAAACTCTTTTAACTGTTGAGGCTTATACCTCAACTTCCAGGTTTACCTCGAATCCATCGAGGAAGTCCATGGTGCGGAGGATATAGTCGTTCATCACCACATCCTCCTGCACGAAGGGCACTACCTTGCGGTATTCCTCCATCACATGTTCGATGTAAGGCGACGACTTCAGGGGACGGCGGAACTCGATGCCCTGCGCGGCGTTCATCAGCTCGATGGCTGCGATGTACTTCAGGTTGTCGATAATCTTGTGCAGCTTCGTGGCGGCGTTGGCACCCATCGACACAAGGTCCTCCTGGCCGTTGCTGCTCACTATCGAGTCGCACGACGCGGGCCATGCGTACATCTTGTTCTGGCTCACCATCGAGGCGGCGGCATACTGCGGAATCATGAAGCCGGAGTTAAGTCCCGGATGGGCCACAAGGAACTCGGGAAGGCCGCGCTGGCCGTCTATCAGCTGCGCCACGCGACGCTCCGAGATATTGCCGAGTTCGTGCAGCGCCACGCCCATGTAGTCGAACGCCAGTGCCAGCGGCTCGCCGTGGAAGTTGCCGCCCGACACCACCATGTCCTCGTCCGGATATACGGTAGGATTGTCCGTAACGGAATTAATCTCTATATGCAACACGTCCGTCACGTGAAGCATGGCGTCCTTGATGGCGCCGTGCACCTGCGGGATGCAGCGGAACGAATAGGGATCCTGCACATGCTCCTTGTGTCGGGCTATTATCTCGCTCCCCTTCAGCAGCGCGCGATAAACACGCCCCGTTTCTATCTGTCCGGGATGCGGGCGCACCTGCTGTATGCAGTCTAAGAACGGTTCGATGCGGCCGTCGAAAGCCTCGAGCGACATGGCGCCGAACAGGTCGAAGCAGTTCACTATATGCCAGCCGTCTATCAGCGCCTTGATGCCGTTGGCGCTCATGAACTGCGTACCGTTCAGCAGCGCAAGACCCTCCTTGCTCTTCAGCCTGATCGGTTCCCAGCCATATTTCTCCAGTGCCTTGCAGGCCGGCACCTGCTCGCCGTCCATCCACACGTCCCCCTCGCCTATCAGCGGCAGGAACAGGTTGGCCAAGGGAGCCAGGTCGCCGCTGGCACCGAGCGAACCTCGGTCGCGCACCACGGGGAGCACGTTGTTGTTGTACATGTCGATGATGCGCTCCACGGTGCACACCTGTACGCCGCTGAAGCCCATCGACAGGGCGTGGGCCTTGAGCAGCAGCATCAGCTTCACTATCTCCGGGCTTACCGGCGTGCCTACGCTGCAGCTGTGGCTCTTGACAAGGTTCTCCTGCAGGGTCGACAGTTCGTCGCGGCTGATGTGCTTGCTGCACAGCGAACCGAATCCCGTTGTCACGCCGTATATCGGCTCGGTGTCATGGTCCGTCTTATGGTCCAGGTACGAGCGGCAATGCTCTATCCGCTTGCGCGCGCCTTCCGAAAGGCGCAGCTCCTTGCCTTCCTTAAGTATTCTCTCTATTTCGTCATAGGTCAGCTCGCCGCTGCCCACTTCATATATCTTATGTTCTGACATGTCCTTATAGTATTATTCCGTTCTTAATTGTCACGTCCACGCAGTTCATGCCCACGTAGTAAGGGAGTGCGTCGAGCGTGTCGAAGTGCAATATCACCACATCTCCCTGCTTGCCGGCCTCGATGCTGCCTATGCGGTCCGCGCGGTCGATGGCGGCCGCACCGTTCAGTGTAAGCGCCGTCAGCGTCTCCTCCACGCTCATCTTCATATAGATGCACGCCAATGCTATGGTCAGCGGTATTGAGCCTGAGAAGCACGAGCCGGGATTAAGGTCGGTGGCGAGTGCCACGGCGCATCCGGCGTCTATGAACTTGCGGGCCGGGGCGAATTCCTCCTTCAGCGCGAAGGCCGTCAGGGGCAGCAGCGTGGCCACGGTGCCTGATTCGGCCATACGGCGTATTCCCTCGTCGCTGACGTGCAGCAGATGGTCGGCCGAGACAGCGTGCAGGTCGGCGGCCAGTTCGGCGCCCCCCAACGACACTATCTCGTCGGCGTGCATCTTCAGCTTATAGCCTGCCTCGCGGGCGGCTTCAAGCAGACGGCGCGAATCCTCCAGCTCGAACACATTCTTCTCGGTGAATATGTCGCAGAACTCCGCCATGTCGCGGAAGCGCGGCAACATCTCCTTAATGATCAGGTCCACATACTCGGCGGTGCGTCCCTTGTATTCCTTAGGCACGGCGTGTGCGCCCAGGAATGTGGACACCACATCCACCTTGCGTTCGGGATCCTCGGCAAGCTCCTTGATGACGCGCAACATACGCTCCTCGGTCTCGGTGTCCAGACCGTAGCCACTCTTGGCCTCAACGGTGGTGACGCCCATTGCGCTCATCTCGTCAAGGTACCATTCCGCTTTTTCGCGCAGTTCCTCGGCCGATGCGGCGCGGGTGGCGTTCACGGTGCTCTGTATGCCTCCGCCGCGCTCCATGATGCTCATGTACGTGTCCCCTTTCAGCCGCCAGCCGAATTCCTCCGGGCGATAACCGCCGAACACAAGGTGCGTGTGGCTGTCGACGAATCCCGGCAACACGGCGCGTCCTAAGGCGTCCATATACACCTCGTCGCGCACATGGCCTTCAGGCTCCGGCATCTCCGATTCGGGACCGACCCAGCGGATTATCCCGTCCTCGATGATGATTCCGCCCTTTTCGATATGCAATATGTCGCCCATTTCGGCACCGCGTTTTCCTGCGGTGCCGACGGGCGTGTAGATATTGGCGTTGGTTATGACCAGTCTTCTCATTATGGTCTTAAGATATTTTCTGATTTACTATATCCAGCACCTCGGCTTCCTCTTTCTGAGCCTTTTCGGCGATGTCGGCGGCTTCCTTCAGCAGCTTGTCGGCCTGTTCGCGGTCCTTGAGTCCGGCGGCGTTTATCCTGACGTTAAGCCATGCGCCGAACACGGCGGCACGGGCGGCGAGCGCTCCTACTCCGGCATCGCTCACCGAAGCGGGGTTGCCGTTGAGGGCCATAGCCTTTACCAGCTCGAATACCCGGAACGACTCGCGCATGGTGCGCAGGGGTACCTCGGTGGCATAGAGCGTGGCCTTCTGCAAGGCTGCGCTGCGGGCCTCCTTCTCCTCGGGCGTACCCTTAGGCATGGCGAACACGGCCATGATGCGGTTGAATGCATCGGTATCCTCGTCCACCAAGTGCATCAGTTTCTCCTGAATCTCGCGTCCCTTTACGGCCTGGTCCGAGAATTCCTCCCAGCGGTCGTCCCAGCCGGCCTTGTGGGCCGACAGGTTGGCCACCATAGCGCCAAGGGCTGCGCCCAACGCTCCCATATAGGCCGAGATAGAGCCACCGCCGGGTGCCGGCGATTCGCTCGACGTCTCGTCGGCAAACTCCGTCAGGGTCATGTCGACAAGGCCCTTATTATGGCCTCCCAACATCGACTCAATTATCTTTTCCTCGGGCTTGAACGGCTTGAGGTCATCCAGGCCCATCGACTTGACGGCTATCTTGATGATTTCGTTCTCCGGAATGCCGAGCGAACGGTTCTGCATCCTGAGGTAATGCCTGCCGGCGTCGAGTATGGCCGACTTGGGTACGAGACCCACTATCTCCGTTCCGGTGACGCGCAGACCGCGGACCATGGCGGCACGGCTTACCTCGTCGAATGCACGGTGCAGCGGCGTGGCCTTCATGTCGGTAATGTTCATCGACACCTGTGCGATGCCGTATTCATCTATGTACCATCCTATGGCCTTGGTACCCTTCAGCGTACCGGGAATCATGATGGTGTTGCCGTTCTCGTCCTTCAGCGGTTTGCCGGTCAGCTTGCCCCCCTCGCGTTTGGGGCGTCCCTTCTCGCGCACGTCGAACGCTATGGCGTTGGCGCGGCGCGTGCTGGTGGTGTTAAGGTTGAAGTTCACGGCAATCAGGAAATCGCGGGCGCCCACGGCAGTGCAGCCGGTACGCGCCACTCCCTCGTCAAACGGGCGGTCGCCGAAATCGGGACCCTTACCCTCGTGGCCTAAGCGTTCGGGCAGACCTTCGTACTCCCCTTCGCGGCAAACAGCTAAATTCTTGCGCTCGGGCGTGAATGCCGCGGCCTCGTAGCTGTAACAGGGGATGTTCAGCTCGGTCGCGGCGCGCTCGGCCAGCTTGCGTGCCAGTTCTGCGCATTCCTCCAAGGTGATGCCCGACACGGGAATCAGCGGAAGCACGTCGGTGGCGCCCATACGCGGGTGCGCGCCGTGGTGCGTGCGCATGTCTATCAGCTCGGCGGCCTTGCGCATTCCGGCTATCGCCGCGTCGCACACCGCCTCCGGCTCGCCCACGAAGGTCACTACCGTACGGTTCGTGGCCTCGCCCGGGTCAACGTCAAGCACGCGGACGTCGCCGCCTTGCTCTATCGCCTTTACAATCTCGTCTATCTTCGCTTTGTCGCGCCCCTCTGAAAAATTGGGCACACATTCTATTATCTTCTTCATAGGACTACGGCCATTAGATGTCTAAGTTGTCAAGAAGTTCGTCATTCACTATATAAGGCTCCGTAATCATGAAGCCGCGGTCGCCCTGCGTGTCGTTCCATTCGCGCACGGTCTCCATGGCGTTGGGGTTGCGGGCCCAGCTACGGCGGGCCACACCGCCCATCACGTCCCACAGCATGGCGCGTTTCAGGATTTCGTCTACACGTTCCGAGCCGTCGCACACCATTCCGAAGCCGCCGTTTATGGCTTTGCCTATGCCTACGCCGCCGCCGTTATGCAGGGCCACGAGGCTCATGCCCCGGGCGCAGTTGCCGGCAAAGCACTGCACGGCCATGTCGGCCATCACGTTCGAGCCGTCCTTGATGTTGCTGGTCTCGCGGAAGGGGGAATCAGTGCCGCTCACGTCGTGGTGGTCGCGGCCCAGCATGATGGGTCCTACCTCGCCGTTGCGCACCATCTCGTTAAACTTCAAGGCTATGCGCAGGCGTCCCATGGCGTCCTGATACAGGATGCGGGCCTGGCTTCCTACGACAAGCGCGTTCTTCTCGGCGTCGCGTATCCAGTTGTAGTTGTCGCGGTCCTGTCCGCGGCGGTCCGGGTCGATGCACTCCATGGCGGCGTGGTCGGTCTTGACCAGGTCCTCGTGCTTGCCGCTTAGGCATACCCAGCGGAAGGGACCGTAGCCGTAGTCGAACAGCATCGGGCCCATGATGTCCTCCACATAGCTGGGCCAGATGAAGCCGTCCTTGTCGTCCACACCGTTGCGCGAAATCTCCTTCACGCCCGAGTCGTACACGGCCTTCATAAAGGCGTTGCCGTAATCGAAGAAGTATGTGCCTCGGGCCACCAGAGCCTTGATGGCTTCGAAATGACGCTTCAGCGACTCATCCACTTCCTTGCGGAACTGTTCGGGATTCTCGTGCAGCATCCGGGTACGCTCGTCGAACGTGAGCGATACAGGACAGTAGCCGCCGTCATATACGGCGTGGCAGCTGGTCTGGTCGCTGAGAAGTTCTATATGCTCGTTGTGTTCCACCGCATATTCCAGCAGGTCCACCACATTGCCGTGATAGGCAATTGAAATCGGCTCCTTGCGGGCCATTGCCTCGCGCGCCATGCGGAAAGCTTCGGGGATGGAGTCGGTCACCTCCTGCACCCAACCCTGGTTACGGCGGGTGTCGATGCGTGACAGGTCAACTTCGGCTATGATTGCGGCGGCGCCGGCTATCTCGGCTGCCTTGGGCTGAGCGCCGCTCATGCCGCCAAGGCCGGACGATACGAAAATGTGGCCTTTCAGGTCGCCGTCGTCGGGTACGCCGAGTTTCATGCGGCCTGCGTTCAGGATGGTGTTGAATGTGCCGTGCACTATACCCTGAGGGCCGATATACATCCAGCCGCCGGCGGTCATCTGGCCGTAGTTGGCCACGCCCAGCTGCATGGCCTCGTGCCAGTCGTGCTGAGTGTCGAACATACCCACCATCATGGCATTGGTGATGATGACGCGCGGCGCATCGGGACGCGACGGGAACAGGCCGAGCGGATGACCCGACTCCACCACCAATGTCTGGTGATCGGTCAGCTCCTCCAGATATTTCTTTATGAGGCGGTACTGCAGCCAGTTCTGCGCCACCTGGCCGGTCTCGCCGTATGTTACCAGTTCGTAGGGATAGAGGGCCACCTCGAAGTCCAGGTTATTGTCTATCATAAGCTGGAAAGCCTTGCCTTCGATGCAGTTGCCCTTGTATTCGTCTATGGGCTTGGCCTTGATGCGGCCTTCGGGACGGAAACGGTAGGCATAGATGCGGCCGCGCGTCTTCAGCTCGTCTAAGAACTCCGGGATGGCGCGTTCGTGCAGTTCGGGCGGCAGATAGCGCAGGGCGTTCTGCAGGGCTAATCTGGTCTTGGCTTTGTCGAGGGTATATCCACGGTCGGGAGCACGCCTGATACCCTCCGCGAATGAGGGGTAATCAGGCCATTGGTTGTCAAGTGTGATGCGCTTCATGGTTTTTGTTGTTATTTTTTGCGAAGATACGAAAAAAATCTCACTCCGCAAACAACAAAAGCCCATCGTGAACAAACAAATGAATTTGTTTTATTCGTATGTTTAATGTAATTTTGTTTTATGAGACTCAATGCAATGGTAATAGCCTGTGTGCTTCTCGCCGTGACCGGCGCCTGCAACAGGACACAAACGCGACAAGACACTCACGCGACGTTCGAACAATTGTCCGAACGCGGCCGCGAACTGTGCCGCGACGGGCATTATATCGAAGGCCTGACACTACTGCAGGCCGCTGTCGATTCGCTGAAGACGATGCATCCGGACAGCATCAATCCCGAAGGCGCCGTACGGCTGTTGGGCAACATAGGCAACCTGTACCAGCGCATGGGTATGTTCGAGGAAGCCAAAGCCGCCAACTCGCGCGCCATGGCCATAGCCGAAGCCAAGGTCCCGGAACGACTTCAGGACCTGTGGCGCATGCGCGGCATGACATACGAGATAACCAATCAACTCGACTCCCAGCTGATATGCCTTCACCGTGCAGTAGAGTCATGCTCGCTGGTCGAGAACGAGAAATGGCGCCGCAGTGACTTAAGGCATAACCGCACTTTCCTGGCGGTATTCTATTTAGAGCATCCGGAGTATGCCCCGGACTCAATCGCATCGGCGCGCAGGACGCTGGAACGCATCAATCCCGATTATTCCGTAAGCCGGTTACTGATTGGATATGCACACGTTCTTGAAGGGAATTACGCGAAGGGCATCCCGATGATGGAAGATGCCGTGAAAATATTTCGCACGGACAACGATCGCGAGAGCCTGGAATGGAGCCTGCAGTATCTGGCCCGCGCCTACGCCAAGGCCGGAGACAGGAAACTGATTGACATATATCCCGAAGCCGCGGCTCTGCACGACAGCATCGCTGAAGAACTCCGCAGCAACCTCCTGCTCGGTATGGATTTCAAGTACCGCACCTCGCAGCTGAAACGCGAGACCGCAGTGCTGCAGTCCGAACTGCGGACACGTCAGCAACGTACCATCCTGATATCCGTAATCGGTCTGCTCGTCGTGGCGGGACTTGTCGCATTCCTGATAATGCGCTCGCGCAACCACAAACAGAAGCAACAGCTCACGCAGCAGAACATCGACACACTGCTGGCCGAACGCATCGCCCTCAATACCAAGATCGAGGAACTGAACCGGAGACAGGCTGAAAGCAACGCGAATACCAATACGTCCGAAGCGCTGCCGGCCATATTGCTTGAAAAGGAGGATGAGAAACGGTTCCGCAAGAGTTTCAACGACCTGCACCCCGGCTTTATCGACAATCTGAGAAAGAATTATCCCGACCTGACATCAGGCAACGAATTGCTGTGCATGCTTATCGCCCTGCGCCGCCGCAACGAAGAGATAGCCCTGGCCTTGGGTATATCGCGCGACAGCGTGGCCACCTCGCGCTACCGCCTCCGCACCCGCTTCAACCTCCCCAAAGACGTCGACCTCAACGACTTCATCCAGTCAATGCTCTAAGCCCGATAGTGGCGCGGGCTCTATTGCCCGTAGACGGCTTTGTACCAGTCGAGGGTGCGGTAGAAGGGCTCGTGGTCCGCTTCCTTCTGACCGTACTCGCCGAGGCTGTGCATGCTCACGCCGCACAGGGGCGTCTGCACCCACTGACGGTTGTTGAAATCCTTCGACGATTCGGCATGATATACCACAAAACGGTTCATGCTGTCCTGAACGCCCTGCCATAACTCGCCCTGATCTTTCAGCTTCAACAGCTGCATCATGTCGTAATAACCGTAAGTGCCCCCTCGGCGATAATTAGATACGCCCGTCACTTTGCCGATCTCGTCGGGATACTGCTGCATCAGTGCGCGGGTGGCCTCGGCCACGGCCTCGATCTTGCTCATATCCATCACCGACACCGTCACAGCATCGTTCTTACTATTATAATAGGAATAGAACTCGGCGGCGCCACCGACCAGGTCCTGATTCTTGCGCATTATATAAGGAAGAACCTCGTTATAGTTCAGACCTTCGTCCCATACCTCGGTGGGATAGGCCACGTACATTTTCGTTTTATTACGCAACTGGTATGCCACCTCGATCGACGACATATAGCAGCAGTCGAACCAGATGGTCTTAAACGCGCCGTCGGGAATGGCGTTGGCTATGTCGGTTATTTCGGCCCACTGCCATTCATTGTCTTTGCCATATTCCCCGCCATAGCTATGCTGCGCCGGCACATCGGCCGGAGCGTCACTGCGCGTCTCATGGTCGCTGAAACCTGGCGTCCATGCAGTGCCGTGACCCCAGAATATCAATGAGTGGTCGGCATCGGGATAGACAGCGAGAGCATCGGATATGACACGCTTCATCACCGCAGGCGCCGTGGATGTCTGCTGGCGGTCATACTCCTTCACCTTGCGCCAGGTCAGCACTTTCTTCTTCCCGATCTGCTGCAGCTCGTACAGAGCCGTCCTGGATGCCGATTCTGTCAGATAGACCAACAGCCGTTGACGCGACATATCAACGCTAACCATTGCAGCCTTCATCTCCGCCGTGTCCTGCATGAAATTGCCGGACAACGAACTTTTGTTTATGGCATACACTATCGTGACGCCATCCGGATTGACGGGTTGAGGCTCCGGTTCCGGCTCGTTCTTGGAATGCTTGCAGCCGGCGCAAAGCACCGTCAGCAACGATATGATAATTATGAGGGATGTTCTGAGTATCTGCATAATAATATAAAACGGCGTGGCCTGAGGCTTATTGTTTACTCCGGGGCGCCTTGATACGTGCCGGAGGTTCGAACTTTAAATGTAAAATTTTGTTAATACATCAGGAAACCGGTGTAGAATCACTGACGCATAAACGGGATTTAACGGGACTAATCAAGATTTATCGGGATTAATCGAGAGAATCGGGATTAACCGAGAGAATCGGGATTTAATCGAGAGAATCGGGATTAACCGAGAGAATCGAGATTAATCGAGAGAATCGGGTTTTAACGGGATTAATCGGGATAAATCAAGAAAATTTGCAATTTTCATATTTAATTGTTAAATTTGCCCCGAATTGTTAATTAACAATCTAAATTTTTAGGACATGTGAAGGGAACGGCTATATGAAAAGATCTTTAATCTGGATACTTACAATACTGATGGCCATTACTTTCGGCACGCTGCTGTATTTTCAGATCATGTATCTTGAGAATATGGTGAAGATGCGCGAGGAGCAGTTCTCAGAGGGTGTGATGCGCTCGCTGTACGCCACTTCGGAGTTCATGGACCGCCAGGAAACGCTGCACTTCCTGCAGGAAGACGCCAACGTGATTGAGTCGAGTTTTTACGAAGACCTCAACAATACCGGCAGCACCGACAGCCAGATGACCAAGGAGCCGAGCGCTCCCCCGTCGCTCACCTTCCCGTCGGCCACAGGCTCGGTAAGCTCTCACTACGGCACCATGCAGGAAGTGATACGCAGCCAGTACCTGTATCAGAAGGGACTGCTGGCGGAAGTGATACTCAACATATTGCGCGACTCCGGCTCGCGTCCCGTGATGCAGCGCGCAGACTCGACCGTGCTGCGCAACTGCCTGTCGACCGAGCTGGCCAATAACGGCGTGAACCTTCCATTTGCGTTTTCCGTCAACACAGCCGGTGGCCGCGAGATATACGCCACATCCGACTACGACCCCAAAGTCGACGACATCTATTCCATACCGCTGTTCGGAAACACCGACGTATCCTATCGTCTCAGCGTGGAATTCCCCAACAAGCACAACTACATATTCAGCTCCGTGCGGTTCATCATCCCGTCGCTGGCATTCTCGGCGATACTGTTGGTGGTGTTCCTTTACACCGTGATACTGGCCTTCAGACAGAAAAAGTTGACGGAGATGAAGACCGACTTCGTCAACAACATGACGCACGAACTGAAGACACCCATCGCTACCATATCGCTGGCGGCGCAGATGCTGGAGGACTCGTCGGTGCGCAAGTCGCCCGAATCAATCAAGCATCTGGCCGGCGTCATTTCCGACGAGTCGAAACGCCTGCGCTTCCAGGTGGAGAAGGTACTGCACCTCTCGGTGATAGACAATGCCGAGAGCTCCCTGAAATTCACCGATGTCAACGCCAACGAGATAATCGAGAACGTAGTGACCAACTTCAAGCTCAAGGTGGAGCGTCAGGGAGGCACGCTGTTCGCCGACCTGGAGGCCACCGACTCCGACATCCACGTGGACCAGCTGCAGTTTACCAACGTGATACACAATCTGCTGGAAAACGCGCTGAAATACAGCCGCGAGGATGTCGAGCCGGAGTTATCGGTAACAACGGGCAATCCCGACGACCGGCATCTGGAGATTCGCGTCAGGGACAACGGCATCGGCATCCACAAAGACGACCTGAAGCGAATATTCGACAAGTTCTACCGCGTGTCGACGGGCAACCGCCACGACGTCAAGGGCTTCGGACTCGGCCTGGCATACGTCAAGAAAATGATAACCGCCTTCCACGGGTCCATCACGGTGGAATCCACGCCCGGCGAAGGTTCCACATTCATCATAAAGCTCCCGCTGACTCAGCAACAACAGGACGCTTCTTAATAATTCTGTATAAAATTTGACACCGATAAATATATTTTAATACTTAATTGTTATAATTATAAAATAAACACCGACTACGATATGAATGAGAAACTAAAAATACTTCTTTGCGAGGACGACGAGAATCTGGGTATGCTGTTGCGCGAGTTTCTGCAGGCCAAGGGATTCTACGCCGACCTGTGCAATGACGGTGACAAGGGTTACAAGGCGTTCCTGAAAGGGAAATACGATCTGTGCGTGCTGGACGTGATGATGCCCAAGAAGGACGGCTTCACGCTGGCACAGGAGATACGTGCGGTGAACCGCGACGTGCCCATCATCTTCCTGACGGCCAAGAACCTGAAGGAGGACGTGCTGCAGGGCTTCAAGATCGGAGCCGATGACTACATTCCGAAGCCCTTCTCGATGGAGGAGCTTGTGTCGCGTATCGGAGCCATCCTGCGCCGCGTGCGCGGCAAGAAGGACAAGGACGTGACCGTGTTCCAGATTGGCAAATACACGTTCGACACCCAGAAACAGACCCTGCTGTGCGACGGCAAGGTCCAGAAGCTGACCACCAAGGAGTGCGAGCTCCTGTCGCTGCTGTGCCAGCACATGAACGAGATTCTGGAACGCAACTACGCACTGAAGTCCATCTGGATCGACGACAATTACTTCAACGCCCGAAGCATGGACGTGTACATCACCAAGCTGCGCAAGCTGCTGAAGGACGATCCCGCCGTAGAGATCATCAACATCCACGGCAAAGGCTACAAGCTCATCGCCCCCGGCGACGAGGAATAACATCCGAACCGCATCCGGCTCCGGCCGGTCATCAAGGCTCCGTCCCGCCCCAATGGCGAGGCGGAGTCTTAATATGTTGTCCCGGAGTCTTAATATGTCTTAATTGCTTTGATTTTTCGCGAAAATAACTTAATTTTGTAATGTCGGTTTATAGACGATAGAAAACGATAGAAAAGGTTAGAAAATAGGACAATAATGGAACAGAGACCTCCAGTGCGAGCCGCGAGGCCGCATCGCAACGCGTGGCAGTGGATGCTGCGCGGCCTCTACATATTTTATGAAATATTCATAGCCACCCCGATATTCGTGGTGCTGACCCTGATCACAGCCGCCATCACGCTGGCAGGATGCTGGATGGGCAACCGCGATTTCTGGGGGTACTGGCCGGCCAAGATATGGTCGCAGGTGACGTGCACGCTCTACCTGATGCGCGTCACGGTGCGCGGTCGCGAGAACATCGACCCGAAGCAATCGTACGTGTTCGTGGCCAACCATCAGGGAGCCTACGACATCTGGACCATCTACGGATTCCTGAACCATAACTTCAAGTGGCTCATGAAGAAGGAACTTGAAAGCATTTTCATGGTGGGCAAAGCCTGCCGCAAGGCGGGACACGTGATGGTGGACGACAGCAGCATCGCCGGCATAAAGAGCACCATCCGTGAATCGGAAGGGACCCTGAAGGGCGGCATGTCGCTGGTGATATTCCCCGAAGGCAGCCGCACATGGGACGGCAACATGACGGCCTTCAAGCGGGGCGCCTTCATGCTGGCCGGCGAGTTCAAGCTCCCTGTGGTGCCCATCACCATCGACGGCAGTTTCCGTGCCATGCCCCGATACACCTACCTGATGACGCCCTCGCACATACGCATGACCATCCACAAACCGATATGGCCCGGCGAGCGCGGTTTCAACACCAAGGCGCTGATGGAACAGTGCCGCCGGGAAATAGCCTCGGCCATCCCGCAGACCGAGACCGACGGCAAGGAAGAAAACCCACAACCTACACAAAACGCCTGACCATGTCCAAGACTCCGGTGATATTGCTGATAAGCGGGATGGATCCCACGGGAGGCGCCGGCATGAGCGCCGACATCCGCACGTGCGCGCGCACCGGGTCCTACCCTCTCAGTTGCATCACCGCCCTGACCGTACAGAACCAGCACGGCGTCCGCGCAATTAACCCTACGCATCCTGACCTGATCCGCGACCAGATTGACGCCGCCGTGGAAGCCGCACGGCCCGATGCCGTGAAAATCGGCCTGCTCCCCACTCCGGAAACAGTAGAAGCCGTAGCCGAAACCATAAGCCGCCACAATCTTCGGAACGTAGTCATGGACCCGGTGCTGGCCCCCACAGCCGGAGGCGAGCTTATAGACCGCCGCGACGACACCGCCCGCGCCATGATTCATTCCCTTTTTCCTCTCGCCATCCTCGTCCCCCCGAACGTTCAGGAAGCCTCCCTATTCCGCGCAATGGCCGGAAGGCCATTGAATACCCTCTCCCCTTACCTCCTGCTGAAGGGCGGCGACACCGACGGCGACGTCTGCACCGACTCCCTCTATCGCGGCTCGGAATTGCTTCAGCAATACACCACGCCGCGAATCGCCTCGCGCAATCTGCACGGCACCGGCTGTGTGCTCAGCTCGGCCATCGCCTCATATTTAGGCCACGGCCTGAATATGGCGGAAGCGGTCGGGCGCGCCAAGCGGTTCGTGCATGAGTCCATACAGCGTAACGTTAACAACAGAATAATTGAAGGATACGGACCTGTGCTGGAATAAGCACCGGGCCGTTCATTGACATAGAATTATGAAGATAGTATTTTTCGGAACACCAGAGTTTGCGGTGCCGAGTCTTGACCGACTGGTGGCAGACGGTCATGAGATAGCCGCCGTGGTGACAATGCCCGACAAGATAGCCGGCCGCGGCCATAAGCTGATTCAGAGCGACGTCAAGAAATATGCCGTGGAGCACGGTCTGAAGGTGATGCAGCCTGAGAAACTTAAGAATCCGGAATTCCTGTCCGAGCTTCAGTCGCTGCAGGCCGATCTGTTCGTGGTGATAGCCTTCCGCATGCTGCCCGAAGCCGTATGGGCCATGCCACCCAAAGGCACGTTCAATCTCCACGCGGCCCTGCTGCCCAAATACCGTGGCGCCGCTCCCATCAACCGCGCCATAATGAACGGCGAGACCGAAACCGGAGTCACCACATTCTTCCTGAACCACGACATCGACACCGGCTCCATCATTGACCGGCAGCGCATCGACATCCTGCCCGAAGACAACGTCGGCACGGTATACGACCGCCTCATGGTCCTGGGCGCCGACATGGTATCGAAGACCGTCCGGGACATCGAGAACGGATGTGTCAAGCCCCTCCCTCAGCCCGAAGGGGAATTCATTCCCGCTCCCAAGATTTTCAAGGAGGACATGGCCATACACTGGGACCGCCCGGCTGTGCAGATACACAACCAGGTGCGCGGCCTGTCGCCGTATCCCGCCGCCTACTCGGCTCTTGAGCTGCTGAACCACGCCCCCATGGACGTCAAGATTTACACCACAGCGCTGACCGACGAGCCCAGCACCGGCTCCGAACCGGGCGACGTGCGCATCGAAAAGAAACGCCTGCTCGTGGCCACCTCCGACCGCTGGCTTGAAATTGTGGAACTGCAGCCCGCCGGCAAGAAACGCATGGCCGCATCCGCCTTCCTGCTCGGCTACACCCCGCTACGCTTCAAAGCCCCCCAGCTCTGACCCTCCCATTCCTCCCTCTCCCTCGCTCCGCTTTATTTTTCCCTTTTCCTCTTTCCTCGTTTCCTTTCCCCCGCCCCTCCTTCTCCTCCTTCACTTTCCTCCTTCCTCTCGCTCTCCCTCCTCCTTCCCCTCTTTCCTCCTTCCTCTCGCTCTCCCTCCTCCCGCGCGGAGCCGTTTCCGTAAGGAGCTCCGCTCCATTTTTAATTATCAACCCAAAAACAAACCCCATCATGGCTTTCAAAAAAGGTGAAATCGTACTTTTCGAAGTAGACAGGTCGGTGACAGACCCCGAATTCATTAACATCAAGACCGGCTCCGTCCACGGTCTGAACGAAACGGTCCAGGTGCCGAAACTGCCTTTCCAGAAGGAACCCGAATTCCAATTGCCGGAATATATCGCTTGCCGCATCATAATCTCCTATAACGGCGCGGTGACAGTGAAACAGCATCTGCCCGCCATTATTTACGAGCTTTACAACGATACATTCCGACGCGGCGAAAGCATAGAATGCACCGTGACCTACGTACCGCTGGACCGTATGCACGACAAATTCAAGGTCGTGGACAGCAACGGCCTGATATTCAGCATCCATGACCGCAACGCCATGTTGCAGAAGGGTCAGAAGGTGAGCTGTAAGTTCCAGTCGCTCAGCAAAGTGGGCTGCATCGTGCGTTTCGACAACGATAGCGCCCGCCTGCCATTCTACGAGCCCAAATCATTGGCCGAGAAATTAGGACTCTCCTCCACGCTGGTAAATTTCATCCGCGAATTATGGACCTCAGGTCCGGATTACGAATACCTGAAAAGCGACCTTGACAACCACAATCCGCTATGGTTCATCAACAAGATGCGCCTCACACTCAGCACGTTCCCCTGGGGATTGACGGCTGACACGCTGAAATACCGCATTTCGGAGGTAAGCCAGTTCCTGTCGGCGTTACGCGCCGGTGCCCTGTACTTTCTGGAGGATTCCGACTTTCTGGAGGGTCTGGCGTTCGAGGCACGCAAGTCGATGCAGCAGCAGATCACCACACTGGTGGAATCCGTGCAGCCTTACGAGCAGTTCATGGGCCTGTTGCGCAATGACAAGCTCGATGAGTTCGTAAGCTCCATATTCGCCAAGCTCGAGAAATCCGGCTATCTGTATCATCCCGACCAGGCGTTCGGAGTAATGATGATGATATTCCGTCTGTACCCGCACAAGGTCAGCGACTATCTGAACAGCATATTCCAGAGCATCTTCACGCGCAACCTCGAGAACTGGGAGCGCGAACCGTTCCGCACGGCGTTCGTGGAGCAGTTCGAGATGTATCTGCAGCAGGCGGCGGCCAGCATCGACGGACTGCCGCAGGCCGAGACCCGCAGCCAGAAGGAGAAGGTGCTGACCGCGGTAACGGCCACGGCACTCAAGATACTGCTCTCCAAGCCGGGCACCGACCTGAACCGCACTTATTCATACTATTACCGTTACATATCGCTGCTCAGCACCAACCGGACCCGGAACGTGCTGAACCAGGCCATAGGCGCCCTGTTCGGATGCACCTCGCTGACCAAGCCGCTATATTCGCAGCTGCGCGACCCGATGTATCTGGTGGCTGCGGCCGCCACGCGCACCATCAGCTCGCCATTGTCGCTGATCCGCGGAAACCATCGGTTCACCTCAGGACAGCTGGAACTCTCCATCAGTCCCGAAGGGATGGAGCTGACCCGCAACGACTCCACGCGCGACCCCGAACAGGCCGTGCCTTCCGTGCTGATGCAATGGCTTCATCCCTCCATCATGATAGGCGGCATAAAGGGTATGTCAGGCTCCAAGATAAAGAGGATGAACGACCACAACTCATGGTGGAACGACATAGAGCACGAACTGTTCCGCCGCGACGAGATCACGGTTCAGACAGACCGCCCCCACTACACCGTCAAGGCCGAGCCGGGCGACGTGGTGACAATAGAGGTCAATGCCATGCTGCGTGACGACGACCAGGGCAATCCCCGGTTCCTGTGCAGCATCATCGACGACGACTACGAGGACGGCTCCGGATACATCGACTGCAAGGACGTGGTAGGCTATCGCGTAAGATACCTGGACGACACATGCTGGCACGACGCCAACGGCAAGCCGCTGCAGTTCCGCGCCACTGTGGCCGATGTGGACGACGACTGCAGATACCACTTCTCGCTACTGGAACAGGCCGGCGAATATGTGCGCGACAACATGGACATAAACACCGAATACCGCGCCGTAATCACCAACGCCGAAAACATAACCGAAGGCCACAATTTCAGTGCGCTGACCCTGAAGGGATTCGGACTGTTCGTCGAGGCGGATTCCAGCTTCGACATACGCAACAGCGACATCGTAAACGTGAAGCTATACAGTGTGTCGGGCGGCGTGATAAACGGATATATCACCGAGAAGCTGGACAAATACGCCGATAATTTCACCACCTCCGATGCGTTCAGGAACATATTCCGCGCCCTGTCGCTCAACGGCGACGACGACATGAACATGGATGGCGACGGGCAGATGGAGGAGGAATACGACGAGCTGCTGCCCGACGATATGCAGGAATTAGTAGAGATAATCCGTTACGCCGCCATAGCCGAGAAGGATTTGCTGGAGGCTTACGACTATCTGCGTCTGGCTCGCATCCTGGCCCTGATGGCCGACGACAAGGAGAAAGCCGATGCCCTTTCCACACATGCCGAGCTGCTGCTTATGCACGATTACTATGCCACCAACAAACGCATCGACCTCGCGGAGCTTTCCAAGCTGGAACAGGAAAGCCTTAAAGTACCCATCCTCACCAGCATGTACCGACGCCTGGAGATGGTGGCCTGGATGGGCGACGAAAGTTATAACTCCGCACTATACGAGATAGCCCGGGATCCCGAATCGTCGGAACTGGACCGCACCATAGCGCGGATGGTGCTGTCGTTCAACATGATGTCGGACGTGAGCGACAATTCCGATGACATCTGTTCGCGTCTGCGCAAGGAAATAGGCAACGCGCTGGATGTGGTGAGCGACACGCGTCTGGGCAAATATTACGGTTCGGAGTCCAAATTCATCGAGTTCAAGACCAGCATCGTCTATCCGGCGGTGGCACGCGGCCAGAAGATGTATCCCGACCCGATGGCCCAGCAGGACCACATCCTGTCGCGCATAGCCGGATTCCTGAACGCCGAGGGAGGCACGCTGTTCTTAGGCGTGAACAACGAGGGATACGCGGCCGGTCTGCCCGACGACTTCGAGTATTTCCGCACGCACACGCTTGTGGCCGGCAAACATCAGCATAAGATCACGGACGCCGACAAGCTGCAGGTGTACATCGACAACCTGCTGGCCGACAACTTCGGACCCACGGCCCTGGCCCGCATCTCGGTGTCGGTCGACGACGACGAGCTTAACCGCGAGAAGGGGCGCGTGGTGATACGCTTCGACATCGAAAAGAGCCTTGAGCCGATTTATTACAGGGACCGCCTGTATGTGCGTCTGTCCGGTCAGTCCACCAAATACTTCACCGGCCAGGCCGAGGAGGAATTCAAGCGCGACCGGCGTCGCCAGTTGGCTGAACTGGAGGACCGCAGCCGCCTCCATGCCGAGGCCCTGAAAGCCGAGGCCCGCGCCGAAGCAACCCCTGAAGCCGATTCATTAAACGCTGCCAGTCACCAGACCAATGAACCCACATCCGATACATCCGCCTCAGTCGCTCCGGCCGACACCACCTATACCTCATCGTGGCGCCCCAATGTGCTGCATGATTACGAGGACGGGTATTCCGAACCCTCCGGCTATCTATACTTCGACAAGAAAGGCAATGTGGAATTCAGCCCGACCGACCTGTATTGCGAGGGTGACTGCATACTCAGTCTGATCATTCCGCACGACATGGAGCACGCCAATCTGGTGATGTGTTATGAAAACAGCGAGCCGCTGCGCGTTCCATTAGCCGAGATATACGAAAAGGGTGCCAACTCCAAGATAAAGTATGGCACCCGGTCGCCGCTTCGTTTCGCAGCGATAGCCGACGACCATGAGGGCGTGTTGAGCTTCGTGGCCGATAATTCCGGGAACGTCTATTTCCGCGTGGAGCCTATGACGGAGATAGGACAGGGACATATCAATTCAGATGGCGAAAGTGCAGTATCAAGCACCCTAAACCATGTATGCGGCTGGGAGATCGTTGCTGAACAGTCCATGCCGGGTATGTCGAGCGCGCTGAAGTCATCGCTGAAACGCAAAGCACTCGGCGCTCCGCTACGCACCAACGAAAGCAAACCGGACCTGATGGAGAAGATGGCGCACATCATCAACTCATGCCATGCCTGATATGGATACGGCCAAGACCAATTGCCGCGTGCTGCTTGACGTGCTGACGGCACAGGGGCTGCGCGATGCCGTGGTAAGCCCCGGCAGCCGCAACGCTCCGCTGCTGATGGCCATAGCCGCACGCCCGCAGATAAAATCCCGCGTCGTTACCGACGAACGCACCGCCGCGTTCGTGGCCTTGGGTATGGCCATAGCCACGAACCGGCCGGTGATGCTGTGCTGCACCTCAGGCACGGCGTTGCTGAATTACGCTCCGGCCGTGGCCGAGGCGTTCCACCGCCATGTACCGCTAATCGTGGTTTCAGCCGACAGGCCGAAACGATGGATTGATCAGAATGATTCGCAGACCATGCGCCAGCCGGGCGCGTTGCAGAATATAGTCAAGCGGAGTTTCGACATTCCCGTCTCGGACGGAAATTCGGTAGAATGCGGCAATCCGGCATTCGATTCAGAATATGAATGGTACGTGAACCGTGTGGCCAACGAGGCATGGATAGCGGCGACATCCGGCATCCCGGGCCCCGTGCATGTTAATGTGCAGATAGAGGCGCCAATCGGAGAGACAACCGGGACGGATGTGACTTCGGCTTCCGCCTCAGTGCGGGAAATAAAGACACTGGAAGGGCCCAAGACACTGACCCCGGCGCAATACAGGGAACTGGCCGAGACAGTGGCCGGCAAGAAGATACTGGTGGTGGCCGGATTCATGAGCCCGGATTCAAGGCTCAATAAATCGCTGGCTGCCTTTCTTCAATTGCCACAGACGGCCATCTGCGCCGAGCCTCTGTCGAACCTACACCTTACCGGACATCCCGACGCCTGTGTCACGGACTTAGTTCTGGCTGCCGATGAAGATACTCTACGGTCATTGCGTCCGAATCTAATCATTTCCATAGGAGGTGCCGTCGTGTCGTCACGGCTCAAAACGTTTCTGCGTTCGTGTCCGGATGCGGAATGCTGGACTATTGGAGACACCGACCCGGGCGTGGACTGCTACCAGTCATTGACACTTCACATAGACACCGATCCTGCCCTGTTTTTCCGAGGATTCGCATCTATTATAAAATGGATGAAAGGGCACGGTATGTATCATGACGAAAACAGCGCCTCGGGTTATGCCGAGGCATGGCGCAATGCCCGTCATAAAGCCATAAAGAGAGCTGAGAAATATATCGGTACCGCACCTTGGTCGGAACTGAAGGCCATGAATATATTACTGAATGCCGCGCCGCGTAAGTTCAACCTGTTCTTCTCTAACGGCACGGCTATAAGATACGCCTGTCTGGGCCTTGCGCCGATGCCGCATGCCTGCTGGTGCAACCGGGGTGTGTCGGGCATAGAGGGAGGCAACGCCACAGCCGTAGGCACCGCCGTATGCTATGCCGGCCCGACCATGCTGATTACGGGCGATATGTCATTTTCGTACGCCCCTGAGATAATGGGGCTGGACCTGGTTCCCGACAATTTCAAGATAGTGGTACTGAACAACGGGGGCGGTGGCATATTCCGCTGCATCGGTGCCACCTCGGGCTTGCCAATCCGCGAAGATATGTTGTGTGTCCCCCGCGATCTGCCCCTGGAAGCCTTATTCCATACCTACGGCTGGAATTCCCTCCACGCCGACTCCGAAGCCTCAATGCACACCGTCCTCCCCTCGCTGTTCGCTCCGGGCCGTCTCCTGCTCGAAATCACCGTCGACCCGACCCTCTCCGCCAAAGCCTTCACCGAGCTGTTCCGGCAATAAGGATCAGTCTTTGAACAGGGACATCTCGCAGCGGGCGCAGTCGAAGGCGAGACGGAATGTGTGCGGCCCGGTGGTGATGGTCAAGGGCAGCTTGAAGCGGCGGCGGATGGCGGGATCCTTGCAGTCGCGCTGACAGGCTCCCAATTCGCGGAGCATACAGTAACGGGTGGTCATCACGGCTTCCGCATAACGCGGATTCTTTTCCACGGCGGTTTCAATTTCCTTGACGCCATGATCTTGGTAGAACTTACGGGCCATCACATTCGCAACGTTGCCGCGCGCGTCAAGTTTCCGGTCAGGATAAACGGCAGTTTTATCCTCGGGACGCCGACGGTCGAACGGATAAGTCTCTATATTGAGTCTGTCCAGCATATCGGTGCCCTTGCGGCGCAATTCGGTCAGCACGGAGGCAGGAATGAATGTATCGGGATTCAGCCGGTTTTCTAAATTGCGGAGACGGTAAACGGTGGCGCCCAACTTGCCTAACACCCGTTCGGGCTGCATCGGCTTCTGGGCCTTGTCTTTTGCCACGCCCTGCAGCGATACCGTAGCCGTCATTCCGCGTTCGTCTGTAAGTATAAGGTTATCCTCGTCAATCGTCATGTCCACCCACAGCTTGCGCTCGGGCGTTCGGCCTGACATGAGTTTGTTCCATTCTATGTCGTTGGTGCGGTGAATCACCGCGCCCTTAGGCAATTCGAATGGCCGCGAGCCGATGATACGGCCGTTCCTGACACCGTTCACATTAACCCCCTCGTATTCGCCACGTGCGTTGAAGAAACTGATGCCGTCGCCGTTATGCAGCATCGAGATGTCCGTTATCTCCTCGCCCATCGACTTGGGCGTGAGCAACGATGCCATCCTGCCCGGTCGGCGCGAGCCTAAGAAATAATCTGTAAAGCCGCGATTAAAACTCTTATCAAGCCGCGGGGTGTAGTTTATGACACTTTCACCGAACGACGAGCGCACATAGCGATCCGGATTCCGTGCTATAATCTCGTCGATTGCCTTGCGGTAATATGCCGTGACGTTTCTGACATAGTCCACATCCTTAAGCCGGCCTTCAATCTTGAACGACGACGCTCCGGCCTCAAGCATCTCCTCCAGATGGGGCGAGGCTTTGAAATCGCGCAAAGAAAGCAGATATTTGTCCTTCTCTATCACCTGGCCGTCGGCGTTGCGCAGCGTATAAGGCATGCGGCACATCTGCGCGCATTCTCCTCGGTTGGCGCTGCGTCCGAGGCACGTCTGACTCGCAGCGCAACGTCCCGAATAGCTCACGCATAGCGCGCCGTGCACGAAGCATTCCACCGGCACACTGACACTGTCGCAGATATTCTTGATTTCGGGTATGGTCAGCTCGCGTGCCAGCACAATCTGCGAACAGCCCACGGATTCCAGGAACCGGGCCTTGTCCGGTGTGCGTGTGTCGCATTGCGTGGATGCATGCAGTGCGATGGGCGGAATGTCCATGCGCAGTATCGACATGTCCTGCACTATCAGCGCGTCGACTCCGGCTTCATACAGACGGCATATCAATTCACGCACCTGCTCCAGCTCGTTGTCGTAAACTAAGGTATTGACCGTGACATATACACGGGCGCGATAAGTGTGCGCGAACTCCACCACCTCGCGTATATCCTCGATTGAATTGGCGGCACGATGGCGGGCGCCATGACTCGTGGCGCCTATATACACGGCGTCGGCGCCGCTCAGGATCGCGGCCTTGGCCACTTCCTTGTTCGCCGCCGGCGACAACAGCTCTATCTTTCTCGGAGCCATCGCTTGTTATTTCTTGAACAGACGGTCCAGCTGCCGCTTGTCGTCGCGTTCGCGCAGAGTCTGACGCTTGTCGTATTCCTTCTTGCCCCGGCCCACGCCTATCACCATCTTGGCCAGGCCGCGGTCGTTGATGAACACGCGCAGAGGCACGATAGTGAAGCCCGGATTCTCCGAAGCCTTCTGCAGCTTGGCTATCTCCTTGCGGTTCAGTAGCAGCTTGCGGTCACGCCGTGCAACGTGATTGTTGTACGACCCGTAGAAATATTCCGACACGTTCATCTGCTTCACCCATACCTCGCCGTTTTCGATCAGACAGTAGGAGTCGACCAGCGATGCCTTGCCGTCGCGTATCGACTTTATCTCGGTTCCGGTCAACACTATGCCGGCGGTATATGTGTCGCCAATCTCGTAGTTGAAGCGCGCCTTCTTGTTCTGTATGTTAATATCCTTAGCCTTCATTGCATTCCAAAATTACACAAAGTGCCGCATATATCCAAATTTACATCACGGGTAACAGCATGTCGAACAGCCATTGCCAGAACATCGGGAGTCCGATGGTGAGCACACTGAGAATCACAGTGGTTGTACCCCATTTCTCCTTAGGCACACGCATCACGGGCACGAGGCGGTGTATCAGATAGATGGTCCATAGCGGCAGGAACACCAGCACCGGCTCCATGAACGGTATGGCATTATAAGCCACCTTAAACAGAGCCAGCGTGGAGAACAATACCATCAACGCATTACGGCCGAAATTTGTTTCCAGCGTCTTGTTGGCTTCAGCGCACAGGAAAGGGCTTCCCAATATGGGAAACACTAGGTAGCTGAATATATAGGACACGAATATCACCAGCGCCGAGACTATAAGTTTCAGCACCGACTGGTGGGCTTCGTATATCAGATCGACGAACTGCGACAGCGCAGCGGCCACACACAACGGATAGAAATATACCGAAGCCACGGACTCCTTTTTCAGCGAGGCGCGTTTCAGATCCTTCCATCCGGTGGCGGGACCGAGCATGACACGCCACAGCAGACTAATGCGCGACGGGCTGCTCTTTTCCTTTTCACCGCCGTCCGCTTCAGGGTCCGCGGGCCGGTCCGGATCATCCTGACCGTAAGCGTACGGCAGTTCGTCTTCATCAAATATTTCGTATAGGGGTTTGTCGTTTTCCATCTACTCTTTAACGCGCCGGCAGTGCTAAAATTGCCCATGTCCACACATATATAACAGAGGACGCACCGGGAATCCGATGCGTCCTCACTATGTTTCAGCGGCTATATGTCAAGCCTCGCGGTCCTCGTTGAGGATACGGATCATTTCGATGGCTGACTTCGGGATGCGTGTGCCGGGGCCGAAGATGGCTGCCACACCTGCCTTGTACAGGAAGTCGTAGTCCTGAGCCGGAATCACACCGCCGGCGGTAACCAGGATGTCGGGACGACCCAGTTTCTTCAGTTCCTCAATCACCTGCGGGATCAGCGTCTTGTGGCCGGCGGCCAGCGAGCTGACACCGAGGATGTGCACATCGTTCTCCACTGCCTGACGGGCTGCCTCGGCGGGTGTCTGGAACAAGGGTCCCATATCCACGTCGTAACCGCAGTCGGCATAACCGGTGGCAACTACCTTGGCGCCTCGGTCGTGACCGTCCTGTCCCATCTTGGCGATCATGATACGCGGCTGGCGACCTTCGCGCTTGGCGAAGTCGGCAACCATGCGGCGGGCCTCCTCGAACTCGGGATCACCCTTCTCTTCGTTGGAATACACTCCTGATATGGTTTTGATTACAGCTTTATAACGTCCTACCACAGCCTCGCATGCGTCGGAGATCTCGCCCAACGACGCCCTCAGGCCTGCGGCCTTTACGGCCAGGTCGAGCAGATTGCCCTTCGACGGATCCTTCACGGCCTCCGTGATGTCGTTCAGAGCCTTCTTCACGGCCTCCTCGTCGCGGTTCTTGCGCAGCTCCTCCAGACGGGCGCACTGTTCCTTGCGCACCTCGGTGTTGTCCACCTCCAGGATGTCGATGGGATCCTCGTGGTCCAGACGGAACTTGTTGATACCCACGATGGTCTGGCTGCCGGAGTCGATGTGAGCCTGCGTGCGTGCGGCGGCCTCCTCGATCTTGAGCTTGGGCAGACCGGTCTCGATGGCCTTGGCCATACCGCCGAGCTTCTCGATCTCCTGGATGTGCTCCCATGCGCGGTGAGCTATCTCGTTGGTCAGGCTCTCCACATAGTACGAGCCGCCCCACGGGTCGATCTCCTTGCAGACGTTGGTTTCCTCCTGGATATAGATCTGAGTGTTACGTGCGATACGTGCCGAGAAGTCGGTGGGCAGTGCGATAGCCTCGTCCAGCGCGTTGGTGTGCAGCGACTGGGTGTGGCCTAAGACGGCACCCATAGCCTCGACACAGGTACGGCCAACGTTGTTGAACGGATCCTGCTCGGTCAGCGACCAGCCGGAGGTCTGGCAGTGCGTGCGCAGTGCCAGCGACTTCGGGTTCTTGGCGCCGAACGACTTCACGATCCGGGCCCACAGCATACGTGCGGCGCGCATCTTGGCTATCTCCATGAAATAGTTCATCGAGATACCCCAGAAGAAGGACAGACGCGGAGCGAACGAGTCGATGTCCATGCCAGCGTTCACACCGGCGCGCAGATACTCCAGACCGTCGGCCAGCGTGTATGCCAGCTCGATGTCGGCCGTTGCGCCCGCCTCCTGCATGTGGTAGCCGGAGATGGAGATGGAGTTGAACTTGGGCATGTTCTTCGACGTGTACTCGAAGATGTCGGCGATGATCTTCATGGAGAATGCCGGCGGATAGATGTAGGTGTTACGCACCATGAACTCCTTGAGGATGTCGTTCTGGATCGTACCCGACAGTTGATCGA
>CAJKBH010000004.1 GCA_905198125.1 uncultured Porphyromonadaceae bacterium
CGGGCTTGCCGTCGTTGTGTTGATCGGAGCCATCGCCATGCGCTCGGAGGCGCAGCAAGACTCTATACCGACCGATGAAAAGGCAACAATAAATGAAAGCCCGTTGACTGCCTCTCTCCCGGCACCCGTCACGGATCCGTTCGAGCAGGCTGTCAGCATTATCAAGAAGTACGAGGGGATGCACCAACCCCGCCACTGGCCCTTAGTAGGCTACGGACACAAGGTACTTCCGGGCGAGAAATATTCCCGTTCCGCCACATTGAGTGAGAAGCAGGCCGATGCGCTGTTGCGTAAGGACCTGCTGAAAAACTGTGCCGTTTTCCGCGATTTCGGCGCCGATTCCCTTTTGCTCGGCACCCTGGCCTACAACATCGGCTCGGGCAACGTGAAGCGTTCCGGCGTCACGGCCGCCCTGCGCAACGGCAACCGAGATATACGCGACCTTTACTTACAGCACTGCCGGTACCGCGGCAAGAAACTTAGCCAGCTGCAACGCCGGCGCGTCGAGGAGTTCGAGACACTGTTCATCGTCTCCGACTCCACGTCCTCCACGTCTCAGCTGATGAACTACGATTCCCAATCACCGGGCCACATTCCTTACAATAATTACCGCCTGGCATCCGTAACTATATTTTGAACTACACATTACACATTGAATGATGAGAAGTAATATTCCGATAATATTTATTTTGACGGGGCTGTTGACCGCGAGTTGCGGCCACAACCGGCAGGCGACGGCCTGCGAGGCTGTGGAACGGTGCGACTCGCTTCCCGAAGGGGTCAAGAATATGGTCCGGGCCGTGGCCGACGACGATGCCGGCAAGTTCGCCGCCACCGTGAGCTATCCGCTGGCCCGTCCCTATCCGCTGCACGACATCCGGGACGCACGCCAGATGGAATCATACTACCACACGCTTGTAGACGACTCGCTGAGGCGTGTCATCACCACGTCCATGCCTGACCAGTGGAGCGAATACGGATGGCGTGGCTGGGCCCTGAAGGATGGCCGGTATGTATGGATCGACTCATTGGTTTACGACATACCGTATGTGTCGGCACGTGAGCAGGCCGATCTGGAACGGCTGCGTCAGCAGGAGCTGAACACCCTGCGCTCCGATCTGCGCGGCGACTGGCTGCCATTGGGCGCCATGACAGCCGACAACGGCGACCTGATGCGCATAGACGCCGCACGCAACGCCACTCCCGATTCGCCCGACGCACTGAGACTGCTGGTGTACAGAAAAGGCACCGACCCGCACGGCGACCCGTCGGACATATTCACCGGAGAGCTGAGCACAGAGGGTACCGACGTAAGCCCGATATATGAATTCGCCGACAAGGCCGGCCGGAAACGGACCTACATACCATATCCGGACGACGGATCCGGGCCCGCCGTCTACGAGGAACTTAAGGACGGTTCCGAGCGTACCGTCAACGTCAGGCACGTCTATTGGATGGACGTAATAGGTGAAAAATGACCGCCGAATTGACACTTTTTTGAGTCCGGAGGTCGTTTTTGCTTGCAATTATGACGAATGAAATGTAATTTTGTAAGTTAATACGCTAATCGATAGAAAAACTAATAAA
Source organism: uncultured Porphyromonadaceae bacterium (assembly GCA_905198125.1). GTDB lineage: Bacteria > Bacteroidota > Bacteroidia > Bacteroidales > Muribaculaceae > Lepagella. The sequence continues at coordinate 1,588 of CAJKBH010000004.1, forward strand.
TCGATACTTATGATGAAACCAGACCGTCAGCTTGCTGAGAAGCTACTAAACATCAGCGCTATAAAGTTACAGCCCGATATGCCGTTCGTATGGGGTTCGGGATGGAATTCGCCTATATATAACGACAACCGCCGCCTGCTGTCGTACCCGGATATCCGCAACTACGTCAAGACGGAGCTTGCTAAGAACATCGTGGAGCACTTCGACGGCGCGGATGCGATAGCGAGCGTGTCGACCGCCGCCATATCCATCGGTGCCATAGTGGCAGACACCTTAGGACTCCCTTTTGCATACGTGCGAGAGACACCCAAGGACCATGGCCTGGAAAACCTGATAGAAGGCAACCTTCGCCCGGGTCACAAGGTGGTGATGGTGGAGGACATCATAGCCACGGCCGGAGGCACGATGAAGGCCGCCGAGGTACTTGCCAACGCCGGCTGCGAGGTGCTGGGCGGCGTGGCGATATTCAACTATGAGTTCCCCATGGCCGTGAAGCGTCTGAACAACGCCAACATCGACATGGTGTCTCTGTGCACCTACAACGTGATGGTGGAGACGGCCCTGGCCACCGACTACATTCAGCCCGAGGACGTGGAGACCCTGAAGGAATGGCGCAAGGACCCCGCCAACTGGGTGCCTGCGGCCAAGTTCTGACGGCCGATGCCTGACGGCTACGGCCTGAAGCCGCTAAAGCGGCTTCGCCGGAACGAAACCGCCTAAAACCGCAGTCTGCGCCATTCTCTTGACTTTTTCAACTTTTTAAACTTTCTGAACTATAGAAACATGGCAGAATACAAAAGCAATCCCGTGACCGTGCGCAAGAGCGCGGACCAGATATACGACACATTGACCGACCTGCAGGGTCTGGCCGAAAAAATCACCGGCATCCCCGCCGACAGCGTCCCGGAGGACAAGCGCGCCATGCTTGAGGGTATCCGCGTGGACGAGAACACACTGACCATCCCCGGCGGTCCCACCGGAGCCATCACGCTGGTCAAGAGCGACTGCACCCGTCCCACTTACGTCAGCTACGAGGGCGTAGGGACTCCAGTGCCAGTGACCTTGGCCGTGAACATCGCCGCCGTAGGTGACGACGCCGCCGAAGTGACCGTAAAGGCCGACATCCAGGTACCCGCTCTGCTCAAACCGATGCTGAACGGTCCGATGCAGAAAATGGTGGACGAGGTGGCTCAGAACCTGAAAAACCTGAACGCCTGATACCAAGCCTCAGGGAAACCCTGCAAACGGGTGTCCGGAGGCTTAATTTTTGAACCAAAAAATCTTGAAAATTCGCAGTAACAGCTGTAACGACAGATGGTGCGTCCGTCGGCTTTTGCCGTCGGCCGCTTTGTCGTGCCTGTTGTCTGGTTCCATACTCCTTACCGGCTGCAACACCATCGACTCAGACCGCATCCCGAACTATGCCGTGAACATCAACCTGACGCCCCAGGCGTCGTGGCAGACCTACGGCGTGACTTATTTCGGTCAGTACAAGCGGTTTGTGCGCGAACTGCGCGAGCCGTCCAACTTCCCGTGGCTGGAACGCACCATGACGGGTTTCGGCGGCGTGCTGTTAGTGTGCGGCATCGACGCATTCACCAACGAGGCGAACGTGCCGCTGGCCTACGACCTGGCCTGCCCGGTGGAATGCCGCCGCGACGTGCGCGTCAACATGGTGGAGGCCGAGGGGCATCCGTTCCCCGTGGCGCAATGCCCGGTATGCAAGTCGGAATACGATGTATTCGAAGCCGGAGGACGCCCCATTTCGGGCAAAGCCGAAGCCGACGGCTATGGATTGAGAATATATTACTGCGTGCCTCCCGCCAACGGTATGGGCGGCTATATCGTAACAAACCAATAGAACAGGCATGACCATCCTGGAGGGCATATTATACATGATGTGGCGCGGATTCGCCATCGGCGTCATCATTTCGGCTCCGATGGGACCCGTGGGCATCCTGTGCGTGCAGCGCACCCTCTCCAAAGGGCGCAAGACCGGCCTGTACACCGGCATCGGCGCGGCAATCTCCGACCTGTTCTATTGCCTTCTCACGGGATTCGGTCTCAGCTTCATCGAAGAATTCTTAGAGGAAAACCAGAACATGATACAGCTGGTGGGTTCGGCCGTGCTGATAGGGTTCGCCGCCTACCTGTTCTTCTCCAATCCTTCGAAAAGCATCCGTAAGCCGGGCGAGAATCCGGGCTCGCCCAAGCTCGACATACTGAACGGGTTCCTGTTCACGGTGTCGAACCCGTTGATTATCTTCCTGATAATCGGCCTGTTCGCACGGTTCAACTTCCTGTTGCCCGATATTCAGTTCGGACATTATCTCATCGGATTCCTGTTCATCATCATCGGCGCGCTGTGCTGGTGGTGGGTGGTTACATTCTTTGTGGACAAGGTACGCGCGCACTTCAACCTGCGAAGCATGTGGCTCATCAATAAAATCACGGGCAGCATCATCGGGCTGTTCGGCGTGGTGGGCATCATCACGTCCATAATCGGTCTGGCATCAGGAACCGCGACAGCCGCGCCCCGCGCTCCCGTCTATCTGAACTCCGCGCGCGGATTCCACGGCCAGGCCGAGGGAACGCCCCTCGTAATAGACGCCAAGAGTCCGGTGACACTGCCTACTGCCAACCCCGGTTTCTCCATCGATTTACGCATCAGGGACATACACAGCCAGCCCAACACGTCGTACGACCGCCAGCGGTTGCCCGGATGGTATATGGAATTTCCGGGCGAGAAAGACACGCTGCGCATCAAGGTGCGGCCCATCGACGACTATATGGACACGTATGGCCCGCGCAGCCTCTACGTGAAAGTGAGCATGAACGGCGAGACTCTGGCCGAGACCGGGCTTCGCGACCATTTCGACTGGAACGACGGCTGGAACTGCTGGAAGCTGACGTACAACGACGGCAACTGGACGCTGCAGGGGGGCGAGCGTGACTACAACGACGTGGCACGGTGGCAGACCGTCGCGTTCAATCCCACCGAAATGGTGATTGGAGCCAACCGTGGCGGCCTTATCAATGCCGACTGGATATGTCTGGAATGCGCCGACGACAGACGTTCGGAACTGTCTTATCTGGCTAACCCCGATGTATTGGACAGCTATCTGCTCCGCTCCACCAATCCGATAGAGGGCGTGTGGGAAATGTACGACCGCACTATGGAGGAAAATATGCTGCGCCCGGGCGGAGACTATCAGTTGGCTATCGTGGGCGATGCCGACGGTGGCTATCAGATACTGTACCAATCCGGTGCCACGAAAAACAAACAGCAATGGGAACGCGGCGCCATCAAGGGAAAACTGACGCCGACATCCACTGAGAACCTATTTGATGTGGAATGGCGCGACGCCGACGGCAAACCGCTGCAGACCGAAATCAAGGCCGAGTTCCAGAGTCCTGACTTCCTTAATTTTACCCTCCCCTATCTTTCATCATCTTTCCGACTCCACAAAATCCGCTGATCAGAAAGTAACCGCGAGCGTAAGCAGCGAGATTCGGGCTGTAGGACACGCAGAGACTATCGCTTCTGCGGCCGAGCGCAACGTGGCGCCGGTGGTGCATACATCATCGCACAGCAGGATATGTTTGCCGGCAAATTTTTCCGGATGCTTTAACTTGAATATGCCCTTTGTATTCTCTAATCGTTCCTTATGCGACAGGCTGGTCTGCGTGCGGTGAGGCTTCACTGCTTTAAGTGCCGTGCTCACCGGAATGCCCGAGTCCTTGGCCAATCCGATGCACAGCTGTTCGGCCTGATTGTAGCCTCGTATAGACTGCTTCCACCAATGCATGGGAACAGGCATCAGCACGTCGACACCGTTCAGGAAACCCGCCATCAGCAGGTCGCGGCACATCACTTCGCCCATAAACCGCCCCAACTTCCTGAAATGATGATACTTCAGGTCGTGAATCACGCCCGCCAGTTCCGAATCTGGCGTATAAAAGAAGAACCCCGCCGCCCGTTCATACGGCACTATCCCCATGAACCGCACCGCCATCGGATTGTCCGGAATGCGGTGGTATCCGGTGCGCGGCAGACGCGCCAGACAGTGCATACACACGTACCGCTCACCGCTTTTCAGCGTCTCGCCGCACAAGTGGCAGCTATGTGGCAAAATATAATCCAACAATGACGACACGGGGCAGTTGAAAAAGTTTAGAAAGTTAAAAAAGTTAAGATAATGGCATAGAGGGTTAAGTGTCAGGCGGATTGGTTCTGGCATAAAGATTCAATCTTTATTCAAGCGCTTTATCAACGCCGCCACCATCTTCATGCTCAGTTCGGCTTCGAAGCCGCGGGTCATGAGGTGCTTCAGGAGCTTGGTGCGGTCGCCGTACTCGGTCAAGTCCAGGGACTTGACCTTCGCTTTGGCGGCGCGTATCAGCGCGTCTTTGTAGTCGGCCGGCTCTATTGCGTCGAGTGCCTCCGTAATCAACGCGGCCGGTATCCGCTTCAGCATCAGCTGCTGGCGTATCTTGTTGCGGCCCCAGCCGCTGAAACGCACCTTGTCGCGCGCGAAACTGCGCGCATATCGCGCCTCGTCTACAAACTTCAGCTCGCACAGGCTGTTCAGCACCTCCTCGGCATCCCCGGCCGTCAGGCCATACTTGCGCAACTTGGCCATGATGTCGTAAGGGCATTGCTCGGACTTGGCGCACAGCCCGGCCATCATCTCAAGCGCCTTCTGAGGCGTCACCTCCTTTTTATTTCTTGACGCCATACGCGAAACGCACCTTGCCATAGCTGTCAAGCCATGTCTCGGCATCCGCGAACCCGGTGTCGGTCATAAGCTGACGCATCTGCACTGCATACAACGGATTGATCTCGAACCACAACTGGCCGCCAGGTGCCAACACATTCCGGGCTACCTCGCATATACGCCGGTAAAACCTCAGCGGGTCGTCATCGGGTACGAAAAGAGCCTGCGCCGGCTCGTATTCCAACACATTGGCTTCCATATCCTTCTTCTCGAACTCGGCTATATAGGGCGGATTGCTCACCACGATGTCGAAAGAATCAGGTTCGCCCCGCCATACGAATATATCGGCCTGTACAAAAGACACATTGGCCTTCAGGGCCTCTGCGTTGCCGCGCGCTATCTCGATGGCTTCGGGAGAAACATCAAGGCCGGTAACCCGGCTGAAAGGGAGATTGCGTGCCAGGGCCACACTGATGGCGCCTGATCCGCATCCCACGTCAAGGACGCGCAGGTCGGACCTGTCTCGGTTACGGTCCACGATACGGTCTACAAGTTCGGCCGTCTCGGGCCTGGGTATCAGCACACCCGGAGCCACATGCAGGTCCATGCCGTAGAAGCGGGCGTCGCCAAGTATGTATTGCAACGGTTCGTGCGCGGCCAGACGGCTCAGTATCCGCCCCGTAGCCGACAGCATACGCTCCGACACCGGCAGGTCGCCGTTGCTCAGCAACTGCGTACGGTCCCAACCCTTGAGGTGACGGAATATCAGTTCCGTCATCGCCTCCGCCTCATAACGGCCATATTCAGGCTCCAGTTCCCGGCGCAACTCGCGCCGCAATTCCTCTACTCGCATCTGGTTTCTATATTTATTGCAAATATAACCATTTCCCCGAACTTCGCAAAATTGACTGTATCAGCAATAATCAATAAAGAGAGTCGTTTTAAAGTTATGCGTAAAACGAGAAGCATAACCATTGTGTTCAGGCTGATAATGGCGGCCGTGGCGGTATGTGCGCCGGCATTCCACGCCGAAGCGCGCAACGACAAGATTCTGAACCGGCCCTACGCCGACCAGAAACGGATACACCTTGGCTTCTCGATCGGCATGTCGCTGCAGGACCTGGTATTCACCAACAACGGGCTGCCCACCTCCGACGGCAACGAATGGTATGCCTCCGTTCCGGCCTGGTCGCCGGGCATAGACGTGTCGGTGCTGGCCGACCTCAGACTGGGCAATCACTTCAACCTCCGTTTCTGGCCCGGCATGGCGTTCGGATCCAAGACGGTGGAATTCATGTCGCCCACCAGCGACGAAAGGCTGCGCCAGGATGTAAAGAGCGTGTACGTGCTGCTCCCGCTGGACCTGAAAATCTCCGGCATACGCTGGCAGAACGCGCGCCCATACGTCACTGTCGGCGCCATGGGAGCCTTCGACGTGGGCAAGAAACGCAACAGCTACCTGAAGTTCAACACCGCCGACGCCTACCTGACCTGCGGCATAGGCTGTGATTTCTATCTTCCGTTCTTCAAGCTCAATCCCGAGATCAAGTTCTGCTTCGGACTCACCGACATACTGCAGCACAAACGTCCTGAACTGGAGGACGACGTACAGACCATGCGCATCACCGAAGCCATCGCCAAAACGAAGTCGCGGATGGTGATGATCACATTCTTCTTCGAATAAATGAAGCGAACGTTTCACATAATACTTACCCTGATTACTCTGACAGCGGCTCTGCTGGCACCGCGAAGCGTCATGGCTCAGAACGACCCGCAGTTCACGCAACACTGGGCGGTGCCTACGTTCTACAACCCGGCCTACGCCGGACAGATAGAATACGTGCGCATACGCCTGGGAGCCAACCTGCAATGGGTGGGTATCAAGAACGCTCCGCAATCATTTATCGGCACCGCCGATATGCCGCTGAAATTAGGCAAGAAACAACGTATGGGCGTAGGCGTGACGGCCATGTCCGAGTCGCTGGGCCTATACAACAACCTGTGGATCTCGGCGCAGGCCGCCTATCAGATACGCGCCCTGAAGGGAGTGTTCTCCATCGGCATCCAGCCGGCATATTACAGCGTCAAGTTCAAAGGCTCGAAAGTGTACATACCCGAGGGCGACGACTACCACCAGCCCGACGACGAGGCATTGCCTCACGAGGATGTGGCCGGACAGGCATTCGACCTCTCGGCCGGCGTGACATACACGCACAAATATTTCTCGGTGGGTATCTCCGGACTGCACCTGCTGCAGCCCAAGATCGAGCTGAGCGAGGAGAACTCGTCGGAGACCGAAACAAAGCAGTTCTCGGCCACCGTGGCGCGCCAGCTCTATTTCACCGCCGACGGCAATATTCCGATCAAAAACTCGTTATTTTCATTACAACCATCGCTGCTGGTACGCACCGATTTCAACAACTTTTCGGCCGAGGTCAGCATGCGCAGCACCTATAAGCAATTCATCTCGTTCGGCCTGGGATATAGGTGGAAGGACGCCGTGAGCGCCATGATTGGAGCCGAATTCAAAAACTTTTTCTTAGGCTACGCCTACAGCTATCCGCTCTCGGCGCTTAACAGGGCGTCGTCGGGGAGCCATGAGGTGGTGGCAGGATATATGATTAAACTCAATTACGGTGACAAAAACAAGAACAAGCACCGCTCCATTCGTATAATGTAACGACTGATGAAAAGGAAACAGAACCATAGCATAGGAACGATAGCAGGCGCCGTCGGCGTCGCGGCGATATGTCTCGCCATGGCATCGTGTTCGGGGCTGCGACGCGGCAGCGCCGGAGGCGAGGTCACCGGTGTGGGCGGCACCTCGATGGTGGAGCCGGCGCCTTACGGAATGGTGCTGGTGGACCGCGGCAACATCGCCTTAGGCCCGGCCAAAAACGATTCCGTGGCCGGCATACGCAAGAACGCGCGCGGCGTGTCGATCGACTCTTTCTGGATGGACGAAACCGAGGTGACCAACTCCAAATACAAGCAGTTCGTGTTCTGGGTGCGCGACAGCATCATCCGTGAGCGTCTGGCCGACCCGGCTTACGGCGGCAACGAGGCGTTCAAGATTGAGGAAGACCGCGAGGGCAACCCCATCAAGCCGTATCTGAACTGGAACAAGCCCATTCCCTGGCGCAACGCCAACGAGGACGAAGCCCGCGCCATCGAAAGCGTGTACCGCACCAACCCCATAACCGGACGCAAGGAGCTGGACCCCACGCAGATGAATTATAGATACGAAATCTATAACCACACTGCGGCGGCCAAGCGCAAGAACCGCATGAACCGTGAGGCCCGCGAATACAACACCGACCTCCCCACGCCCGATTCCGACCCGATAATATCGAAAGACACGGCATATCTGACCGAGGAGGGCGAGATACGCCGCGAGACCATAAGCCGCGCCCTTACAGGCGACTACGATTTCCTGAACACATACATCGTGAACGTATACCCCGACACCACGTGCTGGATCAACGACTTCGAGAACGCCTACAACGAGCCGTACACCCGCATGTACTTCTCGCACGCCGGATATAACGAATACCCCGTGGTGGGCGTAAGCTGGGAACAGGCGAACGCCTTCAGCAACTGGCGCACGGACTTCCTGCGCCGCACGTTGGGCCGCGAGGGCATCTACATCGAGCCTTACCGCCTCCCCACCGAGGCCGAGTGGGAGTATGCGGCACGCGCCGGCAACTCCGAGAGCATGTATCCCTGGGAGGAGACGCTGCCGATGGACGAGCGAGGCTGCTTCTACGCCAACTTCAAGCCGCGCGACGGCGACTATGTGCTTGACGGCCACGTCATCACCTCGCAGGTAGGCACCTACAACCCCAACGACTTCGGCATATACGATATGGCCGGCAACGTGTCGGAATGGACGTCGACGGCTTACACCGAGAGCATCGACAAACTGACGTCGGACCTGAACCCAGAGTACCGCTACGACGCGGCCAAGGAGGATCCCTACAAGATGAAGCGCAAGATAGTGCGCGGCGGTTCGTGGAAGGACGCGGCCCTGAACGTGCGCTCCGACCTGCGCTCATGGGAATACCAGAACGAGCAGCGCAGCTACATCGGGTTCCGCAACGTGCGCTCGCAGATAGGATTCGCACGCGGCAACAAGGCTAAGCAAAAGAAGAAATAACAACGATACGCATAAACTGTAGAGTAAAATGGTAAAGATCAGAAAATACGCCAACGTCATAGAGCGGTTCCTTCACGGAGAGAAGGGCCAGCGTTTCTTCAATTTTGCGTATTCCATAGGCGCCGCAGTCGTGATCTGGGGTGCGTTGTTCAAGATATTGCATCTTCCGGGCGGTTCGCTGCTGCTGTGCATCGGTATGGGCACCGAGATCGCGATGTTCGTGCTTACGGCGTTCGACCGTCCGCCGCGCGAGTATGCGTGGGAGGATGTGTTTCCCGTGCTTGACACCAAGAACGCCGAGGACCGTCCCGACTTTTCGGGCGGCGGTGGCGGCATCGTGATAAACGGCGGTGCCAACGGCGACGACGTGACGCTGTCGGACAGCAACGTGAGCGGCGTAATCAATCTGCAGGGTGCCGGTGGTGCCGGATTCCCGCAGGTGACGGAGGAACAACTGGAGCAGGGCGAGGAAATAGCCCGCGCCTCGCAGGAGTATCTGGAGGGTATGCAGGGCATAGCCGAGCAGATGAAAAGCCTGAACGAGACCACACAGGCACTGAACGAAGTGAGCGCCACCCTTCTCAATTCCTACCAGGCCATCACACAGAACTCGGAAAGCATCTCGGCCAACTCGCAGGGATACGTCAGCCAGATGGAGGACCTGAACCGCAACATCGCGGGTCTGAACACCATTTACGAGATACAGCTCAAGAGCATAGCCTCGCAGCTGGAAAGCATCGACCGCGTGAACCGCGGCCTGAAGGACATACGCGACATGTACGAGAAGTCGGCGCGCGAGTCCAGCCGCTACTGCGAGGAGACCGAGAAGATGGCCCGCTACATGAAGCAGCTTAACTCCGTGTACGAGAAGATGATCACCGCAATGACCATCAACATGCAGAATCCCATGATGGGCGGCTCGATGGCCGGCACAAACCCTTTCAACGAGTCGATGGACCGTCAGTAAAAAGATAGCGCATGGCAGGAGGAAACAATGTGGCGCGCATGTCGCCGCGTCAACGAATGATCAACCTGATGTACATCGTGTTGACGGCCATGCTGGCCCTCAACGTGTCGAGCGATGTACTGAACGGGTTCAGCCAGGTGCAGGAGGGCATTGACCGTACCAATGTCAACATGTCGGCGCGCAACAAGGTGCAGTTCGAATACCTGGAGGGGCTGTATGCCAAGAACCCGACGAAAGCCGGGGCTGCCTGGGAACGCGGACAGAAACTGCGCGACGAGTCGGTGCGCCTCTACGACATGCTGGAGCAGTACAAGACACAGATAGCCAAGAAGGCCGACGGCGAGAACGGCGATTACCATAACATCGTGAACAACGACGACCTGGAGGCCGCGTCGGTGACGATGCTTAATCCCTCCTCGATGGAGGGACGCAAGCTGCGCGCCGCCTTGGGCGAATATTCCAAGGTGGTGACGGCCATGATAGCCGATCCGGCCAAACGTAAGTCCGTGTCCGACATGCTGGCCACCAAGGACAGCCCGGCTCCCGGCTCGGTGACGCCCCTGCCCTGGGAACAGCGCATGTTCGAGAACATGCCGGCCGTGGCGGCCGTGACCATGCTGACCAAGCTGCAGAACGACATTCGCCAGGCTGAGTCCGAGGCTCTGTCGTCGCTGATTACAAGCGTGGACATAGGCGACGTGCGCGTAAACGAGCTGAACGCTTACGTCATCCCCAACTCAAACATGATAATACGCGGCGGCAAGTATTCGGCCAACATCGTATTGGCTGCAATCGACACCACCCAGCGCCCCACCATATACGTGAACGGTTCGCGCCTAAGCAACCCGAACGGACTCTATGAGTTCGTGCCCGGGGCCGTCGGTACACACGACTATTCCGGATACATCGAGGTGGCCCGGGGCGACGGCAGCGTCGACAAGCGCCCCTTCAAGTCATCGTACACGGTGATAGAGCCTATGGCCACCATATCGCCCACGATGATGAACGTGCTGTACGCCGGCATCAACAACCCGATTTCAATCTCGGTGCCGGGCATACCGATGAACGCCGTGAACGCCACCATGACCAACGGCACGCTGACACGCAACGGCGACACCTGGATAGCGCATCCCGGCAAGGTAGGCACCGAGGCCGTGATCTCGGTATCGGCCCAGCTGGAAGGTCGCACGCAGCAGGTAGGCTCCATGACGTTCCGCGTGCGCAAGCTGCCCGATCCTACGGTCTATCTCCCTGTCAAGGGAGCCGACGGCAACACCGTGCACTACAAGGGCAGCCCCCGACGCATATCCAAGGCCATGCTGATGGGAGCCGAGGGACTGGGAGCCGCCATCGACGACGACATACTGAACGTGACATACTCCGTGGTGTCGTTCACCACCGCGTTCGTCGACCAGATGGGCAACTTCATACCCGAAGTGTCGGACGGAAGCCGCTTCTCGGCGCGCCAGCGCGAACAGTTCAAGCGGTTGAAACCCGGCAAGTCATTCTTTATCACCAACGTCAAGGCCAAAGGCCCCGACGGCATAACACGCGACATCTCGCCTATGGAGGTGGCCCTGAACTGAGGCATGGTTCCGAACCACTCCGTAGCACGCAATACAACGTACATTTATGAAACTGTATCGTAAAATATTATTGACCGGTCTTGTGGGTCTGGCAGCCGCCGGGGCGATAGCCCAGGTGGAGAACGCCGGCACGGTGCGCCGTCGCTCGCCCAAAGAGAAACGCAATCAGGAGAAGACCCAGCCCGGAGTCACCGAGCGTATGCAGGACTTCTACACCGTCAAGGAACCCCACGACGCCGACCTGCAGTACATGCGCGAGATATATCGCCAGATCGACCTGTCCAAGGACCAGAACACTCCGTTATACTTCCCCGAGGATATAATCGACGGTCAGAAGAACCTGTTCCGCACCATCCTTGAACTGGTGGTTTCGGGCAAGGTGCCGGCATACGAGTATCTGGACGGCCGCGAGGTGTTCACCGACAAGTATCAGCTGAAGGTGAACGATATGCTGGACCGTTTCGGCATATACTACACCACCGGCAAAGGGCATTCCGACCGTAACCCCAACTATGTGATAGAGGAGGCCGACGTACCCACCACCCAGGTGCTGAACTACTATATCATCGAGAAATGGGAGTTCGACAAGCGCACGCACCGTATGCGTACCCGTGTGGAAGCCATCTGCCCCGTGCTGAACCGCACGGGCGACTTCGGAGGCGAGGCCAAGTACCCGATGTTCTGGGTGAAGTACGACCAGCTGCGTCCCTGGCTGGCACAGCAGTACGTGTTCCTGACCGACGACAACAACCTGCCGCAGTACAGCCTGGACGACTACTTCAACCTCGGCATGTACGACGGCGAGATATACAAGACCAAGAACCTGCGCAATCAGTCGATGATGCAGATGTATCCCGATCCCGACGACCTTGCCCGCGCCCAGGACAGCATCGACAACCGCCTGAAGAACTACGGCAAGGACCTGTGGGTACCGACCCGCGAGGAATACTTAGCTCAGAAAGAGCGTGAGGAGGAAGTGGCCAAAGCCCTGGCAGCCGGCGACACCATCCCCGAGCGAACCGTAGCCTCGGCCAAGGAGACCAAGAAAGTTACCACGGCCCGCAAGAGCACGCGCAAGCGCGGCACCGCAAGGAAGACCAAGACCGTTAAGTCGAAATCCACGAGCAACGGTCCCGCATCGAACGCCGAGCGCTCAGTGCGCCGCCGCCGCAAATAATTCTCCTTAGGCACAAATAACCCGCAAAAAATTATTTCTTTACGCCATATCGGCCCGGTTCGTCCCAGAACCGGGTCGTTTTTTGTTTTGTGGCAAAAATTTTGTAATTTTGTAGTGTCATGACAGAAGATCTTTTCAGCGCAAATATACCACAGACAGAGGAAGAACAACCTCAGGCACAGACTCAGGTACAGACTTCGGCACAAACTTCGGAACAGAGTCCGGAGCAGGACGTGCCGGAGGTCGCCGTGTCGTCGGATGCGGGAGGCTATACCGACGACGCCATCCAGACACTGAAATGGAACGAGCACATACGCCGCCGTCCCGGTATGTACATCGGTAAGTTAGGCGACGGCTCGCATCCCGAGGACGGTATCTACGTCCTGATGAAAGAGGTGCTGGACAACTCGGTGGACGAGTTCAACATGAAGGCGGGCAACCGCATCGACATCACGCTGACCGAGGAAGGCACCGTGACCGTGCGCGACTATGGCCGTGGCATCCCGTTGGGCAAGGTGAAGGAAGTGGCCAGCGAGATCAACACCGGCGGTAAGTTCGACGACAAGAACTTCAAGAAATCCGTCGGTCTGAACGGCGTCGGTCTTAAGGCCGTGAACGCCTTGTCGCGCACATGCCGCGTGGAATCGGTGCGCGACGGCCAGAAGGTGACGGTGCTGTTCGACCGGGGCGACCTGGTGTTGCAGACACCTCCCACCCCCACCGACGAACCCAACGGCACCCTGGTGCAGTTCACCCCGGACGACGACCTGTTCAAAGGATACAAGTTCAACCCGGAGACCATCGAGATGATGGTGAACAACTACACCTACCTCAACGTGGGCCTGCAGCTGATGTTCAACGGCAAGAAGTACCAGAGCCGCCACGGCTTGCTGGACCTGCTGCGCGAGAACATGACCTCCGAACCCCTCTACCCTATCATCCACCTGAAAGGCGACGACATCGAGGTGGTGCTGACACACACCAACCAGAACGGCGAGGAATACTACAGCTTCGTCAACGGCCAGCACACCACGCAGGGCGGCACGCACCTGTCGGCATTCCGCGAGCACGTGACCCGCACCATCAAGGAATTCAGCGGCAAGAATTACGAGTTTTCCGACATACGCAACGGTATGGTGGCGGCCGTGTCCGTCAGGATTCAGGAGCCGGTGTTCGAAAGCCAGACCAAGACGAAACTCGGTTCAAAAGAAGTGGCGCCTGATTCTACGTTGACGGTCAACAAGTTCGTGGGCGACTTCATCAAGAAGGAGCTGGACGACTATCTGCACAAGCACACCGCGGACGCCGAGACCATGCTGGCCAAGATAGCCGCCAGCGAGAAGGAGCGCAAAGCCATGTCGGGCGTGGCGAAGTTGGCGCGCGAGAAAGCAAAGAAGGTGTCGCTGCACAATCCCAAGCTGCGCGACTGCCGCATACACTACAACGACCCGCTGAAGGCCAACGCCAAGGAGGACCGTCGCGACGAGTCGGCAATATTCATCACCGAGGGCGACTCCGCGTCGGGCACCATCACCAAGGTGCGCAACGCCGAGACCCAGGCTGTGTTCTCCCTACGGGGCAAGCCGCTGAACTCATACGGCATGACGCAGGAGGTGGTGTACAAGAACGACGAGTTCAATCTGCTGCAGGCCGCGCTCAACATCGAGGACGGCATTGACGGCCTGCGGTACAACAAGGTGATAATAGCCACCGATGCCGATGTGGACGGAATGCACATCCGCCTGTTGGTCATCACCTTCTTCCTGCAGCTGTTCCCCGACCTGGTGAAGAAAGGGCACGTCTACATCCTGCAGACGCCCCTGTTCCGCGTGCGGGACAAGCGTTCGGCACGCCGCAAGAACGGCAAGCCGAAGGTGCGCAAGGCCAACCCGGAGGAGAACGCCAACAAGGAGAAGGATACCTACTACTGCTACACCGACGAGGAGCGCGAAAACGCCATCAGCAAGTTCGGCCAGTATTCGGAGATAACGCGATTCAAGGGACTTGGCGAGATCAACGACACCGAGTTTGCGGAGTTCATCGGCCCGGACATGCGTCTGGACCAGGTGAAGCTGAAACGCGAGGACGCCTACGACCAGCTGCTGAAGTTCTACATGGGCAAGAACACGCCGGAACGCCAGCAATTCATCATCAACAATCTCGTGATAGAAGATGATTCCGAAATCTGACGCTGCCGGCCGGCGCATCGCCCTGTTTCCGGGGAGTTTCAACCCCTTCACCCGAGGCCACGAGTCGCTGGTGACACGCGCGCTGTCGATGTGCGACGGCGTGACCATAGCCATAGGCATCAACATCGGAAAGAAGGACTCCGACACCGAAAGCCGCGTCCGGGCGATACGCGACCTGTATGCCGGCGACCCGAGGATAGACGTGGTCACCTACTCGGAATTGACCGGGGAGTTGGCCAAAAGGCTCGGTTGTGCGTTTATACTTAGAGGGGTGCGCAACACCGCCGATTTTGAGTACGAGATGAACATGGCCGACGTCAACCGCCGCCTGTTCGGCATCGAGACCGTATTGCTCCCCGCGCTGCCTGAGTTAGCCTGGATTTCAAGCTCGACGGCGCGCGAATTAGAGCGTTTCGGCCACGACATCTCGGAGCTGCTGCCCTCGGGAAACACGCCCTCCCACACAAAATAGAACCCTGTTATTTGCATACGATATGAAGAAATTACTACTCGCCATTATATGTGTCGGTGCCCTGTGCGGAGCGGGACTGCTCAGCGCCCAGGTGTCGTCGAACCAGAAGCTGCGCGTGGCGGAGGCGGTGATCAACCAGTTCTACGTCGACACCGTCAACGAGGAGAAACTTGTGGAGGACGCCATCCGCGGCATGCTCGACAAACTCGACCCCCACTCGGCCTACAGCAACGCCGAGGAGACGCGCGAACTGAACGAACCGTTGGAGGGCAACTTCAGCGGCATCGGCATCAGCTTCAACATGAGTTCGGACACGCTCTATGTGATACAGACCATTGCCGGAGGCCCGAGCGAGCGTGTTGGCCTGTTGGCCGGCGACCGCATCATAGCCGTGAACGACACCAACATAGCCGGCAACAACACCAAGAATTCACGCATCATGAAGATGCTGCGCGGTCCTAAGGGCACCACGGTCGACGTCAAGGTGTTGCGCCGCGGCACCGGCGCGCGTCCCGACACCATCGCCTTCACCATAACGCGCGACCAGATTCCGATCTACAGCGTCGACGCCGCATATATGGTGGATAAAAAGACCGGCTACCTGCGCATCAACAAGTTTGCCGCCGACACCCGTCAGGAGGTGGAGGAAGCGCTGACCACGCTGAAGAAACAGGGAATGCAGCAGTTGATTCTTGACCTGACCGACAACGGCGGCGGTTACCTGAACGCCGCCACCGACATCCTCGGCGAGCTGCTGAGTCCCGGCAAGCTGACCGTCTACACCGAAGGACGCGCCTCGGCACGCTACGACCATCTGAGCGAGCCTCACGGTACCAAACCGCTGTTCGACAAGGGGCGCTTAGTGGTGATGGCCAACCAGTATTCCGCATCGGCTTCGGAGATTACCTCGGGTGCCATCCAGGACTGGGACCGCGGCCTGATCGTAGGTCGCCGCACGTTCGGCAAGGGTCTGGTGCAGCGCCCGTTCCCCTTCCCCGACGGTTCGATGATGCGCCTCACCGTGGCCCACTACTACACCCCCTCGGGACGTGACATACAGAAACCGTACGACAAGGGCAACCAGTCGAAGTATGCCCACGACATACTGGACCGTCTCAGCTCGGGCGAGCTGATGCACCAGGACAGCATAAAATATGTGGACTCGCTGCGCGTCAACACCCTGCGCCTGAAACGCCCCATCTACGGCGGAGGAGGCATCAGCCCCGACGTGTTCGTGCCGCTCGACACGACCGACTACACCAAGTATTACCGCGACGTCATGGCCAAGGGTGACATCAACAAGTACTGCATCCGCTACGTGGACACGCACCGCGACCGGATCAAGAAGAAATATCCGGACGACTCGCAGTTTATCGCCAACTTCCAGGTGACGGACGACATGCTTGACGAGCTGTACGCCATGGCCGAAAAGGATGGCGTCAAGCCCAACCCCAAGGAGGCCGAACAGAGCAGGAAACTGTTCACTACCGTATTGAAGGGACTGATAGGCCGCGACATATACGACAACCCTACGTACTTCAAGGTCTACAACCAGTACGACCCCATATTCAAGGAGGCCTACCGCCTGATCAACAGTCCGGACTACGATAAAAAGCTATCCGCTCCGAACTGAACTCTGAATTTCTAACATTATAAACTCTTTCCACCTATTCAACTTCTTCTAACCGACCTGACATGAAACGCATATTTATTTTCTCCATATTGACAGCCGTGGCCGGGCTGCTGACGCAGGGCGCCACGGTCAGCAAGTTGGCATTACCGTGGGTATTTCCCGGCTATCGCAGTCTGTCGCGCCAATGGCTGCCCGACACTGTGCCTCAAACCACGCCCTCGATGTGGCGTGCGGCCGAGGATTCCATACGCGCCCGTGAGGAAGCCGAGATACGCGAACGGCTCATCAAGGCGGGTGTCAAGATACCCGACGATTACATGGCCAAGACCGATACCGTGACCGTCGCCGGCACCGATACCGAACTGGACTGGGGCGACGCCATACCGTCGTATCAGGCTCCCGAGGAGCAGTTCGACTTCGACCATCCTTACGAGCTGAACACCTCCGACTGGCTGCGCGACGTGATACGCGAGCGCAACATAGCCGACGATTTCATGTATGGCCTGATGGTGAAACAGCCACACTACATACAGTATGCCGTGTGGGACCTGCCCGTGCCGCCGTCGCTGCCCGAGGAGGACCATTCGTTCATTGCATACATCCGGGGCATGAACCTGCCGCAGGTGGACATCGACGAGGTGGAAATCTCACGTAAAGGTCCCGAAAAGCGCATCAACTGGCTGCACAACTTCAACATCGCGCTGCAGCTGTCGCAGGCTTACATATCGCACAACTGGTACCAGGGCGGCAACGACTACCTGGCGTTCTTCGGCAATTTCCTGTGGGACGTGCAGCTCAATCCGGTGTACAATCCCAGAGTGATGTTCCAGAGCACGGTCAACTACAAGCTGGCAATCACGTCGACCCACGAGGACCAGTATCACAAATACGCCATTTCGCAGGAACTGTTCCAGTACAACCTCAAGTTCGGATATAAGGCCGCCAACCGGTGGTACTACTCGCTGACGGGTCTGTTCAAGACGCAGTTCCTCAACAGTTACGCCTCCAATTCCGAGACGCGCACGGCATCGTTCCTGAGTCCCGGAACGGCCAACGTCGGTATCGGTATGACCTACAACTACGAGAAACCGAACAAGAAGCTCAGTTTCTCGGCCTCGATCGCGCCGCTGTCATACAACCTGAAGATATGTCTTGACGACAAGATAGACCACGCATCGCTCGGCATGAAGCCCGACCAGCGCACGCTGCACGAATACGGTAGCAACGCCGAGCTGAACTTCTACTGCGCGTTCCGCGACAACATCAGCTACAGGAGCCGTCTGTTCCTTTTCACCGACTACAAGAACTTTGTGGGCGACTGGGAGAACACGCTCAATTTCCAGTTCAGCAAGTATTTCTCCACACAGCTCTATTTCTATTTCCGCTACGACACGGCCACCGACTCCGGCATTGACCGCAAGTGGAAGAAGTGGATGCTGAAGGAGATACTCAGCGTCGGACTGTCTTACACATTCTCCACCAAATGAAAAGGTTAGCGGCATATATGCTGATGCTTGCCTGGGCCTGCGCCTCGGCGTGGGGCGCGGTGATAGCCGACGAGGGGAAGGCGCGCGAATACTGCGACGACGCCACGCTGACGCGCGTGGAGGGTATCTGGGAATTTCCGGAGGACCATACGCGCGTGCTGATCAAACGCCGCCAGCCCGACAAGGACTGCGACATCATCGTGCTCTCCAGCCCCGATTGCCGGCTCACGCCCGGCGACGTCATCGGCCACGTGGAGCCTACGGCCGTGGCGGGCAGCTATTCCATGTCTATATGCCGCAATGTAGTGAAAGGTGTGCTGACGAATCCATCGAAATGCGCCGCGAAACTTGCGGACAACGAGGCGTCGCTGACGTTCGAGCCGATGAAATTCTCGTTCAAGCCCCGCGTGATGTATCTGCTGCCCAGGTTCTGGCGAATGTTCCGCTTCAACATCTCCGACCCGCAGGCAGAGATAAAGCAGGGCATGGTCAAGGTGTATCCGGTGCCTTACGGCAGCAAGATACTTGAGCCCGTGTATCTATGAAAAGGATTGCCTCTCTCCTATTGGCCGTGTGTCTGGCGGTGGCTCCGGGCGCAGCGCGCAAGATTTCGCTGAAGCTCAAAGCCGGGAACAAAAAAACGGACACGGAGCAGACCATGAAAACCGACACGGGGCTGAACATGAAAACGGACACGGGGTTGACCATGAAGCGCGGGTCGTTCATGGTGGCGTCGCAGTGCGGGGACTGCAACAACGGCTATACTATCTCGCAGATTGCGTTCAGCGGTTTCGACAAACCGGGGGCGTCGTCAATGGAATCTTTCTTCATCACCAACCGTACCGACCGCACCATGTCGGGCGTAAGCCTGTATATAGAATATCTGACGCCCGACGGCCGGCAGCTGCACAAACGCTATGTGAAATTAGACTGCAACATCCCGGCCGGCGAGACCCGCAAATGCGACATCAAGTCGTGGGACACCCAGCGCTCGTTCCATTACGAACTCTCGCGCACCTCCAGACGCTCATCCCCCTTCACCGTCCGCTTCGACCCCGTCGCCTTCTACCTCCGCTTCTGAGATTGTGCGGCTTAATTTTGGCGGTATTATTGCAAGATTCAGGCCAATTTGTTAAATTTGCGTTTCAAATAGAACAAAATTCAGGCATGGGCCGGTCTCGAGAGGGGACGGCAACGTGACATCATGGCCTTAATCTACCTAAAGATGGGAAAAGAAAATTCTAATCGGCTTCAGACCTCGCTGTTAAACAGCGGGGAAAAGAAACTGCTTGTGTGGCTGGCAAAAAGACAGCCGGCATGGGTGACGTCTGATTTTCTGACTTATTTCGGAGTCGCAGCCGCAGTGCTTTACGCAGTGTTCTGCTGGCTGGCGAATTATAATGTGAATTACCTGTGGATGGCGTCGCTGTCGCTGGTGCTGAACTGGTATGGCGACAGCCTCGACGGCACGCTTGCCCGCGTGCGCGAGACGCAGCGCCCCAAGTACGGCTTCTTCATCGACCATTCGCTCGACGCCCTCACCACGTGCCTGTTCTGTATCGGTCTGGGACTCAGCCCTATGATGCAGCTGTCCATAGCCATGTTCATTCTGGCGGGCTACCTCTGCATGTCAATCTACACATACCTGTCCACGATAGTGATGGACAAGTTCCGGCTCACATACGCCAGCATGGGACCCACCGAAGCACGACTGATAATCATAGCCGTATTCACCCTGTACATATTCAATCCCTGGCCCGATGTGACGGTGAGGATATTCAACGAGCCCTGGACAGTGTTCGATTGCGTCGGCGCCATCGTAGCCGTAATCCTTTTCCTGATCTACATCTTCTCCCTGGCAAGAGACCTCAGGATGCTTGCCAAGCAGGATCCTCCCAAGAAATTCCGCAAACAGGATAAATAACACCAATCGCGCTCATTATGACAACGCCCGGGTTGAAGAAGTTCAGGTACAACCTTGTGCATGACAACGGCTTCATATTCACGCTTCTGCGTTCAGGAGCGTCCTCCCAGATATGCGGCTGGATCGACATGATCGTCTCGTTCGTGCTGTTCGCGTTCTGCAACCTGACTCCCTGGCTGTCCACAGCCCTCGGAGCCCTTGTGGGCGGAATCTTCAACTGTATCATCAACTATCGCTTCACGTTCCATTCCGAAGGCCTGGAATGGCGTCCGGTAATCGTGAAGTTCATGTTCGTATGGGTCGGCTCGCTACTCCTGAACAGTTTCGGCACCCAGTTCATCTATTACCTGATCGACGACTGGCGTTGGCTTACCCACACCATCGGACTGGGACAGGACTCCATTTTCCTGACGGCGCGTCTTTTCGTCTCGCTGGTGGTGTCGATAATGTGGAATTTCCTGCTGCAGCGCAATTTCGTTTTCAAGCGCAACCCCATCGACGCATACATAATCAGACTCGCAGACCGTCTGGGCATAGAAGGAAGAATTAAGAATGCAGACAAAATTAAATGACAAGGGGGAACACGTATATGTCTTCGATGAATACCCCGACATCGAAGTGCGCCCCGAAGTAATTACCACCGGCGATGTGGCCGAGGTTGTCCCGGCATCTAAAAAATTCAAATGGCTCGTAAAACGCCTGATGCATCTGTTTCAGATCGACGAGGTAAACCGCGTGCACTCGAAATGGTGTCAGACACCGGGACCTGAGTTTGTGAAACACCTTATGGTCGACGATTTCAAAATTCCTCTCCAGGTAGACAACGCCGAAGTGCTGGACCGGTTCAAGGAAGGAGCCTTCATCACCGTCAGCAACCACCCGTTCGGTTCGATCGACGGCATCGCCCTGATATACATCGTCACCAGAGTGCGACCCAAATTCAAGGTGATGGTCAATATGATCCTCAACCAGCTTTCGGCGATGCGTCCCAACTTCATAGCCGTCGACCAGGCCGCCTCCGACAAACCGGACCGCCGGCGCGTGTCGGTGCAGGGAATACGCGAGGCGCTGTCGATGCTTAAAGCGGGCGAACCCGTAGGATTCTTCCCCGCCGGCGCAATCGGCAAGACCGACAAGGAGAGCATTATCGTCGACCGCCCGTGGCAACCCGCCGTCCTGCAGATCATAATGAAATCTAAAGTGCCCGTGATTCCCATTTATTTCCACGGCACCAATTCCAGGTTCTTCAACTGGCTGGGCCATCACAGCATCCTGCTGCGCACCGCCTGTCTGGCCCGCGAGCTGTTCAAGAAACGCGAGAAGCCCATGCGCGTCACCATCGGCGAACCCGTCAGCGTCGAAAAACAGGCCGAATTCGGCAAGGACTACGAAGCCCTCGGCGCCTACCTGCGCCAGGCCACCTACCGCCTCTCCGGCAGCGACATCACCTCCGTCGCCGACTGAACCCACAATGCTATATAAAGGACGCGCCGAGGTTCGACGCGTCCTTTAAGCAAGCCAAAGTGCCGGGCTAAGTCTTCGCTTTTATTTACAACATTATCACCGGTATAACCGTTATTAAATCAAAGAATACCATTTTTAGGTACTTGAAAATTGTGACAATAAGAATTTTGTCATAACTTTGCAGAACAATAACGAAACCCCAATTGATATGGAAACGACAAACACAATCCGAATTCCCAATCCATCGAAGGAGTTGGTCGCTTTCATAAAGGAAGCACAACAAGAAAAGAAAGAGCGCATGGATAAAATCTGTGACAAATATCGCAAATTGATTCACGGATAATGGAATCTATAGAAACTCTTATTCCCGATAATGAGGGCAATCATTTAGTGGTTGTCCTCAATTTTTATGATGATAGTCAAAAGACAGATACTTTTCTGATACCTCCTGAATTTGCACAACTGGAAATCGCAGACATCGCAATTGAAAAACTGAATCTTGACCAACCGTTAGGATTAAGAGCATTCCATAGAATGTGTCAGTGGCTTACCGAACAGTTTATACTGTTCCCGAATGCAGTATTTTCATTTATCTGTTCAACAAGTCCATTGGAGACAAATCACAAGGATATCGCTCCGGAACAATACCGTTGGAACTTATTCGAATACTTCTATCAACACAACATTAACAGACTTATAAAGCTTGGCATTGAGTCAAAAGACATTATTGTCGGACCAGACGGTTATCAATCGTTTGCGAGGGTTTTCTATCGCACATCTCACGCTCCCGTAATTCATTTGGTAATTGCCCATCTTGAAAACAAATATAATTGATTCAGCAACTTACGCGTATTTAGCAATAACGCTTTCTCCTACCATTGTCAGCGACTGGGGAGGCGGTGTCCTCACCGCCTACATGTTGACGACGTGGACGTCGTCACTCCAGTTGCGCGGATCGGAGAAACTGCGCCACTAAATGACAGACGCGCCGAACTCGGCGCGTCTGTTGTATTCATTGTGGATTGGGGTATTGAGACTTATTTTTCATTAATGGCTATTGAAAAACGAGTCTAAACAACAATCACCCTAATATGGAAATATTCCATTCTCTGTTTATTTCCACATCTTTCGATGATGGCGCAAGGGACGCTTCTTAGCTTTTGTCGGGAGCGAGCTATCCAATGAATTACTACGGGTACCGACTTCATCATAAGAATAGTTGTATGTCTCGCCATTAAATTTCTCCGAACTAATAAGACCAGAACTGAGAGTAGAAATATTAATGGAGTGATCACCAATTTCATCTGTTATTTTTATAGGGAAGTCTGCTGTACCAACACCAAACAAGCCTACATGACACAATATAAATATATCGTGATCGAACACATAACCTGCTCCTTCTGTCCATTGCTTATAGGCGTTCTCCGAATTGCGATCACGATCATAGGAGATTTCGTAGTTGTATTCAGACTTTTCATGCTCATTATCCTCGATATAGTCTTCGATATACTTAGCATTCACCAGATTGCCTTTATCCCATGTCAATGTATAATCGCCATGTTCAGTCAGGTTCTCATCCTTTTCTTCTTTACCTCCACTAATATCGTATGTTTTGAATGTGGCATTGGTAAGATGTCCCTCCTTGTCATACGTCAGGGTCGCTTCCTCTCTTCCTTTGTATGAGTTACCATTCAACTCATAGTCCCATGACGTGAATAACTCCGTGACATATCCCCTCCCATTTGTCTTGAATTTAATGGGAATGGAATCCAGAGGATGTTCATAACCTTCCGATGTCCTGATTTCGCTTTTATCCCAGTCGATGGATATATGAGAACTGCCAGGTCCTTCTAAACAATCCATTCCTACACAACGACCATTGTTGTCGTAGTTGAATCGGTAATCTCCCACTCCGGCAAGGCGCATCCCCGTTTCCTTCTCGATCTCAGTCTGTCCCGGAGGTGTTACATCTCCGTCGTCCTTCCCACATGACGTGACTATTACGCACGTCAGCGCTGTAATCAGCGCCAATTTCAGAAATGTCAATTTCTTCATTCTGTTAAGTTTTAGTTTATTATTATTTGCTAAATTCATAGAATTTATAAATCTTTATGTCCGTTTGCTAAAATTTCATTTAGCGTTGATTGCGCAAAGATTGAAAAATCTGTTTTAGTTGCATGATTTAGTTTAGTTGCACGACGGATTTCATCATTTATACGGCGAGCCTCGGCATTCCTGTAAGGTCGTTGATGATCCAGATGAAGTGTAATGGCACTATATCTAATCTGTCGAGGACAAATGCCGGCATTTACCAGTCGCTCGCCAAGTTCCCGATCCTCTCCCCCGTATTTCATTCGCTCGTCAAACCCATTAGCTGCCACAATATCAGATTTCCAGCCCGAGGAATTCATACCGTTCCATGTAGCACGTGCCGGAGTGATACTGTTCATCATCCTTGACCACACTGAAGATCGAAATAACTTAGTCATTTTGAATTTCACATTAATTCCCTTGGAAATTAGCCAACGAAGTGAAAATGCACGTCCGGAGGATATGTCATCCTTTGTTATTGACTGGCTGATGTTCATAGGCAATTTGAAATAACCGCCACTTAAAAAGCTCCCTTTTGCCGCGCAATATTCATGAACGTATATAAAATCTTCTCGCGGTATACAGTCTTGATCAGTAAAGATCAGATACTCTGAATCTGCAGCAAGAATAGCTTTGTTTAATATCGTAGTCTTGCAAAAACCACAATCCTCATGCCATACATGTTTGATAGGCAATACGGTAGAATATTTTTCTATCAGTCGCCGAGTATCCGGGCCACTCCCATCATCAGCAATAATGATTTCATCGGCAGGGCGTTTCTGCGACATATAACCCCAAAGAGTCTTTTCAAGCCATTTGGGATTATTGTATGTCGATATTATTACTCCTATCTTCAGTGCATTCATAATTCTATCTCAAAATGGATCTTATGTCTTTTGCCATATTTCGTCCAGAATTTTGCCCTTACTTCAAGAGCATATTTTACCCATTTCGCCGGACTTGCACCTCGCGCACGAACATACTCCTCCACTACCATTATAAAGAAGCGCTTTGAACCCCACAATCTGCGCATATTCCTTATGCCATCACGAATGGAGATTCTATTCCCGAAGCGCATTCTATTGGTATCTACGAGGGCAAACAGGTAATCCTCATTCTCGGTAACCCGAAAAAGTATGTTGCCAGGAGAATAGTCAAGATGGATAACACCTTTATTGTGTATCCCTGCTGTAAATCTACTGAATTTACGAGCAAGAATTTCTTCTGAACTTTCTTGAAAATTCACGATATCTTTCATAGTATGCTCATAAGGACAATGAATGCTAACAAACCATGAATAGGCAATGATACCACAATGCCGCTCCTCTATATAAGCTATTGGAGTCGGTGTTGCGATGCCCATTTGTTCAATAAGTTCCGGATAGTAAAAAGCACGTTCTCCTTTAGGTTTACGGATACCCATAGAATACACAAAGCGGTTAATACCCTTTGGTTTGCAATAACGCTTCACATTGATAATAGAGCCATCCGGAGCCTTGATACGACGTATTGTGTTACGATCCTCATAGATAATCTCGCCTGATTGTTCAAATACCGTCGGAATTTTAGCTATGAAGTCGTACAAATGACAATAATCGTTATTGTATGCCTTTATTTCTATCACAAATAGTATTTTTTGAAAAAGTAAAATATAGTTGATTGAGCATCTCGATATTTTATACCAAACTATCAGTCATTTCTTTGATGTTAATTTGTGATTAGATTATAGTTATTGGTTTGTTTGAGATTTTCAATCAGTTGCTGATTCGCCTTAAGGAGAGCTTCAGTAGTGAATCGTTCGTATTCTTTACGAATATTCTCTTTCTTCAGAGACTCGATTGTTATTTCGTTGTCATATAAATCCTTGATTAGAGGCAATGACACATAGTCTTCATAAATCGTCGAGATCAGCTTGAAATATTTCCAAATTCTCTTAAAATCATTGGTAGTCAATGTACCATGGGATATTTTTAAACGAACATTATGACCCGCCTTTGATATTACAGCATAACGTTCATACGTTCTGTATAAACTTTCGTACGGAGCATTGAATTTTAAATTCCATCCATTCAGATCTATGCTATCATTGCAATGACCGTTCTCGTCAATAAATAAAATGAATGCACTTGAATCTTCGGCTGTCACAACTCTATAAGAATATGGCAAGATTACGACAGCTACTTTTGCTTCCTTAAGTATTAGCCATAGATTGGAAGATATAACCGTATCATCTTCCAATATGGCTAAATATGTAGGAGGGTCGAACCGTAAAGATTTTCGTTTTACTCTTTTTAGCTCGGCTATTGCATCATTTGCTATGTTTGCAAAGTCAACCATACGGTTTCTCTTTGCCGCCGGACTCCCCTCGTTGGCGTTAGGTCAGTAAAAAAATAGCGTAGGAATCTGTATCTGTCGCCGTCCTACACTTCGAGGCTTCTCGCATTGCCCATCAATAGTCGGACGGCAACGCAGAAGCCCTACGCCAGTATATGCAACCTAAGCATCCGGACATATCTTCACGAATATGGTCCTGAACGCATATATTACATCACCGCAGGCATCTACCGTTGCCTAATCCTTGACTATTGACTGAATTTTGCGAGAATTCCGAAGTGTCAAGAATCAGCGCGGATAAACGCTATTCATATATGTATGTACCGAAGCGTCTGAAACTGTTAATTTCCGAACGACTTCGCGCTCCCGCCGCACTTAATCCCCGACCGGGGCCTCTGCACTGCGGTCTGCGACTGCAAAACTACAAATAAATTTCCGACATTCAAACAAAATGTGTAGAAAAAAATTTATAAAGAACGGATCTTAGTCAAGATTTTAATCGAGATTTTAACAATCAAATCATTGTATAATCCGTTATAATATTATAATTTTGTGTTTTATAAGGAATCATATATGGCAATGACAATCAAAACATCGCCTGAGCTGTGGGGCGAAGATGCTCGGATTTTCACTGAGGAAGCCGAGCGTAACGGCAAATTGCCTACGCCAAAGCTTTCTGAATCTCAGCGCAAGGTGCTGACAACTATGTTGAATAGCGCCAAAAACATTATATTTCCACCTCGCAAAGACTAAAGATGTCAACATTTAATTTTGTGGAATGCACTTTTATGGTGCCCTATACTAAAGAGGTTGCAGATTACTGTGACCTTTTTTCATGCGGGGATGACGATTTGGACGAATTCTTCAGACATGATGTGTTTCTATATGAAGAAGAATTACTCGGGAAAACATATTGTTGGATAAACAAGACAAATCAAAAGGAAATAGTGGCGATAGCTACATTATCTTACGATGGCATTAAGACATATACGCTTGACAACCCATCACGTAATGCCTTTCAACGTAAAATTCCTCAACAGAAACGCCACCGGAGTTATCCTGCCGTGTTGATCGGGCGTCTCGGAGTAAACAAAATATTTAGAGGATTAGGATTGAACATCGGTTCGCAACTTATGGATGTCCTAAAATATTGGTTTGTTGATGAAAACAATAAGGCGGCATGCCGTTATATGCTCGTTGATGCCTATAATATGGAATCCACAATCCATTATTATCTTAAAAACGGATTTAAGCCTCTCTATAAGACTGAACAAAGCGAGAAGGATGCATTTGGCATATCAGAAAATGATGCTTTGAGAAGCCGTATCATGTTCTTCGACCTAAAAATGATTACAGCATAATCTAAGAAACTGTTTAAATTTATTACGAATAATTTTTATATGGATTCTTTCATGGCTTTTGAGAATAAATTTAAACAGTTTCTAAGCAAATTAACTTTTAAGACAACACCATATTAATATTTTTGCATCAGAAACTAAGGCATTCCCGCTTCAAGGTATTAACCTTTGCGTAACCCTCGTTGCCTTATGTTGACGACGTGGACGTCGTCATTCCAGTTGCGCGACTCGGAGAGACTGCGACACTATCGGAGCCATTATCGGCGGCACTATCGGCGTCACTATCGGCGCCGCTATTTTTGGGGCGGGGTGTGGCGGAGGCGGGACCGGAGGGCGGCGAGGTCGTCGTGGCCGGGGTTGAACCAGAGGGAACGGGGATTCACGTACTTCATCACAACGTAACTGATCAGGGCGCAGATAACGTAGGCGGGCATGTAGCGCAGCGAGTTGGTCATCTCGGCCAGAATGAACACGGACATCAGCGGGGCGTGCGTGCTGCATCCCAACATGGCGCCCATGGCCGTCAATGACATATACCAGACGGGAATATCCGTGCCGAACAGCTGGTTGATGCCGTGTCCGAACAGGCAGCCGGCCACCGCGCCGATAAACATGGCGGGCACCATCTCGCCGGCCACGCCGCCGCCGTTGTTGGCCGCGGCAACCAGTATGCCTTTCACAAGCAGGATGAACGTAAGCGCCAGGAAAAACATCGTGCCGGCGGCATGATGGGTGGCGAACACTCCCTGCCGCATCAACGTCGGGAAATCTCCGCGTATCATACTGACCATCACGCTGTCTCCCTCGCCGAACAGTGCCGGCACCAGAAACACGCACCACGACATGGCCACGCCTGTCAGCAATGCCTTGCCCCAGGGATTCTTCATCATGTCCAGCAGGGCGCACACCTTGTTGCGCGTCCATACATACCATAAGGAATAGAAACCCAAAAAGACTCCCAACAGCATTATCCAGCCGATGTCGGCGTTGTCGGGAAACCGGATGCCGAACGAGACGTCGAACGGCGTGCCGCTCAGAAGCATCGACGTGACCGAAGCCGTGAGACACCCCAACACCAGGGCGAACATGGCCAACGCGCCGAATTCAATCTCCAGCACCTCCATCGCATAAAGCATCCCTCCTACCGGGGCCTTGAAGATGGCGGCGATGCCGGCACCGCCTCCTATCGCCACCAGCATACGCAAATGCCGTGCCTCCAGCCCGCATTTACGACCTATGCCACTTGCCAACGCTCCGCCGCTAAGGGCTGTGGGTCCTTCGGAGCCGGCCGAGGCTCCGAAGCCGACGGTAAGGGAACAAAGAATTATGGACCACACGGAATCGGAAACCGGTATATTATAGTCGCTGCCGCGGCCATGGAGCTTTTTGATCAGCTTGGCCGACCCGCACGACAGATCGCGCTTCAGCACGTAGCGCTGCATTATCATGGTAATCAGGATACCCGCCACGGGGAGCGCCAGCAGAAGCCAGTTGAGCGAACGGTCGGGGTCGATGCCGTGTGCGAACAGACGCCACAGCATCGCCATGAGCCACTTCAATAACTCAGCAAGGGCACCGGCCCCTACTCCCACCGCCACGGACGCCGTGACGACGATGACCGGTACCGGCACCCTTCGCAATATGTTCGTTATGTTTTTCACGTCTTCCCCTTTTCGTATTCACCGGAGACGACGCCCGAAAACAGCCATTATGTAAGGCCGTTCAGCCCGAACAGCCTATTTGCTGGTCAGAATCATCACCTGACGCGGCGCGAATGTCATGGTCGGCTCAATCGTGACATCCCGTCCCGACACCACATCGTGTCTGACCGTTCCGTACGGCAATACCTCGAGCGTACGCTCCATCGTCACCTCGTTGGGAGTGTCCTTGCCGTTGAGCAGCACCACCACTTCCTTGTTTCCGAGACGACGCTGATATGCATATATACCGTTTTGAGGCATAAAATGTTTTAGCGAACCCTTGGAAATTACGTCATTTCCTTCGTTTCGGCGCCACTGCAGCACGTTACGGAGGAAATCGTACGCCTCGTTCTGCAGCGCGGTGCGTCCCTCGGCGGTGAACGCGTCGGTCTTGTCGCCGGGGAATCCGCCGGGCATATCGAGACGGATGTAGCCGTCCGAACCCTCCTTGGAACCGTTCATCAGCAGCTCCGAACCGTAATATATCTGCGGAATTCCGCGAGTGGTCAGCAGCCACGCCATGGCCTGCTTCCAGGGACCGAGCTCCTTGGAATCCGCGGGCATCTTCTCCAGGAAGCGGTCGGAGTCATGATTGTCCAGGAACGTGAGCACATGCTGCGGATCGGCATACAGGAAATCCTGTGCCAAGTGGTCGTACACTTCATTGAGCCCGTGCCAGGGGTCTGTGTCGGTATAGAATGCCTTGCGACCGTTGAGGATGGCCCAGAAGTCCATGACCGTCGGCAGATTGGTCTGCTCGGGATTCAGTTTGCTGTCCTTCTGCCAGAAGGCCGAACCGGCCTCGTTGGAATACCAGCACTCGCCCACGATGTTGAAATTGGGATACTCGCGCAGCACGTCGGCGCCCCACTGCGACATACCGTGCATATCGGCATAAGGATACGTGTCCATGCGGATACCGTCTATCTTGCTGTTTTCAATCCACCAGATGGAGTTCTGGATCAGATACTTCATCACCTCCGGGTTGCGCTGGTTCAGGTCGGGCATAGCCGACACGAACCAACCGTTCACCGTCTTGTCCTTGTCATAGTCCGACACGTACGGGTCGTGGGCGGTGGTGAGTCGGAAATTGGTAAGCGTTTTGCCGTCGGGATGATTGTACCAGTCGGCCGAGGGCATGTCCTTCATCCAGGGATGGTTCACGCCTGTGTGGTTGAATATCATGTCCATCACCACCTTAAGACCCATGTCATGCGCGGAGTCGATCAGATTGTTCCACTCGGCGTTTGTGCCGAAACGCGGGTCGACGCGGTAATAGTCGGTGGTGGCATACCCGTGATATGAGCCACCGGGCATATCGTTCTCCAGTACCGGCGTCATCCACAGCGCGGTGACGCCCAACGTGTCGAGGTATCCGAGACGGCTTCTGATTCCGGCTATGTTGCCTCCGTGACGTCCGTTAGGGTCGTTGCGGTCAATGGCAGGATCATATTCCAGGCCGTTGCCGGCGTTCTTCTTAGCTTTGGAGGTGGGCTCGACACGGGCGAAGCGGTCGGGCATCAGGAGATATAGCACATCCGATGAATCAAAGCCCTTATAGTCCCCGGCCTTACGCGTACGGGCCAGCAGCGGATAGCTCAGTTCGCTGCGCTTACCGTCGCGGGTCACGTCAAACTTCACGTTCCCCGCCTGTGTGTCACGCGCTATCTTGAGATATACGAACTTGTAGTTGGGGCTGTCCAACTTGAACTGGCGCAGTATCTCCACGCCGGGATAGCGAGTGGAGAACTCGGCATCGCCGATTCCTGGTCCGGTTATCATCAGCTGCAGCGTGTCGTTGGCCATCCCGGTCCACCAGCACGGCGGCTCCACACGCGTTATGTCTCCCTTCTTCAGCGCCGAACCCGACAGAGCGGGACTAACTTCGGCGGCCCATGCGTTGCCCGCGCAGCTCACGGCTCCGAGTCCTGCAAGGCCACACGCCATCTTGGTCACAAATCCTTTCCAGTTTCCTTTCATGGTCGTATCAATTAGGTTGTTTTTATAGAGTTCATAACTACTTATCCGTCATCACCTGTCACTCTGACTTATGACTTTTTTTATTCCGCAAAAATACAGCGTTTTTTCATTTCCGCATAACAGAAATATGTCCGATTTGGCATAATTTAATATTTTTAACATTTAATTTGCAAACGGACACCGATTTATAATTAATTTTGTCAGCACAACAAAAACGCCCAACCTAACGCAATAACAACATATCGATATATGATTAGAAAAATTACCAGCCTTCTTATCGCCGGAATCGTATGCGGCACCCTGACCGCCGGCGCCGACGAGATTGAATTCACGTACAACACCGACGGTCTGATCGCCAACGTATACGGTTATAACTTCAAGGAAACATACGACGTGGCCATACGCATCGCCGACCCGCAATACGTCGGCTGCCGCGTCAAGGGATTCGTGGTGGATCTCCCCGTTAAAGAAGATGCCGTCGATAATATAACCGGGTGGCTGTCCACCGAGCTGAAAGTGACCGACGGCGTCAACGCTCCAGACATCACCACCGTACCCGGCGTGATGGACGACCGGCTTGTTCTGAACGTAACCTTCCCCACTCCGTACACCATCACCGACGCCGGGGTATGGGTAGGATATTCGTTCGATATCACTTCGTTGAAAACGAGCCAGGGCTCCTATCCCGGCGCCCCAATCGCCTACGTAAAGACTTCCGATACGCCTGAGTACGGACTGTGGGCGCGCAGCAGCAGGAAGCATCCGGAATGGTTTAACCAGGGAGCGGCCCTAAACGGCGTGAGCGATATGATCGTGACGCTGGACATGGATTTCGGCCCTGACGACGCGGCCATCGAGCTTCCGGCCGAAAGCTACGTCAAGGCCGGCGAAGTCTGCGACGTGCCGGTCACTCTGACCAACCACGGCGAGGCTCCGCTGCAGGACATCACGTTCTCGTACAGCATCGGCGACTACAGCAACACCGGCTCTGTGCACCTGTCCGAACCGATAGCCGTAGACGGCGCGAAAGCCACCGTCAATCTCCCTGTCGGACCGGTGGAGACCCTGGGCAAGTTCCCCTTCAAGGTGAAGCTGGAGACCTCCAACGGCAAGCCTAACACGGATCCCATGCGCGAGGCAGAGGCCACGATGAACGTATGGCCGCTGATACCCGTCACGCGCCCGCTCGTAGAGGAATTCACAGGGCTGGGATGCGGCGCCTGCCCGGCCGGATACGTAGCCATGGAATATCTGGCCGAGACATACGGCGACATGTTCGTAGGGATGGCCTATCACTGTTCGGAATACGAGGCCGGCATGATGACGTGCGTGCCCGACCGCAAGCTGCCCGTGCCCGTATCGTCATACCCCTATTCCGACATCAACCGCGCCGTGGGAATGCATCCCGGCGACCTTCCTTTCCAATGGGAGAAGTATGCCGCGCTCAGAAGTCCCGCAGCCATAGAGGCTGACTTCAGATGGAACGACGATGCGCATACTTCGGCCACCGTCACGGCCAAGGTGACATTCGTGATGGATATGGACAACGCCGATTACAAATTGGCTTTCGGACTCACCGCCAACGGACTGAAGAACCCGAAATGGAAGCAGCACAACTACTATAGCGGCGAATCGGAAGGTTACGGAGTGGAATCGCCCCTGTGGGATCTGTTCCTGAAAGGCGACGAATGGGTGGCCGACCTCACGTTCAACGATGTGGTGGTGTATTGCCCCAATGCCGGCGGCGAGGAAAACTCCATCCCGGCAACCATCAAGGCCGGCGAGACCATAACTTACGACTGGACAGTCGACATGAACGATGTAAAGAACATCAAGGGCGAGTATATCATCAACCCCGACGCTACCATCCAGGGCGTGGCCATACTGCTGGACAATCTTGGCGAGTCCGTAAACTGCATCAAGACCGCGGCCATGGAATACCACGACTGCGAAATCTCCGGAATCGAAGGCATTTCGGACGGCAACGCGGATATAGTATCCACCCGGTATTACAACCTGCAGGGCGTGGCCGTCCCGAACCCGACGAAGGGAATCTACCTCAAGAGCGAGACCATGTCCGACGGCACCCGCCGCACATCCAAAGTCACGATATAATAATACCCGGAACACACAATCTAAGACATTGACCGACAAACGGACGGCATAACGTCACGAACCGAGCCCGCCTTTGCTGCAACGGCACAGGCGGACTCCGTTTTGTGGTTTCAATATTTTTTTGTAAATTTGTGGGATATAGGGGCCTCAAACCCCTGTTAAAAGGAACAGTGCCTGGAACTATGAAAACAAAACATCTCCTGACGACATTACTGACGCTGGTCGCATGCGTGGCGGCCGGTGCCTCACTTTATAACCCTGACACGGAACTTCCCAAGCTGCAGGCCCGGCTCCGCATAGCCGGCACTTCGGCCGACTCGCTCAAGATACTGTATGACATGTACGACCTGCAGCCGCGCTCCCAGAGACTCGGCACAGGCAAGGAAATATTCCGGGTGGCGGGCAATGCCGGCGACCGGGCAGCCCAGCTCGACGCGGTGCGCCTTAACAGCAACCTGTATTCGCAGGAAGCCGACTTCGCCCGCCTGCAGAGCCTGGTATCGGGACTGCCAAAATCGCAGGAGCGCGACGAGACATTGCTGTTCCTCAAGCTAAAGGACCTGTCGTACGCCTCACGCCGTCCCGTCAAGGATGGCACCGACCCGGTTTCCGACCTGATCCACACGCTCAACACCACCCCGATGGCCAAGCAGAATCCTACCCAGCGCCTGCTGAACCTGTATACCCTCACGGCATACATGCGCAACGTGCCCGGCTCCAAAATGCTGGTCAACTACATGGACTCGCTCATGATGATGGTGGACGGCAAGGACTATAAGCTGTACGCCCTGCGCAACATGATATACAGCGAGGCCTCGAACATATACACCGACGCCGGACAGGAGAAAAAGGCAGTGGAAGCGGACCGCAAGCTGCTGGAAGTAATAGGAGGATTGGAAAAGAAATACTCGGAAGCCGGTCGCAAATACCGCGATTACAGCGAGTCGAAATATGTGGTGTACCGCCGCATGCTGCGCAATTACAAGGCGCTGACACCCGCCGAGGTAGACAAATGCTACCAGGCCATACAGTCGCTGGCAGGCACCAGCGGCGACGTGGCACGCGACGTCAACGGCATGCGCGACGTCAGCATCTACTACAACATGGCCAAGGGGCATTATGCCGAGGCATTGCCGTTGCTTAAGGAACGCCTGAAGCGTGACTTGCCGGCACCGGTGCTGCGCCAGACCCTGCTGATGCTGCAGACAGCCGCACGCGAGACGGGAGACAGCGCCACGCTGATTTCCGCCCTGTCCGATTACAATATGCTGATGGATCGCCTCGACAAGGAAAACCTGTCGCAGAAGTATCAGGAACTGCAGATAGCCTACGACGTCAACAAGCTGAAAGCCAACAACGAGCGCCTGCGCATGGAGAAGGCCGAGTCCGAGGTCAGGACCCTGCGCGCCAATTCGACATACTACATCATCTTCATGGTGGTGTTCGTGGTGCTGCTTATGATATTGATTTACTATTGGTCGCGTTATCGCCGCAACATGATGCGCATAAACCGCTTTGCCGCGATAATGGACCGTCAGTGCAACATCCTGAAGGCCGAGAAATATTCAGATTACGACACTATCGACGCCGTATCGCAGGCTCCGTTCAGAACATCGACGGACTCGGCGGTCATGCTGCGGTCCATTTTCTCCAACGTGCTGTATGTGTCGGCCATAGGCCAGGAGGACCGCGAACGGCATCTGGAGGACACCACCATCAACCGTGTCCTGCATCTCACCGTCGACCAGTTCGGGGATTTCAAACTGCCATCCACCAATCTGACCGTCACTTATCCGGATCCCGACTTCAGGATATTCACCGACACGCAGTGCATGTGTTATGTCCTGAGCCACATCCTGGACTATGCCCAGCGTCACAGCGGGTCGGGCGACATCTATATGGAAGCGGTGCATATTCCCGAGTCGCATCTGATGCAGGTGATATTCCGTCATGACGGCATCCGGATACCACGCGGCAACGAACAGAACCTGTTCGAGAATTTCGTTGACATCGACGCCATGATCAAAAGCGACGACTCCGTTCTGTTCATCTGCCGTCTCATAGCGTTCCTGCTGCAATGCAATATCGCTTACAATCCCCACAAGGAGGGCCACGCCCAGCTTGTGGTGACCATCCCCACATACCAGAAATCCTTCTAAGGCAGCATAAACCCGTATGTCCCGACGCGAATCCGTACAATTGAACCCTAAGCAACAGGAGGCGGTGGAGTGGTCCGAGGGACGCGTCCGTGTCGTGGCCGGCGCAGGCAGCGGCAAGACCAGGGTCATAGCCCATAGGTTCGCGTTTCTGGTCAACGAACTCGGAGTGGCGCCCGGCAACATACTGTCGCTGACGTTCACCAACAAGGCCGCGCAGGAGATGAAACACCGCATCGCGGGGCTGGTGGACCGGGGCGCCGTCAACGACTTCGTATGCACCATCCACTCGTTCTGCGTCAAGTTCCTGCGGCGCGAGATATACCGCATCGGCTATCCCAAGAGCTTTACCGTCCTTGACGAGGAGGACGCCAAGACACTGGCCAAGCAGGCCATGAACGAATTCGGCATCGACCGCAAGAAGACCACGGCCGAACGGTTTCTGTCGCAGGTGGCGTCATTCAAGAACTACGACATAGACGCCTACATCCAGCGTCATCTTCTCCCCGCCTCCTCACCGGTGTGTCCCGACGCACAGGCGCGTTATCTGCGCCTGCAGCTAAAGCAGTACGCCCTGGATTACGACGACCTGATATATTTCACCATCTATATCCTGAACCATTTCCCGGACGCGCGCGAATACTGGACCGACAAGCTGAACTATGTGATGGTGGACGAGGCCCAGGACTGCGCCAGCGACGACTGGTATCTGCTGCGGATGCTGGCCGAGAAACACGGCAACCTGTTCGTGGTGGGCGACCCGGACCAGGCCATCTACGAATGGCGCGGCGCAAAGCCCCGCATGTTCGTGGATTTCAAGCCGGCCAAGGACATCATCATGGACCGCAACTACCGGTCTACGCCCGACATACTGAACGTGGCCAACGCCATCATAGCCCACAACCGCAACCGCATACCCAAGGACCTGTACACCGCGCGCCTGAACGAGACGCCGGTGACCTACCGGCATTTCAAGTCGGAACGCGAGGAGGCCGAAAGCATAGCGCAGACCATCATGGACGAGATGAAGCAGGGAGCGTCGGCCAGCAGCTTCGCCATCCTGTTCCGCAGCTCGTTCCTGAGCCGCACGGTGGAACAGGCGTTGCTTAAGCTGAAGATTCCCTACGCAATGTGGGGCGGCGTGCGATTCTTCGAGCGCAAGGAGGTTAAGGATGTGATCAGCTATCTCCGGCTCGTGGCTTCTGACAGCGACGACACGGCATTCATGCGCATAGTCAACCTGCCGTCGCGTCAGTTCGGCGCCGCATCCATGAAGTCATTGGCCGACATGGCCGAGGAACGCGGCATCCCGCTGTTCACGGCCTTGCGACAGGCCGTGGCCGAGGGAGTACGCAAGTTCGACCGCCCTGCCCTCCGCGCCTTTATCGCGTTGATAGACCAGGCGCGGCAACTGGCTCAGACCATACCTGTGTCGGAACTGACCGACAGGCTGTTGGTGGACTCACGCCTGGCCGACGTGTACCGTCTGGACGAGAAGGAGGAGCGCCTGGAGAACGTGAGCGAGCTTGTGAACGCCATGAAGGAATTCGAACGCGTGCAGCGCGACGACGGCGACATGACGCTGGACGGCTATCTGCAGGAGATATCCCTTTATACCAATGCCGACAACCAGGTGGATTCCGAGCGCGTAAAGCTGATGACCATCCATCAGAGCAAGGGACTGGAATTCGATACGGTGTTCATCACCGGTCTGACCGAAGGTGTGTTCCCCAACCACCGCAGCATCCGCGAGCGGCGGCAGGACGGCGAGGAGGAGGAACGCCGGCTGATGTACGTGGCCGTGACCCGGGCACGCACCATGCTGTACCTCTGCGAGTCGGAAGGATACCTGAACGACGGGGGCGCCATGAAGTATCCTTCGCGCTTCCTGGCCGAGATTCCCGACGACTTGCTCAACACCGAGGGCATCATCGACCCGGCCCTGTTCGAGGGAACCAGGCGACTGGTGGACAGCATCAACGCCGAGCTTGGCGAGACGCACCTTGACGTGTGGCCTCCCGGCACCAAGGTGCATCACCGCGCTTTCGGCACGGGCGAGATAGTGCGTTTCGACCCGCAGGCACAGTCCTACCGCGTGCGGTTCGCGACCTCCGAGCGCGACCTGGTGCCCAGAGTCCTGACCAAAGCCGACCCGTAAACCCACATTGTTAATTACTGATTTCTAATTGTTATACATACAGTCAGCAACCTATATAGACCCATGAAAAAAATCACAGTTTTGACAACAGCACTCTTGCTCTGCGGCCCGATGATGGCGCAGACCAACAGCACTTATGACGCACAGTTCATAGACTGGCCCACCTATTCGGGCGACGACCTCGAACTGAGCGTAGATTCCAAAGGCACGGCGTTCCGTCTCTGGAGCCCCAAGGCCCAGGATGCCGTGGTGAACATATACGACGAAGGCCGCGGCGGCAAACCTGTACAGACTCTCCCCATGACGTTCCATGCCGACAACGGCACATGGACGGCCTCGGTACCGCAGCAGCTTTACGGCAAGTTCTACACCTTCCGCATCAAGCACGGCGGCAAGTGGCTGGACGAGACGCCGGGCGTATGGGCCAAGGCCGTGGGCGCGAACGGCAAGCGCGCCGCCATCATCGACCTAAGCACCACCAATCCCGAAGGCTGGGCGCAGGACAAGGGTCCCGTCACCAAGCACATCACGGATGCAGTGATATACGAGGCACACATGCGCGACCTCTCCATGGACCGTTCGTCGGGCATAGCCAACAAAGGCAAGTTCCTGCAATTCACCGAGAACGACACCAAGACCCCGCAGGGAGAGTCCACAGGCATCGACCACCTGAAGGAATTGGGCGTGACGCACGTACACATCCTGCCAAGCTACGACTATAACTCGGTGGACGAGACCAACCTGCAGGACAACACCTACAACTGGGGCTACGACCCGCAGAACTACAACGCTCCGGAAGGCTCCTACTCAACCAATCCGTCCGACCCGGCAACCCGAATCCGCGAGATGAAAGAGATGGCACAGGCCATGCACCGGGCAGGCATCGGCGTGGTGATGGATGTGGTGTATAACCACACGGCCGAGAACGACGGCTCCAACTTCGAACTGACCGCGCCGGGCTATTACCACCGTCACTGGAACGACGGCAAATATTCCGACGCTTCGGCATGTGGCAACGAGACGGCCTCAGACCTGAAGCAGATGCAGGACTATATAGTCAATTCGGTGAAATACTGGGCTAAGGAATACCATATCGACGGTTTCCGATTCGACCTGATGGCCATCCACGACACCGAGACAATGAACCGCGTGGCCCGCGAACTGAAGGAAATCAACCCGAACATCATCATCTACGGCGAGGGATGGACGGCCGGCGACTCACCGCTGCAGCCGGAACGCCGCGCGCTTAAGGAGAACGTATCGAAGATGGAAGGGATCGCGGTATTCTCCGACGACATCCGTGACGCCGTGAAGGGTCATTACAGCAACGAGGCCGACCCGGGCTTCGCAACCGGCAAGCCCGGCAACGAGGAAACCGTGAAAATCGGCATCGTGGCCGCCACCGACCATCCGCAGGTGAATTATGCCAAGGGTAACAATTCCAGGTTCCCCTACGCCAAGAGTCCGGAAATGATCATAAACTATGTGTCGTGCCACGATGACCTCTGCCTGACCGACAAGCTGCACAAGTCCATGCCGGGGGCTACGGAACAGGAAATGCTCGACGCCGCCAAACTGGCGCAGACCATCGTGTTCACCTCGCAGGGTACACCCTTCATGTTTGCCGGCGAGGAAGTGTTCCGCGACAAGAAGGGCGTGCACAACTCTTTCAAATCGCCCGACTCGATCAACGCCATCGACTGGACCAACAAGACAAAATACCGCGACCAGTTCGAATACTACAAGGGACTTGTGGCACTGCGTAAGGCACATCCGGCATTCCGCATGACCGACGCCAAGGAGATTGCCAGGAACCTGAAGTTCGACAAAATCGACTCGAAGAAACAGCCCAACCTCATCAGCTATTCACTGCTGAACAATGCCAACGGCGACGAATGGAAGGAAATCAAGGTGATATTCAACGGCGCCGACCATCCGCAGGTTGTCAAACTGCCCAAAGGCAAATGGCAGGTCGTGGCCCGCGACGGCAAGATCGACCTCGATAACACCCTCGGCATCGTCACGTCCCCGGAAGTACAGGTTTCTCCCCGCTCGGCTCTGATCATGCACAGATAATCTGATATTTCCTATTTAAAAAAGAGGCTGAGTCTTAATAAACTGCACCCCAAAAGTTATACAAAAAACTTTTGGAGTGCAGTTCAGTTTTTGCTGCTGCCGCTGTCGCTTGCGCGTTTGCGCTGCTTCTTTTTGACAGCCTCGACAAACTCAAAATATTTCTTCCATAGTCGTACTTGCGTCTATTAGGCTGCAAATACAGCAATAATAGTTTAAACTACGACTATTTTATCCATATTTTCATCTTATATTAGATGTTAGAATCTACAGCTGGGAGTACGGTATAGAGAAGGTATCGGCGCCATCGGGATCGCCGGTGGACAGACCTTTGTTCAGCCAGCGGACGCGCCATTCGGAGCGGCCGTGGTTGAAGCTTTCGGGCATCTCCTTGCCGTACGCCTTGCGCTGCAGGTAGTCGTCGCCGATCTTGGAAGCTACATCCAGAGCCTCCTCCACATCGCCCGGCTCTATGGAATTGAACATCTCGTTGTCCTTGTGTCCCCACACGCCGGCATAATAGTCGGCCTGCAACTCAAGGCGCACACTCTCGCGGTTGGCGTCGCGCTCCGACATCCGGTTCATCCTTTCATGCGCAGCCGGAAGCGTACCGAGCAGATTCTGAACATGATGCCCCACCTCGTGCGCTATCACATACGCCCAGGCAAAGTCACCGCTGCCGCCGATGTCACGCTGCATATCCTTCAGGAAATCCAGATCCAAGTAAACGGTTTTGTCAACCGAGCAATAGAAGGGTCCAACCTGCGATGTAGCGTGCCCGCAAGCCGATTGTACGGAACCGTGGAACAGCACCATTTTCGGCGGCTGGTACTCGCCCCATCCCTGCTCGCGGAACACCCGGGTCCACACATCCTCCGTACCGGCCAATATCACTGACGCGAAATTGGCCAATTGCCTGTCCTCCTCGCTTTCCGAGTAATGTTCCGACGTCTGTGTCACGGACTGCTGACCTATGACGTTGCTTACCACATCGCCCAGACTGCCCCCGTTCATCAATGTAAGCAACCCTACAATCAATATACCGACGATACCGCCGCCGATTCCCACCGCCTTGCCCGACACGCCGCGCCGGTCCTCCACATTGCTGCTGGTTCTTCTCCCGCCAAGTCTCATAATTTCAACCCGTTTTATTAAACCTATACTTCTATAACGGAACCCCCGCCGTCAAAGTTGTACCAAACATTATTAGAGTAACAAACATCGATACAAAGAATTGAACAAAACGAAACGCAACCGACGGGAGTACGCCGGTTGCGTTTTCTTATGAGCACGTTCTTTTACCGAAGTTCTGCTTATATATTTATTTGCAGATGGTCTTGGATGTGGTGCCGGAGGGAGTGGAGACCACTACGATGTAGACGCCGCTGTTCCAGGACGCAATGGCAACGGGGTGCGCTCCATCCTGAGAGTAAACCTGTGTGCCGGCAACGTTGAAAATGCGCACGCTCTCGGCC
The DNA here is from genome assembly GCA_905198125.1 of uncultured Porphyromonadaceae bacterium. Lineage (GTDB taxonomy): Bacteria > Bacteroidota > Bacteroidia > Bacteroidales > Muribaculaceae > Lepagella. The sequence continues at coordinate 42,801 of CAJKBH010000004.1, forward strand.
GATTCGGGCAGGTAAACCACATTGTTAGTCAGCACGATTGCATCGGAAGTCAGAAGGTTCTTCACGCCGGTGTCGATGTCGGAGTTCTCCGTTATCTTCAGATCCTTAAGCGTGAGCGAGCCGGCCTGTTTTACACGGAATGCGAATGCGTTATGTCCTGCGGGAACTGCAATGGCAGACTCTGCATTATCCGCGAAGTCTGCGACTGATGGCTGCGAGGGAGACACCGCTTTAATCGTGAATGTCAGTGGCTGCGCGGAGCTGCTTGACTTTGCAAAGCTGCTGTGGCTTATCACCTTGTGGGGAAGTTCTGCTACCGTATAGCCTGTACCGCAGTAAATCTCCAGTTCGAAATCATCGGCAGTATAATAATCAGTATAACCCGTAATCGAGAAATCATAGAATTTACCTTCCTCCAGATTTACCTTATGGGAGATTGCCCAGTCATCAACCTCCACGCCGTCAGGATTCTCAATTCCTATGGTCTTGTTCCAGCTGGTTGGTTCCCAGACGTATGAATACCATCCGCTTCTTTCCGTACCGTCTTCGTTGAGTATTACAAAGTCTCCGAAGCCGTCCGGAGTATATGGCACACTCAGTCCGGCGCCTATCCATCCGCTTTTCACTTCAGCGGGTTTCATAGATGAAGCACCTTCGGGTCCCGATACCACTACCTTGTACTTATGGAATCCGGATGCTACATCTACATCCTCAAAACTGGACATTTCACCCGGCACAAGACCTTCGGTAACAGTTCCGACCATGTTGTCGTCGCGGTATATCTCAGCTTTGGCCAGTAAAGGAGCCTCGCCCTGCACGTTGGAAGTCGCGGGGTTGCGCCATGATATGACAGCCTTGTTTTCATTGTCGGCGTTGGGAGTGACTGTAACTTCTCCGGCAACATCGGGTAACAGCGGTGCGGATGCTATATCAATCTTGGTGATCTCAATATCCTTCACATCCGATGTATAGTTACCGGCGGCGTTCACGGCAAAACAATATCTGCCGGCTTCGGCTACCTTCAAAATCACGTTCAGGGACTGGCCGTACGTACTTGCACTCAATACCAGCGACTGCGGATTAATCAAAGTCAGATTCTTGTCATTCTCCTTCATCGTAGCCACCTTCAGCGGAAGATCCTTGGAGCCGCCTTTAACCATCAAGGTGACTTTATAGAATCCCTTTTCAAGACTGAACGGAGGTGTAATCAGATAGTCGTCCTCATCCCGGGCCTCGCTAAGAGTCGAGGGTGCGAATTTTACCAATCCGTCGGAGATCTCCCATCCAATCAGGTCACCGTCGTTGCTTTCCGAGCTCCAGATTGCGTTGATGGCAGGATTCTTGAAGTCATAGCTATAAGGCAGAGACTGTGTCCTGTCGCCAACCCAGAGAGTTGCAGGAATCAGCTTACCGTCGGCGGGATACTCGCCGGTGTAGCAGAGCACGGAATATTCCACCACGCCGTTCTTGTCGCACGGATCGTTGTAGGTCATCGCTGCACCGGGTGTCGGATTGTCGGTAAGAGTTTTTATTACTACATTGTCGCGTAGTATTTCGACTTTATCGATTTTGCCAACTTGTACGCCGGAACTTGACAATGCCGGATTGGTCCAGCTCAGTTCCACGCCGTTTTCCTTTTCAACAGCCTTAAGATCAGCGACCTGTGCCGGTGCGATATGCCAGGCCGTCACCTCGAACTCCGGGAATTCGAATATCTGAGACGTAGCCTCCGGACGACATGCGTGCAGTGCCAGTCTGTAGTCTGATCCTGCTTCGGGGACGTCGAACTCAAAATAGAAATCCGTCGCGACACTTGGTATTTCGGTCATGGAGCCGATTATCTTGGAGTAAGCGGCAATGTCATCACCTCGACCTACCCGCACCTCGAATTTGGCGGTCTTGCCCGGATTCCTGGCCTTAACCCGCAGTCTGTAGGGTCCGGTAGCGGTAAAGTTCATGGCCGGCAGCAACAGCCAGTCGTCCTCCACGCGGCTATTGGTAGGCGAATATTTCACCGTATTACTTGCATAGTTCCATCCTGTAATCACTGTGGATTTATTCCCTTTTACAATCTTATAATACAGTTCGAAATCCGAGAGATTAACGTTCTTGAAATCTGACGTCCAGGGAATGGCAACAGCAGGAACCGGACCGATGTGTTTTGATTCGAGAGAAACGCGTTCTGAAACGACTTTGTGTATCTCCACCTCGACGGCGTACGTATGTTTCCCTGCAGTCAGGCCCTTATCCGCCGTATCGGTGAATTCCGTAGCTGTTCCATCAAGCTGAGCGATTTCAACATCATCACGGTAAACCCTGACGAAATCGATGGCTACATCATCGCCAAAAGCAACGCCGTCTACGTCAGTGGTAGGCAACGCCCAGCTTATTTTGGCTGATACAGCACGATTCGCATCCGGTTCGATTTTCAGTCCCGTCACAGGCGACGGCACCAATTTATACTCCGCCACCTCGAAGCCTGTGACATTGACTCCGTATTTGTCTTTATCTGAATAGACCTGAATACCGAAATAATAATCACCCGCAAATTCTGGAATGATTGCCGACACGCGTTTCTTCATGTCCGTGTCGCCTCCATCGTAATCATATAACACCGTGCCAGCCGTATTGAAGGCCTCTACGGTATTTTCCTTAGCCATAACGAGTCGGAACTTTTCGGCACGATTTTTGCCCTGTCCCCAGAATTTCACGCTATACTTCTTGCCGGCATCAAGGGTGATGGCAGGTGAAATCAACCAGTCATCGGCAGGATTAGTCCGATCATAAGTATACTGCATACCATATTCGTATCCTGTATCCGACAGCGGATCGGAATAGCTGTACGGGTTCTTTTCAAGCAGCTCCCACGTCTTGGAACCTTCCAGCACATTCACCGTAGTCCAGTCGGCATCGTTGCCGATGGCCGAGGAGTAGGGCGTCTGCTTGGACTGCGCCAACATGGCCAGAGGCACCGCAAGCGCAATAGCGATAGTGAAGATTTTTTTCATGAAAATATTGTTTTGTTGAATAACCGGGACGGGTGCGGACCGAAGTCCGCATCCTGTCCCGATAGGATTAGAATTATTTTACAATAAGCTTATATGGCTTCCGGTCTACGGTCACGACATACACTCCGGGAGTGGCGTTGCAGATGATGCCGTCTTCCGCAATCTTGTCGTTCAGGATAATCGTACCGTCAGCCGACATCACTGAGACGAGGTTCCCGGCCATGTTCTTGCCACAGATGGCTTTGTCAGCCGTATACACGACAGGCATTGCGCCGTCGATGGAATTCACGCCGCTGCCATTGACATTGACACGGTTGGACGGCGCACTTTCACCTTGCGGATAGAGTGCAGTCACCACGTATGCGTGGTTGCCGGCCTCAGGACTGTCAAGGAACGTGGTCTGAGCCACCATGCTCTGGTTGATTGCCTTTCCGTCACGGTACACGTTATAGCCGCTGACAGGATATTCGCCGTCGAGGGCTGCGGGCGAGAACATCACGTCGTCCACCAGGAACATGAACGCATCCTGCGACACACATCGGATGGCGAAATACCTGGTGCCCTGCGGCACATCAAATGAATATTCCTTCCATTCGCTGCCGACACGTTTGTTTTCGCCGACCTTGATGAAGCTGTCGGGATTGTCGTCGGTAGTGGAATACAGATATTCGAACGCCTCGTAACCGTAAGCCGAGGTATAGGCCGCAGCCGAGAACCGTATGGTCTGAGGCTTGCCGTCGAGCAGCGGAGATATGGCCCAGTCATCGTTAGGATTCTGTGTATCATTGGAGATGGCCGCGATGCACTTGTTGCCCGAAGGGATGCGGAAGTCCTTAAACCCGTTTCTGGTCTTGTCGATTACGATGAACGATATCGCTTCGCCGTTGTGCGGGAAGGTGACGCCTTCGATTCCGTAGGTGGTCTCGCCGTCACGGTCTACGAACTTCCAGCCAGGCACGGCGCCGATGGAGAACGACTCGGCCTTCTCGAACGATTCCAGGACTTCGCCGGGAGCCACATCGGGACTCGGCTCGCTCCATTTCAGGTTCACGCCATTTCCGCTCATCTCGGCAGTCAGGTCATCGACCTTAGGCAGTGCAGGAGCAGTAACCTTCACGGTAATGGGTTCGCTGACATTGTCGGCCTCGAAGTCATCGCCGCTCCATTCGATACGCGCGGTATATACCGTTCGCTCCGGAGCGAACACCGGCACTGCATCGGACAGCGAGACCCTGACCTTGCTGTCGGCGTCGAGACTCCGGATATTCCGGCTGGCTACCTTTTCGCCGTCGCGCTCCAGACTCAATACCATATCCTTTGCATCGGCAAGGCTTACATTCTGTACATCCACCGTGAAATCGGCCTTCATGCCCCCTTCCACCCTTTGCGGCGCGGTCATGGACACGATGCCAACGTTGCTGTCGGAAATGTCGGCAATCTTGATGTTATCCACCAGTATCAGCGTGGAATATGTCACGCATACGCCGTTCAGACCGAGCTGGATTGTCTTTCCCTTATATGCAGACATGTCGACCACTACCCTGCGCCATCCGTTGCCGTCCTCGCCGATGGAGAACGACTTGATAGTTTCCCAATTCTGCTTGCCGGCGTCTGCTACCTTGACCTCCAGCTTGTCATCCTCGCCATTCACAGCGTAGTACCAGAACGAGAGCTTAGGCAGACGTGCGGCAGCCGGAATCTGAATCTTGCCGGAAACGAGCGTGGCCTGTTCACCGTCCGCCGTGGGCGCGAATGCAGCCATACCGCCGTCCTTGTCCTGCGGAGTTGCCGTGGGCTGTTGCGATTGCGCGCCTGTGGCCCATGAAGCCTGACCGCCTTCGAACCGGGTAACGCCCCACACCTTCTCCAGACTGCCGCCGGCTACGGATTCCGTAAACGGATATGTATAGACTGTACCCACGGGGATGTTGTCGGTATATACGAAGTCCTCCATGTTCACGCCCGCGTCAGTCTGTGCCAGGATGTAGAAGAACACGAAGTATTGACGTCCGGAGCCTTCCTCAAGCACCTGCATTTCAAACTCGCATTTCTTCAGGTCTTCGGCCAGCACGTTCTGTGCCGAGCGGTCCAGAATGCAATACCTAATAGCCGAAGGATCCAAAGGATTGCCGTTTACGTCGGTCGTGGGGCTTTCCCATGTGACGCGCACCTTACCTTCGGACACTTCCTCGATTTTCGGATTGATGGGTGCCGGGGCCAGACTTACTCCGAGGTGCGCGCCTGCGGCATATATCGCACCTGCGCCGTAGCGGTTGGAGGCCTGGACGGTATAGGTGTACTCGCCGATGGACTGGGCTTTGTCGCGGAACTCGCACACATCGCCGGGCGTGATGCCGCCGAATGTGTGTACCGTCACGTCGTTGCGCTTAACCACTATGTCCAGCTTGTCGGTCAACGGATTGCCGTTGGTGGACACGGCCGGTGCCTTGAACGACACGGTGGCGTTCAGCGACCCATCGCGGTCCGGCACAACCTTCAGATCCGATGCCTGTCCGGGCGTGTCGCCGGCGTATGGAGCCGAAATGCTCAGATTGTCCAGATACAGGTAATACTTGTCCTTGGGGCTGATGCCGTGGATGCCCAGATAGTACAGTCCGGTTTCGCGGATTATGATCTGCGCGGTGTAGCGTGTATAGGTCTTCAGCGTCACGTCCGTGGGTTCCAGCACACGGATGTTCATGGCCTCCACGTCGGGCGACTTGCCTAACATCACCTCGAACCGTTCGGGAGTGTCTACCGTGCTGTGGGCGCGGGCATCGATTGCAAAATCGTATATGTTGCCGGCTTCCAGCATTATGGGTGCCGTGATCAGCCAGTCGTCCATGTCGGCGTCGGCGTTGAACTTGCATTGCACCTTGTCGTAGTTGAAGCTCCAGGTAGCGCCGTCCTTGTTGGCATCCACCACCGTAAACGTATTGAATGCGTTGGCATTGTCAAAACCTTCCAGATACGGAGGCACGATATGACCCAGTTTCACGGCATTGCTTGTCGCGGCCTTGGAAACCAATCCGTCGCAGCTTGCCGTCACCGTATAATATATGGACTTGATCGTGGTTGGATTATCAAGAGTTTCGGTAAATGTCGGCGTCTTGATATTCTCGGCCACTACCGTTGCGTCGGGCATACGTGTCACGGTGTACGTGATGTTGCCTGCGTCCAGGTATCCCCGGTGCTCGCCTGTGGTGACGGCATCCCACGTCAATGTGGCGTTCAGGCCGGTTGCGCCGCCTATGTCAAGGGTCAGGTTCTGCGGGGCCATCGGGGTGTCCGGTCCAACCCATGTGGTATGCTTCACCTCGTCGCTCTTACCCTTGTCGTTGCTTACGGTAACGGTGAAGGCATACAGTCCCGACGCATTGACCGAGACGGGCGCCTGCTTCGTTTCGCCGGCATTACACTTGCCGGATGCCGCCGGGGTGTCGTTGATGTTGATTTCGTATGTCAGTTCGCCGGACAGAGGCAGTCCGTCGAAAGTCAGGGTCGGCGCGGTGAAATTGACCGTGCCGGTCAACGATGCCTTGTCGAATGTGACCGACATGTCTGTCACAGCCGCTGGAGCGCCCTTGGCGATATTGGGGTATTTGATGAACATACCTCCCAACACAGCTTCGTTGGGGATGTCAAAAAGTTTCGTAGGTCTGGCGGTGGCCAGGTCGATGGTGTACATGGCGTGGTCGCCGTCGGCGTTAGTGGCGTAGAAGAAGGTATTGGTGCGGTAGTCGATGGTACCCGAAGTAGGCCCGTCGATAGGCAGTCCGGTAGCGCCGATCACGGTAGTGGTGCCGTCTGTCAGGCTGACCGTGGCCAGATTGCCGTCGTCCAGTATGGCGTACAGGGTTCCGTCGGACGTGAAGCCGGCTCCGCTCCATCCCTTGCTGAGCTTGCAGATGGTGGTGCGGGTGAAGTTGTGGATGTCTATGATTCCAAGCTCATATTCCGTTCCGGCGGCGTTAAAGAAACATCCGTATGCCTCGTTGGTGACTGGATTGTTTGCCATAGCAGTGGCGCACAGACGCATGTCGTCCTGCTCGGGATTGTCGTTGACCGTGGGCCAATGCTTCTCGTTGCCGTTCAGCAGGAACGAATAATACACCTTTATGCCCATGTAGTAGTCGGCAAATGAGTAGAAATAGTAGCCGTCCTGATATACGCCGCCGTTCTGGGCGAAAGGACCGTATGAGTGACGGGTAAATTCTCCTCCTGTCGAGGGAATGGAATAAAGGCCCATTGTGGTGCCCTTGTTGTCCTCCAACAGCGATGCATAAATTTCCGCTTCTGGCACAGCGACTTCGGCACGAAGCATCGGAGACTTGACGGTCTGACGCCCCTGCAATCCGAGTTCACGGACCGGAGCCATGCCTGATTTTGCAAGCGTCCGCTTTGTCATGTAGTGTTCCACCAAGGATTTACCTCCGTTCAGCGACAGGGCCTTCCCCAGTTTCGTTCTCTCAAGGGCGTAAGCCCCGGCCAACACAGTGACTGTCAGCAATAAAACAGCCACCAATTTACCCCATCGGTTTCCGGGGAAACGGGGCATCCGGTTAGACGTTTGATTCATAGTGCTGGATTTAATTGAATGCGGGTCGGAATGTAGTGATGGCCATTCACACCGCATCCTGTTACAGAATAGATATGTTATCACAGTTTCGAAGAATCCGATGCCCAAAATTACATTTTATTATTAATATTTGCAAATTTTAAGCACGAATTGTAAAATTTTGTAATAAATATATGGGAAATATATCTCAAAATGAAACCCAAGTGCTAAAAGTTGGCGACAAAATGATAATTTTACGCATAGAAATTGCATATAAACATATACTACATTTTAGTCCCGCAAGTATGACGTGTCCGCATACGGACACAATCGGCTATCATAATTATCTAATAATCAACAATGTTTGCAAAATATTATTTCAGCATGTTAGATTTGCGTCAGAAAATTTGACAAAGGGCGGCCGGATTGCGGAGGGACCCGGACGTCAATAAAACTGACCGAATCTATGGACAAGGAAATAGATAAATCGATACTGAGGCGCGAAAGGCGCAGGAAACAGATTATATTCGGAACCGTCGGCGTCGCCGTGGCCGGATTGGCTATATGGGGTATGTCGGGAATGGCGCCTACCATCAACAGTCGCGACATCACCATCGGCACTGCCGACGAGGGTCCGCTGGACATCTCCATCGCGGCCAGCGGCCGAATAGTGCCGGCTTACGAGGAGATAATCAATTCGCCGGTCGAGACCCGCGTGCTGAAGGTCTACGCCCAGCCGGGCGATTCGGTCAAGGCGGGGACGCCTCTGCTGCAGCTCGACCTGGAACAGGAGGAGACTTCGCTGGGCAAGCTCCAGGACGCGCGCACCCGCCAGCAGCAGGAACTGCGTCAGCTGGAACTCACCAACAAAACAAACATAAGCGACCTGGAAATGCAGATCAAGGTGAGCGAGATGAACGTGAACCGTCTGCGCATCGAGGTCAACAACGAGCGTCGTCTGGACAGCATAGGCAGCGGCACGGGCGACCGTGTGCGTCAGGCGGAGACCGCTTACCACGCCGGTGTACTTGAACTGGAACAGCTTCGCACCCGCCTGCGCAACGAACGCCTGCGTACTGCAGCCGCCGAACGGGGCCAGCAACTGAACGTCACGTCGGCCGACCGCGACATCGAGATGATGGCCAAGACCCTGCAGCGGGGCAGCATCCCCTCTCCCCTTGACGGTGTGCTGACATTCATCGTAACCGACCTCGGCACACGCATCGGTGCCGGCGAACGCGTGGCGGTGGTGTCGGACCTGAGCAGCTTCAAGGTGATGGGCGAGGTGCCCGAGGCCAGCAGCAGCAAGGTCGATGTAGGCTCCACGGTCAACGTGCGCGTCAACGGCGCACAGCTCACCGGCACCGTCACCAACATAACGCCTCAGGCCAAGCAGGGGATAGTGTCGTTCGTGGTGCGGCTGGACAATCCCCGCGACAAGCACCTACGCTCGGGAGGTCGCGCCGAGATGTATATCTCATACGGATACAAGGACAAGGTGCTGCGTGTGCCGAACGGATCGTTCTTCAAGGGGGAAGGTGAATACAACGTCTTCGTTATGGACGGCGACAACCGGTTGGTGAAACGCCGCATCAAGACCGGCGACTCCAACCGCGAATACGTCGAAGTGCTCGAAGGTCTCAGGCCCGGCGACCGGATAGTGACCAACGACCTGGAGAAATACAAAAACAAATCGAAACTTAAAATCAAAAAGTAATCCCCCATTCCCTCTCCACATTCATCTTAACTTTTTCAACTTTTTAAACTCCTTAAACTAACTCAATATGCCTATAATATCCCTAAGCGGTATCGAGAAGGTCTACCGCACCAAAGAAATAGAGACCACCGCCCTTGAGAACGTGAACCTCGACGTGAACCAGGGAGAGTTCGTAAGCATCATGGGCCCCAGCGGCTGCGGCAAGTCGACGTTGCTGAACATCATCGGTCTTCTTGACAAGCCCACCAAAGGCACCGTCTCCCTGCTGGGTCAGTCCTGCGACGGACTCACCGACCGCCAGCTGTCGCATTTCCGCAACGCCAATCTCGGCTTCGTGTTTCAGAGCTTCCACCTCATTCCGTCGCTCGACGTGGCGGCCAACGTGGAACTGCCGCTAATATACCGCAGCGGACTGAGCGCGCGTCAGCGCAAGGAACGCGTGGAGCAGGTGCTTGAGCGTCTGGAGATGACGCACCGCATACACCACCTCCCCTCACAGCTCAGCGGCGGCCAGTGCCAGCGCGTGGCCATAGCCCGCGCAATAGTCGGACAGCCTCCGATAGTCCTGGCCGATGAGCCGACCGGTAATCTGGACAGCAAGATGGGCGCCGAGGTGATGGGACTGCTGCACCGCCTCAACAAAGAGGACGGCACCACCATCGTGATGGTGACGCACAACGAGGCCCAGGCTATGGAGACCGACCGCATAGTCCGCTTCTTCGACGGCCGAATAATAGGATAAAATCAGTTGATAAAGTTAACAAAGTTTATAAAGTTAAGATGATAGTGCAGTCATTCCCAAGTTTTGGCATTCTCTTAACTTACTTAACTCTTTCAACTTTCTAAACTACTCATGCTATGAAACAGAAAATACGTCAGATAATATACGACATGCGGCGTCAGCCACTGATCAGCGGCGTCACGTTCATCGCCACGGTCATGTCGGTGTTCCTGTTCATGATCGTAGCCATCACCTCGCGCGTCAAGACAGTGCCTTTCGCACCCGAAAGCTGCCGCGACCGCCTCATGGTGGGCAGATACTTCAATATCAAAGAGCCGAACGGCAACGGCGACAACTCCGGCGGCGCGAGCTATTATGTAATAAAGCAACTTTACGACGGACTCGAAGGCGTGGAGCAGACATCGTTCATGTCACAGGACAGCTACAACGTTCCGGTACACGGCACCGAGAACGGGACATTTCAGGCCACCGCCCGCACTGTGGATGCCGCATTCTTCAAGATTTTCGACCACGAGCTGATCGCGGGTCGCTACTTCACGGCCGCCGAGTCGGCTGCAGATCTGCCGGTAGTGGTGATAAGCGAGAGCACCGCCCGCAAGGCATTCGGCAAGGCCGACGCCACAGGGATGCCCATAACCTTAAACCACAAGAAATATACGGTGATCGGTGTTGTCAAAGACAGTTCAGCACTTGCCACCACTGCCCACGGCGACGTGTTCTTCACTTTCGGAACTCCGGCCACGCAGGCACAATCGGATGACATCTGGTCCATTTATTTCGGGGGTGTGGCAGCCGCGCTCTTGGTAAAGGATGGCGTGGATTTCCAAAGCATACGCGACCAGGTCAAGGCCCGGTACGCCAACCTCGACACCGAGCTGCGCCCCTTAGGATGGGAGTCGGTATATCACGAGTCACCCTACGACCAGGAGGTACTGGCCATGAACATCGTAGGCAGCAACGTCACTCCCGACACGTCAGGCGAAAGAAAGATGCGTTACGTGCTGTATGCCATCCTGCTGATAGTCCCGGCCATCAACCTGAGCAACCTGCTGCACAGCCGTATGCACAAGCGCATCACTGAGATAGGCGTACGCCGTGCGTTCGGATGCACCCGCTCGCGCATCATCACCGACATAATCTGGGAAAACTTTCTCATCACCCTGGCCGGAGGCTTAGTGGGCGTGGCCTTAGGCGTGGTCTTCGCTATGACTTACAGCGGACTGTACGAGAACATGCGGACATTCGGCACCGAAGTCACTCCGGCCATCAGCTCGGTGTTGAACTGGGGCACAATCCTGATCGCGGTGGCCGTCTGCTTTATCCTAAACATCATCAGCGCCTCGATTCCGGCATGGCAGGCATCGCGCCTCAATCCGGTAGAAGCCATCAACAACAAATAAAAACTATGAAACGTAAACTCTTGACACAGATGCTCCGCGAGTGGAAAGCAAACGTATGGCTTATTCTGGAGCTGGTGATAGTGGTTCTGATACTTCAGTACCTCCTCGGAACATTGTACGCGTTGTACAGGCAGCACAGTTATGCCGGCGGTCAGAAACTTGAAGACGTATATTTTGCCGATTTCGGTATTCTTCAAAAGGATAGCGAAGGATACGTGGAATGGGACAGCATCCATACCTGGCAGTCGGACCTGGACCTGCTGATGACGCAACTGCGGGGCAATCAATATGTGGAAGTGGCGGCAGTCGGTGGATTCAACTCGTTGCCCTACAACTATAACTTTATGGGCAACCGGTATTATTACAAGACTCCCGACGGCAAAAAGAGTCATGAATTCACCGTCAACGTGCGCAATATGTCGCCCGAAATGATGGAAGTGCTGCAGATGCACGGACTGAAGGGCGAGACACCCAAGCAACTGGCCGACATACTGCGCCGTGGCGAGATAATATTAGGAGAGGCCGAGGAACCGGAATCGCCCGACGATCCCAAGGCACTTGACGCCGTTGGCAACGAGGCGTTTTCGGTGGTCGACTCATTGACATCCTGGCATGTGGGAGCCGCCTCCACCGGAATGAGGCGCAACGATTACGAGGAATTGTGGCACAAGACCGTGTACGCTCCTATTAACGATGAACAGTCGAGCATGATTGCTGTCCGCGTAAAGCCCGGAACCGGAAACAGATTCCTGGAGTCACTCACCGACAAGGACCGTCAGGCAGGCAATGTCTATCTTTCCAATATGGAGTCCGTCAGCAACATGCGCGACAGGGTGCATCTGGACATCAACCAGGCCATACGTAATTTCGTGATCTGCTCGCTGTTCATAATGCTGGTGATATTCTTAGGCTTCTTAGGCACATTCTGGTTCCGTACGCAGCAGCGCGTGTCGGAGATAGCCATACGCAAGGTGAACGGCGCCACCAACGGCGACATCTACGCCCGCTTCTTCAGCGAGGGCCTGATCATGCTGGCCATGGCAGCCGCAATAAGCGTTCCGCTCGCGTTCTGGCTGTTCAAGGAGGAATCGCTCAGGGCTACTTTAAGCCTGCTTGAACTTGACAACACGATGTTGGCCGGAGGCGCCATAGCCACGATACTGGTCTTAGGCATTACCATCGTATGCAGCATCTATGCGCCGGCGCGCCGCGCCACCCGCATCGACCCTGCGGCGGCTCTCAAAGACATGTAAGATGCAGTCACATAAGTTTTTCATACCTATAATAGCAGGAATGCTTGCGCTCGTCCCCTGCCCCGCCAAGGGTGAGCGCGAGCTGACCCTGACGCTCGACGACGCCATAGCCATGGCGCGCGTGCAGAGCGTGGATGCCGCCGTGGCCCTCGACGAACTGAAGACCGCCTACTGGCAGTGGCGCAGCTATCGCGCCGACCGGCTGCCTGAAATTACGATCGGAGGCAAACTTCCGTCGTACAACGACCGCTACACGTCGTACATGAACGAGGCGGGAGAGTACAGCTTCGTGCGCACCCACAACCTCGACGCCACGGCTACGCTATCCGTCAACCAGAACATACCCTTCACGGGCGGCAAGATCAGCCTCAGCACCTCGCTGGACTATATGCGGCAGTTCGAGGACGGCGGCTCCGACCGGTTCCTGACCGTGCCCGTGGCGCTGACCCTGCAGCAGCCGGTGTTCGGCGTCAACACCTTCAAATGGGACAACCGCATAGAGCCGGTCCGCTTCTCCGAAGCCAAGGCGGCGTTCCTGAGCGCTACGGAAAACGTGGCGCTGGCCACCGTCAACCATTTCTTCACGCTGGTGATGAGCCGCGAGAACGTGGCCATAGCCGAACAGAACCTGGCCAACGCTAACAAGCTGTACAGCGTGGCGGTGGAAAAGCGCGAGATGGGGCAGATCAGCGAGAACGACCTGCGTCAGATGGAGCTGAACGTATTGGACGCCCAGTCCGACCTGACCGACTGCAAGAGCACGCTGAAAAGCGACATGTTCACGCTCCGCTCGTTCCTTGATCTTGGCGAGGACGTAGAGATAGTTCCCGTCGTACCCGACAAGGTGCCGGAAGCAGATGTCACTTACGACGATGCGCTGACACGGGCATTAGACAACAATAAGTTCGCGCAAAACATACGGCGCCGTCAGCTTGAGGCCGACTACGAGGTGGCCAAGGCCAAGGGCGACATGCGCCAGATCAATCTGTATGCCCAGGTGGGCATCACGGGCACTGACCGCAAATTCACGGACGCGTATTCGCGGGTGCGCAGCAACCAGCTGATAGAGATAGGTTTCGAGATTCCGTTGCTGGACTGGGGCAAGCGGCTTGGCAAGGTGAAGGTGGCCGAAAGCAACCGGCGCGTCACCGAAAGCCGCCTGCGCCAGGAATCGCTCGACTTCCACCAGCAGCTGTTCGTATTGGTGGAGCGCTTCGGCAACCAGCAGCAGCAATTGTCCATCGCCACGCGCGCCAACGAGATTGCCGACCAGCGGTACCGCACCAATTTCGAGACTTTCCTTATCGGCAAGATCTCCACCCTGGACCTCAACGACTCGCAGTCCAAGAAGGACGAGAGCAAACGCCGCTACATCAACGAGCTGTACAAGTTCTGGAACTACTGGTACCAGCTCCGGTCGCTCACCCTCTACGACTATGAACACGACGGCGACATAAACGCCGACATCGACAAGCTGTGCAAGATGTAAGGTCAAGTTTCAAGAGGCAAACAGATTAATTATCTTAATTTTTTACTAAATTTGCACTATGATACTGATAGTAGACGATGACAGTGCCGTGAGGACATCCATATCCCTTGCGTTGAAACGCGCCGGTTATGATCCGTTGCCTGTCAGTACGGAATCGGACGCGCTGACGGCGGTACGCGACGAACGCGTGCAGTTAGCCGTACTCGACATGAACCTGACGCTGACCACGACCGGCCGGCAGGGCATCGAAATTCTACGAAAATTCCGCATACTTCGTCCCGACATGCCTGTAATCATGCTGACGGCCTGGGGCACGATTCCGCTGACGGTCGAGGCTCTGAATTATGGAGCTGTTGACTTCATGACCAAACCCTGGAGCAACGAGGACCTCATTTCCAAGGTCAGGAAGGGATTGGAACGCAGCGAAACGGAGCGCAAGGCCCGGGACCATACCGAGACGCTGGACGAAATGGAGCGGGAGGCGATTCTCGCGGCTCTGAAACGCTGCGGCGGCAATATGTCGGATGCCGCCAAGCAGCTCGGCATCACCCGCCAGTCGCTGTATCGCCGGCTGGAGAAGTACAAACTATAACCTATATTAACGGTGAGGTACAAGATATATACGGTTCTGATTGTGTTGCTGGTGATAGCCACGGCGATAGGCGCGCTGTGCGGACTGTCATGGACATGGATTGCCGGCGGTTGCGCGGCGGTTCTGATTGCCCTTGCGTTTCAGTACCGTTCTGTCAGCAAGCCGCTGCGGGCGGTGGAGAACGGCATGTATCTTCTCAGGGACCAGGACTTCAGCAGCCGTCTGCGCCTTACCGGGCAACCCGATGCCGACCGGGTGGTGAATCTGTACAACAGCCTGATCGAGTCCATGAAGGCCGAACGGCTTAAGACTCAGGAACAGGACCGTTTTCTGAGTCTTGTGGTGGACGCCTCCCCCCTCGGCATAGCGATATGCGATTTCGACGGAAACATCACGGAAACCAACCGCGCCTGGAACGCCATGCAGTCGCCGGCCATGTCCAAGGCCATCGAATCCGTAACCGACGGCGAGTCGCAGACCGTGCGGCTGGCCGACGCCCTGATAGTGCGTATATCCAAGCTATGGTTCATGGACTCGGGATTCAAGCGCCGGTTCATCTTGGTGGAACGCCTCACAGACGAGATTGCCGCGGCCGAGAAACAGATGTTCAACAAGATAGTGCGCACCATCGGCCATGAGGTGAACAACACATTGGGCAGCGTCATTTCGGTGCTCGACACCATCGGAGAAATGCATCAGGACGATCCGTTCGCGGCCGACGCCATAACGAGCAGCACCCGCAGCTGCACTAATCTTGTCAACTTTGTGCGCGGATACGCCGACATAGTCAAATTGCCGCCCGTCACGTCCGAACCCGTGCGATTGAATGAATGGATGTCCGGCATTCTACCGACACTCAAGGCTTTGGCACCCGACAACGTGACGCTGACATTCACACCGGACGCATACGCCGGAGAAGCATATATCGACCCCATGCTGATGGAGCGCGTCATGATCAACATAGTGCGCAACGCCGCCGAAAGCATCGGCGACCGTCCCGACGGCCTGATTCAGATTCAGACGGAATCCAACGGCATCAAGGTAACCGACAACGGCCGCGGCATCAGCGACGAAACGGCAGAAAAGCTCTTTACCCCCTTCTTCTCCACCAAGCGGCCCGACCGCGGCCTGGGTCTGATGCTGATAGCCGACATCCTCCGCGCCCACCGCGCCCGTTTCTCCCTCATCACAGCCCCCGACACCCGCCTCACCACATTCTCCATCGCCCTGTCAAAACGTGTTTGACAAGGTATGTAAATACAGGGATAAAACGGATTTCCCTTATTTTTCGCATTGCGTACACATTGAAGTTGTTTAAACAAATTTACGTTTAATAAAAGATCTTTAAGTAC
Organism: uncultured Porphyromonadaceae bacterium; assembly: GCA_905198125.1. Taxonomy (GTDB): domain Bacteria; phylum Bacteroidota; class Bacteroidia; order Bacteroidales; family Muribaculaceae; genus Lepagella. Next base: position 58,912 of record CAJKBH010000004.1, read on the forward strand.
ATGACAAAAATTTGAAAACATCGAATTTTTGTCATGTACTTAACCAATCTCTTAAAATCAGTCAAGTTCTAATAAAATGGTCTCTTGATGTTTCATAAGGATACCATCATGGATACAAATCGGGACTTCGAAGCGGTCTGAAGGTATTTGCCATACATGGGATAATAATTAATTTTGTAACCTATAATTATGTGTCCAGATGAATTTGCACCGCATTTCCGTTTTAATATGTTTCGCGTGGTTCACTATCGCGGCCACCGCAACGGAACATCATGTGTTCCGCAGACTCGAAACGGCCAATGGCATGTCGAACAACAATGTCAAGGCGATTCTAAAGGATAAGGAAGGTTTTTTATGGGTCGGCACGGCGTCGGGCCTGAATCGGTATGACGGATTCAAATTCAAGCAATACAGACAACCTGAATTATTAAAAGATTATCTTAACGACATCTGGTCGTTGCAGGAGGATTATGACGGCAATATCTGGGTAAGAAGTTACACGTATTACTCTGTCTTCAATCGCGAAAAGGATGCTTTTTCAGCCGAGGTCCCGAAATTACTGGCGAAATATGGAATAAAAGTTGCCGATCAATATAACATTTACGTGGACCGCAGTAAGAATCTATGGATTTTTACAGATGAAAACATATACTTTTACGACATGCCAGCCCGAAAGCTGACTACAATAGCCCATTCAATAGGGCCGTTGCATTCCAATGTCGGAATATCGGACAACAAGTCAACGGTATATATTCTTTTAGGTAATGGTGATATATGCACCATTGACAAATCAAGTCACTCTACAGGACATATAAAAGGACCTGAAGGCATGACCGGCACAAACCACATATATGCCGATTACCAGCAGGGTCTATGGATATTTTCAGATCATAATGACGATATCTTTTATAAAAAGAAATCGTCGGGATGGACCCGTTTGCAATTGCCGAACTTCCGTCTGACACAAAGCAAAGGCATACGCAGCATTATCGACGACAAGAACGGCCATATCTGGATCGGCACTGACCATAACGGTCTGCATATCTACAATCAGTCGAACGGGAGTATCGATTCATTCATCCGCGACTCGGCAATGCCGGGTGCGCTTCCGTCCAACAATGTCTCCTATATCTATCAGGATCCGGACTATACCATCTGGTTCGGACATAACAAATCGGGAATATCTTTTTGCAATGACACCCGACTCCAGTTTGAAGACTATGGATTCTTTGTGTCAGAAGACATAACAGCACTGCTATTGGACCGCAACGGTTATCTTTGGGCCGGAACCGACGGAAACGGATTATACCGCAAAAAAGCCGGTGACTCAAGCCGGCCCGAAAAGATATCGTCGGTATTCAATGGTTCGATAATTTGCCTTGACCAAGACATGACCGGCACAGTCACAGCCGGCTCCTACGGCAACGGCATATACCGCATAAGTGACAACAACATAAGCCATTTCACAACGGCCAACAGTTCATTGGGTTCAGATATAGTCTGGGACATACAGTCCGACAAAAACGGGAATTTATGGATCGCCACAATAGAGGGCTTACAATATTTTGTGCCGGAAACCGGACAGTTTATATCGGTAGTCGGTGCCGACGGTGCCCCTATAAGCACCATGACACTATATTATGATGGCGATCAGACTATGTATGTCGGAACATTCGACGGCCTCTATACCGTCAATATCAACACCCGGCATCATAGGCACTATACCTCCAACAACAGAAAAACCCAGTCATTCGACAAGGGTATTATTTCAGCAATACTGAAAGACAAGTCCGGACAATTATGGATTGGCAACAGCCAAGGAATAACGGTATGGAACAACGAGTCCGACTCCCTGTACAACATCACCCCGCAAAACGGACTTTGCAACAATATGGTGCAATCACTCACCATTGATGAAGAGGGCAATATCTGGGTATTGACAAGCAATGGGCTCTCAATCATCACACCCCATTGGGGCAATGACGGTAAATTCGATTATACACTTCGCAACTATACGGAAAGACAGGGACTGAAAAGCGGATTTTTCAACACCAACGCCATCTCCACGTTTCCCGACGGCAACATGATATTCGGCACATCCAACGGTTGTGTCACATTCTTTCCGCACAAAATATTCAAAGCGCGGCCGGGTAAAGACCTTAAGGTCATTTTCACCGGGCTGAGTGTCGGAGCACGGAGCATTGCGGTCGATTCGGTGTATGACGGCCGCATCTTACTCTCTAAGTCGCTGGAGAAGACACCTCCGCTCACGTTCAATCACAATGACAATCTGACAACCATCAGCTTTACGGCCTGCGACATCACAGGAGAACACAATCTGAATTACCAGTATAAACTTGAAGGTCTTGACAATGAATGGATGTCAACGACCGACAACAACGTTTCCTTCGCATCGTTGCCGCCGGGCAAATACCGATTGCTTGTAAAAGCATGTTATCCTGACGGTGAATGCAGCGAGCCTTCCGGTATCGACATAACTGTGCGGCCACCCTTCTATCTAACATGGTGGGCATACTGTATATACCTATTGACATCCGCCCTGATAATATATGTCATATACAGAAATCTCAAGAGTAGACAGAGACGCAAGCTGATATGGCACAAGCAACAAATCGAGAGCGAGCAAAAAGAACGCATAAACGAAATCAAGCTGAGATTCTTCACCAATATCAGCCATGATCTTCGCACGCCGTTGACATTGATTATGGTTCCACTGCAAGTGCTAATGGAGCGGACCAAAGATGAGAAAGCCAAGAAGATGCTTGACACCATGCATCACAACGCCACTCACCTGCTCAATCTAATCAATTCGCTACTTGACTTGCGCAAACTCGATGTCGGTGCCGAAACGCTACATTGCAGTGTCAGCGATTTCATCAGTTTCGTCAAATCCGTGATTCGTGCTTTTGACGACTATGCTTCAAGTCGCAATATCCGTTTTACAGTAGAAAGCAATCGGAAGGAACTCTATTTCAGCTACGATCAGACAAAAATCAAAAAAGTTCTCAACAATCTGCTGTCCAACGCATTCAAGTATACACCTGACGGTGGTTCGGTCGCTGTTAAAATAGACAGCGACGACTCGGAGGTAAGAGTGAGCATATCCGACACCGGACCCGGCATCACCGCCGAAACAAAGGAACGCATCTTCGAGCGCTTCTTTCAAGGAGAACAGAGCGAATACCGGACAGGCAGCGGCATCGGGCTTCACATCGCAAGCGAATACATCCACATGCACGGCGGTGAGATAAGTGTGGCCGACAACAGTCCTGTCGGAACAATCTTCACATTCAGTCTCTCTCTCCACAATAATGTCTGCAACGCAGAATCCGCCGAACCGGCAGCTGCCGCACCGCAGAATGAACACGAAATGCTACCCGAAAAACAAAACTTCGACACCCCCGATGTCCCGGACCCGGAATCCCGAAGACCTTGTATCCTGCTTGTCGATGACAACAGTGAATATCTTGAAATCATATCCAACATACTGGCCGACGAATACAATGTCATTACTGCAGACAACGGTGACAAGGCCCTTGAAATCATTGACAAAGAAGACATCTCTCTTGTTGTCAGCGATGTCATGATGCCGGGGATTGACGGAATGGAACTATGCCGTCGCATCAAGACCGACATCCGCCGGTCGCACATTCCGGTAATTCTGCTGACCGCCAAGAACGCCGAGGAATATCGCATAGAGGGCCTTGAACTCGGTGCCGACGACTACATCACCAAGCCCTTCAATTACCAGTTGCTCAAACTGCGTATCGCAAAGTTCATCCAGCTTTCCGAACGCAATCACAGCATATTTCGCAATCGCATCGAAGTGGAGCCAAGCGAAATAACCATTACCTCTCTCGATGAGAAACTTGTCGAAAAGGCAATAGCCATTGTAGAGAATCATATCGAGGACCCTGACTTCTCGGTCGAGACACTTAGTCAGGAACTGGCTTTGAGCCGTGGGTATCTCTATAAGAAACTTATGGCCATTACAGGGAAAGGTCCTGCAGAATTCATACGTACCATACGGCTCAAGAGAGCACGCCAGCTTTTGACCGGAAGTCAGATGCAGATAGCGGAAGTGGCTTATAAATGCGGCTTCAACTCCCCTAAACGGTTTGCACAGAACTTCCGTAACGAATTCGGAATGTTACCTTCTGAGTTCCTGAAGAGCCAATCTTGAACACCGAACACACCGGGAGCACCTAAAGGATACATAAAGGGACATGATGTCGTGATTTGTCTGCTAAATTTGCACAAAAATCAGCTAATACTTATGAACATCATGATTGTTAACCGAAATCTTATCATGTCAGGTATCCTTGCCGCAGCCTCTACAATTGTCGGTGCGGGAACCATGACAGCGTCCAACCCCGACATCTCCGTATGCACTCATGGCTATGAAGCCTCGCCCAAACTACACACGGGGAGCGGCAACCCGCTGTTGGATTTCATGTATGTCGCCGATCCGACGGCTATAGAGCATGAGGGCCGTATCTATGTCTACGGAACAAACGATCAGCAGGAGATAGATTCTGTGGGCAGAGGGAAACAAAACAGCTATGCATACATACATTCGTTCGTCATGATGTCATCGGACGACATGGTCAACTGGACTTATCATGGCATAATTGATGTTGAAAAGGCGGCGCCGTGGACCGGTAAAAAAGATGTGTCCTGGGCGCCCTCTATCATATCGAGACTTGAGGATGACGGCAAAACACACTTCTATCTATATTACTCCCATGGCGGAGGGGGAATCGGAGTATTGACGGCCACATCACCTGTGGGCCCCTGGACCGATCCGCTGGGCCATGACATAATCAATGTCAACACACCGGGTCTGAAGGACTGTCCGGCGCCCTTCGACCCGGGCGCCGTAATCGACGACAATGGCACCGGATGGCTCGCGTTCGGCGGCGGCAAATCATCAGCCGCCACAACATTGTTTCCCGGCAGCGCCAGAATTGTCAGACTCGGCAAGGACCTTCTCAGCATTGATAGTGAAATAAAAGAAATCCCCGCCCCATATTTCTTTGAGGCAAGCGAGCTTAACTATATCAACGGCAAATGGATATATTCTTACAGTACGGACTGGGTCAACCGTGACGAATGGCATATCAACGACGTCATGCGTCCATCGATCTGTTCGATCAGCTATATGGTCTCTACTGATCCGCTCAATAAAGACAGCTGGAAATTCCGCGGCGACATCCTCCATAATGCCTTCGGCTACGGGATGTCGGCAAGCAACAATCACACTCATTTTTTGAAATTCAAGGGGAAATATTATATCTTCTATCACAACAACTCACTGGCAGACTACAGAGGCATAAATACAGGCTATCGCAACATCTGTGTCGATTGTCTCGACGTCAATGAGAAGACACATGAGATTGCATCCGGCACTATGTCAAGCCGCGGAGTGATTCAGACATGCTGCCTGAATCCATACGATTGGCAACAAGCCGAGACCGTAGCGGCCACTCTGGGAATGGAATTCGAGCACACCGATATGCCGGGCAACATGGTTGCGGCAAATCTTGGAAAACACCAGCGCTCGGAGATACGTCAGGTAGACTTCGGCAAGGGAGCCACGGCATTCGAGGCCTTAGTGACCGGCAAGGGCACAATCGACATATATGCCGGCAAACCTGAAGGAAAACCCATCGCGAGTCTCGATGTAAACGAACCTGACTGGAGAAATATTTCCGTAAATCTCGACAAACAGGTCAAGGGCATCCATGACCTCTGTTTCGTATTCCGCAACGGAGAGTTCAAATTCGATCAATGGCGCTTCGTCAGATGATTCCACACACTCAGTTCAAGCAATAACAACTTTTTAACAAATATCATGAAAATACGCAAATTTAAATGCAAAAGTATGCGTAATCTGATTTATTCATTATTATCCATACTGACGCTCGGCATCCTAAGCATTCCGAGCTATGCGCAAGGAGCCACATTTTCAGGAGTGGTCAGAGGAGCCAACGACGACAGTCCTCTGATCGGAGCCACTGTTAAAGCCTCGTCGGGAGCAGTGGCAGTCACCGACCTCGAAGGAGCCTTCTCCATCAATGTGGAGAAAGGCCAGTCGGTTACATTCTCCTATATCGGGTACATGCCCCGGACAATCAAAATCGGGGACAAGACCAAGATGGACATCTACCTCGAGGAAGATGCAGAGGCGCTTGAAGAGGTGGTCGTGGTTGGTTACGGTACCATGAAGCGCAGCGATCTCACCGGATCTGTGGTTTCTGTATCGGCCGACGATATAAAGAAGACCGTTTCTACATCACTCGACCAGGCACTGCAAGGCAAAGCCGCGGGTGTTCAGGTCACACAAAACTCCGGAGCCCCCGGCGGTGGTATTTCGGTCAGTATCCGAGGCACGAACTCGCTTAACGGCAACGAACCGCTATATGTGGTGGACGGCGTGCCATTGTCGGGACAATCCGACGGCAATACCAACGCGCTGTCTTCGATCAACCCCTCGGACATCGTGTCCATGGAAGTGTTGAAAGACGCCTCGGCAACCGCCATTTACGGCTCTCGCGCAAGCAATGGTGTCATAATGATTACTACCAAAAGGGGCGAGGCCGGAAGAACCAAGCTCACATACGAGGGCTATTTCGGAGTCCAGCAGATTCCGGACCGTCTGAATGTGCTGAACCTTAAAGAATTTGCCATGTACCGCAATCATAGAGCAGAAGTGATAGGCTTCGGAGCCACTGAGGAGTTTGCCGATCCGTCGATTCTCGGTAACGGTACAGACTGGCAGGACGAGATATTCAGAACGGCCCTCATGCACAATCATCAGATCACCGTTTCCGGTGGTAACGACTGGGGACGCTATGCCGTGGGACTCGGCTATCTGGGCCAGGACGGTATTGCAATCGGTTCTGACTTCGAAAGATTCTCGGGACGAGTAAACCTTGACACCAAAATCACGAAATGGCTCTCGATTGGGCTCAGCGCCTCACTGGCACGTACCAAACAGACCAACACTATTGATAACGGCAATATTATCCGCACCGCTCTTGACCAGCATCCCAACGTGCCTGTCAAGAACCCCGATGGATCCTACGGATTCCAGGCTCAGGATGACAACTTCGGAACATTCTATGCCAACCCTGTGGCCGACGCTCTGCTGCGCGAGGACTACAACCGCGGCACTAACTTCTTCGGTAATATATGGGCCGATTTCAGAATTATCAGCGGACTGACTCTCCGACTGGAATTTGGCGGAGGATTCGACTACAACAAACATTATTATTACCGCCCCACCTATGACTATGGATTCTTCAAACAGGATTCGGAGAGCTCACGCAGCGCCAGCAATGGCAGCAACTATTTCTTCAAGGCCTTTCTGACCTACGACAAGCAAATACGTGATCATCATTTCAACGTAATGCTCGGTCATGAATCAAGCGAAAACAAATATGAATACCTCTCCGCATCACGTCGCAATTTCTTCCTTAATTCGGTTCACGAACTGGTGGCCGGAGACGCTCTTACGGCTAAAAACAACAGCTCATGCGGATCGGGCTCGATGGAGTCATACTTCGGACGCGCCAACTATAATTTTGATGACCGCTACCTTCTGACCTTCACACTCCGCGCCGACGGTTCATCGAATTTCGGTAAATCCAACCGCTGGGGATGGTTCCCGTCGGTAGCGCTCGGATGGAGAATCAATCAGGAGAAATTCCTCAGAAACGTAGAATGGCTCAACAATCTGAAACTCCGCCTTGGTTGGGGTATAGTCGGCAACCAGAACGCCGGTGCATACGCTTACGGAACATCAATGGCTTCCAGCGCCACTATATGGGGCGCCGGCTTTTACGCCGGAAACTACTCCAACGATAAGCTGAAATGGGAGGAAACGAAGTCTTACAACATCGGCCTCGACCTGTCACTGTTTAACAACCGTCTGGAATTCATAATCGACGCATATCTGAAGAAGACCGACAATCTGCTGATGCAGGCTTCCCTGCCGGGGTATGTCACCTCAATAATTTCCTCGCCCTGGGTCAATGCCGGTGCTATCGAAAACAAAGGATTCGAATTCACTCTCAACACTGTGAATATCAGCAACCGCAATTTCACATGGCGCACAGGACTCACATTCTCACTGAACCGCAACAAAGTGACAAAACTATATACCGAATCTTCAAGCATTACCGGAACCATCGGCGCCGATACTTATACCAAGACCGTCGTAGGAGAGCCGGTCGGCCAGTTCTACGGTTATAATGTCATCGGCATGTTCAAGGAGGCCGACGACTTCTATATGAAAGACCAAAACGGTGATTACATGCTCGATGACAATTTCAAAAAGATACTTGTGGCCATTCCCGAAAACAAGACCATCAAGGAGAATGAAATCTGGTATGGCGACTATATCTTCGAAGACGTGAACCATGACGGAGTAATCACGGAAGCCGACCGAAAATTCATTGGCAATCCGGAACCCAAGTTCACATGCGGATTCAACAACACATTCACCTACAAAGACTTCGACCTGAACATCTCGATTTTCGGAGTATACGGCAACAAGGTATTCAACTTCCTGCGTCAGACATACACAAATCCGATGCGCAACTCCAACCTGCTTCAGGAAGTAACCGATCTCGCAAACGTCGCTCTGATCGATCCTAATGGCGCACACGTATTCGAAAACATGCATGTTTCCAATCCCGATGCCAAAATCTGTCGAATTGCTGTAGATGACTCGAACAATAACAATCGAATGAGCAGCTATTTTGTCGAGGACGGCTCTTATCTGCGCATTAAGAATATCTCATTGGGATATTCAATGCCAAAGAAACTTATCAAGAAAGCAGGCCTTGACAATGTCCGATTCTATTTCAATGTACAAAACCCGTTCACATTCACCAAGTACAAAGGATTTGACCCAGAAATCGGAGCATATAACTACAATGTACTCACCCGAGGCATAGACTATGCCCGCTATCCGTCGCAGATTATCTATACTATCGGACTTAATATCTCACTCTAACAAGAATACCGATGAAAAAAACATATATTTCTATAATAGGACTCGGAATTGCAGCATGTATGTCATCCTGCAGTGACGATTTTCTTGAAAAGCTGCCGCAGGGCAATTATGTTGAAGAGACCTATTACGTATCGGACAAGGCACTTGAGGCCGCGACTGCCATTCTGTACAACCGTCCCTGGTTTGAATACAACAGTGAAGGGGCGCTCTATATAAGCAGCATGGCCAACGAATGTTTCGATGCATGGAACGCACCGGAATTCAACACTATGCAGGTTACGGCCCTGAATCCTCACCTGTCGAATATCTGGCGTTCGATATATGCAGTCGTGACTACATCGAACTCCGTCATTGACGCATGCGAGACAAAAGCCGGGGGCGAATGCACCGAGGCCGGCATCCACACCGCCATAGGCGAAGCCCGGCTTATGAGGGCCGCGGCCTATTTCTATGCCTTGAGATTCTGGGGACCGATGATTCTGTTTGAACACAATCAGGACATCGTCGACAATCCCCTGCAGCCGTTGAACAAGGAGGAGGATGTGTTCAGATTTATCATCCGCGACCTCGAGATAGCCGCCGATTATCTTCCCGAAACGGGAGTCAAGGGACGTGCCACCTGCTGGTCGGCCAAGGCTCTTCTCGCAAAAGTATACCTGTGCCGCTCCGGATGGAACGGCGGTGCCCGCAACGAAGCTGACCTCGACAAATGCAAGACTCTCTGTGAGGAGGTAATCAACACGAGCGGACTGAAACTCCTGCCCAACTATGCCGACTTGTTCAAATATAAGTTCAACAACAATGAAGAGTCGCTTCTGGCGATGCAATGGGTTCCACTCGGAGAATGGGGCACCCAGAACACCCTCTACTCAATTCTCTCGATCAATGATATGACCGGTGGCGTCGGCGCATGGGGCTCTCCTTTCGCACCGATTGAGATGCTCAACCAGTACGAGCGCGCCGACACGATCCGTCGCAACGCCACTTACCTGACCCAATTCAGCTTCTATCCCGAAATAAACATTGCCGAGGGAGGCTATCGCTACGATAAGGAGAGCGCCCAGATCAAGAAGGGTGCCATCGGGGGGCCGGATGATGACAACGACGGATTTGTGGCGCCGATGAGCTCTCCGCTGAACACTTACATATTACGCCTGGCCGATACATACCTTACCTATGCCGAGGCATGCCTCGGAAACAAGGACAAACTCACTGACGGCCCCGGACTCGACGCATTCAACAAGATTCGGGAACGTGCCAAGATTGACCCGAAAAGATCAATCACGCTCAATGACATAATACGAGAACGCCGTATAGAATTCTGCATGGAATTCACCAACTGGTATGAGTATATCAGCTGGTTCAAATGGAAACCCGACCTTATTCTCAATATGATCAATAATCAGGAGCGTGGCACAAGGGCCGACAAGGTCAAGAAAGATCCTGACGGCGAACTGATATTCGAAGGTCTGATCAAACCCACATCGCCGGTGGTGGTGATAGGCAGCAAAATGTTCATGCCTTATCCCGAAAACGATGTGATACAGAATCCGAGACTGAAAGAAGAACCGGTAAGTTATGATTTTGGAGATTAACACACGCTAAGAAACTGTTTGAATCTGAACACTTACTTAAACTCAATTGACAGACAATCATGAAAATAAATAAATCATTATTATGCGTGTCCATCTTCTTCCTGATGCAGGTACTGTTCTTTGTATCCTGCGAGAAGGGCGACGGTGACGGACAGCCTGTAATCACCGGCGTACGGTCGATTGAAAACCCCGACAGCCTTTTCACCGAAGGTGAACGTTGGCAGATGATAGTGATAATGGGCCGCAACCTCAACGGCGCAAAGGAGATATATGTGAATGACCAAAGCGTTTCATTCAATCCTACCTACGTAACGTCGACCGACATAATTCTGACCATCCCTCCCAAACTGAAACTCGTAGGCGAAGACCCGAGTCTGAAACCCGAGATACGTGTTGTCACAGACCACGGTACCGCGACATACGATTTCCATGTGAATTCGCCCGCCCCCTATCTGATTTCTTATACTGCGGAATGGAATGGCGAACAACCCCTGGTCCCCGGACAAGAGATTAAAATCAAAGGCGAGAACTTCTATGAAGTGAAGAATCTCTACATCTCGGAGATAAATCCATACGAAGTCGATGATGAAGGCAATCCCGTAGAACCGGAAGGACCTGTCACGAAATATGAAATCGTCGACTATCAGGTCAATGCTGCCTTTAATCAGATTACGGCCACAATGCCATCTTCGTTCCCTGACAAGGGTTATATCGTCATCGAATGCTATTCGGGCGAGTCGGTAATAGGGTTCAGTTCAGTCAAGCCCAACCCGCCCGTCATCGAGGACATATCTTCCGACATGCCTATATGGGGCGAGCCCTGCACCATATTCGGCAAGGATTTCGACGATGTTGTGGCAATTGTGATCGGCAAGAATGAAATCACGATACCGGCCAAGGACATCACAGCCAACGATGACAACACGAAGTTGACATTCTCCCTCCCCACGCTTCCTGAAAAGGGAGGCAGCCTGATTCTGATCACCGAACAGGGTCGCGACACGGTTCCGTTCTATCAGAAGTCGAGAGTAATGGTTGATTTTGACAATTACGGCCGTTATTTCTGGGGCGGTACAGACTCTTCAAAAACTGTGGATGAGACAACTGCCAGCAACAAGCCGGCAAATACCTCGGGCAAATTCTGGGGTATCGAAGGCACAACACAGATTGGCAACGGCTGGTGGGGCCCGATCTACATCGGTGAAGCCCAGATCACCGATATTCCGGACGACACTCCCATCGACAAGGTGGAATTCCGATTCGAATGCTATATGCATTATCCCTTTGTGGAGGGAATGGACACCTGGTTTATTCTGTGCGATGCAACTCCGACGCAGGGGCAATATTTCTTCAACGGATATACAGACCGAATCACCGGCAAGTGCGAACAAGGCCGCTGGATGTGCTGCTCTATCCCGATGTCCAAATTCACTCAGGCTGCAACTTTTGGCGAAATTCGTCAGAACCTCACGTCGGTTTACCTGCATGTATGCAACCCGATCAATATTCAGGACATCGCTGTATATTTCGACAATTTCCGTATGTATGTTAAACCTTAACTGCAACCATAAATGAAAACCAACCATATATTGAGCATCTTAATGTCATTGCTTCTTGCGGCAGGATTCATTTCCTGTTCCGATGACAAAGACAAAGGTCTTCAGCCGGACCCTATCAATTTCGTTCTTGAAAACGATCTGTTGTCATTCCAGAAAGAAAGCGCATCGAACTGGTTCCGAATCAAATCAGCGGTGACGCCACAGATAGAATGCAGCGAAGACTGGGTCAGTCTGAAACTCGAAAGCCTGACCGCCTCGATACATCGTCTTGACGTGACAGTATCGGAGAATACGGGCAATGACCGTACGGCCACTGTAAAGATCATATCGGGGACCGAGACCAAGACCCTGACCATCAATCAGTCATCAGCACCCCGGGCAACGGTGGCGGACATCACTGACTGGCTGGGCCTGGGATGGAACCCCGGCAACCACATGGATTCATATAAGAACGGCGTGGCTGATGAACTTTGTGACTCCGACTACCCGATTACCCAGGAGCTGTTTGACAAAGTGAAGGCAGCGGGATTCAAAACCATACGACTTCCCGTCACATGGATAGGACATATCGGTCCGGCACCGGACTATAAGATCGACGACCGTCTCGAACGCGTGGCGGAAATCGTGGGCTATGCCGAGAAAGCGGGACTCAACATCATCGTCAACATTCACCATGACGGATCGGGCGGCTATGGCTTCTGGCTTGACTTCAAGCCTGCAGTCGCCAATGTGGCCAAAAATCTTGAAGTGGAAGACCAGCTTCGAAAAGTGTGGACTCAGATCGCAGAGCGCTTTGCAGACACCGGGCATTTCCTGATTTTCGAGGCATTCAATGAGATACACGACGGTGACTGGGGATGGGGCGCGAACCTCACGGACAATGGCCGTCAGTATGAACTGTTGAACGAGTGGCTTCAGATATTCGTGGATGCTGTCCGCTCCACCGGCGGCAAGAATGCAACCCGTTATCTCGGAATACCCGGTTATGCCGGAGGCTGGGAACTGATAGAACACCTTAAACTTCCCAAAGATCCGACCGTAGGTCGCCTGCTTGTCAGCGCACATTGCTATTCTCCCGGCAAATTCTGCCAGGAATTCTACGACGAAGGTGGCAACTGGACATATCTCCCGGAGTGGGGGCACACCGCTTCCGAAGGTAAGTATCCCGCCGATGATGTGGATGAACATGGACTGGCCCAGATATTCCAGGGCCTCAAAGAACGGTTTACCGACAAGAACATTCCGGTATATATCGGTGAATTCACCTGCACAAACCGTCCGGCCGGCCGCGAAACCGAATTCCGCGACTATTATCTTGAATATTTCTGCAAAGCGGCTCACGATTGCGGTCTGGCCCCTGTGTTCTGGGACAACAACGGTCCCGGTCTGGGTGCCGGTCAGGGTGGCATCTTCAATCGTCGCACAGGCGAAATTATTCAGAACAACGCCTCGGCTATCGCCGTAATGGTCCGCGCTGTCTCCGACAAGAGTCCTGAATATACGCTGCAGAGCATTTACGACCGTGCTCCCGCTAAGATAGAATAAAACGAGACAACCTCTCGAAACACACAAGTTTCTTTTCCCGATCGAATCTTCCGTATGTCGCGGATATATGGCGGAATATCATACACTCCGCACATACGGAAGATTCAATCCCGATATTCTGAATATCAAAAAAAATTAATGAACAGACACATACTATTCAGCGGATTCTTGCTGCTGTCGTTTGCATCGGCAGCCCAGCGTCCTGTCGTTCAGACAAATTACACACCGGATCCGGCCCCGATGGTTCATGACGGCACTTTCTATATCTATACCGGCCACGATGAGGATGGTGTAAACTCAGAGTTTGTCATGAACGAATGGCGGGTATATTCGTCCAAAGACATGGTCAACTGGACCGACCATGGCTCGCCCTTGTCGCTTGAAACCTTCAAATGGGCTGAAAGCGGAGCCTGGGCCTCTCAGTGCGTGGAACGCAACGGCAAGTTCTACTGGTATGTATGCTGTATTGACAAGGCCACACACGACATGGCTATAGGCGTGGCTGTCTCCGACAGTCCTGTCGGTCCTTTCGTTGATGCTGTCGGAGCTCCACTTGTCAGTCGTCCCGGCGGCTATATCGACCCTACAGTCTTTGTGGAGCCGAATGGTAACGCATGGCTATATTGGGGCAATCCGGGTCTATGGTGCTGCAAGCTTAATCCCGACATGGTTTCTTACGATAAAAGTTTTACCATCAAAGGTGACCATGTGGAGAAAGTTGATGACGGAGTATGGAAATTCATACAGGATGAGGACTCGTTCGGAGGTCCCGAGAAATTGGCCGAAGGCAAGGTGTTCTCGGATTATAAGGATTTGTACGAGGAGGGTCCATGGTTCTTCAAACGAGGTGACCGCTATTATCTGGCCTATGCCGCCGGTGGAGTTCCTGAGCACATCTCATACTCGTTAAGCGCCTCCCCCGTCGGACCGTGGAAATATGCGGGCCAGATCATGCCTCTGCAGGAAATGGGGTCGTTTACCAATCACTGCGGAATCATCGACTTCAAAGGTCACCACTATTTCTTGTATCACTGCGGCACACTGCCGGGTGGCAGCGGTTTCAATCGATCTACTGCCATTGAGGAGTTCAACTATAATCCCGACGGTACCATTCCGGAAATTCATCCTACCAAAAACGGTATAAAGCCCATCGGTACACTCTCCCCTTACGGGCGTGTTGAAGCCGAGACAATGGCATGGTCGGAAGGGCTGAAAACGGAACCCAACGACCGCACCGGCGTCTATGTGTCGGAAATCCACGACGGTGACTATCTCGAGGTCCGTTCCGTCGATTTCGGCGACAAGGGTTCCGATTCAATCACGGTCGCTGTGGCAAGCGCGGCTCACGGAGGTATAATCGACATCTATTCAGGAGGCAAATCCGGCCGCCTTATCGCTTCGGTCGAAGTCCCGCGGACCGGAGGTTGGGAGGAATGGACCACAATTACATCCCCGTTGCTGTCGTCACCCACCGGAATTCACGATCTGACCTTCCTGTTCAGGGGACGAAAGGGATGCAAACTTTTCAACTTTGATTATTGGGGATTCAATCAAAAATGACCATGAAGCGACTTCTGCATATTCTGATTTTCAGCATGGCGGCTGCCGGTTGTTTCGGGCAGCAAAAGTCATGGACTGCCGACAATGGCAACGGCACATATACCAATCCTCTGTTCTACGATGAATTCTCAGACCCGGATCTGATCAGAGTGGGCGACTCGTTCTATCTGACCGGCACGACCATGCATTGCAATCCCGGCCTCGTAGTCTTGAAATCCAAGGACCTTGTCAACTGGGACTTCTGCAGCTACGCTTTCGACCGGATTGACATTGACGACGACCGCTTCAGACTCAAAAACGGCAAAGAGGCATACGGCCAGGGAATCTGGGCTCCATGCATCCGTTATCATGACGGCAAGTTCTATATATTCTCGAATATCAACGGAATCGGAATGCAGGTTTTTGTATCGGACAAGCCTGAAGGGCCATGGACTCACTATAATCTCGGCGGCGCCATCCATGACCTGTCTGTTTTGTTTGACAATGGCAAGATCTATGCCGTCTATGGCTACGACGAAGTACACTGCATCGAAATCAAGCCGGATTTCAGCGGTTACGTGGAAGATAGCGACCGTTGTATAATTCCGCGTGGCAATACCATGGGCGAAGGACATCATATCTATAAGATTGACGGGAAATATTACATCATCAGTGCCGATTATTCACCGATGGGACGCATGATTTGCGCGCGCTCAAACAGTTTGTTCGGTCCGTACGAGACAGCTGTCATAAGTTGTCGCGAGACACTTGGAACCGAACATTCCACATGGGCTCTCGATATTCCCATGGACGGCGCGATGCCGGAAGCGGGCAAGTGGCGTCTCAAGACCGGCAAGCCGGATGCCGACAACATGGGATGCGCCACTCTGCACCAGGGTGGCATCGTGCAGCTTGAAAACGGTGACTGGTGGGGCTTCTCAATGCTTGACTTTCTGGCAGTGGGACGCACTACATGTCTCTCACCGGTGACATGGGTGGATGGCTGGCCTTATTTTGGTCTGCCCGGAAATCTCGGTCGCTCTCCAAGAACCTGGTTCAAGCCGGCGGTCAGCAATTCGGTCAAGCCACATGCTCCTTATGACAGGTGTGACGACTTCGACGGCGGAAAACTTAAACCCGTGTGGCAATGGAACCATCTCCCTGACGATGACAAATGGTCGTTGCGGAAAGGCAAATTACGCCTGAACACAAGTCCGGCCAAGGATCTGTATTGGGCCAGAAACACACTGACTCAACGTGGAATAGGTCCTGTGTCAATATCGACAGTGACTCTCGACGCCGCACATCTCAAAGATGGAGACATCGCCGGCCTGGCGTTGCTTAATATCCCTTACGAATGGGTCGGAGTAGAGATGCGCGACGGCAAAAGATTCCTGAGCTATTATGATCTCGGATGCGATTCAACCATCGAAAAGCGACTGCCTTCCGACAAGGTCTTTCTGAGAGTGACCGGTGACTTCGAGCATGAATGGGCGCAGTTCAGTTTCAGCACGGATGGCGAGACATATCAGGAAATAGGACAACGCGTGGTTGTGCCATATCAGACAAAGACTTTCCAGGGAGCCCGTGTCTCTCTGTTTGCCTTCAACCGCAAGGGTAAGAAAGGAGGATATGCCGAATTTGACGATTTCACTGTGGAAGAGCCCCTCGCCGACCGTAGCGGCAATATCCCGACCGGTAAAACGATATGTGTCACGAATCTTGCAAACGGTCATCGTATGCAGGCTCACGACCGTCGGATGGTCTTGTCAGTATGGCAGGGCGATCCTGATTACGAGTCTGACAATTGCCGCTTCCTGGTTCATGACCGAGGCAATGGCAAGGTCGTGCTCGAGGCTGCGAACGGCAAGGGTTTCGTCTCTGTCTATGGCCGGGGGCTCTCGGGAGATCTGCGACTGTCGCCTTGTGAAACCGACGACTGTCTGTTTATGTGGCAGGACATGCTTCACAATCAATTCATGCTGCTCTCGCTGAAAACAAACCGTTATGTGGGACTTGACCCTCGTTCGGGAGAACCATACGCAGCAGATTGGCCCGGAACTTCGGCCGGACGGCGTGGCGGCACTGTGTTTGAATGGTCAGACAAGTCCTCCGCCTTGGCTACACCTCGATGAATGATCATACCGGACCCAATTAGTGAATATCTGTCAGACTATGAAACTATATATCATTCTGCCCGTTCTCCTGTTATCTCTCTTCGGGAATGCGTCATACGCTGTCGAAAAGGTCGAACAATGGAGAATTTTTGAAAAAACATACCGGCTCAAGGCCAACGGAAACCCCTTCGACGATGTGAAGTTGAAAGCTACGTTCATAAATGGACGGGACACTGTCAGTGTCAAGGGTTTTTATGACGGTTCAGATATGTTCAAGGTCAGGTTCATGCCCGACAAGCCCGGATTGTGGAAATATCGTGTGTCGTTCGTCGGCACCAATCATAAGGCAAAGAATGGTCTGTTGGAATGTGTGCCGGCCACAACAGGCAATCATGGACCGGTCACTGCCGACTCTGTAGGATTTGCATACGCCGACGGAACAAGATACATCCCCTTCGGAACTACTTGTTATGCCTGGGCCAATCAGAGCGACGATCTGAAAAGAGAGACTATTGAAACACTCGGTGGAAGCTGTTTCAACAAATTGCGCATGTGTGTGTTTCCCAAAAGTTATGACTGGAACCACAATGAACCTGAGCTTTATCCATTTGAAGGAGAACCGGGGAACTGGGACTTCTCCAGACTGAATCCCGCCTATTTCAGAAACATCGAGCGGTGTGTCGCCTCTCTTGACTCTCTCGGTATCGAGGCCGACATAATTGTGTTTCATCCTTACGACCGCTGGGGGTTCAGCTCTATCGGTCCGGCTGAGCGCGAACGTTACATGCAATATCTGATCTCCCGGCTGGGGGCTTGGAAAAATGTGTGGTGGAGCATGGCCAACGAATATGATTTCATGAACGCCTACACTGAACTGGACTGGAAACGCCATCTTGAGTTCTTTGCGACCAACGATCCCTATAACCACTTGAGAAGCATCCACAATGGTGTGAAATTATACGATCACAACGACCCTAATGTGACACATGTCAGCATTCAGGCCCCGGATACCGAAAATGCCGGCAACCTGTGTAGCAAGTATGGCAAACCGGTAATTTATGACGAATGTCGCTATGAAGGGAATATTCCTTGGGTTTGGGGTACGCTCTCGGGCGAAGAAATGCTGCAGAAGTTCTGGAACGGATTCCTTTCCGGTGGCTTTGTGGGCCATGGCGAGGTGTTATTGTCCGACAACTCCATAGCTCCCGAAAAGTCCGACGAAGTCCTATGGTGGTCAAAGGGTGGAGCGCTCCGGGGCAAAAGTCCCGAACGCATCGGATTTCTCAGGAAAATTCTTGAGAAGCTTCCCGGAGCAGGCAACCCTGTGAAGGGAATTACCG
The DNA here is from genome assembly GCA_905198125.1 of uncultured Porphyromonadaceae bacterium. Classification (GTDB taxonomy): domain Bacteria; phylum Bacteroidota; class Bacteroidia; order Bacteroidales; family Muribaculaceae; genus Lepagella. The sequence continues at coordinate 77,650 of CAJKBH010000004.1, forward strand.
GATGGCAGAATTATCCCGCTCTCGGGTGTGACAATAAATGGTTCCTTATATACACCGGCCGCGACATACACTGCCAGATGGTGCTTGAGCTCCCCGACAATTCGGATTACAAAATCTCACTGATCGACACCTGGAACATGGAGATCACTCCTGTTGAGGGGCTGTTCCGAGGTCGCTCCTTAGTGCCGATAAAGGAGATTCCCTATATGGCCATCCTTATAACAGCAGCAAACGATTGATTAAGTTATATACTATTATTAACCAATTTTTATTAACCTAAATTTTAACAGAATGATTAAACATCTTCTACTCGCCGTCGCAGCATCTGCGACACTGTTCACGGCCAATGCCGCGGAATCCCGTGTCTTGTGGGAAAACACCGAAGGCGTATCGCTTTCATGGGGTAACGGTGGTGTCGAAATCACCCCTGAAGCATGCGCCGATTTCACACCCGGAGGCAAAATCGAGGTAACAATTGACAAACAGGATGGAGCAGTGCTGAATCTAAGCTACAACAAACCGGTAGACGGCTGGACTGCATTGATCCAGTTCGGGCTCGGGAGCGAGAATTCCGGGACAGCTTCTGTCACTCTTCTCAAGTCGCAGGTGGATATCATGAAGAATTATGGTTTCCTGCCGTTCGGTTTCAATGTCACCATCCATAAAATCGTATACGTGCCTTCTGACATCGAGGCTAACGACAATACAATCTGGGTCGGACCGCACAGCTTCAAAGATGGCGGTTTCAAAGAATTTCCCGCAGGTCTGTTCTCGAATGCCAAGGCAGACGACAAGCTTGTGTGCATGATCTCCGAAGACGCGGGCCATTATATCAAACTCCTGTTTGGTGGATGGGGTGGCACTGAAATCAATACTACTGATAATCCTGACAGATTCACCAGTACAGCGAACTCTATCACGGTGACTCTCACTCAGGAAAATGTCGATAAGCTGAAAGCCACCGGTCTTGTGATCCAAGCCACCGGTTTTGTTCTCGATCAGCTCCTGCTGGTTCCTGACAATACAACGGGCGCCACGAACCTTGTCATTGAAAACAATGACTGCGCTGTGGAATATTACAACCTTCAGGGAGTCCGCGTAAGCAATCCCGAGAACGGAATCTTTATCCGCCGTCAAGGCAACAAAACAATCAAAGTGATCAAATAACGAGTCTGAGGAATCTCACTTCAGGAACTAACACTCACAGGCCCCATTCCGCCACTTGCAGGATGGGGCCTTTACCATCAATTGCACTCGTCTATGTCTCTAAAGAGCCGTTTCGGCACAACTTTATTTGCTTTTTCCCTCCCTTTCCATTGAAAAGGAGAACAGGAGCAGGCTCGACTGGAGGGGCGACATCCCCGTCGGCCATGGTTTTTTGACAGGAGAACTGGAGTCAGCTGGGCAATAGGGATGATTGCGTTTCTCCCGAACCCATCTATTGATTGAGCATGCAAAAGTAATATATTGAACCAATGCCAGAATACGCTGTACTCGACAAAAATACAATAAAAAAACGAATAATGCCCTATCTCAGTGTGGCAAAGCGCGGACTCTGTACGTTACATCTGGCGCAGGTTGTATTTCTTGCAGAAAGCCGCGAGATCGGCGAGCGGCATGCGGAGGCCGTGAAGGCGTGTGCGGCAGGCCCGGATGGAGTTGAAATACATATCGTCCGACTCACACTGCATATAATCCTTGAACTCCCCGGCCTTTTTATTCTTACTGACTAAATTCAGGAACTGCGGAAGTTTCGCCGGCATTATCCTGCAGCAGTAGCTGGTGCCGTCATACATCGAGACCACTATCAGCTGATGCGTTTTTGAGCCCGGCCCTTCAGTGACAGGCATCTTGCCGCGGACCGTTATGTTCAGTTCTCCGGGAAACGCCGCATTGACACGCCGCATATAATCCCTGAATGCGCGGCCGTGGGCGCTTGTGTCGTGTATCCCGTTTTGAATTATGTACTGGTGTATCATCTCGTGCACCAGAGTCTCGTCGACCTCGCGCACGGACATATCCTGCGATTTCCGATAAAGTATGATTCTGTCGTAAAAGCGGCCGTTCACGCCATCGCCCATCCTCAGCCTTGTCTTCGAAGTTATATATTTCCTGTGAAACAGACCTTCGTACGATTTACCCGCCTTCCTCACGGCAAAATCCACCGCCCGGAATCCCCTCGCATCCCATATCCCGGCCTCCGCTATCCTCCACTTCCAATACGCATGCCTCCCCCTCAGATATTCCACGTTAAGTTCCATAAATCTACTCAGTCGGGTCGAGCTCCGCATCTTTATCCGACATCTCAATGGGTTTTATATTTGAGGGGAGTATATAATCTGATGCTTTCGCTGATGAAATCACACTCCTTCCTAACTGAGACTCCAGTTTGTCTCTGGCAGCCCTTGCGACATCACCACCCTTTTGGGCGATAGCGGCATTTTCTTTATAGCCAATAGGGTCCTTGTCTTTAGACAATTCGGTGGCAGATGCCTCTGCAAGCGTATTGAGAGCTAACTCAATATTGGTCATATTATCTCTTAGATTTTCTTTCCTTAGACCTTTGTAATGCTTATATTCCCTTGTGCTTTTATCACTCCATTGACGAGTTATTATATCCGTAAGGGTAGCAAACTGAACACCTTCATTCATACCACCTCGCCTCCATTCATCTGTCAATGCCTTACGAACTTCTATAGAACGGATTCGCTGATTTATCCAATTTTCTGAATATCCCAACCGTCGATAATCATACATAGCCTGATCTATCGAAAGTTCCGGATCTTGCATTTGGTCAAGGCGTTGCTTGGCAACATTTGCAATCCACATCTTGAACGGTTCCGCTTTTGGAGAAGGTATTGACTGGATAAGACGAAATAATTGTTGAGTATCAACCACATCAGTCATTCTCATTTTCCCATCGGCAGCCTTAAGTTTCAAACCGTGACAATTTGTCACGGTTTCATTTCCTTCCTGTTTAAGACGCTGTTTCAATTTGCGCCAATAAACCGTAGGTGAAACGCTGTCTGTAAGTATCCCTATAACATCTACTACTGAAAAATACCACTCTTCTGCGGATTCATCCCAAACAGTTCGAACCTTACGGTCTTCAAAAATTTGAATACTTTGTAATTTCATTTTATCGCTTTTCAAAACTATTGTTACTAATTCTTGTTATTCATGAACTCCAAACTATGATCCATCAATATCCGTACGGGAGAATTCATTAAATATGTCTTTACAGGATCGGGGAGACGAGGCGGATCACCGACTCCCAGGCGCGCTGCAGGGCCGGGCGGCGGTGCCAGGCGGCGTAGCTGAGGCGGGTGCACGAGCCCATGTCGCGGAAGAAGATGTCGCGCATCTCGCGGTTCAGTTCCTTGTCGTAGATCAGCAGGTTACATTCAAAGTTATTCTCGAAGCTGCGGAAATCAAAGTTTGTCGAGCCGGTGGTCACTAAGTTGTCGTCTATTATCATGGTCTTGGCATGGAGCATGCCGGGATTGTACAGATACACCTTGATGCCGGCCTTCAGGCACTGCGTCACATACGAGAACGAGGCATACTGCAGCATGCGGCTGTCGCCGGAACGCGGTATCATGATGCGCACGTCTATCTTGGACAGCGCGGCGGCCTCCAGGGCCTTCTGCAACGCATCCGTAGGCAGAAAATAGGGCGTCTGTATGTATATCGACTTGCGGGCCAGCGATATGGCCTTAAGGAATACTAATGACAGGTTGTCCCACTGGCTCATCGGGCCTGAGGTGACCAACTGCATTCCCACTCCGGACCGGATGCGCGCCGGTTCCATCTTCGGGAACTCCAATGGCCGCGGCTGCTTCAGATAGTTCCAGTCTACGATGAACGAGAAAATCAGCGACTCCACGATGTCGCCCTCCACGCGCAGATGCGTGTCGCGCCATGGCTGTGCACCCTTCGTGCCGGTGTCGTAACGGTCGGCGATGTTCATGCCGCCTATGTAGCCCACCCTGTTGTCTATTATCGCCATCTTGCGGTGGTTGCGCCAGTTCAGACGGTTGGCCAGTTGCGGGAAGTTGACGCGGAAGAAGGGATGCGTGTCCACGCCCGCCTTCTCCATCTCGCGCCAGAACGAATTGCTGGACGAGAACGAGCCGATGTGGTCGTACATCACCTTGACCTGTACCCCTGCCATCGCCCGCTCCTTGAGTATCTCAGCTATCTCATGGCCGATATGGTCGTCCATAAAAATGTAATACTGCATGAATATCGACTCGCGGGCATTGCGCAGGTCGTGTTTCAGCGCCTCGAACTTGGTGGAGCCGGAAGTGAATATCTTGGCGCTGTTGTTGACGCTGTACACGGCCGAGGCTATGTTCCGCGCCAGTTTCATCAGCGACTTCTCGCCCGGATCCAGCCGTTGCGAGTCCAGGTCTACCGTACGTGTGGTCATGGCCGTGGCCATGCGCCGCTTGTTGTGGCGCGACACCATGCGGCGTCCTCGCAACGACCGCCCGAAGAATATGTAGAACACCAGTCCGACTACCGGCAGGAATATCAACGCTATCACCCACGACAGCGAACGGATGGGATTGCGGTTCTCCCTGAGAACCACAATGATGGCCGATGCTATCGTAACCACGTACAGCACCATCAGCATCGTATCCAGCCATCCCGGTATCATAATATCTAAACTTTAAACTCAAACCTTAAACCATCATTCCCTTCTGCCGCAGATATTCCTTGGCGGTAAAATCCAGCTCGTCGTACCATTCCTGACCGAAGCGTGCCACAAGCGGACCTTTCAGGAACTCGTATGCCCTGACCCCGAGCTTGCGGCCTAACTTCTCGGCCGGGCGGCAAATCTTCCACCTGTGCAGGTTCACGGCGGTAAAGCCGTCGTACTCCTTGAGCCGCACGGGATAGAGGCGGCAGCTGATGGGTTTCACGTCATGGTCCAGCGTGCCGGCACGCAACGCCTTTTCAAGAGCGCACACACACATACCGTTTGCCTCGCGCGCGGTGAAGGCGCATTCGCATCCGTTCACTAAGGCCGTGACGCGATCGCCCTCGCGGTCCAGATAGTCAACGCCGTTCTCCCTCACCTCGCGTACGGCGGCGGGACTCATCATCGGCTCCACTATGTCCAGCACCTCGGCTATGCGCTCGCTCTCCTCCTTGGTGACGGGGGCACCCTCGTCGCCGTCAATGCAACAGGCGCCGAGGCAAGCGTCAAGATCGCATACGAAGTAGCGCTCTATCAGGTCCAGACTCACCAATGTATCTTGTATCTGCAACATACTCATTGTATTATATCCATCCCCACAAGGCGGTCGGCGCGTTCGCCGGGACTCCGCTTCCATACCCTCACCACATATTGGTTGCCGGTCTCCCACTTGTTGCCGTCCAGGCCATGCACATTGCCATCCGCATCCTTCACCTTATAACGGTAATTGTAGGCTCCCTGTTTCAGAGGCATCTGAAGCAGATAGGCCCCCTCGGCATCGGAATATGTCATGCGGTTGCGGTCGGTATATAGGCCGTCGGTCATTTCGCCGTCTACATAGACATCGCCGCCGGGTATCTCGTCTGTATCCAGACGGAAATGTACCGTGATATAGTCGGCCCCGATGTTTGAGTCGGTAGCGTTGTATTCGCGCACTATGTAGCGGCCATGCTGCGTGCGGTCGTATTCATACTCCCTGCGGGCCCGCGGCGCGTCGGGCTTGAGCCAGACGTGGAAGTTGGTTCCCTCGTAATGCAGCGAGTCCACCTTCATGCCGGCGAAGCGGTTGGACACCGATTCGAAACGAAGGTATTCGTTTCCGGCCGGGAAGATAAGCTGCGGGATGTGCTCGTATATCAACACGTTGCCGTTGACACGTCCCGGCATGGGAATCATGCGTGTTTCGTTGTCGATGTTCCGGCTCACTTCCACGCGGTAGTCGCCGTAGGGATTCGAGCCGTCCTGCAGGTCGACGGTCACGGCAACGCCCAATTGCTGCCATTCGTCGTTGAAACCGCGGTCGGTGCGCGACGTCATGGTGCCGGCCACCTCTGCCATGTTCTCGCTGACCTGAAACCGGGCCTGCAACAGCACGTCGTCAGGTTCCTGCGGGTCGTACACCTGCAGCAGGTAGTTGCCGCTGCGCAGTATGCCGCACCGCTCGTCCGGAATCTCGATGCGATAGTTCACGTAATGCACGAACGTGGCGGTGGAATACGCGAAATCCTCTATCTTATTGGCGTTGAAACCGTCTATGTATTCACTCTCCACAAGAGCCGACGGCTGCCAGTCGGCGTTGCAGTGTATCAGCCGCCATTCCAGCCAGCTGTTGTCCTCCCCTATCTCGTCGAAGGTTACCTCGATCCTGTCCTGCGAGCCGATGCGGATTAATGGAGGCGCGTCGAACAGGTCGATGTTCTGCACCTTCAGCGTCTTGAACCTCGGCGAGAATATCTGCTGGCGCGTGTCTATGTCGGCCCGGGCCGCGGTCAATACCGTGGTCAGCGCTACAAGGAATGTCAGCAACCGTCTTACCATACGATGGGTGTTTTGCCGTGCGCCACGAGGTATTCGTTGGCGCGTGTAAACTGATGGTTGCCGAAGAATCCGCGGCTGGCCGACAAGGGCGACGGATGCACGCATGTCATGACCAAGTGACGGCTACGGTCTATGAAATCGCCGCGACGTATGGCGTCCGAACCCCACAACAGGAACACAAGGTGGTCGCGCTGTTCGGCCAAGAGGCGCACCGCCGCTTCGGTGAACCGTTCCCAGCCTATGCCGCTGTGGGATTTGGGCTGATGCTCGCGCACGGTCAGCGAGGCGTTGAGCAGCAGGACGCCCTGCCGCGCCCAGCGGGTAAGGTCGCCGTCCGCGGGAATCGGGGCACCGGTGTCGTCGCTCACCTCCTTGAAGATGTTGCGCAGCGACGGGGGTATCAGCACACCGGGGGCTACGGAGAATGCCAGACCGTTGGCCTGACCCGGGCCATGATAAGGGTCCTGGCCCATAATCACCACCTTCACCTGGTCGAATGGTGTGTTGTCGAACGCCGCGAATATACGGCTGCCCGGTGGATAACACGGATTGCCGGGACGCGAATACTCGTCACGCACCCGCGCCGTAAGCTCGCGGAAATACGGTGCTGCGAATTCCTGCGACAGCACCCGTTTCCATCCCGACTCTATGCGAATATCCTGATTTCCCTCCATCTTTTTATTTATCGTTATGCTTATTATGCATCAGGCGCATTGATGATTGCCCATTTCTAACAAAGTTAGCAACAATTTCGCTATATACCATAAAAAAATGACATAAATTTGAGCGAATAGTTAAATATCCCCGAATTTTTCACTAACTTTGCAATCGGAAAGCGACCGACGCCCTCTGTTTTGAGTATTCAATACATTGATGATTGCTCGATTCCGGGCATAAGACACAGGTTGCCTGCCATACAGAACGTTCCCGTAGTTCAATGGATAGAATATCGGATTCCGGTTCCGACGATTAGGGTTCGACTCCCTACGGGAATACAGAGTAAAAACTCCAATCTGCTGTTCATCAGTAGATTGGAGTTTTTATTATTAACGCAGACTATCCCGGCCGCACTGCAACTGGAGTGACGACGTCCACGTCGTCAAAATATGGGCGACGTGGACGTCGCCCCTCCAGTCACCGACAACTTACAGACGGAGAGAGGACTGCAATACTAATCATTAATTGCTAATTACAGCGTCGGGGATTTAATCAGGGTCTGGATGTCGGAGAGGGTGAACCCGCCTTCCAGATACAGGACCGCGTCGTGCTGCTTGTAGTCGCCGCCCTGCACTATCAGCAGTTTCGTAAACTCTTTCTTCGCTTCGTCCCACACTCCGTAGAATTCAGATGCCTTTTCGTTCCTGACCTCCCGGGATACAAGCTCCAGACCGTTCCGGCCTATCAGTTCCTGCACGGCATGTTTCAGCTTGCTGTCGTTGTACGAGTATTTGCATTTCACCATCTCCATCTTTGTCACCTTGTCCACCGGAATGTCCTGCACGGTCTTGGGCGACAGCGTGCGCAGCATCAACGGCGACAGATACGTGTAGTCGTACATGCTCGCATTTTTGGAGAAGTCGGCGAAATATTGCCGGCGGTCCTTTGCATCCCTTACGTCTATGCCCAGGAACTGCCAGTCCTTGGATTCCACCAGGTCAATGCTCTTTGTATCGGCAGGGAGGGCCGGAAAAACCAGATCGAATTCCGAAATGCCAGACTTCGGCATCCAATGCTCCTTGTCTATGCCGATTCCCACGGTATTCTTCAGAGGATACGTTTCGGTTCCGGCCTGAATATAGGTATTTTTGGATACTCTGATCCACCATTCGGGCTTGAACTTTACCGACAGCCTCACCACGGTGGAATCGGGCAACAGGTCCACGCCGCAGACAGTGACCCGGCACCCTCGGTTGTCGGTGGTGTTGAGACGCACGGGGGGATAGTTCACAGTCCTCGCCGCCATCGGCAACGCCAGCATGGCGACCATGCCCAGTATATAAAGCAACTTTTTCATTGGTATGTGTTTTAATTGTTCTCAAATAAGTTTGATAAATCCTTAGGAGTCAGCTCGCCTGCCAGATACATAAGTCTGGCTTGGCAATGCTGCGCATCGCGATACTTTATCAGCAGCAGATGGGTAAACACTCCGCGGTCCGAATCCCATACGGCATAGAATTCATTGCGTTTCCGGTCGTCGTCACGGGCAAACATCAGCTCCATCCCGTTGTCGGCTATGGCTTTGGACACTGTTTCCCTGAAGTTGCGTCCGCATCCCAGGTCTTTGGTGCCGACCATCTCCACGAGCCGGATTTTATCCATCGGCATGTTCATGGTCATCTTCTTGGCGGATACGGGTTCTTTATCCGGCATCAGGAATGTATATTCAAACCCCTTCACGTTGTCGAGCCTGTCGAACTGCCGCGCCGTATTTTCGGCATGAGGGCTCAGATAAATAGCCATCAGGGCTACTAAAATTAAAAAAATCCTTTTCATAATTCACACAATATGGAATTCAAAATTTCCGAAGCATCCTTCAGACTGCCATACACGTCGATGGACATTTCCTGCCCGTCATCCAATACCTCCGGCGACACCACAATCGTGATTTCATTCGGGATATCCGTTTCATGGCCGGGACTGACCACGTCTGCCATCTCCTCGCGCATTGCAAAGAAGGTGGCCCAGGCATCTTCCGGATCTGCGGGTGCGGTATCTTCCGGCTGTTCAGCGGCAACGCGTGTCTGCGAATGCGCGTATGCTTTCCGAGGCATGACCGAATGCTGCACCGGAGCAGGCGCATTGCCTGTATAATCATCCTGTATTTTTACCGGCTTCACCGTTTCAACGGTCGCCATCCGCGTGGCTTTCTCGGTTCCGTAATCAGGCATGAACAGCCACACGGCCACAGCCATTACCGCGACGCATGCCGCCGCTGCCGACAGCCATACTCCCCACTGCGGACGGCGCCTCGTTTCCCTTTCCTTGGCGGCAAGGTTGCTGATGAATGCATCGGCATCCGCGGCCAGTATCTCGTAGTCCGAATCTGAAACGCACGCCTCCAGTTCCCTCTCCTCCCCGGTGGAAAGAGACGCATCGTCCCAGGCGCCCAACAGCGCCGACAGCTTGCGGTAATCCATGTTCTCTCTCCTTTTCATTTTATATCGTTATTTAAAAATTTCCTAAGACTCTTTCTGGCTCTTGACAGTAATGTGCGGACATTACCCGGCGATTGCCCCGACATCTGCGCCACGTCATCGTTCGACAAGCCTAAGATTGCCGACATCCTGATCACCTCGCGCTGCGCAGCCGGCAACGACTCGATGTGCGCCATTACCTTGGCCAACCGGTCCTTATGCTCCAGCCGCGTCTCCGGGTCGAGACTTTCGACTATTTCCGGAATGACGGTCTCCAGTCGGTTGGTGCGACGCAGCATCGACAGCGCGCAGTTTCGGACGGTACGCAGACAGTACGCCTTCACGTTGTCAACACGCTCCAGTTCATCGCGCCGGTTCCACAACGCCAGCAGACAGTCCTGCAGACAGTCCGAGGCTTCCTCGCGGTCGCCCAGCACGGCCATCGCCATACCGGCCATCAGCCGGTGATGCGGCATCACTATGTCCCTGAACTGCTGTTCCGTCATGTCTCGGTTTTTACTGTCGTTTTATTATAAGACTCGCAACCTCGTTTTTTGTTACAAAAAAGACAAAAATAATGGCATGTGCGTAGTGGCGCAGGCACTCCGTACCGCGCAGGTCCTTTTGACAGGAGAACAGGAGAACAGGAGTGCAGCGTAGGGGCGCGGACACTCCGTGCCGCGCAGGGTCTTTTGACAGGAGAACAGGAGAACAGGAGTGCGTGCGTAGTGGCGCGGATACTCCGTGCCGCGCAGGTCCTTTTGACAGGAGAACAGGAGAACAGGAGTGCAGCGTAGAGGCGCGGGTACTCCGTGCCGCGCATCAGACTCGGACAAAATGCCGATTGTAGAAACCATGAATGAAACAATGAGAATCGGTGCCTCGGAGAGGCAATGCGCGGGCTGTCCACAGACGCGCTACTAAAAAAGAGACATCCCGTGCGGAATGTCTCTTAACTTTCTCAACTTTGTAAACTTTTTCAACTACAAGTCACTTTACCACCGGCTTGATGGAGATGGCGTAGCCGCCGCCGGGAGCCGCCTTCAGCTTGAGGCGCGTCTTGCTGTTCACATTCTTCTTGGTGATGGTGTAGGCCTGCGGGTTGGTCTTGTAGTGTGCGTCCTTGGCGTCGGCGTATATGATGGCCTCATACTTCTTGCCGGGGTCGAGGAAATCGAACGATACGGTCGACTCATGTCCGCCTTCCCATGCGGTGCAGCCTACGAACCAGTCGTCGGCACCCTTGGCCTTACGTGCTGCCACGATGTAGCGTCCAGGCTCGGCCTCCAGGTAACGGCTCTCGTCCCAGTCTACGGCCACATCCTTGATGAACTGGAAGGCATCCATGAACTTTGAATAGTTCTCGGGAGTGTCGGCCGCCATCTGCAGCGGGCTGTACATCGTGACGTACAGAGCCAGCTGGCGCGCCAGCGTGCTGTTGACATGACTGGTGTTGTTGGGATTGTTCTCCTTCATGTCCATCACGAAGATGCCGGGCGTGTAGTCCATCGGGCCGCCCTGCAGACGGGTGAAGGGCAGGATGGTGGTGTGGAACGGCTTACTTCCGCCGAACGACTCGTACTCGGTGCCGCGCGCGCTCTCGTTGCCAATCAGGTTGGGATAAGTGCGGTACAGTCCGGTGGGACGCACGGCCTCGTGCGCGTTGACCATGATCTTGTGCTTGGCAGCCTCCTTGACGGCATACAGGTAGTGGTCGTTGAGCGACTGGCTGTAGTGATGCTCGCCACGGGGCAGCACGTCGCCTACGTATCCGCTCTTTACGGCGTTGTAGCCATACTTGTTCATCAGATTGTAGGCATCCTCCATGCAGCGCTCATAGTTGCGCGTCGAGCCTGAGGTTTCGTGGTGCATCATCAGCTTCACACCCTTGGAATGGGCGTAATCGTTCAGCATCTTTATGTCGAAGTCGGGATACGGGGTCACGAAGTCGAACACACGGTCCTTGTGATGACCGAACCAGTCCTCCCAGCCGATATTCCAGCCCTCCACCAGCACCTGGTCGAAGCCATGTTCGGCGGCGAAGTCTATGTATTTCTTCACGTTTTCGTTGTTGGCCGCATGATAGCCGTGGGGCTTGGTCTTGGTGTAGTCCAGCTCGTCGATCTTGACCGACGGCAGGTCGCTGGTGTAGCTCCACTGCTTGGCGTTGTTGATCATCTCCCACCATACGCCCACGTATTTAACGGGTTTAATCCATGATGTGTCGGAAATCTTGCAGGGCTCGTTCAGGTTCTCGGTCAGGTTGGAGCTCAGCATGTCGCGTGCGTCGTCGCTGACCATCACCGTTCGCCACGGCGTCTTGGCGGGTGCCTGCATGAATGCCTTGTTGCCCACGGCGTCGGGGGTGAGCCAGGAAGTGAACACCATGTTCTTGTCATCCAGATTCAGGTGCATACAACTGTAGTCCACCAATGCGGCTTCGTGCAGGTTGATGTAGAGGCCGTCGTCGGTCTTCATCTGCAACGATGTCTGAACACCCGTGGGGCTGAAGGTGGTCTGCGACGAGTTGGGCGTTATGGCGCCGTCCATCAGTCCGCGTATCTCCGACAGCTTGCTTTCGGTGTAGTCGTACTCCTGGGTGTCGTAGTCGCCGGGTATCCACCATGCGGTGTGGTCGCCCGCCATGCCGAACTGAGACTTCTCCTCGGCGACGGTGAAATAGACTAAGTTCTTCTGCTGCGGGAATTCGTAGCGGAAGCCCACTCCATCGTCATACACGCGGAAGCGTATGTTCATCTGACGGTCGGTCTTGGGCTGGTCCAGCTCCATCAGCACCTCGTTGTAGTGGTTGCGTATCTCCTTGTTCTCGCCCCACACCGGCGTCCAGGTCTCGTCAAAGGAGGATTCCTCCCAGCCCTTTACCTTGAATCCGTCGGTCAGGTTCTCGGCATCCTTCAGCTCGAGTCCCAATGTGGAGGGGATGATTACTTTCTTGTTCTTGTAGTCCACGCTGTAGGTGGGTTTGCCGTCCACCACGTCGGCGTGGAGCACTACGTTGCCGTTCGGCGACTTCACATCCAGGGCATAAATCGCGCCCGGCATCAGCATCAGCCCGGCCAGGGCGAAAGCTACTTTTGGGTTCTTCATCGGTTGTCGTGTTTTTATTAATCAGGTTGTTTCGAAAATCTTTGTCCTCGAAAAATCAATATGTTTAAAAATTCCATCACAAAGGTACAATATATTAGGGCCATTGTCAAGCGATTTTTCTAATTATGTAAAAGCCTTTAACATATTTATTGTTATGTTTCAAACATTTAACCAATGCAAATATAACAAATTTGGTAGTATAGAAAAATACACTAACTTTGCATTCCGAGACCATCGACTCAGATATGAAGGCAATTTCAATACGATTCAAGGGCATTATCGGCCATGCTATGGTTCTGACTGCGGCCGCATTGCTGGCCGCATCCTGCACGGGTGCGCATTCCGGCGACAAGCGGGCACACGCCGACACAAAGCAGGCGCCGACGGCCGCGAGTCAGCGCACCGCACACGCGGCCCGTCATTTCTGGGATTCCGTCGATTTCTCCGACCGCTCGCTTATGGCCGACACGGCTTTCATGGAACAGAATTTCGCCAACTACATCGCCATGCTTTCGGCTTTACCGGGCGATTCGTTAAGGCCGGTGATCGCCCGATTTATCGAACAGGCATCCGCTGACACCCGGGCCACCGACATGATTGCGGGCATGGCTGCGAAATATCTGTACGATTACAATTCGCCCATGCACGACGAGGATCTGTTCATCGCCTTTGCCGAAGCGTTCGTCGCCTCGCCGGCAATCCCGGAGATCGCCAAGACACGCACCGGGTATCTGCTTGACCTGTCGCTGATGAACCGCCCAGGCACGAAAGCCAACGATTTTGAATACATATCGACCGACGGCACCCGGCATCATCTGTCCGAGCCTTCGGAATGCGAGACACTGCTTATGTTCTTCGACATCGACTGCGAAGTATGCGCCGATGTCCTGGACGACATGAAGGCTTCCGCGAACCTGAAAGCCGGAATTGACAGCGGCAGGCTCCGCGTGCTTGCCATCTATGTCTCGGCCGCCGACAATGACAACGCCGCCGACAATAACGCCGGCAATGACAACGGCTCCGACAGCGGGAGGTGGCACAATTACGCAGCCGGGAACATTCCACGGAATTGGGATGCAGGCAGGCCTGTCGGTGACATCCACGACATTTACGACCTGCGCGTACTGCCGGTAAGTTACCTTCTCTCCCCTACCGGCACCGTCCTCCGGAAGGACCTCTGAGTCATTAAAGACCTTAGGGACCTTAAAGTCATTAAAGTCCTTAGAGTCCTTAGGGTCCTTACCCTTTCAGGCTTTGGGCATACCGGCCCGGTGTCATGCCGTCGTTGCAATAGGCAAATGCTTTGTGAAACGCCTGCACCGTCGAGTATCCGCATTGCTGTGCCACTTCCGTTATGGAGATGCCGGGATTCTGACGCAACAGTTCCTTGGCATATTCTATCCTGTAATGCCTCATCACGAGTATGAAACTCTGCCCGAAACCTTCGTTGAATATCCGTGAGGCATAGGTGCGGTTCAGCTTGAACCTGTTTATCACTTCCTGCAGGCTGAAATCGGCGTTAAGATATGGCCGGTCGGTCTGCAGCCATTCCTCTATACTGCGCTTATAGCTGTCAAACTGGCTGTTGAAATCCTCACCCCTCACTTCCGCATCGTTCTCAGACAGTCCGTCGCTCCCGCTCAGTTCGTCGCTCTCGGGCAGTCCGTCCTGATCGGTCGGTACCGGCTGACCGGAACCCTTACGGAATATACGCGCCCCCGCTCTCGGAGCCAGCCATGCCAGCAACACACCTATCACTCCCCATGACATCAACACCCCCGCCAGCCATCCGTGACTGCCGGTTCCCTCTCTTTCGCACATTAACATAATGGCGCCCCACAAGCATATTGTGGATGACACGCATAGTGATATTCGCAGGATGGCCTGTGTCATTATTAATGTATAAGGTTATCTTACCGTGGTGTAGCCGGACCTCAGGTTCTGCTTCCCGGTCCATTTCGAGTCCAAAGTTACAAAAAAATCCGGATAACACGTCATATCAGGCACGTTTTGGCGCATGGTCGACGCAACGTCACATACACCTGAGACTCTGTTTGTTTTACTTATTGATAATGTCTGATTTATGTTTTGATAACTTAATGTGCAGTCCGTTGTTCAGTATTTTTACGCAAAGCTAATACGAATTACTCATAAATATAAATATTAATGCGGGCAAAACCCTAATTTTGCACTCACTTATTCATAGGGAACTAAATCATACAGTCCATAGCAAACGGTACCCTGTCAGAATCCAATCCTTAAAAACTCAACTTACACACACAACTCCAAGGTTAAACAACATAATAAATTTCATTATAAACAATCAAGATTATGCAAAATTATCTGAAACTGCTATTTGCGGGTTTGCCGCTGGCGCTTCTTGCGTCCTGTTCGGCTGATGCACCCGACACCGGCGACCGGGGCGTGGCCGACAAGTCCGAGACCCGTTACCTCAAGGTGAACCTGGTGAACGCAGGCGGCGACGGCACACGCGCCATAGGCGACACGCCGGACACCGACTACGCCAACGGCACCGACGCCGAGAACAAGATCCGCACCGTCGACTTCTATCTGTACGACGCGGACAAGAACTATCACAGCCACGTGCCCATGGGACTGACCGCAGCCGTGGATCCGACCACCCCCTCCGACGCCCAGCAGGCGGCAAAGCCCTCGGTGCGCGGATTCTACGAAGCCAACGTGCCCATCAACCTGGTGCAGGGCGAGAAAATGCCCCAGTATGTGATATGTATCATCAACGCGGTGCATACCGAAAACTTCTACGAGGGTCTGAGCATGGAACAGGCGCAGGCCGAGCTGCTGGATTCGTTCTACAGCCACGAAGGGGGCGGCAATACGTATTTCGCCATGAACAACTCGGTGTACTACGGCCGCGACGAAGTGACAGGTCTGGACAACCAGCTGATCATGGCCACGCCGTTCGACACCAATAAGCTCCTGACCATGACCGAGCTGGAGAAACTGCCGGCCGACCAGATCGAGGACGTGGTGGTGGACATCTATGTGGAGCGTTATGCCGCCAAGGTAAACTTCAGCATCAACGATGACGCCGTCAAGACATTCAAAGCAGCCAACAACATCGAACTCGAGTTCACACCCATGAACTGGGGCGTAAACGCCTACGAGAAAGAGTTCTTCTTCCTCAAGTCGTTCCGCCAGGCCAACGGCGCCGGACTCGACTTCATGCCTTACGACCAGCTGAACACCATCCTGTTCCCGGGCTGGAACCGTCCCGACCATTTCCGCTCGTTCTGGGCCCGCACTCCGGGATATTACGAGAACGATTATCCCCTGGTGGCCGACGACATTCTCGACGAAACCGAGTATCCCTACACAGTATACTATCAGTCGGTCAACACTGCAAAGAACACCATCGGCCAGCCTCAGTATGTCATAGAGAGCACCCTGAAGGGCTCGCGCCTCACCGGTGCCGACATGCCCGACCAGTACCTGCCCCTCACCTCCATTCCTTCGGTAGTGCTGGTGGGTCAGTACAAGATCGGCGGCGAAGCCAAGTCGTTCTATACATATCAGAAGAACGCCGAGGGTCTGCCTGAGATCTACGCGGCCAACGACGGCGACATTGCCGGCGTCAAGACCATCCACGACCGCCTGCTGGAGACACAGACCGTGATACTGAAGCAGAACGGCACCGGCTACACTCCTGTCCGCAAGGAGGACCTGACGGCCGGCGCCAATACATTCGTAGTGAAGCATCCCGAGAAGGACGTGCGTACCGGCCTGAAAGTGGGCGGCGACCTCGTCACGCTGCAGGTGAACGGCGCCAACAGCGGATTCTTCTATTACGATTCCGATACCAAGAAATATACGGAAATCAATTCCACGGAGTCCATCAACAAGGCCAACCGCCTGCTGTACCAGAACCTGGGTGGCGCACACGCATATATCAACGGTATGGCGTTCTTCAGCGCTCCGATCCAGCACTGGGGATGGTACCGCGAGGACAACGTGAACAAGAACGAGGCTATGGCCGACTGGGACTGGGAGAAGATGAAGACCGGCGACTTCGGTATTGTCCGCAACCACATCTACACCATCAATATCGAGAAAATAGCCGGACTCGGCACGGGCATCATCAGCACCGACGATCCGCTGTTGCCTCCCACCGACAAGGTAAGCTACGCAGTCAAGTTCCGCGTCAACATCCAGAAGTGGGCCACTCTCCCCACCCAGTCCTGGGAGTGGTAATTAAGGCTCCGTTCCTTAAATTCTCAGCATAATTCATAATAATATGAAAACAAGACACCTTGCTCATATCCGCGCCCGTATCTGCGGCATCATCTGCTTATCGTCAATCGTATCGGCCATGACTGCAGGCTGCATCAGGGAGGACTTTGCCGAATGCAAGAACACGTACGATCTTCAATTGGTGTTCGACCGCAACATGCTGTATGCCGACGCCTTTGCGAGTCAGGTACGGTCCGTGGATGTCAAGGTGTTCGATTCCTCTACGGGCAGGGAGGTATATTCGTTTGCCGACAGCGGCGCCGCGCTTGCGGCCGCCGACTATCGCGTGGCGTTGCCCATACCTCCCGGCACCTACGATATTCTCTGCTGGGCAGGCATGGCCGAAGGCGACTCCTTCGGCTATGCCCTCCCCGCAGCGGATATGCTTCAACAGCACAGTGTGACCCTCAACACCGAAAACGGCGTCTCCGGACGCAGGCTGGACAATCTGTTCCACGGCCTGTCGCGCGGCGTGACGTTCGTAAGCGGCAACTCCTTAGGACACGACCAGACGCAGACGGCCACCGTCTATCTGACCAAGAACACCAACCGCGTCTGCGTGATGCTGCACAACCTGGACGGCACCGAACTGGACGAGTCGGGCTTCACGTTCTCCATCACCTCGGGCAATGCCCTGATGAATTACGACAACACCCTCGACCCGGCGGGCCGCGTCACCTACCGCCCCTGGCACGTAACTCCGATTTTGCTCGATAGCGAACCCAAAAGCGAAACCAAGAGCGAAGCCAACAGCGAAAACGTGCAGGCGGCTCTCGCGGCCGAAATCTCGATGGCGCGCCTCGTACCCGACGGCAATTCCCGCCTGGACGTGTACCGAACCGCCGACGGCGAACGCATCATCTCCGTGCCGCTGGAACGCAACCTGCTATTATATAAAGGAGAATACCACTCCATGATGTCCGACCAGGAATACCTGGACCGTCAGGACGACTACACCATCACGTTCATACTGGACCGTAACAACAACTGGGACCGCGGCGCCATGATATACATCAACAACTGGGCGACACCCCCGGTACAATACCAGGACTGGTAAGGAATCCTTCACCTGACGGACTTACCATTAAACAACAATGACTAAAGCACTTGACATATTGACTCTTGTCGTGCTGTGGCTGATTGTGTCGGCCACGGCATCGTCATGCAGGTCCGGCCACGAGCCTGGGCGTGACGGAGACACCGACGGGAGCCGGATATCGTTCAAGTTCACCATATATACCGAGGACACCCCCTCGCCCACGCGCGCCCTCGGCGTATGGGAGGAAGACGCAGCCAATGTGGCCGAACGCATCCTGAACGCCGACGACATGCGCATCCTGTTCTTCGACCAGAGCGGCCGGCTCCTGAAGTCCGTACGCCCCTCGGACGTGGACTATGTGGGCAGCGACGTGACCAACGACGGCTACTATACCGTCTCGGCCTCGTTCACCCACGAATACTTCGACAATTTCGACGACAACGCCAATGTCGCCTTCACCGTAATGATACTGGCCAACCTGGAGGGAATCGGAGGCCGATACACCGACTATCCTCCCGGCGACACCTTCATGCGGGATGTCGCGGACTCGTTTCCGGTGGCCGACAATTATTTCCCCACCGTGGAGTCCGGCATCCCGATGTACGGCGTCAAGGGATTCTACGTACCCAAGGAAACGCTGATGCAAGGGACGGACGCCCCCGTGGCCGGAGACATCGACATGATTCGCGCCCTGTGCAAGATCGAGGTGCGCGACCGCATCACCAACCCCGTCACGGGACCCGACGGACAGCGTTACCCCAAAATCACCAATGTCGAAATGGTGTCGTGGCTTAACCGGGGATACCTCCGCCCCCGTTTCGACGACTACCCCTCGG
Source organism: uncultured Porphyromonadaceae bacterium (assembly GCA_905198125.1). Lineage (GTDB taxonomy): Bacteria > Bacteroidota > Bacteroidia > Bacteroidales > Muribaculaceae > Lepagella. The sequence goes on from CAJKBH010000004.1 coordinate 96,559, forward strand.
GACTGCGTGAGGCCAACATTTATCCTGCCGCCGCCACAACCAACGCCGTGTCGGGCCGCACCGTAAACGACAAATACATATTCTACTGTCCGGAGGCGGCCGTGGCCGACATGCGGTTTCGCGTCACGGCCATTGTGGAGCCGGGGCAGGCGCCCCGGCAGTTCGAGACGGGACTTGAGCCGTTCCGCGCCGGCATAGGCAAGGAACTGGTGCGCAACCACATCTACCGCTTCGACGTCAAGGCGTTCAACACCATACTGGACCTGGACGTGAACGTCAGCGACTGGACCGTGCAGACCGACGAGTTCGAGCTTGACAACATCGTGAGCATGGAGCCTGACGGCTTCCTGAAATGGGAATACGACGGCAACAACTTCGCCGTGACCACCGAGACCTACAACGGCCAGCCCGAAGAACAGCTTTCGATACTGAACGGCACCACCGGCTGCGCCACAGGCCGGTTCACGATACTGTCGCCCAAGGGCGCGACGTGGCGGGCATACTTCATACCGGGCGAGAACGGCGTGGATGCGTTCGAATTCGTGGACACGGACGCAGACGGCAACGTGGTGCCCGGCTCGCAGCGCGTTTACGCCGAGGGTCTTGTGGGCGAACAAGCCACTATACATATACGCGGCAAAGGGGCGGCCGATTCCTACCGGCACTGGGCCGAACTGGTGATCGAGGTGCGCACCGTGGACGGCACCGTGCTGTACGCGCCCCTCACGCCGGCCATGAGTTCAAGGTTCATCATATATCGCGAGAATAAATTATGAAAGGCTTGATCCGCATATATATCCTGATGGTTTCGTTGACGGCGTTCCTGCTGACACAGGGATGCGACCGCTCACGCGACGACATGACGCAGCCTGACTCCGACTGCATCACGCTGAACGTGGACATACCCTTCGCAGGCACCCGCGCCGGCAGCGACGGGCTGAACGAGTTCACGGTCAAGAGCCTGCACCTGTTCTTCTACGCGGCCGAGGGGCATGACGACGACACTTCGGCGGCGATATACGACGTGACGATAGACGGAGAGTTCGTGTATTCGCGCCACATCACCCTGGCATTGCCCGACAACGCGCTGAAGGAGGGGGGACTGTTCGGTCCCGCGTCCGACCGCTGCTATGTCTACGCCGTGGCCAATGTAGACGAAAGCAGGCTGACATCCGGCACCGTTTCAGGCCTTAAGGCTACCGTCGTGGACTCTGACTTCGACAAGACGCGCGTGCAGGACAGCTTCGCCATGGACGGTTTCGCCGAGCTGTCGCTGAACCGCGCCGACCGCATCGTGTCCGGCACCGTCACCCTGCAGCGCGCCGCCGCCAAGCTGACCCTGGCCGTAAACCTGCCCGACACAATAGAAGTGGAACAGAAAATCGTCAGCCCGCTGGACGGCAGCGAGCAGATAGTGAGGACCACATACCATTCGCGCGCCGACCGGATGCACGTATGGATAGCCAACGGCGTGGCGCAGTCCAGGCTGAACACCCCCGCACTCCCGGCAGACGAAGACGCCCTGTATTCCAACGAAATATATGCCACCGAAAATGTCGGTTCGGCATTCACTCGCGACGACTCCCAGCCCAAATACAAGTACGTGCAGAACGTTCCGTTCTATTCCTATCCCAACCGCTGGGATTCCTTCTCGCCGCGCGGCAACTGCTTCCTGACCCTGGAGATTCCGTGGTGGTACACCGACGAGCAGGGCAAGGTACAGAACATCGTGACTTATTACCGTCTCAGCGTCCAGCCGGAACGGTATTACATAGAGCGCAACACGCACTACGACATGCGCGTCACCATAGGGCGTCTCGGCGGCGTCACGGTGCAGCAGCCCGTCGACATGCTGTTCGACTGGAACTACAACATGCAGTGGAACGTGCACACACTCCCCACCGACATCAAGGAGATACGCTATCTGCTGCTGAACAACAACGACTTCTCCACGCAGCTGGATGCGTACAGCTACATGATGGAGAACGAGACATCCATCTCCATTCCCTACAACACGTCGCATCCCGTGGAGATAGAGTCGGTGCAGCTGGTATGGCACGATTTCAAGAACGACCGCGACCGCAATATAACGTTAGCCAAGACCGGCACCTACACATACAGCGACTGTTCGGCCTATCAGCGCACCACGCACTTTGCCGGCATCGAGGTCGACCCGGTGAAAGGCACGCTGAACATCCGCCGCGACCTGCTGCATATCTCATGGAACAACCGGGCCACCATCACTACCGACGACGCCATCAACGCCTACACATTCACCATCAAGCTGCGGCATACGGACGCCCCGGCCAACGAGCCCTCGGCCCGCGCCACCGTCGTAGTCACCCAGATTCCGGCCATATATATCACGAGCCAGCTGACTGAATCCGGAACCCGGTTCATCAACAATCAGAATAAAACATATAACACGAGAAACGGCTATAAGGGTTTTCTGGCTAATTCAAGCAGCTGGAGATGGACTACTCAACAACTAAATCATTGGATCGGTTCAAGCCATGAAGAGTCTTCAGGCTATATCAAAAATAAAAACACGTACGTACTGACTATCTCAAAGTTTGCTCAAAATGATAATTACATAATAGCCGATCCACGCGTACGTGAAATCGATAATTTGAACGAAAACGGGACCCCGGCTTCAACCCCTGCCACCTGGAGTATATCTGTAGATAATAAGAAGCAATTGCAATATTACTATCCCGCTGACAATGATGCGTCCAAGACTCGCTTCATAGCACCTCAGATCCGAGTAGCATCACAGTGGGGTGTAACCTACGACATAACACGCCGCGGTGCGCAGCGTCGATGCGCTTCCTATCAAGAAAACGGTCGTCCCGCAGGCAGATGGAGACTTCCTACTGCAGCCGAAATCGAATATATCTGCCGCTTATCTAATAAGCAATATATTCCTTATCTGTTTGGAACGGCCGGCGAGACTGCTAACTATTGGTGTGCTTCCGGCGGTGTGGATGTCGATAATGATGCAAATAATCCCACCGTCACAATCGTTACACCTTCAGACAACGATACAAGGGCCGTGCGTTGCGTCTACGACGAATGGTACTGGAAGGGGGACACACTGACTACCAAAACCCGATTCGCCTGGGGCGACCGGCGACGGACCACTAACGGCAACAGACCATGAAAGCATTATATTCCATCATCATATTGCTGTCCGCGACGCTGATGGCGTCGTGCCGAAGCCAGGACACTCCCGACACACCCGATGCCGGCGTACCCGACGGCACGCCTGTCGAAATCGTGACGGGCGCCTCGTTCCCGGAGCTATCCTTCGCCCGGGAGTCGCGCGCCATGAACGACGAGCCTACCGTAGACGAGCTGCTCAACACACTCAAGGTAAATCTGTTCGTGTTCGACCCCGCGGGCGTGATGCTGCAGTTCATCGGCCCCCAGGACGTGCAGATCATCAACATCGACGCCGCGAGCAAGATGGTGTATTTCAAGGTCAGCAATATCTACAGTTCGTCGCTCCCGCGCAGGCTGCATTTCGTCATCACGTCGGCACCCGACCTGCACGACATCAGCGGAGGCGAATATATATCGGCCATGGCCAGCGAGACCACCACCATGCCTGCCCTGGTGGTGGACGGTGGCACCGACGCCTACTGGGGCATCAGGGAGCTGGACAGCATCACCGACAATATGAAGCTGACCGTAAAACTGATACGCAACTTCGTGAAGCTGACGGCCACCAGCTCGGCCGACCCCGGCGTGTTCCGCATGTTGGGCTACACGGTGGTGAACCGGCCCAGTTCCGGCACGGTGGCTCCCTATATTTATAAGGACCATCTGTTCGCCACATTCCTTGACTCGGACAACCAGCTGATCAGCTACGACGATATCATAGCGCAGGGATACTATGGCGTCAACCCGGCGGGCAGCGACGTGAGCATGACACACACCACCGAGGCGGAGGTGGCCCGTGCGCTTCAGGAGTCGATGACGGGTCTGGCGGCCGGTGCAGCCGACACTCCGTGCTACATCTACGAACGCACGCAGAGTTCGGTCACTTCGGCCGGCAACGACGTGATGGTGACATACATGATAGTGGCCGGCGAATATCGCGGCAAACGATGCTACTACAAGATAGACATCGGGCGTGACAAGGAGGGCAAGTTCGGCTTCTACGACCTGCTGCGCAATTTCCAGTACACCGTCGACATCACCGAGGTTGGCGGCGAGGGTGCGCCCACGGTCCTTGACGCCATGAACGGCGCCGCCCACAACAACCTCTCCACCTCCATCGTGACGCGCGACCTGTTCTCCATCGGATACGAAGGGGAGAAGATCGAGGTCAGCTCCACGCGCGTCATATTCACCGAGCAGACCGCCGGGTACGCGCTGAGATTCCGCTACACGCCGGCCAACGGCCAGACGTTCGACCCCGTAAAGCTGAAGATATACGATGTCGCGGACGAGGCGACGGAATACAATGTGTCCGGGGCTACGGCCACGTCACCCAAGGCCATAGACCTGACAGGCGACGTGATAGCAGGCGCCACCGTGACGCGTGGCGACGACGGATGGTACAACCTGAATGTCACCACCAAGGCGATTCCGGCCGACAGCCGCCGCCTGGAACAGAACATACGCATATATTACAGCGGTGGCTCGGCCGGACTGGGGCGCACCGTCACGTTCATGCTGCGCCGTCCGTGGGAGTTCGGCAATGTTACGGCCACAGCTCCCGCATCTACCATCGGCAGCGAGTTCACGGTGGGGCTTACGGTGCCACCGGGACTGTCTCAGTCGCAGTTCCCGCTGATCATCACGTTCGAGAGCGACAAGCAGAACATCTACGGCGTAAACGGCACGCCGCTGGCGGTGGCTACGGGCACGTCAGGATTCGCGGGCGCCACCACCGACGAAGTGATATGCTATGAATGGCGGCTGGAATGGAGCGAATACTCGGCGGAAGGCAACGAGAACGGGATGCGCCTTAACGCACGCTTCCGCACTAATACCACCTCGACGCAGGACCGCGCTTACAACACATCGGGCATCGACGCCGCCGGGCTGACGGGGCGCACCGCCAACAACGGCAGCGCCGGGTTCTGCTTACGCATCGCCAACAAGGGGCGCAAATACATCCAGCCTATATACGTCAACGTCTCACGCTGACCGGGGGTCTTGACGCTAATCCGCTTCACTATATTAGAATTATTTAAAAATTTTTACCGTTGCCGAATTAGGGTAATTACTTTATGAAGATTCCGCGATTCAATACTTGTAATACCCTCATTATCTGCTATTTACCCCCCCCCCCCCGAAAAGACAATATGAAAATAGCCGGAAATATCGGACCTGCCGAAGTCGATTTTAACGCATTGACGATTTGTTTCCAAAATTTTCCGTGGCTTATGTTGTATTATTTAAATAATTGTAGTAATTTTGTCCTTTGCAAATAACGTGTACAGCCACAGGACAATCCGTGGACAACGAGAGTTAATCAATTGACGATCACTTGAAGATTGACATTGCCCGTATATGACGGAAACATCAGTAACGGAATCTATGCATAATTGTAAGATTGTGAGGAAAACAATAACAATAACAGTAATATAAAGAAGTATGAAACATTTATGGAAATTCGCGTTCGGGGTGCTGGCACTCGCACTGGCGTCATGTAGCAGCGACGCTCCCGCACCGAACAATGGCAACGACGCCGACGGCGACGTGTACGCCACGCTGAGAGTCAAGCTTCCCTCCGCCACCCGCGCCGGTAACGCCGGCCAGGAATACGGACAGGACTCCGAGAACTATGTGAGCAAAATCCTTGTGGTGCTGACCACAAAGAACGAGGCCGGAGACTACATCTTCCTTACCTACGACGAGGCGGACGCCATGGGCGGCGACCCGATTGACCCCGACCATGAAAACGGAAGCGTCAACGAGCTGAAATACACCCTTAACTTCAGCGCCAAGAACATGAACCCCGACGCACTCGGCGTGGCGGGAGACGCTGAACGAGACATATACGTATTCGCATTCTGCAATCCCACTGCACGTCTCAGAACCATCGTCAGCAACTGGACAAGCGGCTCAACTACATTCAACGGCAGCAGCTCGGGCGTTGTCGGCGGCGGCAATTCCATCTGGAACGCCAATAACTTCCTGATGACCAACTGCCACATACCCGACGCGGTGAATCTTCCCACGCGCAGCCAGCTGGTACAGAACCACAACACTCCCGAGAAGGCGTTCAACCTCGGTACGGTGCATGTAAAGCGTGTGGCCGCACGCTTCGACTTCGCCCTCAGCGGCAAAATGGAGAACGGTGAGTACACCAATAAGTACGAAATCAAGAATTCCACCGGCGAGGGCGTAATGGGTACCGTCGAACTCACCGACATGGCCATGTTCAACATCGCCAAGAACTTCTACTACCTGCCACGCACCAACTCCACATGGGACTGGACAGGCACCCAGACACTCTGCGGCGACCTGGAGAACGACTTTGTGATGAGCTATGACAACGGCTTCAAGAAACAGAGCCTGTCCAACGGAACTTACAAGAATTATTACTTCGCCAACCTGATCGGCAACACATTCGCCACCGGCGAGACCGAAGACCCGGGCACCGATGCGCCCGCCGGAGGCGGCTCAACCAAGCTGACCTGGACTTCCATCCGTCCCGCCGACTGGAACAAGAATACCGCGGACAACAACGAGGGCTGGACACAGGATCCCAAGAACGACTACCGCATCTGGCGCTACGCCACAGAGAACACCATCCCCGCATCTCCCGGCGAGAGCAACACGGCCGGTCAGAAAGTCGGCATCACCACCGGCGTTGTGTTCAAGGGTACTTTCACTCCCGCCAACGCCGATGTATGGAACGGCAACGTAATCTACCTGTACAAAGGTATCGTTTACGGTGACTTCAATGCCCTCAAGGCATACGTGACCAAGTATCCCGAATCGGTAGTGGCCACGGCCTTCAACAAGATCGACGCTCTGAAGAACGCCACCAACCCCGACCTCAAGACCGACCTGCTCGCAAATCTGACCAGCATTCAGCGCGGCGACTTCAAGGCTTACGTGCCCGATGCCGGCAAGAACACGTACACCATGTACTACTTCTACTACAACCGTCACAACTCCAACGGCAACAACTCGCAGATGGGCGAGAACGAGTTCGGCGTAGTCCGTAACAACGTCTACAAGCTGCAGGTAACCGCCTGCGGTTCGCTCGGCGAGCCCGAGGCTCCGGAGAATCCCGATAACCCCGACGAGGAGGAGAAGGCTTACTTCACCGTCAGCTGTCACGTGATGCCCTGGACGGTACGCATCAACAACATCGAATTCTAACATAGGATTCCCCATAGGTCCGGGCAAGATTGCTCCTGCCCGGATCACCACTCTACTAAAGGTATTAAAAAGGAATCAACAATGATGACTTTCAGAAAACGCACATTCAGCAGCATAAAGAGACTTGCCGGCGCGCTCCTCGCGTTCGTGGCACTGTCATCGGTCTGCATCGGCGCGACATCCTGTTCGGAGGTGTACGACGCCCTCGAGGAGTGTCCGCAGGGCGTGGTGCTCCGCTTTGTGTTCGACCACAATCTGGAGTTCGCCAACGCATTCCCGTCGCAGGTTGATTGCCTTTCTCTCTACATCTTTGACGGGGAAGGCAATCTCGTGGAGCGCAGGGTGGAGACATCCTCCGTGCTTCAGGACGAGGACTGGCGCATGACGCTCGACCTCCCGGCGGGCGACTATCACGCCGTGGCCTACGGCGGCCTGGAATGCGACAAGGCTTCGTTCTCGCACACCAAGGCCGTGGACAATATCAAGACCCTCGCGGACCTGCAGGTGGCCGTCAACAGTGTGCATACCGGCGACGAGGCGGCGCGTCCCGCCACGCCGCTGCACGACCTGTTCCACGGCGCGCTCGACTTCACCGTGACCGACGCCCTGGACTATGACAAGGCCACCCTGTACATGATGCGCGACACCAACCACATACGCATCGTGCTGCAGCATCTGGACAACACTCCGGTCAATGACCGGGACTTCCGCTTCGAGATAGTGGACGACAACACCATGTTCGACCATGCCAACAACGTGCTGCCCAACGGCACCGTCACCTACGTGCCCTGGACCACAGGCACCGCCAACGCCGGTCTGAACGGACTTCCGGCAGGCGACGAGGATACGCGGACCCGCGACCTCGCCGACCCGGTGCAGGTGGCTTTCGCCGAACTCAGCGTGTCGCGCCTGATGTATAAGTCCGGATTCACCTGGACGCAGCCCGACGGCAAGACACAGCGCGGCCCGCGCCTGCGCATCCTCTCGCTGGAGAACGGCCGCACGGTGTGCGACCTGCCGCTGAACAATTACCTGCTGCTCCTTAAGAGCGAGGCCTTGGGCAAGATGGACAACCAGGAATTCCTGGACCGCGCATATCGCTACAACATGGTGTTCTTCCTCGATCAGGACAACGCCTGGGTGCGCATGAACATCATTGTGGACGACTGGACCGTCCGCATCAATAACGTGGACCTGGACTCCTGAGGATCAGACCGTAGATTTTGACAAAGATTTTGACAAAGTGAAGATTTACCGTTACATATTACTCGCCATCGGGGCGCTGGCCGTCGGACTGATGTCCGGGGGCTGTTCGTCGCGCAAGTCCGATGAACCCCGGCCCGACCAGGGGGAGTTCTGTGAGCTGGTAATATCTCTCAGCTCGGAGACATCCGTGACCGACAGCCCGGCCACCCGCGCCGACCGGCCCTGGGATAACGACCCCGACCCGGAAGACGGCTTCCCTTCGGAATACAGGATTGACCGCGTATTGCTCTATTTCGTAACGCCCGGCAATGCCATCATACCATTCTCTCCCACCCTCACCGACCGTGACGACGCCAACAACACCGTGACATACAGCACCAGGATTGACGTGCGGTCGCATTTCGTGAGCCATAATGCCGACGGCTCCCTGTCGCTGTCGGGCCGCATCGTGGCCGTGGCCAACGGACCCGAGGACTACACCCCCGCCGACCCGTTCAACCGCATACCGTTCGCCATTTCGGACGTAGACACGCACGGCCTCATCCCGATGTGGGGCGTCCGCACCGTCACCAATCTGCCGCTGACCGTGGACGGCACATCATACGCCGGCGAGATCAAGTTGCTGCGCGCCGTGTCTAAGATTACCATCGAGATGGCCGACGAGTTCAAGGATCAGTACAACATCGTAAGCGTAGAGCCCAATCAGAGCAATTATCTCACGCAGGGATATATCGCGCCCGGCGGCGCTGCAGAAGCCACAAGTACCGGCGCGCTGTTGATGGAGGGTTGCTACAATCCGTTCCTTGACGCCACTGCCGACACCGCGCCTAAATTCTATAATATAGGAGAAAACAAGGTGTGGGGTTATCTGGCCGAACGCAGAGGGAGATATGAATTAGAAAGGTTGGGCTTCACCGTGACATTGGCGGAAAAGGGCCATCCGGAGCGCACTTTCACCGGCAAGGTCTATCTCTGCGATTACAAAGACGGCAAACCGTATGTACCGAGCTTGTTCCCGCAACTGGTGCGCAATCACGATTATCAGTACAGGATTTCATTAAGGGAACTCGAATTCGTCATTTCCTTCAAGGAATGGATATTCGGAGGCACGGTCCATATAGAACTTGAATAATAATATCAGCATGACTGTCAGGAAACTGAAATATATATTGCTTACGCTAACGCCGCTGTCCGCGATGCTTATGACGGGGTGTCTCGACGAACCGCTTGTCGAAACTGACAGCTTCGACAATCCGGACGTGATCTCGTTCACCGCCGTTACGGGGACGGGAGCCGTGGGCGCCTCTACTCGCGCCGGCGAGGAGAAGCAGCTGTACGAGCCGTTGGTGCTGACCGATGACGCGGCCTCGCAGACCTTGTATCTGCACACCTACGACTCGGAGCGCATCGGATTCGAGCCGGGCGACGACGTGCAGTCCGCCCAACAGGACGGCGCGCATACGCGCGGCAACCAGATCGAGACCGCCGAGGACCTGATCAAGTTCCACAAGGACTTCATGGTCAATGCTTGTTTCAGGGACTTAGGCAATGAATATATCGAATGGAGCAAGACGCAGGTGTCGTCGGCCAACAACTTCTGGCGCACCGAAAAGACCCGTTACTGGCCCGGTGAACGCGAACTTTCGTTCATGGCCGTATCCCCGACGGCGGAATTCAACAGCCTGAACAATAAAGTCTTTTCCGACCTGCGCGCGGCATTTTCGTACACTGCGAAGAAACAGGGAAACAACCGTGACGCCGAGGCGCAGACCGACCTGCTGTTGGCAGCCGGCGCGTGCAGGAAGTCAAGCAGTGTCGACGGACGCGCTCCGCTGAAGTTCCATCATGCCCTGTCGGCCATCAAGTTCGCCGTGCGCGACGTGCTGGACGGCGAGGTGGTCAACGTGCAGATTGCCGGTGTACACAGCTCGGGCAATTGCGAATACTTTGCAGAGAGCAACGGCGAGGGCCGGTTCGAATGGTCCGACCAGACAGGCAGCGAGACTTACTCACAGAACTTCAACTATGCCATAAACGGCCGTCCGTCAGGCGGCATCGATCCCGGCGACGATTCGCAGGACATACTGCTGAACGACGCGATGCCGGAGAAGACTTTCATGCTGATTCCCCAGCGCATTCCCGACAACGCCGAGATTATCGTGACCCTGAAACGCACGAATCCCGGCAAGGACGAGGACGGCAATCAGCTTCCCGAGACCATCACCGTACGCGGCAAGATCAAGGCCAACGACGTGCAGGAATGGCTTCCCGGCCACGAGTACGTCTACACCATCTCCACCTCCAAGGACAACTGGGTGTATGTGTTCAATGCACGTGGCAATCAGGCCAACGGATATAACAACATCTATGTCTATAGCCCCAATGCCCAGGAATTCGACACCTATCAGAACACGGCATATTACAGCGTTCAGAGCTACCGTTACCGCGCCAACAATCAGACTATTGTGGAAGCGTGTCCCTGGAATGCAAGCCATGACGGTTCGCTGTCCTATAATGTGACCGGTGGGGGTGAAGCGCCATATCCTTCGGCAAATCCACAGCAGAAATGGGTGGATGCCTCGACATGGATAACCGATAACTTCGCCACGCCCCTCAGCGGCAAAGGCAATGCCGACAGAAGCTTCGAGCAGCATGACCTGAATTTCTTAGCACACTATGTAGCTACCGACTGGATAGGTGACGAAGATATGCAGGGGTACAAACCGTATGATGGATATACTAAAACAAAACCTTACGATCTGTCCAAGCCCGGAGGCATGGCACGTAACACAGCCAACTGTTATGTCGTTGACAGAGGCGGATGGTATATGTTCCCGCTTGTTTACGGAAATGCCATCAAGAACGGGGCTACGAATTCTTCGGCATACGAATGCCAGAATAAGTCAACGGATGCCAACCTAAAGTTGCTCTCCTCATTGATTGATTATAAAAACCGAACCATATCAAGTCCAAACATTACTGCACCAACTAACGCAAGAGCGGAATTGGTATGGGAGGACGCCTATAACCTTGTCGACAGTTTGGAACTGACGACCATCAACGGAGAGAAGATGATTCGGTTCTATATCGATCCTAACATCATCCAGCAGGGTAATGCCGTAATAGCATTGACTGACGGTTCAAACAAGGTAGATGGCAAAAGTCCCGTTATCTGGAGCTGGCATATATGGGCCACGGAGCATTGGATTGACAAGACTACGCGCAAACCCCATGCTTTCGACACAGGTAACAGCACATTCAACACATACAAATCGTCTGCAGCAAAGACTGAGAACGGTATGGTTATCGGTCTCCGGCAGTGCGGAGACGTAGCCGTGACATACAATCAGAAAGGCCGTTCATTCATGATGGCAGCATACAACTTAGGCTGGTGTGACCCTAAAAAAGTCCTTTATCTGAAACGGAAGGGCACGATGGATTTCGTACAGTATCGTCCTGACGGATCTACAAAAAGCGGAAAGACCGCTCAACTGCCAATCATCCAGGAAGGTGAAACCATTGACTATAAATATGCCAATAACGTTTATTATCAGTGGGGACGAAAGGATCCGATACGCGGATTCTTTAATCACGAGCATTCGCGTAAACGCGTGTTTGGACCACGGGCACCAATAGCAGCCTATGATAAAAGGGTCAATATCGGGGATGCAATACAAAATCCTAACGTCTATTATGTCAGCAATCAAGGTTCCGGCTCAGAATTTGAAGACTGGCTTACAACCAACTTCAAATCAAATCTATGGAATAATAATGCGACTTCCAGTCTGGCAAACCGCGATGACAACAACGACCATGCGGATTTATGGAGCCATACAAAGACGATATATGATCCTTCTCCTGCAGGATATCTGATACCAAATGCGGGCGTCTGGCATGTAGTTCAAAAAAGTTGGGTAAATAATTCAACCGGTAAATGGGCAGGCAGCAACTGGCCATTGGCCACATTTAAGAGTAAAATCAACGGGGATGTAATTGATGCTTTCAATTACAAAGTGTGGGGCAAGGGAAATGCCAATAAAGATAATGAAGCCTTGTTCTTCAGTTCAACTGGCAACAGATGGTGGACCGATGGATGGAAACCGAATGGCATTGGAGCCGGTGAAAACTTTGGCAAGAACGTATCTTACGCGTGAAGCAATAGATCTTACACTGGTAAAAATGCATACGGCATGGCTTTAGGACTTGATACCAACCGTGACGACCACGAATCTGATACAAATGACCGATATTATGTCGGCGGTCAGTTTATCGGTCGTCGAGCAATGGGGCGTCCCGTCCGTTGCATCCGGGAGTACTAATTGTTAACTTAATAACTCATCACAATGAGACTCAATAGGATATTATTAACAGTGGTTGCCACCGTGACGGCGTGGCTGGCTATTCCGGCGGCCAACGCTCAGGACGTGGCGCTTAAGACGAACCTGATCAACGACATCGCCCTGAGTCCCAACATCGGCGTCGAAGTGGGCCTTGCTCCCAAATGGACTCTCGACATGACCGCCGAAATGAATCTGTGGAAAGTGGATGGGCGCAGTTGGAAACACCTCTATTTCCAGCCTGAGGCACGCTATTGGTTCTGTCAGCGTTTCTCAGGCCACTTCATCGGCTTCCATGCCTTGGGCGGCATCTACAACTTTGGCAAGCTCAACCTGCCGTTCAATATGCTTGGCTCGAACCTGAAGGAGCTGAAGGACAAGCGCTATCAGGGCTGGGCCGCAGGCGCGGGCGTGGTCTACGGCTATGCCTGGCCGCTGCACAAGCACTGGAACATCGAGGCGGCTTTAGGCATCGGCTGGCTCTACACACGCTTCGACAGCTATCCATGCCAGATATGCGGCACCAAGATTGACCGCAACAAGAGTCACAACTACTTCGGTCCCACCAAGCTGTCGGTGGCCGTGGAGTATATATTTTAAGGCTTTCCTCAACCGTTAAACTGACACAGAATTATGCGCAGATATATCATGACGGCATTGGCAGCCGTCGCTACAATATTGAATGTCTCGGCTCAGGACAACGCCCTGTATCATGTCACGGACATGAGCGTGGCCAAGGAACACGGTCTGCTGAAGGTGGGTATGAACGTGCATCCCCGGGACTACCGGCTGAGCTATAACCAGCGCATGGAGGTGACTCCGGTGCTGAAGTCGCTCGACTCGAACGATTCAATCGCGCTGCCCGGCTTCATCGTGGCCGGCCGCAACGCCTTCTACGACACGGAGCGCGCCGAGGACTTCGGCGGCAGGATACTCCGCTCGGGCCACGGGGATGCCTACGGCTATCAGGCCGAGGCGGAGTGGCAGAAGTGGATGGACCATAGCCGTCTGGAGCTGCAGGGCCGTTCGTCGGGCTGCTGCGGTGTGCCCAACGGTCCGGCCGAGGATGTGCCGATGGCCGACCTGGACTGGCGCCCCGCCACGTTCACGCCCCGGTTCCATTACGACGTGCCGCAGGCCGAGGAACGCAAGATGCGCCGCATCGAGGGCAAAGCGTACGTCAACTTCCCCGTGAACCGCACGGAGATATATCCCGACTATATGGTCAACCCTGTGGAGCTGCGCAAGATTACCAACAGCATCGACACCGTGCGCATGATGGCCGACGCCACGGTCAAGTCCATCACGCTGACCGGTTTCGCGTCGCCCGAAGGCCCGTACAGCAACAACGTGCGCTTAGCCAAGGGGCGTACGGAGACCGTGAAGGAGTATGTGCGCGGCCAGTACACGTTCCCGGCGTCGGTGTTCCACACCAACTCGGTGCCTGAGGACTGGGAAGGCCTGCGCGACTCGGTGGCCGTGAGCATACTGCCCGACCGCGCGCAGATTCTGGAATTCATCGACCATGACAACGTGGCGATCGAGAAGCGCAACGACGAGCTGCGCCGCCGCTTCCCGTCGTCGTACGCATTCCTGCTGAAGCATGTGTACCCCTCGCTGCGTCACACCAACTACGCCATCGACTACGAGCTGCGTACCTACACCGACATCAACGAGATTCGCCGCGTACTGAAGGAGCATCCGCAGAACCTGAGCCTGAACGAGTTCTTCTTAGCCGCCAATTCATATCCCGTCGGCTCCAAGGAGTATGACAACGTGTGGGAGACGGCCGTAAGGTATTATCCCGACAACGACATAGCGAACCTGAATGCGGCCAACTCGGCCATGAACGAGGGCAACATCAAGTATGCCCGCACGCTGCTGTCGCGCGTCAGCGACAATCCCTCGGCCACCTACGCCCGCGCCGTGCTCGACGCCATCGAGGGCCGGTACGAGCAGGCCCGCGCCGGCATGGAGTCCGTACAGGCTTCGGTTCCCGAAGCCAAGGAGGCTCTTGAGCAGATCCGCCTCGTCCTGGAGAAGCGCGACCACGTCAAATTCCTGAAATAAGGGAAGCAATCCGCCTCCCGGTAAGTGAACTCCATCCCTGAAATGATAAAAAAGCGACGCCGGGTTT
>CAJKBH010000005.1 GCA_905198125.1 uncultured Porphyromonadaceae bacterium
CGGCGCCGCCAACATCCAGTGCAACGGCATCGGCCCGGGTTACATCGCCACCGAACAGACCGCGCCGCTGCGCGAGAAGCAGCCCGACGGCTCGCGTCATCCTTTCGACCAGTTCATCATCTCCAAGACTCCCGCCGGCCGCTGGGGTACGCCCGAAGACCTTGAGGGTCCCGCAGTATTCCTGGCTTCCGACGCCTCCAACTTCGTTAATGGCCACATACTTTACGTCGACGGCGGCATCCTCGCCTACATCGGCAAGAATCCGCTGGAGGTATGACTTCCGTATTTTCGTATATCATCGGGCTGGGCGCGGCCGTGATGATGCCGGTGATATTCACCATCCTCGGTGTGTGCATCGGCATCAAGTTCGGCGACGCGCTCAAGGCGGGCCTCAAGGTGGGCGTCGGTTTCGTCGGCCTGTCCATCGTGACGGCACTGCTGACCTCGGCCCTCGGCCCCGCGCTGCAGTCGGTCGTTGACATCTACGACCTGCGCCTGCAGGTGTTCGACATGGGCTGGCCCGCTGCGGCCGCCGTGGCTTACAACACTGCCGTCGGCGCGCTCATCATCCCTGTGTGTCTGGGCGTGAACCTGCTCATGCTCCTCACCAAGACCACGCGCACCGTCAACATCGACCTCTGGAACTACTGGCACTTCGCATTCATCGGCGCCATCATCTACTTCGCGTCCGACTCATTGGCATGGGGCTTCTTCGGAGCCATCGTCTGCTACATCGTCACGCTTATCATTGCCGACATGACGGCGCTGAAGTTCCAGCGCTTCTACAAGGACCTGGACGGCATCAGCATCCCGCAGCCCTTCTGCGCGGGATTCGTGCCTTTCGCATGGGCCATCAACAAGGGTCTGGACAAGATTCCGGGCTTCGAGCGCCTCAACATCGACGCCGAGGGAATGAAGAAGAAGTTCGGTCTTTTGGGCGAGCCGCTGTTCCTCGGCGTGGTGATAGGCATCGCCATAGGCTGCCTTTCCTACAGCAGCTGGGGCGAAATCGTTGACAATATCCCAACCATCCTGGGCCTCGGCATCAAGATGGGTGCGGTGATGGAGCTGATTCCGCGCGTAACGGTGCTGTTCATCGAGGGTCTGAAGCCTATCAGCGAGGCCACACGCCAGCTGATAGCCCGCAAGTTCAAGAGCGCCGACGGTCTGAACATCGGCATGAGCCCGGCATTGGTAATAGGTCATCCCACAACTCTGGTGGTGTCGCTGCTGCTGATTCCGGTCACGTTGCTGCTCGCCGTCGTGCTGCCTGACAACCGCTTCCTGCCCCTCGCCTCGCTGGCCGGCATGTTCTACATTTTCCCGCTCGTGTTGCCCTACACCAAGGGCAACGTGCTGAAGACGTTCATCGTCGGGCTGGTGGTGATTGTAATCGGTCTTTACTCCGTCACATCACTGGCGCCCTACTTCACGTCGGCCGCCCAGGATGTGTACCGCATCACGCAGGACGGCGCCGTGGCCATACCCGCCGGATTCGAAGGCGGCAGCCTTGACTTCGCGGCCAGCCCGCTGACGTGGATCATCTTCCAACTTTGCCACGCCTGGAAATGGATTGGAGCCGGCATCCTGGTGGTTGGCTCCATGGGCCTGATGTACTGGAACCGTGTGCTGATCATCCGCAACCAGAAAGCCATGCAGCAGCACCGCTCCGACCGCCTCCAGACCGAAGAATAACCGGAGAACAGCTATGTGATTTTTAGACAGGAGAACAGGAGAAACAGGAGAGACATATTAAGTCAGACTCCTGTTCTCCATGCAAAAGGACCTGACAAAAGCATGGCCTCAATAGAATCTCCTGTTTCTCCTGTTCTCCTGTCAAAAATATATTATAGTATAAAAATAAGATGAAGATAGTAACATTAGGCGAGATTATGCTTCGCCTGTCGCCGGCGGGATGCAGCCGGCTTGTGGAAGTAGACAACTACGATGTGATCTGGGGCGGCGGCGAGGCCAATGTGGCCGTGAGCTGCGCCAACTATGGTCACGACGCATACTTCGTCAGCAAACTCCCCGCCCACGAGGTGGGCCAGAGCGCGGTGAACGCGCTGCGCCGCTACGGCGTACATACCGACTACATCACCCGCGGCGGCGACCGTGTGGGCATATATTACTGCGAGACCGGCGCTTCGATGCGTCCCTCCAAGGTAATCTACGACCGCGCCCACTCCGCAATATCCGAGGCCGATCCCTCCGACTTCGATTTCGACGCCATCATGGAGGGCGCCGACTGGTTCCACTGGAGCGGCATCACCCCGGCCATCAGCGACAAGGCCGCCGAACTGACACGCTTAGCGTGCATCGCCGCCAAGAAACATGGCGTCAAGGTGTCGGTTGACCTCAACTTCCGCAAGAAGCTGTGGACGCCCGAAAAAGCCCGTTCCGTAATGGTGCCCCTGATGGAATATGTGGACGTTTGTATCGGCAACGAGGAGGACGCCGACCTCTGCCTCGGCTTCAAACCTGACGCCGACGTAGAGAAGGGCGACACCTCGGCCGAAGGATACAAGGGCATCTTCCGCGAGATGGCCGCAAAGTTCGGCTTCGAGATCGTGGCCTCCACGCTGCGCGAAAGCTTCTCGGCCACCCACAACGGCTGGAAGGCCCTGGCGTATGACGGCAAGGAGTTCTACGAGTCCAAGCGCTATGACATCAACCCGATCATCGACCGCGTGGGCGGCGGCGACTCGTTCTCGGGTGGTCTGATCCACGGACTGCTGACGATGCCATCCGTACAGGATGCACTGGAGTTCGCGGTGGCGGCGTCGGCCCTGAAGCAGACCGTACCCGGCGACTTCAACCTGATGAGCGAGGCCGAGGTTCTGGCCCTGGCCGGCGGCTCCGCCAACGGCCGCGTACAGCGCTAATACGCCGCACGCTTAGCGCAGTTAAAAGAGTTGAAAGAGTTTAGAAAGTTAAGAGAATACCGGGAAGCGACGGATAGTTGCGCAGTCTGAACATTTATCTTAACTTTTTCAACTTTATAAACTTTATAAACTAATAAATTATGGCTAAATTCGATAAAATCGCAGTACTTAATAAGATGGCGTCGGCGCCGATGGTGCCGGTGTTCTATCACAAGGATGCGTCCACGGCCAAGCGTGTGGTCAAGGCGTGCTACGACGGCGGTGTCCGTCTGTTCGAGTTCACCAACCGCGGCGACTTCGCCCACGAGGTGTTCGCCGAAGTGGTGAAGTATGCCGCCGTTGAATGCCCCGAGATGGCTGTGGGCGTAGGCTCGGTCGTCGAGCCGGCCACCGCCTCCTTATATATGCAGCTCGGCGCCTGCTTCGTGGTGGGCCCGCTGTTCAATCCCGAAGTGGCGCGCGTGTGCAACCGCCGCGGTGTGCCATACGTGCCGGGCTGCGGCTCGGTGTCCGAGGTAGGATTCGCCCAGGAAGCAGGATGCGAGGTATGCAAGCTGTTCCCCGGCGATGTGCTCGGTCCAAAGATGGTAAAGGGCCTGATGGCTCCCATGCCCTGGTCCAAGATCATGGTTACAGGCGGCGTGGAACCGACCGAAGAAAACCTCAATTCATGGTTCAAGGCCGGAGCATTCGCCGTAGGCATGGGTTCCAAGCTGTTCCCCAAGGACGTGGTCGCCGCCGGCGACTGGCAGTTCATCCAGGACAAGTGCGCCGAATGCTTCTCCATTATTAACAACAAGTAACAAAGGTTATGAAAAAATACTTAATAGGGGCGGCTCTCGTGTGCGCCCTGGGCATGTCGGCCCAAACCACCCACTACACCATTCAGCGCGCCTGCCATCCCACTGACGTGAAGACATACGACACGTCCAAGCTGCGCGAACGCTTCGCCATGACCGAGGTCATGAAAGCCGATCAGATCCTTCTCACCTACTCCATGTACGACCGTCTGATCTTCGGCGGCGCCGTGCCGGCCACCAAGCCGCTGACACTGGAGACCATCGACCCGCTGAAGTCGGAATATTTCCTTGAGCACCGCGAACTCGGCGTAATCAACACCGGCGGCGACGGCATCGTGGAGGTAGACGGCAAGGAGTACGAGCTCCACTTCAAAGACGCCCTCTATGTGGGCCGCGGCAACAAGAACGTGGTGTTCAAGAGCAAGGACTATAAGAACCCGGCCAAGTTCTACATCAACTCGGCCAACGCGCACAAGGAATACCCCGTGCAGCTCATCACCATCGACGGACGCAAGGGCTCGCTGAAGGCCAACCGCATCTTCGCCGGCAAGATGGAGGAGAGCAACGACCGCATCATCAATCAGCTGATAGTGCGCAACGTACTGAAGGAAGGCCCCTGCCAGCTGCAGATGGGCCTGACGGAGCTTAAGCCCGGTTCGGTATGGAACACCATGCCGGCCCACACCCACGACCGCCGCGTGGAGGCCTACTACTATTTCCAGGTACCCGAGGGCAACGAAATCTGTCACCTGATGGGCGAACCGAACGAGACCCGCGTGCTCTGGCTGCACAACGAGCAGGCCGTCATGAGCCCCGAATGGTCCGTACACGCAGCGGCCGGCACCAGCAACTACATGTTCATCTGGGGCATGGGCGGCGAGAACCTGGACTACGGCGACATGGACAAAGTCACAGACCTGCGCTGACTGGAGGGGCGGTGTCCTCACCGCCCGTAGCCGGCAGCGCTAACTGGAGGGGCGGTGTCCTCACCGCCCACAAATTGACGGCGTGGACGCCGTCACTCCAGTCCTCCCATACAGTGGTGGTGGCCCGCGGCCGCCACTTCTTTTTTACCCCTCTCCCGCCTCTACATTCTGATACTATTTTATCCATTAAATGATAAAGTCTGAATTACCCCCCCCGATTTAATATTTGTTAACATTTCGTCAATAATTTTATTTATATTTTTGCATCGATTTATAGTCTTATAGACTATTGTCCATAATGCTATAGACCATCGCCTTGTGATAGTCGCGTCATGTACGCGGCTATTTTAGACTGAGGTCCTACAAGGAAACCACTGACACGGAAACACACACCGGGCTACCTGAACCCGGATTGAAACACACAGAAACACACCGGATCTCCTTAACCGAAGACTGACACACACGATCACTTTAAGATTATGATCACCTATACATTACGAAACGCCTTGAGCAAAGGGCGCTTCGCCCTTAACCTTAAAAAGAGACTTCTGGCCGCCGGCATCGCCCTGGCGCTGACGCCCTTGCACGCTTCTGCGCAGTTCGCGTTAAAGACCAATCTGCTGTATGACGCCACCACCACGCCCAATCTCGGCGCGGAGCTGGTGCTGAGCCGCAAATCCACCATCAACCTGGTTTACGGTCTGAATCCTTGGAAATTTTCGTCCAAAAAGCATGGCCAGCGTTACGCCAAGCATTGGGTAGTGATGCCGGAATACCGCTGGTGGACCTGTTCGGCCCTTGACGGCCATTTCATCGGCGTTCACGCCATGGGAGGCCAGTTCAACGCCCAGAACGTGGACCTGCCCATCCCGGGCGGCTTCTTCGGCGGCGACAGACATTCGCGCAACATCGCCAGGGAGGTACGCGACTCGCGCTATGAGGGCACATACGCCGGCGTGGGCTTCACCTACGGCTACCAATGGCCTCTGAGCAAGCACTGGAACATCGAGGCCGAGGCAGGCGTGGGCTACAACCACATCTGGTACAAGCAGTTCAACTGCGGCACATGCGGCGCAAAGCGAGTAAAATCCGAAACCAATTACGCCGGACTCACCAAGCTCGGCCTTTCCATCATGTACATATTCTAATCCCCCAGCCATGAAACGAATCAGCACACTCATAACGATGATTGCCCTGCTGCCCGGGCTTATGACGGCAGCGCGCGTCAACGGCCATCTGGGGATGGACAATGTGGACATCCACAAGAAAGGCGACCGCCTGCAGGTAAACCTGAACCTTATACTCGATTCCCTCAACATGAAGGGACAGAACCAGTTCTTCGTCACGCCGGTGGTGACGGACGGCAACACCAACGCAGCCATGCCGGCGGTGATGATCAACGGCCGCAACATGCACATAGCCTACCAGCGCGGCACCATCCGCAGCCTGGTGAAGCGTCACGACGTGGCACAGGAGGTGGAACGCCACAACGGCCGTCCCCAGTCCGTGCCTTACAGCGGCTCGCTCCCCTTCGAGCCGTGGATGTTAGGCGAGAAGGCCGGCATCGTCCTGGACATAGACACCTGCGGATGCGGCATCAAACTGGCATCCGGCCAGACTCCCCTCACTCCCCTCGGTCTCACGCCCGACATGCGGCTGGCATATCTCACTCCGAAGGTCACGGAACTGCCCGTCACCGTGCACGAGGGCCGGGCCCGCGTACAGTTCGAGGTGGACAAGACCGTGCTCCACGCCGAGCCCTACACATGCCGCAACGGACAGAAGATAGACAACCGCGCGCAGCTCCGCATGATAGACGACTCCGTGCATTACGCACTGACCGACCCCAACGTGGAGATAGCCGCCATCAACATCACCGGTTACGCCTCGCCCGAGTCGCCCTACCTGCACAACGAGTTCCTGGCTACCAACCGTTCGCGCGCGTTGGCCGAATACCTCGCCGCCAAATACAATCTGCCGGCCGACCGCAGCCATTATGACGCCGTGCCCGAAAACTGGATTGAGTTCCGTCAGCAGGTGGCGGACAGCAAGGAGCTGACCGACCGTCAGCGCGCCGACCTGCTCGAGCTGATAGACCGCCCGACATACGGTCCCGGCGACTTCGATGCCAAGGAGAAGGAGCTGAAGACCTCGCCCAAGTTCGCCGCACTCTACAAGAAGACGATACTGCCCGAATGGTTCCCGCGTCTGCGCGCCACCAAGTTCGCAATCCACACGCGCCTGAAGCCGATGTCCGACCAGAAGTTGGCCGAAGTCATCAGGAAGACACCGGAGCTGCTGTCGCTCAACCAGATGTTCCGCGTGGCACGCCTCTATCCGGAGGGTTCACCTGAGTTCAACGAAGTGATCCGCACCGCCCTGAAGTATTATCCCGACGATGCGGAGGCCAACCTTAACGCCGCCGTCGCGGCCATGAACGCCGACAAGAACGCCGACGTCAAGTCGATGCTCGACAAGGCCGGCGACTCACCGGAGGCCATCAACGCCCGTGGCGTTTACCTGACCCGCCAGGGAAGATACGAGGAGGCCGCCGAGCTGTTCAGACAGGCCGCCACCCTCCCCGAAGCGGCCAAGAACCTTAACCAGCTCCCGTAACAGTCCCCTTTAGGGACCTTAAAGACCTTAAAGACCTTACCATACCCCCGAACAAGATACACACATTTTATAAACACACAATTTCAGAACTATGAGAATCAAACATCTGTTATGGGCCGCAGCGCCCATAGCCCTCGCTCTGAGCGGCTGCCAGAGCGACGAACCCGGTGACAAGGGAGGCAACTCCTCGTTCACAGGCGACGGCTACATGGCCGTCAACATCACCCTCCCTACCGGTGCCGGCACACGTGCTACCAACGACAACTTCGAGGACGGAACTCCCAACGAGTACAAAATCAATGACGCAGCCGTCGTGCTGTTCAAAGGCAATCCCGCCGACGCCGAATCTACCTACACGATGGAAGGCGCATACGCTCTGCCGAACCCCACCGAAAGCGCCGGCGACGAGACCGTGACCATCCAGCTCGCCAAAACCTTCAAGGTCAACAACGTGGAACTGGACACGGACGAGAAGATATTCGCACTGGCTCTGGTGAACTACAGCGAGGTTCTCGAAATCGATGGCACCACGCTTAAGGTCAAGGGCGGCGCGGCTGTCGGCACCACCTTCGCCGACATGCTGAAAGCCGTTTCAAGCAGCAACTTCATCGGCTCCAAGACCGACAATTTCTTCATGACCAACGCCGTGATGTCGCGCCGCGCCGGTGGCAACGCCACTCCGCTGCTCAACGATAAGGCCGATATCTTCACACTGGTACAGTGCCAGGACAAGTGCATCTACGAAGATGCCGGCCAGGCCCAGCAGAATCCCGCCTGCACCATCAATGTAGAGCGGGCCACGGCCAAGGCTACGGTGGTATGCACCAATCCTGCCGTAAGTATCATTAACGGCGATGGCGTCGAGGCCACCCTGACCGTGGCCGACGTGAAGTGGGTTCTGGACAATACCCAGAAGGACTCCTACCTGGTCCGCAACATGGGTACCGACGTCAACACCTACATGGGCTATGCCAGCGAATACGCCTCCCAGTCCCTGAAGTACCGCATGGCCGGCGCTCTGAAGGGTGACAACCTGCAGGTTCTGGCGCGTACGTACTGGTGCGTTGACCCCGTTTACGCCGAGACGGCATCCGCCGCCACCTTCAACCGCAACACCGAGGCCACAGGCGAAGCCGGTGCCGACAAGCCCCAGTACTGCCACGAGAACACGTTCGACGTGGCTCACCAGACATGGCAGAACACCACCCGCGCCGTCCTGAAGGTAACCTACGCCGTCGGCGGCGAGGTCAAGGACCTGTACGTCACCAACGGACTGAACACCGTATTCTACTCAGATGCCGATAAGACCGGCCTTAAGAGCGCCTTCGTCAACGACAAGACTCTGCAGGACGCCTACAAGCAGACCATCGAAGGCTCCGTAGACATGGGCGAGGCATTCCAGTTCACATACCGCACCGAGAACGGCATCCAGAAAGTGGCTATCATCAAGATGGGTGCACAGACCCTCTATCAATTTGATGAGGGCGGCGCCCACGCAACCCCTATCATGCACAACGGCAACTCCCTTTTCACCGCCGAGCAGGTTCTGGCCCTCGTAGCCAAGGCAGAGGCTGACAATGTGGTTACGGTTTACTCCGGCGGTGTCGTTTACTATCAGGTACGCATCAAGCACTTCGGCGACGACCTGACCCCGTGGGATTCCGACGGCAGCGTAACGGCTACCGACAATATCGAGCACACCTACGGCGCCACCAACGCAGCGCAGAACTTCCTGGGACGCTACGGCATGGTCCGCAACAACTGGTACGAGATCAACATCGAGTCCTTCAAGCGCATGGGCGACAATACGTTCCCCACGGTCGAGAACAACGACACCCCCGACGACCAGAAGGACGACGACAAGTTCATGTCGGTCAATATCAACGTCCTGTCCTGGGCTAAGCGCAGCCAGACCGAAACGCTGTAAGTTTAAGCCCCCTATATCCTCCGCACCCGGCCTTGCGGCCGGATGCGGAACCAACTGAAAGATTGTATGACAATGACAATTAGCAAAATTTTTAAATTTTTCTCCATAGCGTTAGCCACCTCAGCCCTGGGTCTGGGCGCCGGCTCATGTTCCATGATGACCAACGACCTGGACGACTGCCCCGCGGGCCTGTACGTGCGCTTCGTCTACGACTACAATACCCAGCGCGCCGACATGTTCAAGGACCATGTGGGCCACGTCAAGCTCTATGTCTACGACGAGAGCGGCCGGAAGGTGGCCGAGAAGGAGGTAAGCAACAATGGATTGGACCGTCCGCTGAAACGTTACGGCTATATGATGCACTTCGAGGACGGAGAGCTGGCCCCGGGGCGCTACCGACTGCAGGCCGTGGGCATGCAGCGCGACTGGGAGATGGCCTTAGGCGACAAGGGCGCAAAGTACCGCCGCAACGATCCCGCCTCCCATACCGACCTGCAGGTAACCCTGGACCATGACGCAAACCGTCATCCGCTGACCAACCGCCATCACGTCAGCAACGAAGCTCCCCTCGACACTCTCTGGCACACGCTCCGGGTCATGAGCCGCGCCCCGATGGACGGCGACGTGATTC
The DNA here is from genome assembly GCA_905198125.1 of uncultured Porphyromonadaceae bacterium. Classification (GTDB taxonomy): domain Bacteria; phylum Bacteroidota; class Bacteroidia; order Bacteroidales; family Muribaculaceae; genus Lepagella. Next base: position 9,786 of record CAJKBH010000005.1, read on the forward strand.
CCGACATGGAGGAGACCGTAAAGCCATTTTCCGTCTATCCGCTCGAGGACCAGTACGTGACCGTACAGAAGGAACGCGCCACATACGCCACAATCTCGCTGGTGCGCGATACCAAGCACCTGAACGTCACCATACGCCAGGTGGACAACTCGGCGTCCATCAGCCACGAGGACTTCGAGGTGCGTGTGCTGGACTCCAACGGCGTCCTCGCGCATGACAACGAGCTGGCCGAGTGCGACGAACTGCTGTATGCCCCCTACTCCGCCCGCACCTCGCATTTCGACGAGAACGGTCCCGCCGGCAAGAGTTCGCGCGCCACGGCTGCCATCTACGACGCTGCGCATTATGACATGATGTTCAACCGCCTGGTGTACGATTCTAAGAACCCGGACGACAACGCCCGTCTGCAGATCCTGAACCGCAAGACCGGCGAACTCGTGGCCGACATCAACCTGACGGCCACACTGGCACAGGGTCGCCAGGCATGGGCGCAATATCAGTACGGCAATCAGGAATATCTGGACCGCGAGTACGACTACCGTCTTGACTTCATACTCAAGGGCGACCAGTGGCTGTACTGCGACGTGGTGATCAACGTGCTGGACTGGAGCAAGCGCATCCAGAACGAAAACCTTTAGTCCATGATGAACAAGAGCATATTGACAACGGCGGCGGCACTGACGGCGTTATTGCTGTCAGGATGCATCTGCGAGACTCCCGACGGCGCGTGTCCCGTTCCGCAGGGAGGCAACGTGTTGCAGCTCAAGCTCTCCGTGGCCGCCGGCACTCGCGCCAACCCCACACCCGGACACGACGGTGACGGCCGCGAGCACGGCACCCTCAACGAAAGCACCGTCCGGGACCTGAACATATTCTTTGTCAACGATGCTGCCGGACTCGCCTCGGACAATGCCAAAGACCTGAAAATAAAAGCATCCATCTATACAGGGTCGATTACCCAGGACCTGTTGGCCAAGCCGGACCGCATAGACAACACCGTAACGGTCAACGTGCCGCTGGAAACCTACCGGCCGCAGACCGGCGATCATATACTGGTTGTAGCCAATTACGGGAACGCCATCGAGCTTGGCGCCGGCGCCACAGTGTCGGCTTTAGGCGATATGTTGGTTTCGGCCACTCTCGAGGGCGACCCGATCGGCAAGCCGTATGACTGCACCGACTTCGTTATGGCCACGGCCAACGCCACGGCCGGCGACGGCCTGGTGACCGTAACGGGCACAGCCGACGACGGCACCGCCAACAAGTTCGGCTGCGAGACTTTCATTGAACGCCTTTCCAGCCGCGTAGACTTCTGGTACAGGCAATCCAACGTCAGGGATGGCGTCACCGACGCATTGGTCTATAACCTGGACGGCGCCATCGATGACAACGGTTCCAAAGTCTATATCGAAAAGATTATCCCCGTCAACGCCGTGATGCCCACTGGAGGGACGACGTCTGTAACTGGAGGGACGACGTCCACGTCGTCCGTAACCGGAGGCACGACGTCCGATACGGACCGCGCCGTCTACATGCTGAAGCACCTGAGCGTCGGCGAAGACATAACGCAGACCACCCTCTGCACCGCAGAGACCGGCGCCGCCCCCTCCACGGTTCCCACCAACTATGTGGTGGAACCGCGCACGGGTCTGAAAACCGATGCGCAATCCTGCCTCAAAGCCTGGTACGGCGACTGGCGCGCCGCGAACATCAAGACGAATTACGCAGACCTGTTCAGCACCGAAGGCATCGATCCTTTCGCCCGTCATAACAAGGCGGTGGAGGCCAACGGCGGCAAGCCGAACGTATGCACTCAGGCCGGCTACAGCTTCGACCGCGCCATGACGCTGTTCTACTGCAACGAGAACACCCAACTGACGGAGGCGCAGACCGCCGACTATGTCACGGGTCTCGCCTTCGAGGCTACATACGTGCCTGCCACCGTCTACAACGCGTTTGACGCCACGGAAACCGAATCAGAACAGCTGACAGCCACCGCATACACGCGAGGCACTACCTTCTGGCGCGTGACTCTCACCAAACAGGACATGAAGGAATCGGAAGCCGTCTACTTTACCGACGGCACCGTGGCCGATACGTACGCCGATTTCATCACCGCCAAGACCGGTTTCCCGGCTCTGGTGCAGGAATACGTGAACGGCAAATGCTACTACAACCTGTGGCTGCGTCACGCCAACACCGATGTCATCGGCGCCGACAACGCTTGGGACACCGCCGACCCGCACGAGACGTTCCCGATGGAATACGGCATAGTGCGCAACAACATATACCGTGTAGGTGTCGGATTCACAGGCCCCGGCACGCCGCAGCCGGAACTGCGCGCACCGCGCAACATACGCTACCGAATCTTCGTGCGCAAATGGTTCCTCCGCGAATTCGCGCCGGTAGTGATAGAATAGACAGTAGAACTGCTATGGGATATTTCAGACAGGAGAACAGGAGAAACAGGAGAGACATTTCAAGTCTGGCTACTGTTCTCCAGACCGAAGAAACTAACAGCAGGAATGCCACTATCGACTCTCCTGTTTCTCCTGTTCTCCTGTCAAAAAAAAGAGATGATGCATAACATAAAGAAATACGTATACTCATTGTTAATCGCCGCGCCTGTGCTGGTATTGGCGGGATGCTCTAAATCTGCGTCCGACGGGCCGGACCAGGACAATCCCGACAACGCGCCCGTAAGGCGCGCTTCGGTGACCGTGCGCGCAGGTCAGGACCCGAACGCCACTGACAACGAACTCATAAACGACTGGTGGGCCGTGTTCGTGTCCAGGACCAACGGCAAGGTATATGCCAAGCACGGCAACAGCCTCTCCCCCGCCGCCGAGCAGGACATCGTGACCTTCGAGATTCCTCAAGGCACCTACCGGGTGTACGCATTCGCCAACATAACCGAGGAACAGCTCAAGACAGCCACCGGCATCTCGTTCGAAATGAAGAAAACGGCCCCGTCAGCGGAGACAATATCATCGGCCGTGTGGAACAACCAGACAATTTCCCTGAACCGCTGGGCCTCCGAAGCCGTGATTCCCATGACCGGCTACAAGGACGTCAAGGTCACCAACGAGGAGAACCAGTCGTTCTCCATAGAAGTGGTGCGTATGCTGGCCAAAATGGAGCTGACCTTCCGGAACCTCAGCAAGCAGGACGTAGCCGTAAACTCCCTGGCCTTCTCCCCCTACTCGCACGGCGACATATTCGTGCTGCCCGACTACAACAGTCTGGAGCAAGAGCCGAACTATACACAGACTGACGCTGTGGACGAACTCTTGTTCGGAGCGCCGGGCTTCAGGTTAGCCAAGAAGGAAGGCTCCGTGCCGGCATCGCGGACAGAACGGTTCTATCTGCGCGAATGCATAGTGCCGAAGCCGGGTCCGGCGGATGGCACTGAAGCCGCTCCTGACAACGGGATGTTCAAGTTTACCGTCAATATGCGGAAGGGCGCCCAGGATGCCAGGGACGTTGTGTTCTATGTGGACGGATTCAGCTACATCAACCGCAACGACTACATCAGGATACCTGTGAACTTCACCGACCTGACAGCCTTCGACGTCAGGATAACGCCGAAGTTCTATCCACCCATCGGCGGCTATCCCGCCCTATGGACCGAGGACAGTTACACCCAGCCCGTCACCACCATCACGTTCAGGACACACGGATACTTCGAGCTCACGCCCGAACTGTTGCTTGACGACACGAAGCTGACCGGAGCCGAATATGTCAGGATCGAGTCGTTCACAGTCATCACGCCCGGACCCGACGGATTCATGACTCTTGAATGGCGCGACCGCGAGGTGGTGGGTCAGATTTTCGACATAACCGGCTCGGCCGAAGTGGAATTCAAGATCGGCGCCCGTACGGTCAATTCCGGCGCCTATCAGGAATTCACCCGAACGGTAAAAATAATACGCGAACAGTAATGGATATTTTTAGACAGGAGAACAGGAGAAACAGGAGAGACATTTCAAGTCGGACTCCCGTTCTCCATGCAAAAGAAACCACAGTAAGAATTGCCTCAATCGACTCTCCTGTTCCTCCTGTTCTCCTGTCAGAAAATTATTATAAGGACTTTTGTCCGTGCTTGATTTGAAACAACATACGCGACTTATGCAGATCACTATACGACGCACACTCAAGCGGTTAATGAAGCCGGCGCTTCTTGCGGCGGCCATTGCCTCGACATGCCTTCAGCCGGCCATGGCTCAGGACAGCGGCACCGCCGACCCGTCCAAGCCGGCCGTACCGCCACTTCCCGAGGTTCTGATCACAGACCCCTCCCAGCTGCACTCCAACGCCCATAACGTCACCAACAACGGCAGTGCGAGCGATGCCGACCTCAAGACACTGATCGACGATTCGAACAGTGCCGTGAATTATTCGTATTGGATTTCGGACACAGAAGGCACGTGCCAGGATCCTCAATATCTGCAGATAGACCTCGGCGAAGGCTTTAAACTCGCTGCCGACGAGGATATAGTGGTATACACGACCCGACACAAGGAGCAGAATCCTCCCACAAACCTGAACATCAGCAACTTCGGCAAGAAACTGCATCCGACGGCATTTCATGTCGAGGTATCGCGGGACGGTGTGACGTGGGAACCGTTCGCCGATCCCGACACGCACGTTTACTTCACATACCGGGGTCCGGGAACCAAAGAATTCTCCACACGCATCCACACTGACAAGACATTCCGATACATCCGCTTCACCGTCACGGCCAACAACAGCAAGACGCTGAACAAGGGGACCCAGTACCGGAGCATGTGCCTCGCCCACTTCCAGTTGCTGAAGGTGAAGAAGGATTCCGGGGCCATTTATTTCTTCAATACCGAGCCGGGCAAAGAATCATACCTTACCGACCGTTTCCATCTGAACACCGACCTGCGTCCCGACTATGCCGACTATGAGTTTGTAAATACCCGAGGCATATTCGACCTGCATAAGCTTGACCACTACGACACGGCCGACAATCCCAAGGACTTCTGCGACTGGGACGCCTGCTGGGACGAGAACGGCATCTGGAAGAAAGACCTGCTGACCCTGGCCAAATATGGCATCGAAATGCCTAAATATTCCTGGGTCACCGGTGCCGAGAATCCTCTGGTCAAAGAGGGCAAGCGTCAGCGCACCCACGTCATAGAGCACACCTACTACGCAGTGCCGGGCGATGCCGTGGCCCTTGTGCCCTACTACGAGATGCCGACACGCATGCCTGACAAATACGATGTGTCGTACGCACACTGGTATGACTACGAGACCGGGGGTCATCTTGTAGACCCGACCACTGGCGCACGTCTGCTCGACTTCCTCGTTGATCCCCGCGACATCTATTATTCCAAGAATCACGGCTACTTCGCCGGCATCGGATTCCCCCGCGAAAGCCATTACGACAAACCCGAAACCGGCGGTGGCGATGACCCCCAGCCTGTAACTACGTTCGAAATCGCCACAGTCGACGACTTCCTGGAGTTTGTTGAAAAGGTAAAGACCGACAAACTGCTTGATGCCAAGCTGACGGCTGACCTTGATTTCTCCGGCTATAGCTGGGAGCCCGACCAATTCCCCAAAATCGAAAAATATGCCGGCACATTCGACGGTCAGGGTCATGTCATCAAGAACCTGCATTACACTGCGAATAACGGAGGTGTGGCATTTATCTCATCTTTGGGGATACAATCTGTTAATAATAAGACCTATGCCGGCTCTCTGAGAAATATTATATTCGATGAGAACTGCAGCTTTACCAATACTACTGAAAACGCATGGAACAATCCTACCGCGGCTATCATCGGCACACTTCCGAACTGGGGAGAAGAAACATTCGTGATACAAGGCGTCATAAATAAGGCTACACTGAAGGCACAAGCAGTATCAGGAATTATCGGCAATTGGAATTCAACGGCTTGCAATGTAGAAATCAGGAATTGCGCTGTTACGGGGACTCTAAAAGCATCTGGGTTCTATAATGAACATTTGTTTTTCCCTTCAGCCACTATTTTTACAACACATGGAGGAAAATCAACCATCTCCAATTGCTGGACAGTTACGGATGCAGAAGTCGAGACTCGCAACTGGAACGGTGATCCAGAAACTTACACCACCAATGCATTCTATTATTCTGATAATAATAGTGTAACTGTCACCAATTGTTATTCCAATAATCCTCCAATCGCCAGCATAAAGCAGATTCCGACAGATCCTGCCAGCCTTAACACCGAGGAGTTCCTAGGCAAGCTGAACGGCGGCAAACCCGGCTATTGGGCTGTCAGCACGGAAGACGGCGACGGTGCAGGAGCGTATCCCTATCCGTATGTACGACTGTCATTGCCGGGCGAGGGTCCGGACAATCCCGATGATTCCGTGGACACATACGACGACTCTCCAGGCTCTTGGGTATGGGCAGATGCTGACGGCAAGCCTATGTCCAGTGATAATCCCGGCTCTTTCTATACTATTAAACCGAATGAAAAAGGATCTGGAAATGCCGGTACATACGCCACATTCTTCTTCCCCCGCTCTCCGTATGCCAAGAGTGGCGAATTACTTGGATTGCCTAAGGAATATACCATAGCTGCTGATTTCAGCTATTCGTTCAATGTCAAAGACCCGACAAGCAGCGGAATGGAACCCTCGATGGATGCGAATCTGAACATCGATTACGCTCACCGCAAGATTTATGAGCCGGAACTCTGTTACCGCCACATATTCCATATCAAGGACGGTCGTCAGTTTGCCGAGGAGATGTCCGGATCGCACGAGAAGAATCAGGAATATCTGGTAAAGACCCGCAGGTATATCACCGCTCTGACAGGCACGGACTTCAATGTCCGTCTTGACGCCGGTATGCCCATAGCGGCCGGCGACGGTTGGGACGCACGTTCGCGCTTCTATTATAAAATCAGCAATTCCGACTATCGTCGTGTTGCAGGGTGTAAGGTCGTTACAAAAAAATTAGTGACCAATGCCGATGGCATCGAGGAAGAACAAGACTGTATGTGGGACGACGCAACCTTCAGCCTCGGTAAAGAAGTGCTCCTGGTAGGATCACGCACTCTCGATGACAAATCCGATTCCCCACGTTATTATGCCTGTGGAGGCAACCAGAAAGTTTATCGTATGCTTTGCTGCAGCAACGCTGCAAAGGCCGGTAAATATGTAGTTCGTCTTGTCGCACAGGATGTGAACGGCAACATTCTGCATCCTTACGATCCCGAACACCCCGAAAATCCTCTGGGAGACGAGGCACATGACCTGATAGTGCGTGAATTCATCATTGAATTCATAAACCCTGCCGAATCAAATGAGGCATACATCTGCAATGAACAGGAACTAAAGGATAAGACTGTTGGAACCGAGGCCGACTTGACCGAAAGATTCGGATCGGCTTACAGCACTATAAACTGTGACGAGTACCTGGGTTTCAACAATATGTTAGGCGATGCCGCCGATTTCCCGGTCACAGATTATATTTTTCATCCCTGGCAGACCAGATTCGGAGGAAACGCGCAATCGGATCCGGGTGAAAAATATTATGCTCTGAAATGGCCGTTGCCACGCAACATGTGCGAGTATGGTTCCACGTTGGGACGCGGCCATAATTACTGCACCTACCGTATCGCCCAGCATTCATCCGTAGTGGAATGGAAGGAAGCCGTCAATCGTGGCGCAGGAGACAATTTCAACGTCGCCTCGGGTCTGTTCGACCGTCATTTCTACGAGTCGGGATATAAGATACAGCAGGACATGGCAGCCGCAGCAGCGAAAGGAGAGGAATATACCGGTCCGACCGAACCGGAACCGGGTTATTTCTATTGGCTGAACGCCTCGTCTGACCCCGGAGTTACCTGCCGCCTGAGTGTAGGCAAGCTATGCCATGGCGCCACGTTGCATGTCTCGGCATGGGTCGCGACTTTCAATGGACCCGAACAGGCCAATGTATCGTTTAACTTTATCGCAGTGATGAAGGACGATACCAGGGAACGCCTCCATTCCTTTGTCACAGGGCCGCTGAAATATCCGGGAGAATGGTGTAAGGTGTATTATAACTTCACGCCCGAAATTGATGCCCTCGACATCGACGCGAGCCGGATAGACCATTACGAGATAGAGCTGGACAACAACGCCTCAAGTTCCGAGGGCGCCGACTACGCCATCGACAACGTGCAGGTGTACATCATGCGCTCGGACGTCAAGGCCCGGCAGCTCTCCTTCCCCTGCGACGACAAGGACAAGGTGACGGATATGAAAGTATATGTGCCTTTCGACAACCTGCTCAAGATAGTAGACCTCAATCCCTCCAAAGAGGGTGAGGAAGCCCGAAAAGTGAATCTTTATTACTCCTTCGTAAACAAAGCCGAGTTCGACAATCTCAGGGAACAGGGTCTGACATCCGAAGATGCTTACGCCGCCTCGGTGCTCAAGGGCTGCTACGGCACCGACCGCGAAAGCGAAGCCGACGATGCCACATACGGCCTGATGGAATTCACCACCGACTTCTCCGGGCTTCCCGAATATACCGAAGGCGTATTCGGCACCCCGATGGGCGAAGTGATGAACGGCACTCAGTTCCTTTCCTTCAACTGCTGGGTTCGCGACAACAATATGCGTGTCGGCAACCAATATTACGTCCTGCTGTTCAACCGTCCCGAAGGGGCGCCCGAAATTCCGGGACAGCCCTTTACCGGACCTACGCTCGCGGATTACGACATCGACAACGAATGCTCCACCAAATGCCTCGTGGAGATAGAAGGCACCGGCAAGGTCAAGGTGGACGGCTACCCTACGGGCAACGGCACCGATCTGGAATGCTGCGAGAATGATTCGCCGGTGATTCAGCTCGACATGGTGGGCTATCACGTCGGCAACCGCCCCGGCGACATGGAATATCCCATCGTGATACAGAACGCCTCGTTCGACTGGTACATCGGCAGCCTGGCAGACTTCTATCTGGAATCCGCCACCGACAAGGGAGGCAACACCGTGATGCTCTCCGACGCACTGGCCCGGTTCCGCACCGCATACCCTGACGCCACTTCAGCAATACAGGAATGCACCGGACAATACACCGAGGCCGACCGCGAATATCTGGTCAGCGTCACGACCGCCAGCGACGGCGTGGCGCCGAAGATCTACCTGCATCAGCATTCGTTCGTGTTCCCCGACACAAGCATCCCCGCCGGTGAATCGGAGGCCGAATACTTCGTGTCGGCGATACCATGCGACTACGATGGCAACGCCAAGATACTGGAGAACGGCGTGCTCGTGGATCCCAAGGACATCGTAGTCTGCCCGCAGCCTGTGGAACTGAAGATGACTGTAGGCAAACACGCCCCGCGCATGAAAGGTGGCCTGACGGCTATAGATTCCTATCCCGATTACATCAATGACGCGCCGCTTCGCATCGGACTTAAGCAGATACGCAAGGCCTCGGCATCTAAGGCCGAAAGCGCCAACGCCGAATTTACACTCGACTTCCCTATCCGTTACGTGTCCTCTACCAGTGACGCCATCACGCAGATGGTGATCAACCCCGGCAAAGACGGAAACGACAACGACCGGTCCGAGGTATATCTGACCGAGACCAACGACCCGGATTACAAGGGACTGCATCCCGAACCTGACGGCGACGACCTGAATGAAGGTCAGGTTTTCCCCGACGACCAGGGATTATGGGCCGTAGGACGTCTTGTCAAGCTCAAGGCGAATGTATCGACCGACAACAGCGTGGCCGACAATATGGCAAGTATCGTGTTCTACAAGGATGACCCCGCCGACCCGGAGACCAAGGCCCTGAACTTCAAGGAAGGTTACTACTACCGATTCGCCATTCCATATATGGAGGAAGTATTGGATGGTGTGGACTATGTGCCCGCATGTCCCGGACGCCAGATAGTGACGCTGAAGATTGTGCCGGAATACATGCGCTGGGGCGGCAATAACGAAAGCCTGAACTGGAACAACGACATGTTCTGGGAGCGCGTTGACACGAAGGGCCTTTACGCCACCGACGCCGACAAGACCAACGGCAACGGCCTGGACGACTTCGTGACCGACGGCAGCAATGTCATGACGCGCAGCTACTCCCCGGCTCCGTTCACCAAGGTAATTCTGCCCGCGGAGTCGTCGACGCTCAAGGATACGGACAACAAACCCCTCCCAATCGAGGATCCATACCTGTACAAGACCGTTGACCAAACGATAGACGTCTACACACGCGAAGGCACCAAGTCCATGACCTGGACTGCCGACCCGAAAGACAAGACCGCTGACATCGACGATGAGACGGGCAACCTGCTGGATCTGCTGAAAAAGTCATCCACATACGACATCAACTACGACATGGTGGCCTTCGAAGGCAATGACTTCTTAGGATGCGGTCCGTGGCAGGCTCATGTATGCGACCAGATCGACTTCATGCCCAACGCCGGCATATCCAACCAGCAATACCTTACCTACAACAAGGCATGGGTGGAGTTCGAGATGACGCCCGGCCGCTGGTACACCCTCTCCTCCCCTCTGGCCGAGACTCTGGCAGGCGACATGTACATGCCTACAGCCAACTCGCGGCAGGAGACACTGCGCTTCAGCGACATTACCTACGACCCGAAACTGAACAACCGCTTCGCTCCCGCCGTGTTCCAGCGCAACTGGGACGCCGCCAACGCCACACTGTTCCATCTGCCCGCATCCGACGGCGGCGACGGCACACAGGAAAACGTAGCCGTGGCCACGACATGGAGCCACGTGTACAACGATGTGCTGGAGAAATACGAACCGGGCGAAGGCTTCTCCATCTACACCGACCACTCCCGTGTGACAGAAAAACCGGAGAAAGTGCTGATGCGTCTCCCCAAGGCCGACGCCGACTGGTACTACTACGACATCGACTGGACCGGCCCGGACAATAACACCACCGAGTCTGGTATCCACGGCGACCATACCGAGACGGGTCACACCGCAGAGGCCAACTACCGCCTCAACTCTCTGGAGGACGGGCAGACAGGCACCATGACCGGCACCGTGGCTGGCAACTCGCGCTACTATCTGTTCGGCAACCCGTTCATGGCACCGCTGAACATGGCCAAGCTGCTGGAGATGAACGCCGACAAGATCAAGCCTGTGTACTGGATAATGGCCGACAATACCATAGAGGCCGCCTCCGTGTTCGGCAAGTACACATACACCAATCAGATTACCGGCGCCGAAGCGAAGGTATCGCCGCTGCAAGGCTTCTTCGTGGAGCTGAAGGAAGGCTACACTCCCACCGGCAACAAGCTGGAGCTGACCTACGACAACAGCACGATGCTCCGCACCGCCGCAGGCGGCAACCCCCTCCGCAAGCCCGGCACCCGCTCCGCCTCCCGTTCCGCCTCCCGTTCCGCCTCCCCGTCCTCCTCCGCCTCCATGTCCCGTTCCGAGGCGGAAGCCGAGGCTCCCGGCCTTGTGCTCGAGGCCCTGCGCAACAACACCGTCCTGTCGCGCTCGCTGATAGTGACCGACATGAACGCCTCCTCCGGCTATGGCGACGAGGACGCGCCGCTGATGATAGACCGTCAGCTCGTCACCGCGCCGCTCGTCTACTCGCTGGCCGGACACCGTGCCGCCGTAATCAACGTGACGGACGACATCGACGGCACCGGCATCGGCGTAGCGACCGACGACCCGGCCGAAACTCTGACCATACGCCTCAGCAACGTGGCCGAGGCCGCGGACTGCGTGCTGCTCGACATAGCCACCGGCGAAAGCGAGCCGATATACGAGGGCATGGAGATACCGGTGACCGGCAGCACGAACGGACGCTACTACATCACGCGCGGCGGCACGCAGGACGGAATCCGCGCCATACGCATAGAGCGCATCGGCAACACCGTGACCGTCTCCACCGGACGTCAGAACATCAGCATCGACGTGTTCGACACGCTCGGCGTCCACACCGCCTCGCATCAGGCCGACGCCCCGCAGGTATCCTTCACGCTTCCCGCCGGCGTCTATGTCCTGAAAGCCGACGACGGCACCGAGCGCAAAACCGCCAAGCTCATCATCCGCTGACAGGTTCAGACAGGAGATTATTGGTTTAGACAGGAGAACAGGAGAAACAGGAGTGTCAACACAATAAATCTCCTGTTTCTCCTGTTCTCCTGTCTAAAATAAACCTAGCGTTCAGAATAAACTCCTGTTTCTCCTGTTCTCCTGTCTAAATAACCATACTGTCAAAATAAACATATATGAAACGCGCAGTGAAAATATTTATGTCCGTGCTGTCGATACTGCTCCTGTGCGGGGCGGCAAAGCCGGAAGCGGGCATACTGCTCCTGGTGAACGACACCATCGACCTCGGCGACGTGCCGCAGGACAGCGTCGCGTCGGCTCCGTTGCCGGTGACCAACACCGGCAACGCACCGTTCGTCATCACGTCCGTGCGCACCAACTGCAGCTGCAGCGTGGGAAGCTACCCGCACTCTGAAATCCTGCCGGGCGACACAGCCGAGATCATAATAAAATTCTCGGCCCGGGACAGACGTCCGGGCCGAGTTCACAAGTATATATATATCAGATCCACATCTTCTGTGCCTCGAAGCGTGGCTTTCCTGAAAGCCAACGTAATTTGACTGGAGGGGCGGTGTCCTCACCGCCCACAGGTTGACAGCGTGGACGCAGTCATTCCAGTTATCCCAGGAAGTGCTGGTAGCAGAACTGCGTGAACCAGATCCAGAAGGGACAGAAGCCGATGAAGGTGATGACGGACAATGCCAGCGACGACGTGGAGGTAGCCACGTATGTGTCGTATTCGTCAGCAATGATGATACCGGAGAATGCCGGAGGCAGTGCGCCGGCTATAACCATCATGGCGAGGTTGGTCTCGGTCATCTTGAACAGCAGCCCCACTATCAGCAGCAGTGCCGGCATCACTATCATCTTGAGGATACATCCTAAAATACCCTGCCAGTTGATGGTAATCTTGAAAGCCGAAAGTGTAATACCTGCGGCGAACACGGCCATCGAGGCGTTGGCCCCCTTGATCAGGTCGAACGAAGGGCTGAGCCACTCGGGCCATGGAATTCCGACTACAACCCAGACCACGGCTAAGATAGGAGCCCATGCCACAGGCTGTTCCAGAGCGTTGATCACGGCTTTCCATCCGGCATTGCGGCGGGGCTTGCCCGTAGCGGTGCCACCTGTGCCGCCGGCCGTCGCAGCCACGGTGCCGCCGTTGGCCACGGCCTTCTGCGCGGCTTCCTTGTCCAGCGCGTTGTTAAGCAGCGACAGTCCGACAGGAATACCCACGGCGTTGACGACGATACCCACGATGGCCACTACCAGCGCAACACCCACGGTGTGTCCGAAGATAGGCTCCAGGACGGCGAATCCCAGGAAGCCGATTGTCGGCGAACCGTTCACCAGCGCCATGATGGCGCCGTCGGCGGCGGTGGTGTTCTTGAAGCATTTGGCATAGATGAAGTACACGGCCATGAAGCACGCCATAATCACCACAAGCGATATGACGGTCAGCTTCAGGTCCTCCACCAGCATGTGACGGTTGGCCTGGACTATCGACACGAACAGGGCGGCCGGCAATGCGTAGTCAAGCACTACCTTGTTGAAGGCCTTACCGTTGTCGGCGGTAAAGATTCCCTTCTTGCCCGATATGTATCCTGCAAGCATCACCACGATAATCGGGACGATGGCATACAGGATGATATGCATCATGTTACTCATAACCTTTTGTTTTTAATAATTAAACGGTATAGTCGATCAGCGGAGCCGGGTTGAGGTATCCGATGTGGCCGGATTCCTTGCCGGAGTCGGCGGCAAGCTGCACGTCGATCAGGGCCGGTTTCTTGGAGGCGATGGCCTCGGTGAGAGCTTTCTTCAGGTCGGCCACGTTGTCGACGCGGTAGCCGGCGGCTCCGAAGCACTCCCCTATCAGGTTATACTGCGCGTTAATGTCGAGCGTTGTGGGCGCGGGTGCGTCGCCTCCGCCCGGATTGACACCGATGCCGTTGTAGATGCCGCCGTTGTTGAACACCACGACCGTCACAGGGAGATTGAAACGGCAGATGGTGGCGAAGTCCATGCCGGAGAAACCGAACGCGGAGTCACCCTCGATGGCCACTACGCTCTTGCCTGTGGCCACGGCGGCTCCGACGCACGAACCCATGCCCATGCCCATGATGGCCCATGTGGCGCAGTCCACGCGATGACGCGGCAGCGACATGTCGATTGTGTCGCGAGTGTCGTCAAGGGTATTGGCACCTTCGTTGATCAGGACGATGTCGGGATTGGCCTCTAAGATAGGCTTGATGGCGCTGAGTGCCGTCCAATGGTTCATGGGCATTGCCGTGGAAGCTTCCTCCAGGCGTTTGGCAAACTTGGCGTTCTTCGCGGCGGTCTCGGCCTGCAGCCCGCTGACCCACGTCGGGTCGGCGGCTATGGTCTTGCCTTTCAGTCCGTCGAGAATCATCTGCAGCGAAGTGCGCATGTCGCCCACCACCGGCGCAGCGATAGGCACGTTGCGGTCTATCTCCTCGGCGCAGGCGTCAAGCTGAATGAACTTGCCGGCGGGGTTCCACTTGCCGCGGCCGAAAGAGAGCATCCAGTTCAGGCGCGCGCCGATCACTACGACCACGTCCGCCTCCTCCATGATGGTGGAGCGGCAGCTGATGGCGCTGAGCGGGCCGTTGTCGGGCAGCAGTCCCTTGGCCATCGACATGGGGTAATAAGGTATGTTGTAGGTCTCTACCAGTTCCTTCACCAGATCCTCGAGTCCGGCGTAAGCGGCGCCCTTGCCGAGGAGTATAGCCGGTTTTTTGGCCGATGTCAGCAGTTCGACCGCGCGTTTCACCGCTTCGGCGTTGGGTGCGACGGTGGAATAGATGTCAACCGGGGTGTAGAACAGTTTCTCGGCATAGGCGGCATCCATGATTTCGGCCAGGGCCGGAGTAGTCATGTCGATGTACACGCCGCCGGGACGGCCTGAGACGGCAGCGCGGTATGCGCGGGCCACTGCCGACGGGATGTCCTTGGCATACGAGCAGCGGAATGCAGCCTTGACCAGAGGACGTGCGGTGTTAAGCTGGTCCAGTTCCTCGTATGTACCCATCTTCATGTCGACCATGGTCGGGTCGGTGGCACCGGATATCTGAATCATCGGGTAACAGTTTACAGTGGCGTTGGCCGTGGCCGTCAGACCGTTCATAAAGCCGAGCGACGACACGGTGAGAAGCACGCCGGGACGGCGTGTCAGATAACCGTAGGTGGCGGCAGCCATGCCGGCCTGCTGCTCGAAACGGAAGCCATAGAAGTTCATGCCTACTTTCTGCATGGCGTAGGCAGCCTCGGTGACGGGGATGCCCACAAGCCCGAACACATCCATCAGACCTAAACGACGAAGACTTTCGGCAAGTATATACATACCCGTAACCTGCTCCGGGAACTTGGGAGCCGGCTTCGGATTGCAGTTACATGTTGTATTTCCCATAATCAAGTTATTTATAGTTTATAAAGTTTGAGAGGAGTAAATGGAAGTTCAAAGAGTTTATAAAGTGTAAAAAGTTAAGATAATACCAAGACGCTGCTTTCAGAGTCTACACTATTATCTTAACTTTTTCAACTCTTTAACTTCTTAAACTTTTAAACTTTCAGTTTAAATTACATCTTTCCGTCGGGCAGCGGAGCGGTGGTGCCGTTCTTGGCGAACTCCGCGATCTGTGCGTCGGTATAACCGTATTCCTTCAGCACCTCGGCGGTGTTGCCGCCTAATGTCGGACAGGGAGGATACGTCGGCTGGAAATTGCTCATGGTGAAGGGCACTCCGACGGTGACGAACTCGCCGACTTTGCCGGGCTGGTCTATCTTGACCAGAGTGTTTCCGTCGTATAGCGACTGGTCGTCCATGATCTCCTTGGTGTTGAGCACCGGAGCCACAGGCACCCCTGCGGGAGCAAGTTTCTCGGTGACCTGGTATTTGTCGAGGTCATTGTCAAGAACCCATTTCTGGACGCGGGCTATCAGTGCGTCCTTGTGACGGTCGCGGGCGTCGGCGGTGTTGAAGTCCGGGTTTGTCAGCCAGTCCTGGAAGCCGAATACCTCCACGGCTTTCTCGAAGTCCTTCTTGCCGCGCTGGAAGATGATGTAGACGTATGCGTTGGGGTCGGTCTCCCAGCCCTTGCATTTGTATGTCCAGCCGAGCACGCCGCTGCCCTCGGTATTGCCGGAACGGGGCACATAGTCGGGGAATTTCTCGTTAGGATACTGCATGAACTGGGTCAGGTATCCTATCTTGTCGAGCGTGAGCTGGTCGCGTGTCTTGATACGGCACAGGTTGAGGCATGCGTTGTGCATGGACTGGTATACGTACGAGCCCTCGCCTGTGTGGGTGCGCTGCACCAGAGCCGCAAGCAGACCGATGGCGAGGTGCATGCCCGTGTTGGAGTCGCCCAGGGCGGCGCCGGACTGCGTCGGGATATTGTCGGGGCCGCTGTACCAGCCGGTTGTGGAAGCGGCGGCGGCCGTAACCTGAGCCACAGGCTCGTATGCTTTAAGATGTGCGTAACGCGAGCTTACCGGGAATCCCTTTATGGTACCGTAGATGCAGCGGGGGTTGAGCTTGTGCACTTCCTCCCAGCTGAATCCCAGCTTGTCCATTGCGCCCGGGTGAAGGTTCTCGACGAATATGTCGGCGGTCTCGATCAGTTTGGTCAGAATGGCCTTGCCGTCGGGAGTGGCAGCGTCAAGAGTCAGCGACTTCTTGCCGCTGTTCAGCTGCAGGAAGTAATAGCTGGGGCAATCGGGATCGAACTGAAGTTCGTTACGGGTAGCGTCGCCGGTACCGGGACGCTCGATCTTGATGACTTCGGCTCCAAGCCATCCCAACAACTGTGTACATGACGGGCCGGACTGTACGCTGGTGAAGTCTATCACCTTAATGCCTTGCAATGGTGCTGTGTTCATAATATTCTGATTTATTAAATTCGTGATTTCGAATGGCTTAAGTATGATAATAGAGTATTTTGCGCAATGCTTGCCGCATAATTCGCCATTCTTAAAATTCTGAAATTAGAACACCGTACAGTAAAAATAAGTTTGAACCCGCCGAAAAATAAGTTGTATGGAACAAAAAAGGCGACCAAGGCCGCCACACATTACGCATTATGACTTTTAGACAGGAGAACAGGAGAAACAGGAGTGTATTCTGAACGCAAGGTTTATTTTTGACAGGAGAACAGGAGAAACAGGAGCAGCTGCGTCGTTAGTGGCGTGGGTGCTCTGAGCCGCGCATAGAAAATAGCCACAAGCCCGGTGCCTCTCCGAGGCAATGCGCGGCACGGACAGTCCCGCGCTACTAATAAAAAAGTGTGTCAACGGAAGGTTGACACACCCTTGAGAGGTTATGTAATCGGGGTTCGATTATTTCTTGTTGCCGAAGTAGCGCTCGTAGAGACCGGCGAAGCCGCGGCCGTGACGGGCCTCGTCCTTTGCCATCTCGTGAACGGTGTCGTGGATAGCGTCCAGACCTGCTTCCTTGGCGTTGCGTGCGATACGCATCTTGTCGGCGTTGGCGCCGGCCTCGGCGTGCATGCGCTTGTCAAGGTTGGTCTTGGTGTCCCATACCATGTCGCCGAGCAGCTCGGCGAACTTGGAAGCGTGCTCTGCCTCCTCCCAAGCGTAACGCTTGAAAGCTTCGGCGATTTCGGGATAACCCTCGCGGTCGGCCTGACGGGACATGGCCAGGTACATACCTACCTCGGTGCACTCGCCCATGAAGTGAGTGTTCAGGTCCTTGATCATCTCCTCGCTGGTGCCTTTGGCTACGCCAATCTCATGCTCGGTTACGAAATTCAGGGCATCCTCTTCGTTCAGCTCTTTAAACTTGCTCTGCGGAGCACCGCACATCGGGCACTTCTCGGGAGCGGTCTCACCCTCTGCGATATAGCCGCATACGGTGCAAATCCATTTCTTTGCCATTTCTATCGTTTATTTTAGTTTGTCAATACTCTGTTCTAAGTATAAACAAAATTAGTCAAAATTTGATTAACCTCAAAATGAAAAAGGGCCCGTTTAATCATTTTTATGAATTAAACGGGCCTTATCCTAAAATGTGTCAAGACTTTATATCATGTGTCAAGACCTTATATAAAGAACAGGATGACCAACTGGGCGGCGACCACACGCATGAACATGGTGAGGGGGTAGACGGTGGAGTAGCTGACGGCGGGAGCGTCGTTGTTCGCAATCTTGTTGCCGTAGGCCAGTGCGGGCGGGTCGGTGTATGAACCGGAAATCATACCGCAGATGGTGAAGTAGTTCATCTTGTATTTGGCGCGGGCCACGATGCCCATCACAAGCAGGGGTATCATCGTGATGGCGAAACCATACAGCACCCATGTCGCGCCTTCGGGGGTAAACACCGTGGCCGCGAAGTTCTTGCCGGCGGCAATACCCACCGAGGCGAGGAACAGGCAGATGCCGAGCTCGCGCAGCAGCAGGTTGGCTGACGAGTTGGTGTATGTCACCAGGTGTATCTTATGACCGTATGCACTCAGCAGGATGGCGACGATAAGGGGACCGCCGGCCAGACCTAACTTCATGGGCACCGTCATGCCGGGGAACTGCAACGGTATGCAGCCCACCACGATGCCGAGGAAGATGCCGATGAACATGGTGATGAGGTTGGGTTCGTTCAGACGTTTCATAGAGTTGCCTAACTTGGAAGCCAGGTTGTCGATGTCGGAGAGCTTGCCCACAACCGTGAGGCGGTCGCCCATCTGCAGGCGCAGACCGGATGATGCCACCAGATCGACGCCGGCTCGGTTCACGCGCGTCACGTTAAGCTGATAGCCGTCGTGCAGGTGGAGCGAGCCGAGTTTCACGCCGTTGTATTCGGTACGTGTCACAAGGATTCGGCGCGATACTACGGGACCCTGTTCCATCTCCCATTTCTTCTCGACACTGGGGCCGATGAATCGGTTGAATATCTCTTCGTCCTGAGCCTGGCAGACTATGAGGCAGAGGTCGCCGAGGTGAACTTCGGTCTTGGACGTGGGGATGATGACATGGCCGTCGGGCTGCTCGATACGCGACACGACATAGTCGGCCGAAATCAGGGTGTGGAGCTTCAGCATGTTCAGACCGTCAATCAGGTCGTTGGTGACGCGCAGCGTCATCATGTGGGGCGCGAGCTCGCTGTTGTTGGACTCGGCCTCCAGTTCGGCTGTCTCCTTGGCGTTGTCGATCTTGAAGATGGCCTTGATCAGGATCATGGTGAGGATGATGCCGATCACGCCGAGGGGATAGGCCGCGGCATAACCCATGGACATCTGCTGGCTGACGTTGCTGCCGTCGGGCACAACCTGCAGGAAAGTCTGCTGTGCGGCACCGAGACCGGGGGTGTTGGTCACGGCTCCCTGCATGATGCCCACCATCTGCGAGATAGAGGTGCTTCCTTCCGCACCGCCCTGGATGTAGTAGATGGCCAGCATCACCGCCACGTTGAGGCTGATGCCCAGCAGGGCCAGCAGGTTCATGCGGATGCCGCCCTCCTTGAACGACGAGAAGAAGCCGGGGCCGACCTGCATACCGATGGAGAAGATAAACAGAATCAGACCGAAGTCCCGCAGGAAGTTAAGCACCTCGGGGCTTGTGGTATATCCGAAGTGGCCCAGCAGCAGACCGACGAACAGAACGAACGTCACGCCGAGCGACACGCCGAAAATCTTGATTTTCCCGAGGTAGATACCCGTGAAAATCACTACCGAGTAGAGTATGATGGTACTCGGCAGGGAGAGGTTGTTTGGTTCAAATAGCTCTAATAACCAATCCATGTTACAGTTTATAGTTTGTGGTAGTTTAGAAAGTTGAAAAAGTTTAAAAAGTTAAGATAAATGTGTTGAGATTCGGAAGACTGCACTATTCTCTTAACTTTTTCAACTTTATAACCTTTTCAACTTTGGTTTCAGCTCAGTTTGCGGTATCGGATTCGGTGCGGGGTGCTGTCGGCGCCGTCGCGGCGCTTCTTGAACTCCTCGTATTCCGAGTAGTTGCCTTCGAAAAATGTCACCTTGCTGTCGCCCTCAAACGCCAGGATATGCGTCGAGATACGGTCCAGGAACCAGCGGTCGTGGCTCACTACGACGGCGCATCCGGCGAAGTTCTCCAGACCCTCCTCAAGGGCACGCAGCGTATTGACGTCGATGTCGTTGGTGGGCTCGTCAAGCAGCAGCACGTTACCCTCGCTCTTAAGCGCCATGGCTAAGTGCAGACGGTTGCGCTCGCCTCCGGAGAGTACGCCGATCTTCTTTTCCTGGTCGGCGCCCGTGAAATTGAAGCGCGACAGATAGGCGCGGGCATTGACATCGCGTCCTCCCATACGGAACGATTCCACACCCTGGGAGATAACCTCGTACACGCTCTTGTCGGGACTCAGATCCTTGTGGTTCTGGTCAACGTATGCTATCTTGACTGTATCGCCCACGTCGAACGTACCCTTGTCGGCCTTTTCCAGACCCATGATGAGACGGAACAGGGTGGTTTTGCCGGCACCGTTGGGTCCGATGACGCCCACTATGCCGTTGCTGGGCAGCATGAAGTTGAGGTCGGAGAACAGCACCTTGTCGTCGTAAGCCTTGGCCACGCCGTTGGCCTCGATCACCTTGTTGCCCAGACGGGGACCGTTGGGAATGTAGATCTCCAGTTTCTCCTCGCGCTCCTTCTGGTCCTCGTTCAGCAACCGGTCGTAGCTGGACAGACGCGCCTTTCCCTTGGCCTGACGGGCCTTGGGCGCCATGTGTATCCATTCCAGCTCGCGCTCCAGGGTCTTGCGGCGCTTGGAAGCCTGCTTTTCCTCCTGAGCCATGCGCTGTGTCTTCTGCTCGAGCCACGAGGAATAGTTGCCCTTCCATGGGATGCCTTCGCCGCGGTCCAGTTCCAGGATCCAGCCGGCCACATGGTCGAGGAAGTAACGGTCGTGCGTCACGGCAATCAGAGTGCCGGGATATTGTGCCAGGTGCTGTTCAAGCCATTCCACCGACTCGGCGTCGAGGTGGTTGGTGGGCTCGTCGAGCAGCAGGATGTCGGGCTGCTGCAACAGCAGGCGGCACAGAGCCACGCGACGGCGCTCGCCTCCTGACAGGTACTTGATCTGCTGGTCGTCCGGCGGACAACGCAGCGCGTCCATGGCGCGGTCCAGACGGTTGTCGATGTTCCAGGCGTCGGCCGTGTCAAGTTTGTCCTGCAATTCGGCCTGACGCTCTATCAGCTTGTTCATCTTGTTCTCGTCCTCCAGTACTTCGGGGTCGCCGAAGGCGTTGTTCACCTCGTCATATTCCTTCAGCAGGTCCATGACGTGCTGCACGCCTTCCTCCACCACCTGACGCACCGTCTTGTCGGGGTCAAGCTTCGGGTCCTGTTCCAGATAACCTATGCTGTAACCGGGCGAGAACACCACGTTGCCCTGATAGGACTTGTCGATGCCGGCTATGATCTTGAGGAGTGTCGATTTTCCCGATCCGTTCAGACCGATGATGCCAATCTTGGCGCCGTAGAAAAATGAGAGGTAAATGTCTTTAAGAATCTGTTTCTGCGGGGGCACGATCTTGGAGACGCCCACCATCGAGAAAATTACTTTTTTATCGTCAGCCATGTGTCAGGTTATTTGGTAACGGTGCGGTATTCGCATTTCACTTTGCCGCGTTCGAAGGCATTGAGCTTGGAGCGTATCATTTGCTTGCGGATAGGTGCGATATGGTCGGTGAACACTTCTCCGAGCAGATGGTCGTATTCATGCTGGATGATACGGGCCAGATAACCGGAGAATTCCTGCTTGTGGGGCTTGAAATTCTCGTCGACCCATTCGAGCGACACGTGCTCCACGCGCTTTACGTTCTCGGAGAGTCCTGGCAGCGACAGGCAGCCCTCGCTGCGTGACACGGGGGCCTGGTCCTCGATAATCTCTAACTGAGGATTGATCAGCACCATCTTTGAGTCGGCGCATTCGGGGAATTCAGAAGCGAGCACGGACCCGTCTATGACTATGACTGCGATGCTGAGGCCAATCTGCGGCGCGGCAAGGCCGATGCCTTCGGCGGCATACATCGTGTCGAACATGTCTTTTACAAGTTTCTGCAATTCAGGGTAATCGGGCTCTATATCCTCAGCCTCCCGGCGCAATACGGGGTGTCCGTATACATATACTGGTAATACCATAGTGAAAGTCTGTTTTATTGAAGCCGGCTACCCTTATTGTCAAGTGAGTTAACCGACTTCGTTGCATGTCGCTCTAATTTTAAAGTGCAAAATTACCAATTTTTTCCCACCCCTGCAAATATGAAAGTAATAAGAGGGCATGGCGGAACGGATTCCGACATGCCCTCTTAGGGTCGGTGATGACGAAGAATTACTTCTTGGAGCGGTTGCCGTAGCGGCTGCGGAACTTGTCCACACGACCGGCGGTGTCGACCAGCTTCTGCTTGCCCGTGAAGAAGGGGTGCGAAGAACTGGTGATCTCAAGCTTTACAAGAGGATACTCCTTGCCGTCAATTTCTATTGTTTCGCGCGAAGCTACAGTGGAACGTGTGATGAACGTCTCGTCGTTCGACATGTCCTTGAAACATACCTCGCGGTACTCCTTGGGATGAAGATCTTTTTTCATTTCAGTTTGTACGTACTTAATGTTTAAAAGTTGGTTTAGCAGGTCGCGATCCCACTAATTGGCCTGCAAAGTTACAAAAAAAATTGAAACCGTGCAAATAAGGGCGGATTTATCGGGATTAATCGGGATTAATCGGGATAAATCGAGAATCTCGAAATAAAACGGCCCCGTCCTGGGAGAGGGCGGGGCCTGTGTGTATCATCGGGGTTTACTTCCCTGTTGTAATCTTGATCGATATGCCGCCGTCGGGGTTGATATCGATCTGGAGTGTCGTGCCGTTGGCGAGCTTCAGGGCCGGCGCGTTGTCGGCGTGATGCTCCGGCACGGGGTTGCTGCCGGCTGTGCCGCCTTCAACCGAAGGCAACGCGCGGTTGATGTCCACTTTCTTCACCACAGCGGCGGGCTTGGGAGCCTCGGCCTTAGGCGCGGGCTTTGGAGCGGCTACGGGCTTGGGTGCGGGAGCGGGCTTGGCAGCGGCGGGTGCGCCTGCTCCGGCAAACTGGAACAGGGGCTGGTCGGTGCTCATCACGTCGCCGTCCTCGATCATGACCTTGGCGATGACGCCGTCGCGGTCGCTGGCCAGATTGTTCTCCATCTTCATTGCCTCGTACACCAGCAGGGTGTCACCGGCCTTGACAGCATCGCCGGGCTTAACCTTCACTTCGAGTACGGTGCCACCCATCGGAGCGTTAAATATCGGACCGTCGGCAGCTGGGGCGGGAGCAGGAGCTGCGGCAGGAGCTGCGGGTGCGGCCGCTACGGGAGCGCCGGTGCCTTCGAACTCGATCAGAGGCTGGTCGGTGGACATGACGTCGCCGTCGGCCACGAGCACACGCTTAACCTTGCCTCCCTTGTCGCAGGCCAGGTCGTTCTCCATCTTCATGGCCTCGTAAACCAGCACCACGTCGCCGGGCTTGACTACGTCGCCGGGTTTCACGCGGATCTCCATGATGTTGCCGCCCATCGGAGCGCAGAACACCTCGCCGGCGGGAGCCTGAGCCGCGGGAGCAGCCTGGGCTGCAGCGGCGGCAGAAGCCTCGGCGGGCTTGTTGGCGTCATATTCGGCCTTGCGCTTGTTGGTCAGGAATGTCTTGGCCACGGCCGGGAGAAGTTCGAGAAGCAGATATTCCTCCTCGTTGGCTGCCAAAGGCACGCCGCCGAACTTGTCGAGGTTCGGGTTCTCCGGTTTCTTGTATGACGTCACGTCGTAGGGTTTCTCCTCGGCGCTGCCTGTGATCTGCTCGCGGAACTTGGGATCTACCGGCACGGGAGTCGTGCCGTACTCACCCTTCACGAGCGAGATGAACTGATTGTTCTTCTGCGTATAGTCGGCGTTGCCCTTGCGGCGGTCCATGGCGAGGTTCACGGCCTGCGAACCCACGATCTGGCTGGTAGGCGTAACGAGAGGCACGAGGCCAGCATCGCGGCGCACCTTCGGAATCAGGGCCATGGCGTCCTCCAGAACGTCCTCGGCACCGAGAGCGCGCAGGTTGGCCACCATGTTTGAGTACATGCCGCCGGGCACCTCGGCGTTCTTCACCAGCTCGTTGGGCTTGGGAAGTCCGAAGTAAGCCTCGATCTTGTGGCATGCGTCGAGCAGTTCCTCCTCCTTGTTGTTCTTGGCGGCTTCGATGGCGCGGTCGAATTCGGCGTCAATCTCCTTGGGCATGGCTGCGAAGGCCTCGTCGAAGTCCTTGGGCCATTTGTCCTTGTTGAGGTCGAAGTCAGCCAGTGCCTTGCGGGCGTTCTTGAGCTCGTGGCGGATCTTGGCCACAGCCTCCATGTTGGCGTCAACCTCTACGCCGAGTTTGTCGCAGAATATCTTTATAAGCTCGATGGAAGGAGCCGCGGAGCCGCCGCCGAACCACCAGATGTTGGTGTCGACGATGTCCACGCCCTGTATGATGGCCGTCAGCACTGAAGCCAGACCGTAGCCGGGAGTACAGTGGGTGTGGAAGTCGACGGGCACCTTCAGAGCCTTCTTCAGCTTGGGCATCAGCGTGTATATGCGCGAGGGGCTTACCAGACCGGCCATGTCCTTGACGGTGATCATCTTGGCACCCAGTTTCTCCATTTCCAGAGCCAGGTTGACGAAGTAATCGTCGGTGAATATCTTCTCGTTTTCGGGCGTTCCCTTGGGATCGACGGTGTAGCATACGGCGGTGTCGGAGATGCCGCCCAGCTCGTTGATCATCCGGATGGAACCCTTGATGTTGTTGATGTCGTTGAGCGCGTCGAAGATACGCATCACGTTCAGACCGTTCTCAATGGCTTTCTTGTAGAAGCCTTCGAGCACGCTGTCGGGATAGGGAACGTATCCGAACAGGTTGCGGCCGCGCGACAGGGCGGACAGAAGGGATATGCCCTTCATTTCCTTGGAGCATGCGCGCAGACGGTCCCAGGGGGACTCGCCTAAGTAGCGCATCACGGAGTCGGGCACTGCGCCTCCCCACACTTCCATGATATAGAACTTAGCCTCCCGGTACAGGGGGAGCAGCTTGTCAACGTTTTCCTGTTTCAGGCGCGTAGCGAACAGTGACTGCTGTCCGTCGCGAAGAGTCAGGTCTCGAATTTGAAGCTTCTTTGCCATAATATTCTCGGTTTTGTGTTTTTTTGGTCTTAATTTATATGGTATTGAAAATTAAGGTGCATTGTCTAATGAGCAGATGCTTAGTCGAACACTCCCTCGGCTGTGTCCTCGGGAACGGAGTCGTCGCTGACATGGACAAACGGCGATTCGCCGTCGCCGCATGGCGAGAACGCGTCGGGAAATTCAAACTTGGTATCCTGCGAATAGGGGAGTCTCCGGTCGCCGTACACCTTCTTCATGTACAGTCCGTAGATAGGCAGCGCGGCGCGTGCACCCTGTCCGAATGCCATGGAGTTGAAGTGGATATAGCGTTCCTCGCCGCCGACCCACACGCCGGTGACCAGGTCGGGGGTGAATCCCATGAACCAGGAGTCGGAGTTGGAGTTGGTGGTACCGGTCTTGCCGCCCATCTGCGCGCGTATTCCGTATCGGCTGCGCAGGCTGGCGCCCGTACCGGAGTCGACCACATTCAGCAATATGGACACTATCTTATAATAGGCGTCCTCGCTCATCACCTCGGTGCGGTGAGGCACGGCGGAGTAAATCAGGTTGCCCTGGTTGTCCTCTATGCGGGTGACGAACACCGGATCGACGCGGATGCCCTGGTTGGAGAACGCTGTGAATGCACCTACCATCTGTCCCACGGGGACGTCGACCGTGCCGAGGCAGAGCGGAAGCACCGGGTCGATATAGCCGGTGATGCCGAACAGACGCATCTTGCTGGCCAATGCCGCAGGGGTGAGTTCATGTACCAGACGGGCCGAGATCCAGTTGTTGGAGTTTGTCAGCGCCCAGCGCAGGTCGACCATCTGACCTACGCGCGCACGGCTGGAGTTACGCGGCGCCCATCCGCCGAACACAGGCTGCGTGTTGGAGAACATGGAGCATGGGCTGTAGTCCTGTTCCATGGCCAGCGTGTACAGGAAGGGCTTGGCCGTAGAACCGATCTGACGTTTGCCACGCGAAACCATATCGTACTGGAAATGCGTGAAATCGGGACCTCCCACGTATGCCTTGACATAACCTGAGTGCGGATCCATGCTCATTACGCCGGTACGCAGCACCGTCTTCATATACAGCAGGGAGTCGTACGGAGTCATCTTGACCGTCTTGGAACCGGGCACGATGCGGGTCACCGAGCGGCCGTTCTCCTTCACCGTCTTCTTGACGTAGGAGAATATGTCCATAGTGTAGGGGGTGTGGAAAGCCTTGTCTATCTCTTCCTGCGAGGCACCGGCCTGTTTCATGATGCGGTAGCGCTCGGTCTGGCGTATTGCGTTCTTGATGAGCCGCTGCACGCCGGCACGGCTCAGTTCATTGGGATTGGTGGTGTAGGGGCCGGTGGGCGAGCCATGTTTCTCCCGTTCGAACGCCGGCTGGAGGTATCCTCCAAGATGCTCGTACACGGCTTCCTCGGCATAACGCTGCATGGTCGGGTCGATTGTGGTGTGTATGCGCAGACCGTCGGTGTAAAGGTTGTAATACGATCCGTCGGGCTTGGGATTCTTGAGAATCCAGCCGTACAGCGGATTCTGTTCCCATGCAGTGGAGTCGGTATTGTAAGCGCCGAGGGCTATGAGATAAGAGGATTTGTCGGCATAATCGCCGCGTTTGGGGCGCACAGGCTTCTTGGCCGTCATGAGACGGCGGATCTCCTCGCGCAGATAGGGTGAGCCTCCCTCCTTGTGGTCAACCTTATGATAATCGAGACCAAGGGGAAGGGCCGCGAGCGAATCGCGTTGAGACTGAGTTATGAAGCCTGCCTTGACCATCTGGTCGAACACCACGTTGCGGCGCTGTTGCGTACGCTCCTCGTGGCGCAGAGGGTTGTAATAGCTCGGATTCTTCAGCATGCCTATCAGCATGGCCGCCTCCTGGATTTCCAGATCGCGCGGTTCCTTGCCGAAATATACGTTGGCCGCCGTCTTGATTCCCACCGCATTGTTGAGGAAGTCGAAACGGTTGAGATACATGTTTATGATCTCGTCCTTGGTGTAGAAGCGTTCCAGCTTGACGGCTATCATCCATTCGATGGGTTTCTGCAGCGCGCGTTTCAGCAGGTTTGAGCTTGGCTCGGAATATAACTGTTTGGCCAGCTGCTGGGTGATGGTGGATGCGCCGCCCGACGACTTGTCGCCCATCAGGAATGTCTTGATGGCCGTACGTCCCAATGCCTTGAAGTCGATACCGGAATGCTCGCGGAAGCGCACGTCCTCGGTGGCCACCAAGGCGTTGATCACGTGGGGCGAGATGCCGTTGTAGTCGGTATAGACGCGGTTGCCCGAGCCGTAGTAGTAACGTCCCAGTTCCGAATCGTCGCTGGCATAGACCAACGACGCGAGTTTGTCGTGCGGGTCCTCAAGTTCCTCGATAGGAGGCATGTATCCTATCACGCCGTTGTATATGAGCAGCATAAGGAACAGGATGAGGAATCCCAAGGACAGAAAAGATATCCACAACCATTTCACCAGGGTGCGGTTGCGGCGGTGTTTGCGGCCGTTGCGGGGCGCAAACTGTTCGTCAATGTCGTATAGATTGTCGCTGTTGTCCTGTTTTGCCATATCAATCGCCGGGCCGGAGTCTCAACAAAAGTTCGCATACTCCAATCCGTTTAGCAAAGTTACGATAAATTTTTCAATATACAAAAGGAGTCGTTAACAATGTTAACAATGTCTTGCTACAATTGAGGGCAAAGCAAAGGCTCCATCCCGTAAAACGGCACGGAGCCTGAAAAATTAGTCAAGGTCAGAGGTCTTATTTCTTTTCCTTCTTAGTCGCTTCTTGCTTTTTCTTCTTACTCGTTTCCGGCTTTTTCTTCTGGACTGAGAAGCCGAATTTGCCTATCATGTCGCCCAAGGCGTAATAGTGGCCGTGGACGTATGCGAGCAGATTGGCCTTTTCGAGCATGAAGCGGCCGGTGTCGGGGTCCATATAACGATCGTCGGCGCGTACGTTCACCACTTCGGCCAGGAACATGGTGTGCGTGCCGAGGTCGGTCTTGGAACGTACCACGCACTCTATGCTGAGCGGGCTCTGTTCCACGGTGGGAGATTTCACCTTCTCGCCGGGAATCGGGACAAGGCCGGTCTCCTTCCATTTGTTGTACTGCGCGCCGCTGCGTACGCCGCACCAGTCCACGCTGCGGGCCATATCCACGGTGGTGAGGTTAACGGTAAACTCTCCCCTCTTCTCAATCAGCGGAAACGAGTGGCGTTCCGGCCGCACCGAAATGGAAAGCATTGCCGGATCGGAACAGACCGTGCCTATCCACGCCACGGTCAGCAGGTTCCATTCGTCGGGCGTGGCGCCTACGGAAACAAGCGCCGCCGGAACGGGATAAACCATCGTTCCGGGGCGCCATGAGATTTTAGACATATAGTGTCGGTGAGGTTATTTACACCTTATTTAACACCAAGGTCTTCCAGTACCTGGTCGATATGCTTCTCGGCCTTGAGGACGGTAGCCTCGTAATCGGCCTTGTCCTTCATGTCCTCGCGCACCTCGACATAGAACTTGATCTTGGGCTCCGTACCGGAGGGACGAACCGAAACCTTGTCGCCGGCCTCGGTGAAGAACTGCAGCACGTTGGACGTGGTGGGGAACTCCAGCTTGGTCACCTCGCCTGTGATGAGGTTGCGGCAGTTGAGGTCGCTGTAGTCCTTGATGGCCGTCACCCGGCTTCCGGCCAGGGTCTTGGGCGGATTCTCGCGGAAGTTCTTCATCATGGCCACGATTTCCTCTGCGCCGGTCTTGCCGGGACGAACCACGCTGACGCCACGCTCGCGCGAGAAGCCATACTTGGCGTAGATGTCAACCAGCACCTCGTAGAGGTTCATGCCCTTGTCGGCAGCCCATGCGGCGCACTCGGCCACAAGCGAGTTGGCGGAGATGGAATCCTTGTCGCGAACGAATGTCTCGGCCAGGAAGCCATAGCTCTCCTCGCCTCCGCCAAGGTAACGGCCCTGGGTCTCCATGTCACGCATCACGTTGGCAATCCACTTGAAGCCGGTGAAGCAGTCGAAGCACTTCACACCGTTGGCCTCGGCTATGCGCTTGATGGTCTCGGTGGTCACGATGGTCTTCACCACATATTCGGTGCCGTTGAGCAGATTGCTCTCCACGTTCTTGGTGATGATGTAATATATAAGGAGCATGCAGATCTGGTTGCCGTTCACAAGCTGGTAGTTGCCTTCCTTGTCGCGGACAACGAGACCAACGCGGTCGGCGTCGGGGTCGGAAGCCATCACGAGGCTTGCGCCTGTTTCCTTGGCTTTCTCCACGGCCATGTGCATGGCCTCCGAGTTCTCGGGGTTAGGCGATGCGACGGTGGGGAAGTCGCCGTCCTGGATGTCCTGTGCCGGAACATGGATCACGTTCTCGAAGCCCCAGAGCTTCAGCGAGTCGTACATCAGACGCAGGCCGGTGCCGTGGATGGGGGTGTAGACAATCTTCATGTCCTTGTGGCGCTTGTCGGCCTCGGGGTCGAGGCTGAGGGTGTGGATGTCGGCCAGGAACTGCTCGTCGATATCCTTGCCTATGGACTGGATCAGATCCTTGTTCGGAGCCCACTTGATCTGGTCGTTGCTCTTGATCTGGTTGACATACTCGATGGTCTTGACATCGTGGGGCGAGATCATCTGTGCGCCGTCGCTCCAGTATGCCTTATAGCCGTTGTACTCCTTGGGGTTGTGGCTTGCGGTGACCATGACGCCGCTCTGGCATCCTAACTTACGGATGGCGTAGCTTACCTCGGGAGTGGGGCAGGGACCGTCGAACAGGTACACCTTGATGCCGTTGGCGCTGAAGATGTCGGCTGTAAGCTCGGCGAATTCGCGGCTGTGGTGACGCACGTCGTGGCCCACGGCTACCGAAATCTGAGGCAGCTCCTTGAAGCAGTCCTTCAGGTAGTTGGCCAGTCCCTGTGTGGCTGCGCCTACGGTGTAGCGGTTCATACGGTTGGAACCGGCGCCCATAATGCCGCGCAGACCGCCCGTGCCGAATTCCAGGTCCTTGTAGAAGGCCTCGATAAGCGGGGTCTTGTCCTCGGCGTCAAGAAGCGCCTGCACTTCCTTGCGGGTATTCTCGTCGTACTCCGGGCTAAGCCATGCCTGGGCTTTGGCCGTAACTTCTTTCAATAATGTCTCGTTACTCATGGGTTATATATTATTTTCTATTTGTCTTTTCAATGGCGGTGGAGGCTGCGCCGGCGTATGGGGAAGGAACTGCGCCTCCAGCGCGGTAGAGGCTACGCCTCCGGCGCAGAACGGAACGGCTTCGCGCAATACGCACATACTGTTCCTTACTATACGCATAATTATATACGCCTTTCTCTCAATACAAACACAAAGATAACGAATAAAGTCGATATTTTAATATTTTTTTAAAAAATGTTCATTTTATTTTGCAGATTCCGAAAAAAGATATAACTTTGCGGTGTAGTTGAATACACCACTACATTACTACACTACCTGTTATGATAGAATTAAAGAACCTTTCATACTATTACGGCAAATCGACCGTAGCGGCATTGGACAATGTCTCGGCCCGTATCGGAACCGGCGTGCATCTGATGTTGGGCGAGAACGGTGCCGGCAAGACCACGATGCTGAAGTGCGTGGCCGGACTGCTGCTGCCCACCGGAGGCGAATGCGTGGTTGACGGGGTGTCCGTCACCAAGAGACTCCCTTCGGAACTGGCCCGCGTGTTTTACCTTGGCGTGGACGACGGATCCTTCATGAAGAACATAGACACAATGGTGAATCGTCACGCGCCGTTTTATCCCCGCTTCGATGCCGAGGAGTTGAAACGGAACCTGGATGCGTTCGGCTTAAGCTCAAGTCAGAAACTGTCTTCGATGTCGTTAGGTATGCGGCATAAGGCTATGCTGGCGTACGCGTTGAGCCTCAATACCGAAGTGCTGCTGCTCGACGAGCCGGCCAACGGCCTGGACATAGAGAGCAAGATGGCGTTGCTGCGCATGATAGCGGGCAAATGCGACGACGAGCATACGGTGCTTGTGGCCACGCACACCATCAGCGACATGGAGACGCTGTACGACGGACTGATCGTGATGCAGGCCAACCACATACGCCTAACGGCCATGACCGAGGAGATAGCCGAACGGTTCGCCTTCGTGCGCACGCTTTCTAAGGTGGATGACAGCCTCTATTCAGAATGGCGTGGCGGTAAGATGTGCAGCATCCTGCCGGTGGACATGGCCGATGAACTCGGACTTGAATCAGGCCCGGTGGATTATGCGGTGCTGTACGGCGCGCTTCACAGCCCGGCTGCTCCCGAGGTGATCAGATATATGACGGGACCCGGCCGGTCCGATTACAAACCATTTAGCAACGGAGTGGATTATGAATAACGAGATGACAATACAGCAAGAGAGTTCGCGGAACCGCGACCGGTTTTCATGGCTTGGGGTTTGGGATGTGACTAAGTTCTGGTGGCCGGTGCTGAAATGGGAGTTCTGGATCTTGTTGGGATACACTGTATTGGTGTCCGTACTGGCGGTAAGCGTTGAAATGCACATATTGGTGATGTTGTGGTCACTCGCCGTCACGCCGATAACATACATGGTGATGTGCGCCTCGTCACTGTTCGGACTCAAGAGCATGCGCGAAAGGTTCATTACGTTGCCAGCACTGAACAGCGAGAAGCTGGTGTTCACGCTCCTGTGGACGTTTGTGGTTGTTCCGGTCATCTCGGAGCTGATACTCACTTCCGTATTCTACCTGCATTGGGGCGAGGCGCCCTATAGCGTGTTGTTGAGCACGATCGAGATACAGGATAACGTAGCGGCTATATCGGAAGGACATCTGACAGCCTTCAAGATGTGGAGTATAGCCATGATGGCGGGGGGCATGATAACCTGTCTTTATTGTGCCGAAATGTCGCGCAGCCACAACATAATAAAGGGGATCGGCTTTTCGATACTGGTGTATTGCATACCGAGTTTCCTGATTGGATTAATGGCCGGATTGACAGGCTTCAGATTAGGT
Organism: uncultured Porphyromonadaceae bacterium; assembly: GCA_905198125.1. Classification (GTDB taxonomy): domain Bacteria; phylum Bacteroidota; class Bacteroidia; order Bacteroidales; family Muribaculaceae; genus Lepagella. The sequence continues at coordinate 42,052 of CAJKBH010000005.1, forward strand.
AAGGAGGGTGCATTCGATGGAGGCGTCAGTGTGGAGCAAGCCATGACGAGCCTGTTTGATACCATAGTGATATACGTCAACATACTCGGAGTGGTGATGCTGGTGTATTTCGTGGTGATGCTGACATTGTATATAAGGAAATTTGCGAAACGTCAGGGATGAATTTCAATGACAACATACCGATATCGCGTCAGCTGGTAGAATACTGCTATACGCAGGTGATGACCGGCGGCTGGTCATGCGGCGAGCGCATACCTTCCACCAAGGACATGGCCGTGATGTTGGGCGTGAATCCGCGCACCGTGATGAAGGCGTACGACGAACTGGCCGAAGCGGGAATCATTTACCAGCGTCGCGGAATGGGATACTTCACCGCCGACGACGCACGCGATACGATTATAAAGAAACGGCGCGAGTCATTCGTGCGCAATACCATTCCGGAGTTGCGGCGCACGATGGACGAACTCGGATATACGCCGCAGGACATTCTGAATCTGCTAAACGATTAAAACACAGAAAATAATCACAAAATAAACGCATAAAACTATGAAAGTAAAAGCATTATTGGTTATGGCCCTGACGGCTGTAATCGCAACCGCCGCACACTCGCACTGCTGTGGAAAGTGACCGACAACAACAGTGGCAAGACATCGTATGTATTCGGTACGCATCACTTTGCACCGCTTTCGTTGCTTGATTCCATCAAGGGGCTGGACGCAGCGATGCAGAATGCCGACAAGGTATATGGCGAGCTTGACATGCAGGCTGCAATGGATCCCTCGGCTATGATGGGAATGCAGCAGATGATAATGGCGCCTGCCGACAGCACAATCGACAAGATCCTGACCGCAAAACAGCTTGCCGATCTTAACATGGCTTGGGCGAAATACGGTACGGATGAGGTTCCAATGGAAGCGCTGTATATGTTGAAACCTGCCGGACTCAGCACGCAGCTGGCGGCTCTGATGTCGGCCAAGGTTCTGCCTGACATGAATGTCGGCCAGGGCATCGACAACGAACTGCAGGTGCGCGCCCGCAAGGCCGGCAAACAGGTGGCCGGACTCGAGACGATGGAATTCCAGACCAATATGTTGCTCGGAGACCCCATCTCGAAGCAGGCCGAGGACTTGATGGAGACCATAGAGGACATTGATGCCGAAGCCGGAAAGCTGGTGCGTCTCACCAACGCATACTTAGCACAGAACTATAAGGATATCGAGACCATCTGCGCAGAATCCGTCCTGAAGAATCCCGAATCGGCCGAGAAGATGATAATCTCGCGCAACAACAACTGGATGAAGCTGTTGGAGCCGGAGATGAAGAACACCAATCTTCTTGTCGTGGTAGGCGCCGGTCACTTGGTAGGCGACAAGGGAATCCTCAACCAGCTGAAGCAGGCCGGTTACACCGTGACGCCCGTGAAGTAAAGACTATTTTAACACGATTCATACCTTGATGCGGGGCTGCAAACCATAATTTGCGGCCCCGTTGTTTGTATTTTGAAATAAAAGATGTAAATTTGCAAGAATAAGAGCCCGTTATATAAAAATTGTTAAGATAGGGGCGGACAATAGGAACGGTTTGTGGGCAAGTAATTAGATCAAGTAAAATTAGATCGAGCCATGATAATGTCTATGACCGGGTTTGGCCGGGGCACCGTCAGCAGTCCTGCGCGCGCAGTGACGGTGGAGTTGAAATCGTTGAACAGCAAACAACTGGATTTGCAGGCCCGGATGCCGCAAGTGATGCGGGAGATGGAGCTTGACATGCGCAACCGCATCGCGGCGCGTCTGGAGCGCGGCAAGGTGGAATTGAGCGTGACCGAGGAAATGATCGGCACCGAGGCCCCGGCGCGTCTTGACCCAACAGTGATAAGCGAATATAAAAGCCAGATAGAAGCAATCGCAAGACAATGCGGATTGCCGGAACCGGCAGACTGGTATTCGGTGCTGCTGCGTATGCCCGACGCCATGAAACCGGCTACGGTGGAATTCGGCGACGACGACCGCAAGGCGCTTGGCGAGGCTCTTGGACTCGCCCTGGACGCCATAGACGCATTCAGACTCACCGAAGGCAGGAAACTGTATAAATTCTTCGTCAGCAAGATACAGGCCATCTCCGGACTGTTGGAGGAAGTGGTGAAATACGAGGAGGAGCGTGTGCCCAAGATCAAGGCCAGGCTGATGGATCAGCTGTCACGCCTCGATTCGATAGAATACGACAAGGGACGTCTGGAGCAGGAGATGATATTCTACATCGAGAAACTCGATGTGACCGAAGAAAAGATCCGTCTGCGCTCGCATCTGAACTATTTCTTAGAGACGATGGGCGGCGAGGATGACCACGTAGGCAAAGGGCAGGGCAAGAAACTCGGCTTCATAGCCCAGGAGATGGGCCGCGAGATAAACACCCTCGGCTCGAAGTCGAACAACGCCGAAATGCAGAAGGTGGTGGTTAGGATGAAAGACGAGCTGGAACAAATCAAAGAGCAGGTACTCAATGTGTTGTAACAATAACAACGGAAAAATCATAGTGCTGTCCGCGCCTTCGGGAACGGGCAAGAGCACCATTATAGGCGAACTGATGAAGATGCCCGACCTGAACCTTGGTTTTTCGGTGTCGGCCACAAGCCGCGCGCCCCGAGGCACGGAACAGGACGGCGTGCAATACTATTTCCTGAGTCCGGAGGAATTCGCGGCCCGTATAGAGCGCGGCGAGTTCGTGGAGTGGGCCGAGGTGTATTCCGGCACACGCTACGGCACGTTGGTATCGGAAGTGGAGCGCGTCACCGGCTGTGGCAAGAACCTGATAATGGACATAGATGTGGAGGGGGCCTTGAACGTAAAGAAACGTTACGGCGACCGCGCGCTGCTGATATTCATAGAACCGCCGACGCTGCAATCGCTCGAGGAGCGGCTGCGGTCGCGCGCCACCGACGATGACGAATCGATACGCCGACGTCTCGACAAGGCCGAGTATGAGATGAGTTTCGCCGACAGGTACGACAAGGTAGTGGTGAACGACAACCTGGACACTGCGGTGGCTGAAGTGGCTGACAATATACGCGCTTTCACGGAATGAAGATAGGGATATTAGGCGGAAGTTTCGACCCGATTCATACGGGACATGCCGTCGTGGCCAACGAACTGGTACAGCGAGGCGTGTTCGACAGGGTATGGCTCGTGCCCGCCCGTATCAACCCCTTCAAGACAGGTGAGGAAAGACCCGCCGACGGAGCCATGCGCACCGAGATGTGCAGACTTGTGGCCGACAGATGCAGGGGCGTGGAAGTTAACGATATAGAGCAGAGTCTGCCAGAGCCGTCATATACCTACCGCACGCTTTGTGCGCTGAGTCGGGAATATCCGGAGCATACGTTCCGGGTGATAATAGGCTCGGACAACTGGGAGGCTTTCGGACGATGGCGTGACGCCGACAGGATATTGAATGAATACGGTGTCACGATATATCCGCGGCCGGGCTATGAACTTCCCGCCGAAATGCCCGCGAATGTGGAGGTGGCCGGAGAGGTGCCGCAGGTGTTCGTGTCATCGACATATATCCGCCGGGCTTTGAAGCGAGGGCAGGACGTGACCTTTTTGGTGCCCTGTAACGTTCTGAATTATATAGAGGAAAAACAACTGTACAGATAATGGATGAAAGCGCACTGAACCGGAAGATGCTCAACATCACCGCGTATGCCTCGCAATACTGCGAGGCGGTAGAGAACGCGCGCGAGATGGAGAAGGACGAGTTTGTGGAACGGATGACCGAGCTGCTGCCGCAGATATACGGCGAGTTCGCCGGTCTGAGTCCGGAGGACGTGGGGGTGTTGGATTACGGCTACTATCAGACGTATGTCGACGAGCAATGGTACGACACCATACGTCGCAATGTCGAGATGGTGCTTGGCCCGGACGATGTGTTTCTCGAGACCTTCGAGGAGGATATGAAATATAGCGATACGCCGATAGCGGCGTCGATAGCCGAGAGCCTGGCCGACATCTTCCAGGCGCTGTATAATTTTATAATGGTAGTAAAGGAAACGGATGGTCAGGAGCTGACCGGCGCGTATGTGGAGTGTCGCGAGAATTTCGCTTCGTACTGGAGCCAGACGCTGTGCAACGTGCTGCGGGCGCTGAATCACCTGCGGTTCAATCAATAAGAAATATGGCTACGGAATATGTAATGGGGAGGTTGTTGGAGTGGATGGATAAGTCCACGTGTAATTTCACGGCAGTGCGCAATATGCGCGAGGAACTTGACACAGCCGGCTTCAGACGCCTTGACGAGCGCGACGCGTGGCAGCTGGAACGCGGCGGCCGGTACTATATGACCAAGAACGGCAGCGCGCTTTTCGCTTTCATAGTGGGAGAGGGAGATGTGGCTGAGAACGGCTTCAGGATAATCTCCGCCCACAGCGACTCGCCTTGCTTCAAAATCAAGCCGAACGCCGAGATATACGGCGACGGCGGCATCGTGAAACTGAACGTGGAGAAATACGGTGGCGGCATCATGTACACATGGTTCGACCGTCCGTTGTCGATAGCGGGCCGAGTGGCCGTGCGCGGCAACGACTGGGAGCATCCCCGCGAATATGTGGTGGATCTTCACGAGCCGGTATGCACCATCCCGCACCTGGCCATACACTTCAACCGTGCCGTGAACGAGGGCAACCCGCTGTCCGTGCAGAAGGATATGCTGCCGGTGCTGGGATACTTCAGCGACGAAGAAATAGCCGAGCATAAGAGCCGCGGAGGTCTGGTGCGCATCATGGTGGCGCGCGAGTTAGGCATACATCCCGAGGATATTGTGGACTATGAGCTGTGTCTATATCCTGTGGAGAAAGCCCGCATCATTGGCGTGAAGGGACAGTTTTTCCAGTCGGGCCGCATAGACGACCTGTCGATGGCTTACGCCGGGTTGCAGGCCATGCTCGACGAGCATGAGAACAAGACGGCCGCCACGCGCGTATTGGCCGTGTTCGACAACGAGGAGACCGGCTCGGGCACAAAGCAGGGAGCCGCGTCGCCCGTGTTGCGCAACATACTGGAGCGCATCTGCCTGCAGCTCTGCGGCAACCGCGAGGATTATTACCGCGCCATTGCCTCCAGCTTCATGATTTCGGCCGACGACGCCCACGCTTGGCATCCCAACTACGACGGCAAGTATGATCCGACCAATCACGCCGTGATGGGCGGCGGCCCGGTGATAAAGATAAACGCCAACTGCAAGTATATGAGCGACAGCCGCGGTGCCGCCGTGTTCAACGAGCTGTGCCGCGAAGCCGGAGTGAAAGCCCAGTACTTCGTCAACCACAGCGATTCGGCGGGGGGCTCGACACTTGGCAATATCGCCACGTCGCAGTTCGATATCGAGGGCGTGGACGTGGGCAACGCCATCTGGGCAATGCACTCGGCCGCCGAGACGGCCAGCGTGGATGACCAGTTAGCTATGGTGAAGGCCATGCGTCTTTTCTTCAGATAAAGAAAGCGGAGCAAAGCCGCGCACAGGCCGTAAACCGCCCGATTAACATATTTTATTGAGAAGTATCTCAACATATTTCAGAAAAATTTGTTAATTTTGCGGGCTGATAGTGGCGCGTAGCCATAATAGTATTGTAGAAAATTATAAAAAGATATAGTATATAATGAACGTAGAATTCCAAAAGGTCGATGATGTACACGGCATTATAACCGTGACCGTCGGACAGGCAGACTATGCCGACACAGTAAAGAAGGAACTTAAGAACATCGGTAAGACACACGCCGAGCCCGGGTTCCGCGCCGGTCATGTGCCCGCGGGAGTGCTCGAGAAGAAATACGGCAAGAGCGTTAAATACGATGTTGTCAGCAAGCTGGTTGGCCAGGAGCTGTACAAATATATCGAGGACAATCACCTGGCAGTGTTGGGTCAGCCCGTTCCTTTCAAGGAGAATGACTTGAATCCGAACGAGACCGACTTCACGCTGAAGTTCAACATAGGTCTGGCTCCCGTGATGGACATCAAGGCTGACAAGGAGCTGCACATTCCCTACTACAAGATCAAGATTTCGGACGAGATGATCGACGAGCAGGACAAGCAGCTTCGCCGTCGTTTCGGCAAGCAGGAGCCCGGCGAGACCGTAGACGAGACCGCACTGGTGAAGGGCGTAATCCGCGAGCTTGACGCCGACGGCAACGACGAGGGTGGACTGGTTATCGATAACGGCATCGTGGCTCCCCAGTACTTCAAGGACCGCGCACAGGCCGACCTGTTCATGGGCAAGCATGTTGGTGACAAGGTTGTGTTCAATCCCTGGGCCACCTGCGACGGCAATCCCAGCGAGATGTCGTCGATGCTGAACATCGACAAGAAGGACGTGGAGAACTACAAGGGTGACTTCGAGATGGAAATCAAGGAGATCATCGTTCTGAAGCCCGCTGAACTCGGCGAGGAATACTATAAGGAAGTGTTCGGCGTCGACGGTACGGTGAAGGACGAGGCAAGCTACCGCGCCGCAGTCAAGGCCATGATCGAGAACAGCCTGTCGGGCGAGGAGAACTTCCGCTTCACCATCGATGCCCGCAACGTGATCATGGACAAGGTGAAGGACACCAAGCTGCCCGACGACATCCTGAAGGAATATCTGATCATCAACAACAAGGACATCAACGAGAGCAACGTAGACGAGGTGTACGAAAGCTCGAAGGGTTCGCTGCTGTGGGATCTGGCCAAGGACACGCTGATGACCCAGATGGGCATCGAGATAAACGAGGAGGACGTGAAGCAGACCGCCAAGATGATGGCACGCCAGCAGTTCGCGCAGTACGGCATGGCCAATCCTCCGGAGGAGGCCATCGACCGCTTTGCCGACGACATCCTGAAGGACAAGAAGGCCATAGACCGTATCCGTCAGAACACGGTAGACATGAAGTTCTTCACCGGACTCCGCGAGGCCGTGACAGTTGACGAGAAGGAAGTGACTCCCGAGGAATTCAACGCCCTGTTCAAGAACGAACAGGAGGAAGAAGGAGCCGAGTAATCAAAGAACTCTAAACAAATTGCGTCAGGTCACATTTGAGTATTTGGGAATATTGGCGCGTAATTTGTTATAGATACCAGGACTGCGCGGGAGCCGGGTCGCCGGTTCCCGCGACGTCTTAGTATAACCAGACCGAATGGATGGCGGTGCAGACGCCGTCCGTTGAATAAGAAAGAACAGACTATGCAGAATGATTTTAGAAACTATGCCGTGAACCATCTCGGCATGAGCGGCAACACCATAGATTCGTACATGCGCAAGGCCGGCGCGGGCGTCAAAAGCCCGATGGCCGACTATATGAATCCGTACATCCTGGAGGAACGTCAGCTGAACGTGACTCAGATGGACGTGTTCTCGCGCCTGATGATGGACCGCATCATATTCCTCGGCACGCAGGTGTCGGACCAGAGCGCCAACATAATCCAGGCCCAGCTGCTGTATCTTGACTCGGTGGATCCCGACAAGGACATCAGCCTGTACATCAACAGCCCCGGCGGATCGGTATATGCCGGACTGGGCATATACGACACCATGCAGTACATCAACTCCGACGTGTCCACCATCTGTACGGGCATGGCCGCGTCGATGGCCGCGGTGCTGCTTGTGGCCGGCGAGAAGGGTAAGCGTTACGCGCTGCCTCACAGCCGCGTGATGATTCATCAGCCCATGGGCGGAATCCAGGGGCAGGCATCGGACATCGAGATCACGGCGCGCGAGATCCTCAAACTGAAGGAGGAACTGTACCGCATCATCTCCGACCACTCCGGTCAGCCTTTCTCCAAGGTAGAGGCCGATTCCGACCGCGACTATTGGATGATAGCCAAGGAGGCTCAGGAATATGGCATGATCGACAAGGTATTGGTTAATCCGTCGAAGAAGTAAAAGGAATGGCAAAAAAGAGCGATCTGAGGTGCGGCATGTGCGGCAAGTTCGATTCCGCCGAAAGCCCTGTGGTTCCGGTGATTCAGGACCTGTGCCTGTGCACGGACTGCATACAGTTTATCGACGACCAGCGAGATACGGAGCTGCGTAAGCGCAAGGGAAGGGCGCAGGACAAGAAAAGCGCTCCCAAGCCGATACCCACGCCTCACGAAATCAAGGAATTTCTGGATCAGTACGTCATAGGCCAGGACGAGGCTAAGAAGTATCTGTCCGTGGCCGTCTACAATCACTATAAGCGCATCAACCAGAACAAGAAGGAGGATGACGACGATGTGGACATCGAGAAGTCGAACGTAGTGCTGGTTGGTCCCACCGGTACCGGCAAGACCTTGCTGGCCAAGTCTATCGCCAAGCTTCTTGACGTGCCGTTCACTATCGTGGACGCCACGGTGCTGACCGAGGCAGGTTATGTGGGCGAGGATATCGAGTCGTTGCTGACCCGATTGCTTCAGGCCTGCGATTACGATGTGGAGAAGGCCGAGCGCGGCATCATATTCATCGACGAGATAGACAAGATAGCCCGTAAGAGCGACAATCCGTCCATCACCCGCGACGTGAGCGGCGAGGGTGTGCAGCAGGGTCTGTTGAAACTGTTGGAAGGCACCGTCGCGCTTGTTCCGCCGCAGGGAGGCCGCAAGCATCCCGAGCAGAAGATGATACCGGTGAATACCAAGAACATCCTGTTCGTATGCGGCGGCGCGTTCGACGGTATCGAGCGAAAGATAGCGGCGCGCCTGAACACCCACATCGTGGGTTACGGTCATGACGAGAAGAACCGCAAGCGCCAGCGCGACAACCTGATGCGTTACGTGATGCCCCAGGACCTCAAGTCGTTCGGCATGATTCCGGAGATTATCGGCCGACTGCCGATTCTCACCAGCCTCGATCCGTTGGACAAGGAGGCGTTGCGCCGCATCCTGACCGAGCCGAAGAACGCCATCATACGTCAATATGCACGACTGATGGAACTGGACGGCGTGAAGCTGGAGTTCACCGAGGATGCACTTGACACCATCGTGGACAAGGCCGTGGAATACAAGCTCGGCGCCCGCGGACTCCGTTCTATCGTGGAGACCGTTATGGTGGACGCCATGTACGACGTACCGTCGCTGAAGACAAAGACCTTCACCGTCGACGCCGACTACGTCAACAAGCAGCTGAACAAGGCCCACTTCGGCGACCTGCTCGAAGCCGGCAACTGATCCCAGCCCGCTGATATAGGCAAGATAAAGTAGTAAAAATGATATTTGGGAAGGAATCCGCGATTCTGCGTGATTCTTTCCCAATTTTTCTAAGTAAGTGTGATTATATTTTAATTGGATTTTGATTTGCTAAATGAAATATATCAAGTAGGTTATACCAAGAACTAATTACGATAAGGCATGACTGAGGCATCGTTGCTTAAAAGTATACTTTTAAGGAGCGATGCTTCAATTATTATCGGATTTTATTGTAATGTTGTAATTATTGATTCAACTTTAGCGTGTTAGAATTATAAAGATTTCAAGGCATGAAACCGACGGCAAAAGCAGATCGATACCTCGGAGAGGTGGTTTCTCGATAACCCCACGATGGCTGGAGGGCTCGCCCCGACAGCCTTCGTGGGGAGATCAGACGGGTATCCCGCCGCTTGGTCGGAGACCATGCCGCTCGCCTTGGTGTCGTAATATCGGGCAGTACAGAGACATGGTCTCCGACCAAGCTGCCTCGATATGCCAATCCCCACGAAGGCCGGGTGTCAGCAACTGCTGACACCGCCCATCGTGGGGTTATCGAGTAACAGCCTCTCCGAGGCAACATATTCTATATGGGAATATGCTATACGCACTGCCTTTCTTAATTATTGGCGTAATTGTTTGCGGATTGAGAAAAAATTATTAAATTTGTAATCGGAGCAGTCAGACATTGGATATGATATCTCTCCGAACGAGGGATGGCATCGGGTGACGCTCCGATACTTCTCAAACCTCAAATTCAATCATGGGAAACAAGAATCAGCAGGACAACAAGACAAGGATATACGAGACGCTGAAATATTACTTCGGATTTGATGCCTTCAAGGAGGGTCAGTACGATGTAATCAACAATCTTGTGTCGGGTCGCGATGTGTTCGTGCTGATGCCCACGGGCGGCGGCAAGTCGCTGTGCTATCAGCTTCCGGCGCTGATGCTGGAAGGCACCGCGATAGTGATTTCGCCGCTGATAGCCCTGATGAAGAATCAGGTGGACGCCATACGCGGATATGTGGACCATGAGCGCGTGGCGCATTTCCTTAACTCCACATTGTCGAAAAGCGCGGCCGAGAAGGTGCGCGAGGACGTGCGCTCGGGCAAGACCAAGCTGCTGTATGTGGCACCCGAGTCATTGGCCAAAGAGGAAAACGTGGAGTTTCTGAAAAGCATCAGGATTTCATTCTTTGCCGTGGACGAGGCGCACTGTATCTCGGAATGGGGACACGACTTCCGGCCCGAGTACCGCAAGATACGCCCCATGATCAACGAGATAGGGCAGTTCCCCATCATAGCCCTCACGGCTACGGCCACGCCGAAGGTGCAGCACGACATACAGAAGAACCTCGGCATCCTGAAGGCGCGTGTGTTCAAGTCGAGCTTCAACCGCAAGAACCTGTATTACGAAGTGCGCCCCAAGACCAAGGACATAGACAAGGACATAATAAAATACATACGTCAGCATCCGGGCGAATCGGGAATAGTGTATTGCCTGAGCCGCAAGAAGGTGGAGGAGTTTGCCGAGATGCTGAACATCAACGGCATCACCGCGTTGCCCTATCACGCCGGCATGGACACCAACCAGCGCGCTCAGAACCAGGATGCGTTTCTCAGCGAGGAAGTGGACGTGATAGTGGCCACCATCGCGTTCGGCATGGGCATAGACAAGCCCGACGTACGCTTCGTGATACACTACGACATGCCTAAGAGCCTGGAGGGATATTACCAGGAGACGGGACGTGCCGGACGCGACGGCGGCGTGGGCAACTGCATCACGTTCTATAGCCGCAAGGACCTGCAGAAACTGGACAAGCTGATGCAGAGCAAGTCGGTGCAGGAGCAGGAGATAGGACACCAGCTGCTGCTGGAGACGGCCAACTATGCCGAATCGTCGGTGTGCCGCCGCAAGATACTGCTGCATTATTTCGGCGAGAACTATAACGAGGAAAACTGCGGCCAGTGCGACAACTGCCGCCACCCGAAGAAGAAGATTGAGGCGACCGAAGGCCTGCTGGCCGTGCTGGAGACCGTGTCGGCCGTGGAACAGCATTTCAAGTCGGAATACGTGGTGAACATGCTGATAGGGCGCGCCACGGACGAAATAAAGCGCAACGGCCATGACCAGCTGGAGGAATTCGGGGCCCTCGCCGACATGGACGAGAAACTGGTGAACACACTGGTGCGTCAGGCCGTGGTGGGCGGATACCTGGAGCGCGACCTGGAGAACTACGGAATACTGAAACTGACGGGACAGGCCTATAAGTTCATAATGAAGCCCGATAAGTTCGAGATAGTGGAGGATACGGACTATTCGGAAGTGGACAACGACGTTCCGCAGGGACGCGGCAGCTCGGCGTCCGACCAGGAGCTGTATGCCATCCTGTCCGGGCTGAACAAGGACGTGGCCCGCAAGCACAAGATAAAGCCATACTTGGTGTTCCGCGACCAGAGTCTTGAGGCCATGGCCACCACTTATCCGCTGACCGACAAGGAACTGCAGGCCATACCCGGTGTAGGCGCCGGTAAGGCGATGAAGTACGGCAAGGCATTCCTGGAGGTGATACAGCGGTATGTGGAGGAGAACGACATAGAGCGTCCCGACGACATACAGGTGCGCAGCGTGGCCCAGCGCAGCAACACCAAGATACAGATAATCCAGGCCATAGACCGGCGCGTGGACCTTGACGAGCTGGCCGACAGTCTCGGGCTGGAGTTCGATGAATTCCTGACGGAGCTGGAATCGATAGTGGAAGCCGGCACCAAGATAGACATCCGGTACTTCATAGACGAAATCCTGGACGAAGACCAGCAGGAGGATCTCAAGAGCTACTTCATGGAGCTGGAGGAGGACGACATAGAGCTGGCCATACAGGAATTAGGCGCCGATTACGACGAGGAGACCATCCGCCTGGCCCGCGTCAAGTTCATCTCCGACATGGGTAATTAAGGAATAGATTCTGATAAAAGGGCCAAAAGGGCCAATAATATACTATATAAGAGTTCCCCGATTGCAAATAGCAATCGGGGAACTCTTATTTTATGAATATTTTCAATAATATTGGTCAATATGGAATAATAATGGCCAAAAAGGTGTAGCATTCGGAAAGAATGTGTTAAAAATTTGTAAATAAAATTAATGTAACTTATCTTTGTGACCATCAATGTCCTATAGATATACGAATTGATATACGTAACGGAACCTTTATTGGACCGAATCGACACACCAACATAAACCTAATCTAAAAAGTATGAGAAAGCGTATTCTTACTCGATCAATGATGATCGCTACGCTGCTCGGTATGGCCACGGTCGTCACTCCGACCATGACGGGCCAGACCACGGATGTAGGTGCTGTTTCCCCCGACCATTCCACTGAATGGAGCGGAGGCAAGGCACGGCCTCAACGCAACGTATTCGAGCGAACCAACGTCGGAGCAACGGAAACCGAAGGTATCCGGCTTGGCGGTCGCCTCCTCTCGGAAGTGTACGGAGGACGGACCCTCAAGACCCGCAAACTTCCGAACGGCAATCCGGGCAACATGCAGAAGGCCCAGGGCAGGCCTGATTTCGTGGCCATGTCCAAGGTGGGTTACGCCGCCGTGCAGTTCGAGGGCACAATAGGCACGGCATTTCAGACCAAGAACTATGTGGCCAAGCTGCCGATGACCACCGCTCCCGGCGAGCAGCTTGAGCGGGCGCTGGGATATATCAGCAACGACTACTACGGATGCTTCAACGTAGGCAACAACTATATCGCCAACGGTGTGAACGGCAATGCCGACGCTACGCAGATCTGGAGCGTGAACTGGCAGATGTACAACGCCGACACCTGGATGTCATGGGGTTCCAGCCGTCTCGATACGTCCAAAGCCGTGGTGATGTACGATACGGCGTACGACCCGACGCAGGATAATGTGGTGTACGGCTGGATGGCCAAGCTACCCGCCAACAACGACAACACCGGCTGGTACATGCTTGACATGACTGTGCCTTCGTTCACGTTGATAGCGCAGCCTCAGATAGCTGTGCGCGGCGTGGCCTGCTCCGACCAGGGACAGTACTATGCCATTGACGCCGACGGCAAGCTGTACAAGGTGGCCAAGACCACCGGCGAGTTCACCGAGGTGGGCAATACCGGCGCCAAGTCGGAATTCCGCACCACGGCTGCCTACGACGAGCTGTCGGGAATGATATTCTACGTCACGGTCAATGAGGAGGGTTCGTCGCTCTACCGCATAGATCCTGCTACGGCTGTCGGAACGAAGGTCTATGACTTTCCGCAGCTTCTGCAGCTGACCAACCTTTATTTCCCGCCGCGCGAGGCCAGGGACAAGGCTCCGGCCATGCCCGAGAACATGACTGTGAACTTCCCGCAGGGATCGCTCACCGGCGCCGTGGAATTTGACATCCCGGCCATGACCTACGACGACGAGCCGGCCGAAGGACGCCTGGCGTATAAGGTGATGTTTACCTGGACGGCCAACAGTCAGACCGGCGAAAAGGAGTCCAAGGAATTCACCGGTTCTGCGGCATACGGCGAACATGTGGCCGAGACCGTCACCCTGCCGGCCGCAAGAAGATACGACATCAAGGTGTGCTGCACCAACGAGGCGGGCACCGGTCCCTGGACCAAGACGATCACGAAGTATCTCGGTCCGGATGCTCCCGACACCCCGTATAGTTTCAAGGGCGTATACGAGGACGGCAAATGGAAGCTGACCTGGGGCGCGCATTCGACGACAGGCTCCAACGGCGGCGACATCGACCCCAACACGGTGCAGTATATCCTTACGTTCATGCCCGAGGGACGACAGATAATCACCGAACCCGGCGCCACGTCGTACGAGGAAGAAATGGCCGAGCCCAAGGAGTTCGCCAAGTATTACTGGACATGTCAGGCTCAGTTGGGAGAAGTAAAGGCATCCAACATCCGTTCCACCGACAAAGTGGGCCTCGGCAACATCTATCCATACTGGTCGGACGACCTCACTTCATACACGAACTCGACGAAGAAGGACGCCCTCTCCGGATTCCAGGTGCTGGACCTGGCTGAGAAGCACGGCGACTGGTCATGGGTATCACCCCAATGGATCAATCATGCGCACTGGCGCGGTGTCGACGAAGACAGCTATCTGGTGTTCCCCAAGGTGTACCTTTACGGTGGCCGTTACTATACCTTCAACTTTACGGCCGGAAAATACGGCAGTGCCTATGGTAATCCCGAAATACGTGTCGTGATGGGTACGGCTCCCACCGAAGAAGGCCTCAACGAGAAGGTGCTGATGGAAAATACCGCTCTGACCAAGGTGGCAAGTTATGTGAACCGTGGCGAGACCGGCGAAAAATATTCCGTATCGTTCATGCCCGAGCATGACGGCGTATATTACCTTGCCATCCATCACTGCAACAAGGACGATGGATCCGTAAAGGGAAATGCAGGACTCTACAACCTCCGAGTGGGAGGATTCGAGATCACGTCTCCGATCATTCCCGGTGCTCCGAAGGAAGTGATCAACCTCGCAGCCACTCCCGACGTGGACGGCGGTAAGTCGGTGACCCTGTCATTCACGTGTCCGCGTGAAAATATGGGCGGCACGGCCCTGATGGGCATGACGCGCGCAGAAATCAAGCGCGGCGACCTGATGGTGGCCGACGTGCCCCTGACAGGCTCCACGTTCAAGTGGCTCGATTCCGAACCGGCTATGGGTGACAACTCATATACCGTGACTCCGTACAACAATGACGGCGCAGGCAATCCCACGACTGTCAGCTGCTATGTCGGCATGACGGTTCCGGCCGACGTGGCCGAGCTGAAGGCCGAGGAGACCGAGACCAAGGGTACGGTCAAGCTGACCTGGACCGCGGTTGAAAAGGATAAGAACGGCAAGAACGCCCAGAACGTGCGGTATGCCATAGTCCGCAACATCGGCGGCGAAAACGAGATCGTGGCCGAGAACCTGAAAACTACCGAATATACCGACAAGGTCACCGACGGCGAGCAGACGATGGCCGTATATGGCGTGAAGGCAGTCACGGCCGAAGGCGTCAGCGACAACTGGGCCGCCTCCAAGACACTGCTTCTCGGCAATGCATACAACACTCCCTATGTGGAGAGCATCAACCAGGGCGAGCCTTCGTCGCTGCTGATAGCCGAGGCCTCAAGCAGCTACGGCCGCTGGGAACTGTTCTACGACGACGATCTGGCCGGAGTTGAATCCGTGGACCATGACAACGGTTTCATCGGCTTCAATTCGCAGATTTCCGGCACGCAGGGCGCGTTGACCACAGGACGCATCGCCGTGCCCAAGGAACTGGAGAACCCCGTGTTCACGTTCTATTACTTCCTGATGCCTCAGGGACGCAACACCATCGACGTCCTGATCCGCACCGACGACAATCCGGAGTATCAGCATCTATATACCTTCACGGCCGGTCCCGACGGACCCGGATGGCAGGTATGCGCCGTCGACATGAAGCCGTTCCTGGGCAAGACAGTAAGGATGACCCTGCTGGTCAGCACCGTATCGCACACCTTTACCCTGATAGACCGTCTGGCCCTGCAGCGCATGGCTGACGTGGACATGAACAACGTTACGATAGCGGCTCCGGCCAAATCCGGTCTGAACGAGGAGGTGGAAGTGACCGTAGGATTCATGAACGCCGCCCTCAAGCCCGCCAAGGACTATACCGTAGAGCTGATGCGTAACGGAGAGAAGATCGACGAAATCGCAGGCGAGGAGTTAGGCATCTGCGAGCGTGGCGGCGTTACATTCACGGATGTGATTCCGCAGACAGCCGGCGATATCGTGGAATACGAAGCAAAGGTTGTGATCGCAGGCGATGAGAACGAAGCCGACAACTGCAGCCGCAAGGCCGCCGTGGTGACGGTGATCAAGCCTGAACTGCCTGTCGCCACCGCCCTGAAGGCCGATCGTTCCTCCGAGACCGAGGTAATCCTCCAGTGGACAGCTCCCGATATGGACACACGTCCGCTCGAGACCGTGACCGAAGGATTCGAAGGCCACAAGACCGGCGACAAGGACATAGCCGGCTGGATCAACCTGGACCGCGACGGCCGAGCCATCGGATTCGGCGGTTCGTCCAACATCGAGTTCCCCGGACTGGTCAAGGACGAAAGCCCGGCACCCTGGCTGGCCGTGAACGACACGGAGAACAACTGCGATCCCGCTCATGGCGGCAACGTATTCATGGGCGCATGCTATCTGACCGACCGGAGCACCAACGACGACTGGCTGATCTCGCCCGAACTGTCGGGCAAGGCGCAGACCATCTCGCTGTGGGCTAAGTCATACACCAATTTCTACGGCGGCGACCGTATCGAGGTGCTCTATTCCATGAGCGGCACTGATCCCAAGGATTTCGAGGAGGCATTCAGCTATCCCTACGTGCCGGTGGCCTGGACGGAGTGCAAGGTAGACCTTCCGGAAGGCGCCAGGCATTTCGCCATCCGCTGCACCTCGATCTATCAGATCATGCTTTGCGTGGACGACGTTACCTACAGTCCCAAGGGAGCAGCATTGGTGGCTATGGACCTGTTGGGCTATAACATCTGGCGTGACGGCAAGCGAGTAAACGAGCAGCCTGTGACCGACACCAACTTCAAGGACAACGTGCCTGCCAACGAGGTGTACAACTACCAGGTGACGGCAGTGTACGACCGTGGCGAGTCTGCAGCCTGCAATGCCGTGAGTGCCGGTAAGTATTCGTCTGTCGGCAATATCGGCGTGGACGGCGCATCGGTGTACGTAAGTGACGGCGCCATCGTGGTGGAGAATGCCGGCGACAGCCCGGTAAGCATCAGCCGCGTGGACGGAAGCGTGGTTTACACAGGCCGTGGCGATGCCCGTGTCGATGTGTCCGGCGCAGTCTACATCGTCACCGTCGGAACGAAAGCCGTCAAAGTGATGGTGCGTTGATTCATCCTGATTAATTTGCTTAATAAAGCGCGTCCGTAAATTTGCGGGCGCGCTTTAAAAATAATTTAATGTAGAATACGTTTAAGAAAAGTGGGGAATCACAACCCCGTGCTTAATACATATCGCACACAAAGAAACAACATTCTTAACAACTAAGATGAAAAAACCGATATTGACCGGAGTGGGGCTCGCCGCCGTATTGGCAGCGTTTGCCGCCAAGGACCCGGTAATCATGACCATCAACGGCGAGGACGTGACCAAGTCGGAGTTCGAGTATCTGTACAATAAGAACAGTCAGCAGCAGATCAATCCCCAGACGCTTGACGAATATGTGGAGATGTTCAAACTGTACAAGATGAAGGTAGCCGACGCCAAGGCAGCGGGACTTGATACAATAGCCTCGTTCCGCAAGGAGACCGAGCAGTACAAGCACGATCTGGCCCTGCCGTATCTGGCGGATTCAGTGTATCTGAACAAGCTCGTGGACGAAGCATACGCACGTTCGCTCAAGGAGGCCGAGGCCAAGCATATAATGTTTTTCAAGAGCCCGAAGCCGGAACAGAACGTGCGGATGAAGGCCAAGGCCGACAGCCTGAAGCAGGTGCTGGACAACGGCGGCGACTTCGAGGCGCTGGCCCGACAGTATTCGCAGGACAAGCGCAGCGCCATGCATGGCGGCACGATGGGCTACATCATAGCCGGTCAGTATCCATACAGCTTCGAGGTGACGGCGTTCGGCACTCCCGAAGGGGAAATATCCGATGTCATTGAGAGTCCTCAGGGCTATCATATACTGAAGGGCGGCCACAAACGCGATGCCCGCGGTAAGGTCAAGGTGTCGCACATCCTGAAACTGGCCCGTCAGGAATCCGACCGGGCCCGTGCCAAGGCTCAGATTGACAGTCTGTATCAGGTTGTGACTGCCAATCCCGGGAAATTCAACGAAATAGCCTCGGCCAACAGCGAGGATCCCGGCAGCGCCCGTCAGGGCGGCCAGCTTCCCTGGTTCGGTGCCGGCGAGATGGTAGAGGAATTCGACTCCGCCTCGTTTGCTCTGAAGAAGGGCGAGATCAGCAAGCCCGTGCGCACCGCGTACGGCTATCATATCATCATGAAGCAGGACGAGCGCGGCCCGCAGCCCAGGGAGGCCATCAAGAAGCAGACCCTGGCACGCATGAGCAGTCCGCAGGACGAGCGTTACAAGCTGATACAGAAACATCAGACCGAGCGTTTCGCCGCCAAGCATAAGGCGCAGATAAACCAGTCTAACTTTAAGGCTGTGAACGATTACGTAGCAGAGAACGGTATCGACTCCCTGTTCTATGCAAAATGGCTGGGCAATGACGGCAACATCACCCTGATGACCGCCGACGGCAACAAATACACCGTGGCTGATTTCGTGGCAAAGTTTAACGGCGCCAAACAGTCGAATCCCGTTGTCGCCAAGGAAATAATCGACGCTAACCTGGATTCATGGATGAACGGGGTGCTCACCGGCCTGGAGGAGGACGCTCTGGCCAAGACCGAGCCCGACTACCGCAATCTGCTGAAGGAATATGTGGACGGAAGCCTGCTGTATGAGGTCAGCGTTCAGAAAGTGTGGGACAAGGCCGCCAAGGACATTCCCGGACTGGAGAAGTATTTCGCGGAGAATCGTTTCAAATATAAATGGGACAAGCCTCATGCCAAGGGCATCTTCGTGCAGGCGGCAAATGATTCGGTAGCAGCGGCTGTAAAGGAATTTGCAAAGAATCTGAAAGAGGATGACATCGCTCCGGCGCTCCGCATGAAATTCAAAGGCCAGGTAGTCACGGAGAAGATACTGGTTCCCAAAGGAAGCAACGCGATGGTGGATTACGTAGCCTTCGACGGTCCCGTCACCAAGAGTTCGATTGAGAAATATCCGGTGATTTTCATGCTCAACAAGCGTATACTGAACGTGCCCGAAGAAATGAACGATGTAAAGGGTCAGGTCACCAGCGACTACCAGAATATGTTCCAGGAGCAATGGGAGAACGAGCTTCGCAGTAAATACGACGTGAAGGTCAACCGGAAGGTGCTGAAATCCGTCAACAGGAAATAAATATACCGACGAATTACAAAATAGGATTATAACAGGGGCGTGCCGGGCGGTGCGCCCCTGATTATTTTGGAAATATGTTGTAAAACATAAAAATTTATTTGGAGCGGAGGGAAATGAGTGTTAATTTTACACCCATAAAACAATTAACACTAATTTTCAGCCATGAGAAACCTACTGATTACAGCATCGCTGCTGGCGGGAGCCGTGGTAAGCTCCTGTGTAAGTGGTACAACCAAGGATGTAAGGACGGCATCCGGACTGGATCCCCAGAACTTCGTGAGCGTATATGACGGCGACAGCACGGCGCTGTACACGTTGAAGAATGCCAACGGCATGGAGGTGTGCGTCACCAATTTCGGAGGCCGCATCGTGTCGATAATGGTGCCTGACAAGGCCGGCAAAATGCAGGATGTCGTACTTGGTTTCGACAGTGTGCAGGCTTATTTCCCCGAGAACAACCAGACCGACTTCGGCGCAGCCATAGGACGTTACGCCAACCGTATCAACCAGGGTAAGTTCACTCTCGACGGCACGGAATATCAGCTGCCCCGCAACAACTTCGGCCACTGTCTGCACGGAGGCACCGACATGGGTACCAAGGGATGGCAGTACCGTGTGTATAAGATGATGGAGTGCAACGACTCGACGCTGGTACTGGGCATAGAGTCGAAGGATGGCGACAACGGCTTCCCCGGCACCGTGAAGGCGCAGGTGAAGTACACGGTGAAGTCGGACAACAGTCTGGACATAACCTACGCCGCCACTACCGACAAGCCGACAATAATCAACATGACCAACCACAGCTACTTCAATCTGTCGGGCGATGCGAACAAGCCTGTGACCGACCAGCAGCTGACCATCAACGCCAGCCGTTACACTCCGGTGGACAGCACATACATGACCACAGGCGAGATCCTGCCGGTAGCCGGCACTCCGATGGATTTCACCAACGCCAAACTTGTGGGCGCCGAGATCGAGAAGCGTGACTTCGAACAGATCAAGAACGGCAACGGTTACGACCACAACTGGGTGCTCGACACCAACGGCGACGACACCAAGGAGGCCGTGAACCTGTTCTGTCCCGCCAGCGGCATCCGTCTGCAGGTTTACACCAACGAACCCGGCATACAGGTGTACAGCGGCAACTTCCTGGACGGCACCGTCAAGGGCAAGGGAGGCATAGTATATCAGCAGCGCACGGGCATCTGTCTGGAGACACAGAAATATCCCGACACTCCCAACAAACCCGAATGGCCGTCAGCAGTGCTCCGTCCCGGCGAGATGTACCACTCGCACTGCATCTTCAAGTTCTCGGTGCAGAAGTGATTGGACCGAGTATAAGAAATATCTAACCTAACTGAAATAAACGATTTCTATATGGCATTTTTGGACTGGCTGGTCATAGGGCTTTTCTTCATAGCCTTGATCGGCATTGTGGTATGGGTGGCCCGTCAGAAGCAGGGCGATGCCAAGGACTACTTCCTCGGAGGTAAGGATGCGACATGGATAGCCATCGGTGCGTCTATCTTCGCCTCGAACATCGGATCGGAGCATCTGATCGGACTCGCAGGCTCCGGAGCATCGTCGGGTATGGCGATGGCCCACTGGGAGATCCAGGGCTGGATGATCCTGATATTAGGCTGGGTGTTCGTGCCGTTCTACAGCCGCTCGATGGTATATACGATGCCCGAGTTCCTGGAGCGTCGTTTCAATCCCGCGTCGCGCACCATTCTGTCGCTGATATCCCTTATCAGCTATGTGCTGACCAAGGTGGCCGTGACCGTTTATGCAGGCGGACTCGTGTTCCAGCAGGTGTTCGGCATCGACTCGCTGTGGGGCATCGACTTCTTCTGGATTGCCGCCATCGGCCTTGTTTTGATAACAGCCGTATATACCATATTCGGCGGTATGAAATCCGTGCTGTACACCTCGGTGCTGCAGACGCCCATCCTGTTGCTCGGATCGCTCGTGATCCTGGTGCTCGGACTTAAGGAATTAGGAGGCTGGGACGAGATGATGCGCATCTGCTCGGCCGTCGAGGTGAACGAATACGGCGACACGATGACAAACCTGATTCGCGACAACCGCGACGCGCAATATCCCTGGCTCGGCGCCCTTATCGGTTCGGCCGTGATCGGTTTCTGGTACTGGTGTACCGACCAGTTTATCGTTCAGCGCGTGCTGTCGGGCAAGAACGAGAAGGAAGCGCGCCGAGGCACCATCTTCGGAGCCTACCTCAAGCTGCTGCCCGTGTTCCTGTTCCTGATTCCGGGCATGATCGCCTTCGCGCTGCATCAGACACAGGGCTCGTTCCTGCCCCTGCTTCCCAACGGCAATCCCAACTCCGACGCCGCATTCCCCACACTCGTGGCCAAACTGCTGCCGGCCGGTTTCAAGGGGCTGATTGTCTGCGGTATCCTGGCCGCTCTGATGAGTTCGTTGGCTTCGCTGTTCAACTCCAGCTCCGCTCTGTTCACCATCGACTTCTACAAGCGCTTCAAACCCAATACGGACGCCAAGAAACTGGTGCGTATCGGCCAGGCAGCTACGGTTGTGATCGTGATCTTAGGTATCCTCTGGATTCCCATCATGCGTTCGGTGGGCGATGTGCTCTATCTGTATCTGCAGGATGTGCAGTCGGTGCTCGCACCGGGTATCGCGGCCGCGTTCCTGTTGGGTATCCTGTGGAAGCGCTGCACGGCCCAGGGCGGTATGTGGGCGCTGATCACCGGTCTGCTTATAGGTATGACCCGACTGAGCGCCAAGGTATGGTACAGCAACGCCGATCCGAGCGACAGCATATTCCGCTATGTATTCTTCGAGACGAACTGGCTGTTCTTCTGCGGATGGATGCTGGTGATATGCTGCGCAGTAGGCATCATCGTGTCGCTGTGCACCAAGGCTCCGGATCCCAAGCAGATACAGGGACTGGTGTTCGGAACTTCGACAGCCGAACAGCGTGCCATAACGCGCCAGAGCTGGAACGCATGGGATGTGATACATTCGGTTATAATCTTAGGTATCACGGTGGCATTCTACATCTATTTCTGGTAAATCATATATAGGAAATGAGTCTATATTACGGATCGCATAGCCGCTTCTATGTAAGTGTGGACTGTATCATCTTCGGCCTGAAGGACGGCAAGCTGAGCATATTGCTCACTCGCCGCGCCTTCGAGCCGGAGAAGGGTAAATGGTCGCTTATGGGCGGATTTGTGAGACCCGACGAAAGTGTCGACGCCGCAGCGGAGCGCGTGCTGTACGAACTGACGGGACTTCATGACGTGTATATGCGTCAGGTGGGAGCCTTCGGCCGTATAGACCGCGATCCGGGCGAGAGGGTGGTGTCGGTGGCGTATTTCGCGTTGCTTGACACCTCGCGGCTGTCGAACGAGCTGATAAGCGAGCATGGAGCCGTATGGGTGAATCTTGACTCGCTGCCCGAATTGGGTTTCGACCATCCCGAGATGATAGCCAAGGGCAGGGAGGTGATGCGACGCATGTTCCTGACCGAGCCGTTGGCGTTCCGCCTGCTGCCCGAGCTGTTCACCCTTACCCAGATGCAGTCGCTTTACGAACTGGTGTTGGGACAGCAAGTGGACAAACGGAACTTCAGGAAAAGCATCCTCGATTCCGGACGGGTGGAGCAGACCGACATCATCGACAAGACCAGCTCGAGGCGCGGCGCCAGAATGTACAGAAGAAAAATTAACAGACTAACAGAAGATTAAGACATAATGCTTGAGAAACTGAAGGAAGAAGTGCTGCAGGCCAATCTGGACCTGGTGAGACACGGACTTGTGATATTCACGTGGGGCAACGTATCGGGCATAGACCGCGAGAAGGGACTTGTAGTAATCAAGCCGAGCGGCGTGAGCTACGACGACATGAAGGCCGGGGATATGGTTGTGGTTGACCTTAAAGACGGCCATGTGGTGGAGGGAGACCTCCGTCCGTCGTCCGACACTCCGACACACTTAGCCATATACCGTGCGTTCCCCGAAGTGGGCGGCGTGGTGCATACGCACAGCACATACGCCACGGCATGGGCACAGGCCGGCATCGACCTGCCCAACATCGGCACCACGCATGCCGATTACTTCCACAACGCAGTGCCCTGCACCGCCGACATGACCGCCGGGGAAGTGGAAGGCGACTACGAGCTTGAGACCGGCAACGTGATAGTGAAGCGTTTCGAGGGAATCAACCCGATGCACACCCCCGGCGTGCTGGTCAAGAACCACGGCCCCTTCACATGGGGCAAGACGCCGGCCGAAGCCGTGCACAACGCCGTGGTGCTTGAGCAGGTGGCCAAGATGGCATTCGTGGCTTTCCAGGTGAATCCGAACCTGACTATGAACCCGCTGCTGGTTGAGAAACATTTCAACCGCAAGCATGGTCCAAACGCATATTACGGACAGAAAAAATAATCAATAATCGGAAAACTAAAAAAATAAGATACTATGTTTGAGAATCTTGAGATATGGTGGGTGACAGGTGCCCAGCTGCTGTACGGAGGCGATGCAGTCATCGCCGTAGACGCACATTCCAAAGAGATGGTCGACGGCCTGAACAAGTCGGGCAACCTTCCCATCAAGGTGGTGTACAAGGGTACGGCCAACTCGTCGAAGGAAGTGGAGGCCGTGATGAAGGCCGCCAACAACGACGAGAAGTGCGTGGGCATCATCACATGGATGCACACATTCTCGCCCGCCAAGATGTGGATACACGGACTGCAGGCACTTCGCAAACCGCTGCTGCACCTGCACACACAGTATAACGCCGAGATTCCATGGGACACCATGGACATGGACTTCATGAACCTGAACCAGTCGGCGCACGGCGATCGCGAGTTCGGCCACATCTGCGCCCGTCTGAACGTGCGCCGCAAGGTGGTGGTAGGCCACTGGACGGATGCGGAGACCCAGAAGCACATAGCCGTGTGGAGCCGCGTGGCAGCTGCATGGGCCGATGCCCAGGACATGACCATCGTTCGTTTCGGCGATCAGATGAACAATGTGGCCGTGACCGACGGCGACAAGGTGGACGCCGAGATCCGCATGGGCTATCACGTGGATTATGTGCCCGTAAGCGAGCTGATGGAATATCAGAAAATAGTGACCGACGACGAGGTGGAGGCACTGTACAAGGAATATGTAGCCCAGTATGACTGCGCACCCGAAATCCTGGAGGAGGGCAGTGTCGCCTGCAAGTCTGTGCACAATGCAGCACGTGCGGAATTAGCTATCCGCGCCTGCCTGAAGGCTCACAACGCCAAGGGCTTCACCACCAACTTCGACGACCTCGGAACCGACGACATCAACGACCCGATGTTCGTGGGCTTCGACCAGATTCCCGGCCTGGCCTCTCAGCGACTGATGGCCGAGGGCTACGGCTTCGGCGCCGAGGGCGACTGGAAGTCGGCCGCGCTGTACCGCACGCTGTGGTATATGACGCAGGGCATGGAAGGCGGCTGCTCGTTCCTGGAGGACTACACGCTGAACTTCGACGGCAAGCAGAGCGCAATCCTGCAGGCCCACATGCTCGAGGTATGCCCCATGATTGCCGAGCAGAAGCCCCGTCTGGAGGTTCACTTCCTCGGCATCGGTATCCGCAAGGCACAGACCGCCCGCTTAGTGTTCACCTCCAAGCCCGGCAACGGACTTACGGCAACGGTGATAGACCTCGGCAACCGCTTCCGCCTGATAGTGAACGATGTGGAGTGCATCAAGTCGAAGCCTCTGCCCAAGCTGCCCGTGGCATCCGCACTCTGGATTCCGATGCCCGACTTCGAGACCGGAGCCGCCGCATGGATACTGGCCGGTGGTACTCACCACTCATGCTTCAGCTATGCCGTGACCCCCGAATTCTGGGAGGATTACGCCGAGATGGCCGGCATCGAGATGGTGCGCATCGACAAGAACACCACCATCCAGGAGTTCAAGCGCGAGCTGCGTTACAACGACGTCTATTACATGCTCAACAAGTAAGCGATGGACGCCAAGTCAACAATACAGCAGAGTAAGGCCGTACTCGGAATCGAGTTCGGCTCTACCCGCATCAAGGCCGTGCTGATCGACGGCGAAAGCAAGCCGATAGCCCAGGGTAGCCACGAGTGGGAAAACCGCCTGGAGAACGGCCTGTGGACATATTCATTAGAGGATATATGGGGCGGAGTGCAGGCCTGTTACGCCGACCTCGCCGCCAGTGTCCGCAATGAATATGGCGTGGAGATCGAGACGCTCGGAGCCATCGGCATCAGTGCGATGATGCACGGATACATGGCCTTTGACAAGGACGGCGGGATGCTGGCTCCCTTCCGCACGTGGCGCAACACCAACACCGGAGCCGCGGCTAAGGAACTGTCGGAGCTGTTCAACTTCAACATGCCGTTGCGCTGGAGCCTGTCGCACCTGTATCAGGTGGTCCTCGACGATGAACCGCATGTCAAGGACGTGGCGTTCATCACCACACTGGCCGGCTACATACACTGGCAGATGACAGGCCGCAAGGTGATAGGCATAGGCGACGCCTCCGGCATCATGCCCGTGGACTCGAAGACCCGGAACTATGATGCCGCGATGGTGGCCAAGTTCGATGAATTGGCAGCCGGCAAGGGCTTCGGCAGGAAACTCGTCGAGATTCTTCCCGAGGTATTGGTGGCAGGTGCCGAGGCCGGTGTACTCACCGCCGAGGGCGCATCCCGTCTGGATGTCAGCGGTAAGCTGAAGGCCGGCATACCGATGTGTCCGCCGGAAGGAGACGCCGGCACCGGAATGGTGGCGACTAATTCAGTGCGTCAGCGCACCGGTAACGTCTCGGCCGGAACATCGTCATTCTCCATGATAGTGCTGGAGAAGGAACTGAGCCGCCCGTACGAGGCCATCGACATGGTCACCACGCCCGACGGAAATCCCGTTGCAATGGTGCATTGCAACAACTGTACCTCCGACCTGAACGCCTGGGTGGGCATATTCCGCGAGTTCGCCGAACTGATGGGCGTGAAGTGCGACATCGGCGAGATATACGGCAAGCTCTACAACAACGCCCTGACCGGAGACAAGGACTGCGGCGGACTGGTAAGCTACAATCTGTTCTCCGGCGAACCGGTGATTGGACTCACTGAGGGATCGCCTCTGTTCGTGCGCAGCGTGAACGACAGCTTCTCGCTGGCCAACTTCATGCGCGCCAACCTGAACGCGTCGGTGGCCGTGCTGAAGATAGGCAACGACATCCTGTTCCATGACGAGCATGTGAAGGTGGACCGCATCACCGGACACGGCGGTCTGTTCAAGACCCCCGGCGTAGGCCAGCGCATTCTGTCGTCGGCCCTGAACGCCCCCATCTCGGTGATGGAGACAGCCGGCGAGGGCGGAGCCTGGGGAATGGCCCTGCTCGCATCCTATCTGGTGAACAACGGCGCTGCAAAGCCCCTCGACGAATGGCTTGACAGCGAGGTATTCGCCGGCAACAAGGGAACCGAAATAATGGCAACGCAAGAGGAGGTGGCCGGTTTTGACGCTTATCTCAAGAACTATCTAAGAAAACTGCCCGTAGAACTAACGGCGGTGGAGTTACACTGACTCTATTAGCATACCTATACCTGATAATGGTTCCGGAAATGCCCGGTTCATCTTGACGATGACAGGCAGGTCCGGAACTTTCATTTTGTGGAGTTCCAAAAAAATCGTAAATTTGTAGCTTGATATGGACTTACGGGAAATCAGCCGGTTTTTGATACCCCTGTTGGCGGTGCTGGCGATCGCGACGAGCGGTTGCCGGAAGAATGCCGCGCGTTCCGAAGTCAGTGACGTGGAGGTGGTTGCGGTGGGCGATACGAGCCTGATGCTTCAGACCGTGTTGCGTCAGATTCCACGTGGTCTGGAGCCGGCCGACAGCATGGCCATGTTCCGCAGCATCGTCGAGACATGGCTGCGGCGGCAGGTGCTCACGGAATTTGCCGAGCGCAACATCCCCGACATGGAAGATGTGGACAGGATGGTGGAACAATATCGGAATGACCTGATACTGAGCAAGTATCTGAGCATGATGGACCGGACCGGCGATCAGGACGTGAGCAACCGCCGCATAGACAGGTATCTGAACCAGCGACGTGACTCCATGATACTTGAGGAGCCTGTGGTGAAGGGAATATTCGTAAAGGTGCCCGAGGACGACTCCAATCTGGCTGCCATAAGGGAATGGATGAAGACCCCCGGCGACCACTCGCTGGACCGGATGGAGAAGAAGGGGCTGCGCGGCGCCACGCAGTACGAGTATTTCCTTGACAGGTGGCATGACTGGCACGAAGTCGCCGACCTGGTGCCATACCGGTTTTTCGATGCCGACGCGTTTCTGCAGGACAACAAGGATTTCGAGACCAGCTATGGCGGCTCGGTCTATATCATACACATATCGGAATATGTGGGGAGCGGCGAGAAGATGCCTCAGGACTACGCCCGCGAACGTATACGCGAGACTCTGCGTCAGGCCGACATCGCCAGTCGCCGCGACAACATGATTTCCGACATATACCGACACGAGATCAAGGAAGGACGCCTTCGCAAAGGATTGTATGACCCTGCGACCGGAAAGATCTCGGCACTGAAAACAGAAAAAAGATAAACATTATGAATAAGTTGAAGCTGGCCACAGGAGCCGTGATGACAGCGATGGTCGTGGTGACCGCAGCCGCGGCGATACAGAAGAACGTGGTGGACGAGGTGGCGTGGATAGTAGGCGACGAGGCTATATTCAAGTCGGACGTCGAGGAGCAGTATTCGCAGTTGCGTTCGGAGGGCGTGAATCTGGGCGGCGATCCGTATTGCGTCATTCCCGAACGTATGGCCGTGGACAAGCTGTTTCTGCACCAGGCCAAGATAGACACCGTGGAGGCTCCCGAGAACCAGGTGGCCTCGCAGGTGGACAAGCGTATTGATTACTTCGTGGCCAATCTCGGTTCGAGGGAAAAGGTGGAGGAATATTTCCACAAGAGCATGCCGGCGCTGCGCACGCAGCTGATGGACATGATGCGCAACAACTACATCATCGAGCAGGTGCAGAACTCGCTGACCAAGAACGTGAAGGGTACGCCCAACGAGGTGAAGAAATATTACGCCTCGCTGCCCGAGGACAGCATCCCGTACGTGCCGATGCAGGTGGAGGCGCAGATCATCACCATCAATCCCGAGATTCCGCAGCAGGAGATAGATGACATCAAGGCCCGTCTGCGCGAATATTCCGACCGAATCAACAAGGGTGAGGCCGAGTTCTCGACCCTGGCCATCGCATACAGCGAGGACGGATCGGCCATGCAGGGAGGCGAGCTGGGCTATCACGGTCGTGCCGACTTCGTGCCTGAGTTTTCGGCCGTGGCATTCAACCTGAACGACCCCAAGAAGGTGTCGCGTATCGTGGAGACCGAGTACGGCTATCACATCATCCAGCTGATAGACAAGCGCGGCGATCAGGTGAATGTGCGCCACATTCTGCTTACGCCCAAAGTGGCAGCCAAGGACCTGAACACCGCCGTGGTGCGTCTCGACTCGCTGCGAAAGGAGATAGTGGGAGGCGTGTTCTCGTTCGAGGAGGCAGCCCGCTATGTGTCGCAGGACAAGGATACGAAGAACAATAAGGGAATCATGATCAACCCCAAAACCGGCAGCAACCGCTTCGAGATGCAGGACCTCCCCGCCGAAGCAGCCGAGAAACTGGAGCTGATGCAACCCGGCGACATATCGGAAGCGTTTATAATGAAGGATCCGCGCAAGAACCGCGACGTGGTGTCCATAGTGCGCCTCACCAAACGCATTCCGGGCCACAAGGCTACGCTGGCCGATGACTTCAACATGATCAAGAACATGTATGAAGGCCACGAGAAGCAACGGATTCTGAAGGACTGGATCGAGAAGAAGATAAAGAATACATACACCAAGATAACAGACGGTTGGGAGGGCTGCGAGTTCCAGTACGAAGGCTGGATAAAATAAACAGACCATGCTGAAGGGTAGACAGGCGATAGTATTGATGGTGGCGCTGGCGCTGCTGAGTCTGGCGTGGAGCTGGATCGGCGACGCCCGTGCGCAGTCTGCCAAAAAGACACCCAAAACCGAGACCTATACCCGTCCCAAACCCCGCGAGCCGATCAAGCCGCAGATTCCCGACGTCAACAGGTTTCAGGACGACAAGGTGTTTCTGGAACACGCCGATTCGCTGTTCCGTCCCGCCAACGAGTACGAGGAGTTCCAGATCGTGAAGGGAACGGTCAAGTTCCGTCAGGGCGGCATGTGGATGTTCTGCGACTCGGCCTACTACTATCCGGAGAAAAACTCGATGGATGCCTTCGGACATGTGGAAATGCGCCAGGGCGATACGCTGTTCGTGTATGCCGACAAGCTATATTACGACGGCCTGGAGAAACATGCCACGCTGGTGCGCGGCCCCTCGCGCGACAAGGTGGAGCTGAAGAACCGCACCGTGAACCTGAAGACCGACTCGCTGGACTATGACGTGATGAACGAGCGCGGATGGTACACCACCGGCGGCGTGCTGCAGGATGACGTCAACACGCTTACCTCGATTTACGGCGAATACAGCCCGAACACCAAGCAGGCTAAGTTCCGCGACGACGTCAAGCTGGTGAACAACAAGGACGGCTACAAGCTGCGCACCAGCGAGCTGGACTACAACACCGAGACACATATAGCCGACATCAACACCCATACAGTCATAGAGGGTGCCAACGACACCATCGTGACCACCAAGGGATGGTACGACACGCAGACCGACCATGCGCAGCTCACGTCGCGATCCACCATCACGCACCGCGACAGCACAAACAACGTGACATGGCTGGAGGGCGATTCCATAATCTACGACAAGCTGACACGCCTGAGCCGTGCGTATATGTTCCGCGACAAGAGCAAGCACCAGCAGCCTATGGTGCTGACCGACACCGCGCGCAAGGTGCAGCTGATAGGAGGCTACGGCGAGTACAACGACTCGACACGCACGGCCATGGCCACGGAATATCCGTTGCTGATAGAATATTCGCGCCCCGACTCGCTGTTCCTGCGGGCAGACACCATATTGTCGTATATAGTGCAGGAGATGGTGTGGCCCGATTCACTCGACAACAAGCTGTCGGCCGCCACACGCGCGCGACTGGCTCGCTTCGAATCGCTGCAGCAGATAGCCGACTCGATGCCCGTGGTGCTGTCGCTGCTGCCGTACAAGTTCCAATTGCCCGGCTGGGGAATACAGCCGGCGCCCCCGGAGTCAGAATCGGAATCTGAGCCATCAGAAAGCCCCGACAGCGTCTATACTTCCGAAGACCTTAAGGACCCTAAGGACCCTAAGGACCTTAAGGACTCTAAGGACTTTAAGGACCTTAAAGACCTTACCACCCCTTCAGACTCGGCTTCCCATAACAGCCTTACTGCCGTCGACACGGTGCCTCCGGCACCGCCCGGACCGAGGCTCGACAAGCTGGGCCGCGACTCCGCCTTCATGATACCCAAGGACTTCCACGTGGCCAAGGCCATCGGCAAGGCGCGTTTCTTCAACAAGGACGCGCAGGGCGTGGCCGACACCATGATATACGTGCAGCACGACTCGATGATGTACATGCTGCGCAAGCCTCTGGTATGGAGCGGCGAGCGTCAGGTGATGGGCAACCGCATAGACCTGCACCTCAATGACTCGACCGTGGACTGGGCATACCTGCCCGAATCGGGCATACTCGGCGAGCATGTGGACGAGGACTTCTACCAGCAGCTGTCGGGAACGAAGATGAAGGCCTTTATTGACAACGAGATGATTAAGCGTCTGGAGGTGGAAGGCAATGTGCAGACCATCGTGTTGCCGCAGGAATCGGATTCGACGGTCAACAAGCTGGTGAATGCCGAAAGCTCGTATCTGACCATTGATTTCGTGGACGGCAAGCTGGACCATCTCAAGATGTGGCCCGAAGTGTCCGGAACGGTTACGCCCATAGGGCAGGTGAAGCAGTCGCAGAAATTCCTGCAGGGCTTCCGTTGGCTGGACATGCTCAGGCCGCAGCGTGGCTGGTATGGCGACCGGGTCCGCTGGATAGACGAACTCGGCGAGGTGCCCGAGGAACTGGAGCAATGGTTCCGCGAGGCGTCGCCAATCAAGGCTGCGCCGCCCAAGCCGTCGGAGTACAAGGGAATGGTGCGAACGGCCAAAAAGCAGGGAAAATAGTCCAAAAAGCAGGAGAATCAGTCTATGAGCGATATAATCAAGCTGCTGCCGGATTCGGTGGCCAACCAGATAGCGGCCGGCGAGGTGATACAGCGGCCGGCGTCGGTGATCAAGGAACTTGTAGAGAACTCCGTAGATGCCGGCGCCACGGAAATCAGCATCGTGATACGCGATGCCGGCAAGACACTGATACAGGTGCAGGACAACGGCATGGGTATGTCGGATACGGACGCGCGCATGGCGTTCGAGCGTCATGCGACGTCCAAGATACGACAGGCCGGCGACCTCTTTACACTTCACAGCATGGGCTTCCGCGGCGAGGCATTGCCATCCGTTTGCGCCATATCCGAAGTGGAGCTGAAAACGCGCAAGAGCGGCGAACAGTTAGGCACGCACTTAGTCATAGAGGCGTCGAAGGTAAAGAGCCAGCAGCCCATAGCCACCGACCAGGGTACGGTGATAGCCGTGAAGCGCCTGTTCTTCAACGTGCCGGCGCGGCGAAAGTTTCTGAAAAGCGACAGCGTGGAACTGAGCAACATCATGCGCGAGTTCGAGCGGCTGGCACTGGTGAACCATAAGCTGCGCCTCAGCATCGACACCGGATCGCGCACGATAGAGCTGCGTCCCGGCACGTTGCGCCAGCGCATAGAGGATATATGGAAAAACACGCTTAAGAGCGACCATCTGCTGCCGGTGGACATCGACACGCCGATAGTGAAGATAGAGGGCTTCATATCGCGCCCTGAATTCGCCCGCCGACGCAATCCGCTGCAGTATCTGATAGTGAACGGACGCAACATGCGCCATCCGTATTTCCACAAGGCCATAACGGCTTGCTACGAGAATCTGATAGCGCCCGGCACGCAGCCATGTTACTTCATAGTGTTCACGGTGAGCCCGGACACTATCGACGTGAACATCCATCCCACCAAGAACGAGATAAAGTTCGAGAACGAGAATGCGATATGGCCGATACTGACGCAGGCCGTCAAGACATCGTTGGGCAAGTTTTCGGCCGTGCCGAGCATCGACTTCAACTCCGACGAGCTGGACGTGCGTCCGTTGCAGCAGGGCGAGATGCCAAAGGCCCCGGACATGGGTTTCCGGCCGGATTATAACCCCTTCGAGGAGGTGAAGCGACACACGATAGGGCAGAACTACCGGCCCACGCAGGTGACGCGCAACTGGAGCGACATATATCCCGATCCCGCACCCCGGAGCCGGATGGAAACGCCCGAGCCGGCGTCCGCGCCTGCTCAGACCATAGCGAGTCTCGACACGTCCGGCATGGCGTCCGGAATGGGAGCGATATGCATTCAGTTTAACCAGAAATACATCATCACCACGCAGGGGGAGAGTCTGTTGGTGATAGACCAGCATCGCGCGCATGTCAAGATACTGTACGAGGAATATCTGCAGCGCACGGGACATCAGGATGTGGTGTCCCAGCCGCTGATGTTTCCCGAGAAGGTCACTCTGGACGAAAGCCAGCAGATGGCGTTGGCCGGCGTGCTCGGCAACATGGAGAGCCTCGGTTTCTCGCTGGAATATCTCAGCGACAGCGACTGGCAGATCAACGCCGTGCCGTCGATGGTCAAGGCCCACGAAGCCAAGGATGTGCTGCTGCGGGTGCTTGACTCCGTAACCGAGGATTCCGTGAACTACGGCAACGAATATCAGCCCGGCGCCACGTTGCGTCAGAAGGTGGCCCTGGTCATGGCCCGTTCCGGCGCCATACGCCGCGGCGTAAAACTATCCAACCGCGAGATGGAGGACATCATCGCCCGCCTGTTCGCGCTGCCCGACCCGTCGCTGACGCCCAACGGCAACAAGGTCTACACCCTGATCAGCGAGTCCGGCATCGCCTCGCTGCTGTAACGGTTATAACACTATTCAAGAATTATAAGGAGGATTGATAATATGGAGAATGAAATGGTGAACGGGCCGGAATGCGGATTTCCGTGGGCGGAGGCGATGAACTGCGCCGTGACTGTCTGCGACAAGGAGGGAGTGATAGTGTACATGAACCGTAAGTCGCGCGAGACGTTCTGCAAGGACGGCAGGTCGTTGATAGGCACGAATCTGTTCGGTTGTCATCCGGAACATGCGTGTGACAAGATACGCCGGATGCTGTCAACAGGCGAAAGCAATAGCTATACCATTCAGAAGCATGGCGTCCGGAAGATGATATATCAGACGCCGTGGCGCGACGCGACGGGAGCCATAGCCGGCATGGTGGAAATCTCCATGGTGATACCCGCCGAAATGCCCCATTACAACCGCGATTAACGCTACAATGGTGATTAGTCTATAACTGCTTCAGGAGCTTGCGGATGTAGATGCCAAGGTTGGTCTGATGCTCGTCGATGCCTAATTTCTTACGGATGTCACTACTGATGTGATAATATCTCGAGTGTTTAGTATAGCTTCCTACATCCTTACCTTTCAGTCCGATAGCATATAGGCATGCGTGATTGATTTCATCGTTTGACAAACCATGTTTCTCAAGAAAATCAATAAACATGGGATGTGTCGCCTTATATGCAAGTCTTGTGGAGTTCATGAATTCTTCTTTGTGTTCTAATAACTGATCCCTCCATTCTTCGTATTGTTTTGAGTAAGTCGCATTGTCGGCAATACTTGTTGCCAACAGTTTGTTAAGCATATCCAGCCTGATTTGGATTGCGTTCTGAACCGGCTGATCCAGATCTTGCCGGGCATTAAGAATGTTCTTAAGAGATACGCTTTCTTCTTTCAATTGTTGCAGTTGGTATTCCAGATTCTCAGCCTTTAAGGCATTTGCATCAGATTCCAACTTTAATTTTTCATTCTCCTGTATTGCCAGCAACCGTTGTGTTTTGCCAAGCCGATAGCGATAATAAATCAACACCGTAACAATAAGGCTTACTAATATAATGCCGATACTAAGCCATATAATTCTATTCTTTTTCTGAATTTCAATAAGGTTGGCTTTCTCTATTTCGTGACGTTCTTTAGCGAATAATAAATCATGGGAAAATATACCCATGTGTATAGAGTCAATAGTATTAGATAACTTTTGATAGGCATTAAGTGCTCCTTTAATATCTCCCGTTTGCTCCAAGATTTCCGGCTTAATGGATAAATATTTTAAAGAATGTGTAATACTGGAACTTAAATCTATTGATTCCAGAAAGCGTTTAGCTTCGTTTGAGTCTCCAATAGCGAAATAGGCAACAGCCAGGTCTATTTTTATATCATCATCTATTGAATCTATTGATTGATATTTGTTTAATAACATTCTTATGTCATCTTTGCTTCCAAAGGTTAAAGAATAAGAAATAATATATGGGCCAATAATTGAGTCCAATTTAGGATTGTCTTCTGACATTGTTTTCAATAGTGAAACAAGACTATCAGCAATAATTTTGTTGTCGTTGACAATACATCCATCCAGGGCATTTAAAATACATGAAACTTCAGCATCTTTTCTGTTGATTTTTCCATATAATTGAGCTGCATTTAGATTATTTATAATGAATTCATTGAATTTATAATTTCTGTATAGAATTGTTCCCTGTGCGACTAATACATTTGCAAGGCATAGGGTGTCTCTAACCTGTGGGCCAAATTCAAGAGCATTCATGAAACTGAGCATTGCGGCATCATAATTCCCTTGATTCTGATATATTCTACCTTGGTAATAGTATGTCCTTAGCTTTTCATTGGATGTACCGTTTTTCAAATAATAATCTATAGCCGGTTGTAAAATATCAAATGTAGTAGTATCCACATAGTTTTTGTCTAAAGCCATAGAACGAAGCAATGCCAATCTGGCTTTTGTTCTTTTGCCAGTTATATCCTTAGATTGAATACTGTCTAATAATGCTAAAGCAATGTCCGGTCTCGAATTAATTATACTTTCCGCGACATCCATCTTATTATAGGCAGAGCGTTCACTTTTGCAGCAAGACAGACCAAAGGTAAATATTAGTATAATAACATAAATTAAACCTATAATGCGATTCATTTTGTAATTGGGTAATTATTGTCGATGTAGATGTTGAAATACTTTTTTTAATTCATAGACAAAGATAATGATAAATACGCATCGAAAAAAATGAGATTATTCCATTTTGTCAAATATTTTACTTGGTAAAACCAAAATTAAGAATTTGAGACTTGTATTTAGTTGTAAATCAGAAAAATAAAAATGTCATTGTCAAACTATTTTTCTTGTTTGCAAACTTTTAATACATTAATTTTACGATGAAAACACAAAACAACTTTATAATAATATGAAAAGAGTATTGCTCGTAATAGCGGTGTTGCTTTCAATGGTTTTCCCAACATCTGCTGAACAAAACAATGTCCGACTTACAGTATATAAGAAGGGACATGTGGAGAAAAGCACAACAGTACAACGTTCCCCACAACAATTGCCTATTGATGTGGTGTATGACAATGAGGCGCGTCAGATAACTGTATCGGGAGATGAGGATGTGGTAGCTCAAGTATATCTGTGCGACCTGTCCGGGAACACATTGGATTATTCCTCATGCTTGAATACCGTGTTCGACGTGCCGGAAACGTGCACCGGTTCTCTCATCGTCCGGATTGAAACAGAGGACTGGATTGCAGAAGGCGAAGTGCCTTTGAATTAACAAATCACTAAACATATCTAACTATACAAGGAGAAATTATGAAAAAACTAAGTATTATTGCGGCGCTGGTTATGGCCGGCTGTTGTCTGACGGGATGTGTCAGCAACCAGGATATGCCGGCTGCACCTGTCACAGAGACGAACCCGGGCAACGGTACCAATCCCTACCGAATCTCGGAAGAAGAAGCGCTTGCCAATCTGGATGCGTTCTTCGCCGCCAACAGCGGGGGAAACACAAGGACATCAGCTTCCGCTCCGCGCGTAAAGAATCTGATTGGCATCAGAAACTATGACAAGGCCACCCGAGGCGAAGCCGAGGATACTACGACGCTGTTGTATGTGGCGAATTTCGAAAACCAGCAGGGATTCGCTCTACTTGCTGCCGATAAACGAGTCGAAACGCCGGTAATAGGAGTGTCGGAGCAAGGAGAAATAAGCGAAGATGCGATAGCCCGTTATGAAGCAACATACGGCAACCGGCCATTGTATAAAGGATTCCCCCTGGACGGCCCCGGATTCTTTACTGATACCGTTCCGGGCGGAGGCACGGAAACTTTTATCAATCCCAATACTGTAGATTTCTATATTGAGGAAGAAGGAGAGTACCTCATAGGAGATTTCGATACGTCAGGATATGAATTACTTAATCCAACATATAATGCAGCTGTTACAACTCAGCAGCAACAGGAAGATTTCATTATTGAAAGCGCAGTCAGCTACTCACAAAACCGTATAAATAAGTACGGTAATGATAATACTAATCTGAATTTCAAGCACACGCCTGACGATGATGAACCGTCTCTTGTAGATCCTTGGATTGGAGGTACCGGCGATATGACAGAAAAGGATGTGGTAATTGTAGGTCCGCTTCTCTCTAACTTCGTAGGATGGAGACAGTCTCCATATCTAAACAAAGACTTTAAATCTGTAGGAGATAAAGACCATGCCTTTACAGGATGCTATCCATTGGCAATCGCAAAAGTCCTGGCACATAACCGCAAACCTGAGACCTATACGTATCACGACCATACTTTCAATTGGGATATTATTAATAATTATCGGCGAGGTCCATCTGATGAAGTCGCTTTATTTTTGCGTGCAGTAGCTGATGGATGCAATCCATGGTATTTTTCCGAAGGAACTTTCGTATTTCCCAATAGGGCGGAGCGATTCATGCGCAGATGTGGATATTCCAATGCCCATAATACTGAGTATTCGTTTGACCGTATAAAGAACATGATAGACAACAATCGTCCTTTAGTCATTTGTGGTATGCCTGATCTTGATGTGCTGCGGGCTCATGCATGGAACATAGACGGATATAGGACATCAAAACGAGGTTGGCATGATGTGAGAATGGTGCATTGTGATTTCGGGTGGGGAGGAAATTACAACGGATATTATGTGGACAATTGTTTCAACCTTGGAAGTGAAGATAATATATATGATGGTCGGCACGAAAATGATGACAGAACACTTAATAGTTATAATAAATTGTTAATGTACGAGTAAGCAGACTCTAAAATATCTGAGCTAATGGGTGAGTTGCTTGCCTATTAGCTGAGATATTAAGAAATATTATTGTGCCATTTTGCCTAATTCATTATTAGTCATTATGATTTGAGAAATAAATTAAAATAATACTCGTTAAGTTGAAAAACGATTTCTTATGAACCATAAACGCTATTTACAACTGGTCTGGGTATTCGTATCATTGATCCTGTCAATGACCGTATTGTCCGGTTGTGACTTTAATAATCGAGATGAAAGATTTCCGCGTAAAATAACGTTTCCAAGCGAGGGCGGTACCATTACTTCGAATCTTGACTTTTACTATTACTATGTTGAGCCGAAAAGTTACAATCCGGACGATATATTCTGTATATATGAATATGACACTATATTCACACATAATTGGCTCAAAGTAGAAGTGTCATCTAAAGACAGGTCCACGCGTTTTATGGTCGAGCCTAATAAGACAGGCCAAAAACGCAAGATAGAACTTCATCATTATGGACCGGACGACACGTATGTCAACATAATCCAAAATCGATGATTGGACTATTAGTCAGAACAACAAGTGATTATGAAATGGTAGCGCCGGTTGTCCCGGGCATGAATATAGTAGTGTAGGCACTTCGTGCCACGCACAAACAGCTGCTACTGTTCTACTGTTCTCCTGTAAAGATGCGAGCGAGGCACGGAGTGCCTACGCCACTGCCACGCCACGATTCCACTACAAACGGGAGATTATGAATATTTTTTTGTCTTAGGGTAGGACCTTCCGGGAATATTTGCGTCATATAGAAAAACAACAAAACATAGGAGTATGAACGCATCATTGAAACGTGTCGCAATAACGTTGGTGGCAATGCTGTCATTCCTGATGGCATCGGCACAGACGGAACAAACTCAAACGGCATCGAACCGTGTCCGGTTTATGGAGAAACCTGAAAGGGTGTGGCCTTTCGAGGCCGAGATATTCTACGGACTCGGGACGGGATTCAAGTATCATGGAGCCAATGCCGACGGCGGTGGCACATTAGGACTTGAGTTGCGTGGCAACATTAAGAACACTGGCTGGGATGTGGGCGCGTTTCTACGTTATGACGCTACAGGCTATGACTTCACCGGACATGTATCCCCTCCCGATTCTGATTACGGTATGAGTTATAACCCTGATCAGTATCAATTCGCCTTTACCATCGGTGTCGTGTCAGACTATAATTTTCGTCAGGGTCGCAGAGTGAATCCTTTTGCGGGATTAGGTATCGGATACTCAATCTATTCCACTGCAGGGCACGATTTTATGCATCCGTATGAAACAGATGGATGTACACTCAGTTTTATTCCCCGGTTCGGTGTCGAGCTGTTCAGTTGGGTTCGTTTCACGGGGTATGCGTTCATACTGCGCAAAGGGTACAACACTGTGGGTATATCCTTAGGTCTGACCATCGGCGGCTGGCACCGTAAATCGAAGCAATCTCCGCAGGCACCCGACTGATTGACTGACCATATCCAAAATCGATGTATAAATTTAATTATTTACTTAATCTATGAAAATGAAATCTACACTACGCATGATGCTGACGGGAGTATGCTGCGCTATATGCTGCAACGGTATGATGTCGGCTACAACCGCTGACGCGCGGGCCGTGAGGTCGGATGCAGTCAGGACATTGTCGCAAATGCTGACGCAAAACAGACAGGAGAAGAACCGACGCTCCGCTTCGTCAGCCAAGGCATTACCGGGCAGGATACTGAAATACGATTGGCAGAACGGCTCCTGGGGCGCGGCGACTGTCATAATGCGAGATTACACTCCTGAAGGCAGGCTTAGCCGTGAGTCGGAGGCAGATGCCGCGGGAACGGTGATTCGGGAAACCGTATATACTTATGACACGGATGGAAATATCAAGGCGGAAGAGGAAAGCCTGTGGAATGATAGCCGACAGATGCTGATGCCCGCTACCCGTACCGGTTATGAGTACGACACCGTCGTAAAGGATTTCTGTATCAAGAAAGTGACTGAGACATACAATGGCGCCGGATGGGTTGCCGGCGTGTCGGAGGGTTGCCGCGTGACGCGCAATGGACAGGGTAACGTCACGGAGGTGGTATATTCCGAGGACGGCGAGGAAACCGAAAAACTCACCATGGAATATGGCGCGGACGGCAAAGCCAGCAGGATTACGGGTTATGAATATGAGGCTGGCTGGAAACTTGCAAGCAAGTATTATGACATCACATGGAAGGAAACCGATGGCCAATTGCTGATGCCATACGAAGAATTCGGTATGTTCGTGTCCGACGGCAACCGTATGGAAAATTGTGTTGTTGAAACATTTGACACTGATTCAGGAGATGCGAATGAGTCGATGAGCAAATTGACATTAGCATTCGAATATACCGGCGACGGCAGTTTCACCGGTGCGATAGACGGTATGCTTGAAGGCATGAACATCAACGGCAGTTCCGTCAGCAATATGGTTCTTGAATACGGCGGCGCCTTCGTGAAGATCACAATCAAGGCACATCTGGGCTTTATGGTGGATTCTTTGGAAATAGGCATGAAAACGGAATACGACGCATGGCATAATTGCCTTACTGATATGGATTATATGTTGATGGACGGCTACTATGATTACGAGGTCTATAAGAAGGGAGAGGTGACATATCCTTCGCAGACCGGTTTGCCTGAGACATACGTAGTAAAGGAGCTTGACTATGATTCGTATGACGACGAACAGCCTGTGACCGATGCCGATTTCGTGAACCTGGAGAAGTATGAGTTCAGTGAGTACGCCACATCGGGTATTACGGAAGTTATGTCCGACCGTGGAGATAACGATGTCCTTTACGATCTGTCGGGCCGTCGCATCGCGAGTCCCAATGCCGGTCAGCCCTACATCAAGAACGGTCGCAAATATATCGGCAAATGAATTAAGTATGAATAATGCGAAATGCTTAATTTAATGCGTTCAGAATCAAAGCCCCGGCTCGGCGCGTCGGGGCTTTGCTATGAATGTGAGCCGGATGGTTAACGGCCCGATTTGGTCCGGATGGTTAACGGCCGGAGTTTTGGATCTGTTCCTTGAGGGTGTTGTTGAAGTCGTGCTCGGCGATGAGGCGGCCGACGTTGAGGTGCATGCGGTAGCGCCAGTAGTGGCGCGGGTTGGCCGGCACGTTGATGATTTCGTCCTTGGGATTCTCGCGGCGCAGCTCGCCATCGGTCGACAGCCAGTCCTGCAACGGCAGGATGCAGAGCATCGACGGACTCTTCAGCTGCAGTTCCACAATCTTTGAACATATCCACGGCTCGGCGAAGTACGGTGCCCCGCCGCCCTCGTGCAGCACGTTGTTGTAGAATCGCTGGGCCATTTCATGGTCGCTTTCCCACCATTCGCGGATGCCTCCCATGTCGTGAGTCGACGTGGTGCAGACGGAATAGTAAGGATAATGCCATGTGTCACCGAACTGCAGGGCCGGATCCTTGGGCATGCGCTGGATCTCGAGTGACAGAATCTCCATCTTGTGCATCACGGCGGGCACGCAGTCGGGAATCATGCCCAGATCCTCGCCACAGGCCAGCATCGAGGTGGAGTCGAGCAGCGGCGGCAGTTTCCACATAGCCTTGCCATACCAGAAGTCGTTGTGACGGTGATAGAAGAAGTCGTTGTACAGACGGTTGAAGTTCCATTTTGCATAGTCGGACAGCACGCGGAACTGATAGGTGTACTGCGCAGCGATGCGCGGATGGTAATGGCCCGGCTGGTAGGGATCCTCGATGAACAGCACGTCGTCGATGATGCCCAACAGCGCGTTCTTGATGCGCTGATGCTTCTCGTCGTCGGGTTTGTCGGCGAAGTATTCCACCACCTTCTTCTGCGTGTTGACGAAGTGGCGCAAGGCGTAACGGTCGCCGCTTATGCGGTCCAGGAACGTATCGACAACCTCGCTGCGGTACGGGCCGAAGAAATCGTCAAGCATCCAGTCCAGGATGAGGGGATGCGTCATGACGTCGGCATCGATCCAGAAGTCGTAACGGTCGCGCAACTCGTCGGCGCTGAAAGGCAACGCCGGGTTGAAATATCCCAACAGCCCGTGCTCGGCATCCAGGGGAATCTGCCATATACGGAAGAAGCCTAAGATATGGTCGATACGGAACACGTCGAAATATTCCGACATCTTGCGGAACCTGTCTTTCCACCACTGGAAGCCGTCGCGGGCCATCATCTCCCAGTTGTAGGTGGGGAATCCCCAGTTCTGGCCCAGGACAGAGAAATCATCCGGCGGCGCACCGGCCGAGGTGTCCATGTTGAACAGCTCCGGATTGCACCATGCGTCGACGCTATGGCGTGAGATACCGATGGGTATGTCACCCTTCAGCACCACGCCCGCCGAATGGGCGTAGTCGCGCGCTATGTGCAGCTGGCGGTCCAGATGATACTGCAGGAAGCAGTAATAGTCCGTCTCCGCCTTGTGCGACATGATGAACTCGTTGACACGCTCCGGGTCATAGACCGAATACATGCCCCACCGGCTGTGGTCGGGCGTATGGTTCTCGTCGCGCAGCACGCTCCATGCCGAGTACGGACGCAGCCAGTAGTCGTTGTGGCGCAGGAAGTCCTGATAGTCGCGCGTGGCGGCCGTCTGTGCGAAGTCCTGTGCGAAGATTTCGCGCAGATACTCGTGCTTCACGGCGTTGACCAGCTCATAGTCAATCTGCTCCAGAGCGTTGAGTTCGGCCTGCTTCTCCTCGAAATACTTCATGCGCTTGGCGCTGTTGAGGCGGCCCACCTCCTGCAGACGCAGGTACATGGGATGCAGCGCGAAGATGGAGTTGGCGCGATAGGGGTAGGAATCCACCCAGGTGCCGGTGAGCGTGGTGTCGTTGACCGGCAGCAGCTGCAGGACGTTCTGGTCCGTGGCGCGGCACCAGTCAACCATCTGCTTGATGTCGATGAAATCACCCACACCGAAATCCTCGTCCGTGCGGATGGAGAATACGGGGATGGCCGTACCGGTTCCGCGCCAGCCCGGCTTGGGATTGGCGAAGCGTGTGCCGTCTATCACTATCTGCTGGTCGAAACTTTCAGGCACGATGCCGAAGATGCGGTTGTTGGCCGCCTCCCACTGCACGGAGCCGTCGGTGTCGTTTATAATGATGAACTTATACTCGAACGGCGGACGGAGACGGTCGAACGGCAGGTTCAGCTCCCACACCGGGAAGTGCGCGTCGTTCAGGCGGATGGCCTGCTTGGGGTCCCAGTTGCCCAGCAGGTCGCCCTCGCCGGTTACGGCCAGTACCTCGTCGGGATTGAGCATCGGCGCCTCCACGCGGATGTTGATGGTGCCGGGCAGGGCCTTGAGGGGCTGATCGCGGTGCGAGCGGTGGAATATGCCCTGGGTGAAGGCCGACGAATAGAACGGCTTGTCGTGCGGCTGCTCGTGCCATGAGTCAAAAATCAGGACCGAGCGGATGCCCGAACCGGCCACATATCTGTGAGGCTTGCCCCATTCGAAGCGCCACGCCTTGTCGGGACTCTTGACCACGAACCAATAATTGAAGTCCGACGGG
Organism: uncultured Porphyromonadaceae bacterium; assembly: GCA_905198125.1. Classification (GTDB taxonomy): domain Bacteria; phylum Bacteroidota; class Bacteroidia; order Bacteroidales; family Muribaculaceae; genus Lepagella. Next base: position 85,212 of record CAJKBH010000005.1, read on the forward strand.
TCGGAGTCCAGGTCCAGGGTCAGTTGCCACGTGTCGGGACTGGTCAGCTTCATCTCCGGCGCCCTGTGGGGGTCGCCGGAGCCAAGCTCGGGCAAGTCACCGCACAGGTAGAGGCTTTCGCCCCATACCGTGTGGTAATTGATGTTGAATACGAGTTTCATACGTATATAGATTTGAATTTAGATTGTTGAAATAATTCTCATGTTTGATTATCCGCACTTTGATGTGCCGCATGTGGTGCATATCAGGCAGCCTTCCTGATATACCAGGGTCTCGGCGCCGCATTTGGGACATTTCTGACCCTTGGCCACGGTGCCGGTGGGCATATACTTCTTCAGTGCGCGCTCCACGCCCATCTTCCAGGTGTTGATGCTGGTGGAGTCGAGTTCCAGGCCGCCTACCAGCTTGAGAACCTGCTCGATAGGCATTCCGTAGCGCAGCACGCCCGAAATCAGCTTGGCGTAGTTCCAGAACTCGGGGTTGAACTTCTCGCTCAGGCCCTCGATGGTGGTCTTGTAGCCGCGCTTGTTGATGAACTGGAAGTCATAACGTTTGTTGCCGTTCTCGTCCAAGGTCTTGATGATCTTGCCGTGGTTCACGCTCTTGGGGCAGAAGATACCGTCCTCGTCGTCGGCCAGACCGGTGAATATCTCGTAAGGCTTGTTGTCGACAAGGCCGATGAACGCTATCCACTTCTCCTTGTTGTTCTGGAAACGCACCACGTCGGCCTCCAGTTCGGCCGGGCGCTTCTGGATGGCCTCGGGGCTGGCCATATAGTGCGAATGCTTGGATTCCTTTTTGGTTACGGCCGCCAATACGTTGTCGCGGCTTCCGTCGCGGTAGACGGTACATCCCTTGCAGCCGGCCTTCCATGCCTCGACGTAGAGGTGGTTCACCAGCTCCTCCGACACGTCGGCCGGCAGGTTGATGGTGACGCTGATGCTGTGGTCCACCCATTTCTGAATGGCGCCCTGCATACGCACCTTGGCCATCCAGTCGATGTCGTTGGCCGTGGCCTTGTAATAAGGAGATTTAGCCACCAGTTCGTCGATTTCCTCGGCGGTCATATTCTTTTTGGCTTCGATGCCGTTGACGCGCATCCATTCCAGGAACTTGTGGTGGTAGACAATGTATTCCTCGAACGAATCGCCCGTCTCGTCCACGAAGTCCACGTGCACGTCCACGTCGTTGGGGTTGACCTTGCGGCGGCGCTTGTAGACGGGGAGGAACACCGGCTCGATGCCCGACGAAGTCTGCGTCATGATGGAAGTGGTGCCGGTCGGAGCGATGGTGAGGCAGGCGATGTTGCGGCGTCCCACGCGCACCATCTTGTCGTACAGTTCCGGATCGGCCTCGCGCAGACGGCCTATGAACGGGTTGTTTTCCTCGCGCTTGGCGTCGTACACCTCGAACGGCCCGCGTTCCTCAGCCATGTCTACCGAAGCGCGGTAGTAGGCCAGCATCAGTTCGCGGTGCACCTTTACGGAGAATTCGATGGCCTCGTCAGATCCGTAACGAAGCCCCATTGCGGCCAGCATGTCGCCCTCGCCGGTGGTGCCGGCGCCCGTGCGGCGTCCCATCAGGGTCTTGGTGCGTATCTTGCGCCACAGGTTCAGCTCGGCGCCCTTGACCTCGGCGGTCTCAGGATCGGTCTCTATCTTGGCGATGATGGCGTCTATCTTCTCCATCTCCAGGTCGATGATGTCGTCCAGCACGCGCTGGGTCTTAGCCACATGCTTGCGGAAAAGGTCGAAATCGAACTCGGCCTGCGGCGTGAAGGGATTCCTGACGTAGCTGTACAGGTTTATGGCCACCAGTCGGCAACTGTCGTAGGGACAGAGGGGAATCTCGCCGCAAGGGTTGGTGGATACGGTCTCGAAACCGAGGTCGGCATAGCAGTCTGGCACTGACTCGCGCAGCACCGTGTCCCAGAACAATACGCCGGGCTCGGCCGACTTCCAGGCATTGTGCGTTATCTTGTTCCACAGGGCCGTGGCGTCTATCTCGGTCTTTGTCTCCGGGTTGTCTGAGTTGATGGGGAACTGCTGGGTATAGGGGCGTCCCTCGGTTGCGGCATGCATGAAGTCGTCGTCGATCTTGACCGATACGTTTGCGCCCGTAACCTTGCCGGCTTCCATCTTGGCGTCAATAAATTTCTCGGCATCCGGATGCTTGATGGATACGGTCATCATCAGCGCACCGCGACGGCCGTCCTGGGCCACCTCGCGTGTGGAGTTGGAGTAGCGCTCCATGAACGGCACGAGACCGGTGGAGGTCAGCGCCGAGTTCTTGACAGGCGTGCCCTTGGGGCGGATGTGCGACAGGTCGTGACCCACACCGCCGCGACGCTTCATGAGCTGCACCTGCTCCTCGTCGATCAGTATGATACCGCCGTACGAGTCGGGATGCCCGTCCAGACCGATCACGAAGCAGTTGGACAGCGAGCCTACCTGCAGGTTGTTGCCGATGCCGGCCATGGGCGATCCCTGGGGCACGACATAGCGGAAGCGGTCGAGCAACTCGAACACCTCCTCGTGGCTCATGGGGTTGGGATACTTCGCCTCGATGCGGGCTATCTCGCCGGCGATGCGGTGGTGCATGTCGGCCGGGGTTAGTTCGTAGATATTATGCTCGGAGTCCTTCAGGGCATATTTGCTGACCCAGACGCGGGCCGCAAGTTCGTCTCCGTTGAAATAGGCAAGCGAAGCCTCGTAGGCCTCGCTATATGAGTATGTGGGTTTTTCCGTCTCCATTTATGATTTTTATAATTTTATCGCAAATATAACTAAAAATGGAGATAATTCAAACGCAAAACCGATTATTCTTGCCTTTGCTCCTGCTAAACAGTGTGCGTGCTGATGCGGCGAAACGGCGTCAGTTCTGCGCAATGTCCATTTCTGCGGTGCGCGATGAAGCCGGAATTTTCAGGAAATAATTCTTTATATCGTTTATGGCGAGCCGTCGGGCGTTTTCTATCACCTTGTAATATACTATGATGCCGAGGTCGAGCCTGGAGTAGTCGCCATAGCAATCCTGGCGCGCCACATATATGCCGGTGATGGATTTGGAATTAGCCGTGTCGATATACATTTCGGCATCGTCCAGCATAAGGCTTCCGATCTTAAGGCCGCGTGAATATACACCGACACATTCCATGCCTCCGTCGGTGTACCGCGACATCTCCAACGGCTCGCCCGGCAGGACGTGATGCAGTTCGTCGACGGCATCCTCATCGGATACGGTCGAGGTAAGGTTTATGCTCAGGCAGGCATCGTTGCGATGCCGGTCCAGGATACGGTCCACCCGGTCAAGCATGGCCACGTATGCCTCGTGACCGATAAGTTCCTCGGTGTGACGATCCAGTACCTCTTTATAATCAGTGACTTTGCCGGGCTTGGTAAGTTTTATGTCGTCTATGCCCAGCAGTAAGGCAAGCAGTATTACGCTGGCTCCTATTCCTATGTATATCAGTGCATCCATGTGGTGTGGCTAAGGTTTCCTTTGTTTTCAAAGTATAACGTTTGGAAACTCACGGCTGTTCAGAATATATTTGGATTATATAGGATTATGCACAATTATATCCAATTTGGTCATATTGTCCCTTTTTGACCATGAAATGCAATAAATTTTGAGTTATTATGTTGGAATAAGAGTAAAAGGGAATAATCGCAATCAGCGTAAAAGAGAATAAGACAGCAATGACAGGATACCACTATAATCTGGATTTACCCGAGGAATTGTCGAAAATACTGGAGGAAGACTTCTGGATGCTCGAGGATGTGGACCCGAGCATGTTCAAGTCGCTGACCGAGCCGGTGAAGTTCGAGGCCAGCACATGGATTGTGGTGCAGCGAGGCTCGGCCAAGGGCGAGATCAACCTGATATCGCACGACATCAAGGCCCCGAGCCTGGTGATAGTGCGCGGCACGCAGTTCCTGCAGCCCACGTATATCAGCCCCGACTTCAAGGCTACGGTGATAGTGATGTCCAAACGGTTCAGGGAGAATGTGTTCCTGTTCATGAATTCCACGCCGCTCTATTCGCTGTCGATGCGCCATTCCGTGGTGCCTATCCCTGAGGAGACGTTTCCCGAATATCTGAAATTCAGCAAGGAGATACGCCGTATCCTGCAGATGCGCGACAACCCGTATGCGTCGCAGGCGTTGCTGTTCAAGGTGGTCAGCTTCATCTTCGAGACGGCGTATAAAAGCTATGAGCCATACCATAACGAGATACTGTCGCGTCAGGGCCGAATCTCCGACAAGTTCCTGACCCTGGTGCAGGAGAACTTCAGATCCGAGCGTTTCCTGGATTTCTACGCACAGAAGATGGAGGTGACGCCCAAGCACCTGTCGCGCACCGTCAAGGCCCAGACCGGCTACACGGCCGTGGAATGGATAGAGAGGTTCGTGATTCTGGAAGCCAAGGTGCTGTTGAAATCATCGAACCTGAACATACAGCAGATAGCCGACGAACTGAACTTCCCGTCGCAGTCGTTCTTCGGCAAATATTTCAAGAAATTCACGGGGATGTCGCCCAAGGAATTCCGCAACGCCTGAACAGGATTGCGGGAATCCGCACTGCGGTTGCAGCGATTCCGTGTTTTACGCAACCGGCGCCGTCAGTGCTTTGACTTGCGCACGTCGGGGAATTTATCGGAGATTATCAGGCCTCCGATTATCAGTACGCAACCTAAGTATCCGAGCATATAGATGTCCTCGCCCAGGACGAAGTATCCTGCTATCATCGTCACCACCGGCTGTATGTACAGATAGTTGTTGCAGGTGACGGGCCCGAGGTATTTCATCACTTCGTTCCAGACCAGGTAGGCCCCGATGGAGCAGAGCAGCACCAGGAACAGGAAGTTCATCAGATAGTGAGGATTGTCGAAGTCGAACAGCACCTGCCAGTGCAGCGGACCGTGCTGGATGAACAGCATAGGCAGAGCCGTGATCACTCCGTAAAAGAACAGTTTCCTGGAAATGAACATCGAGGAATAGAACGGCAGCAGGCGCTTGATGGCTATGGCATATATGGCCCAGCACAAGGATGCGGAGAGTGCGAGCAGGTCGCCTGCGGGCCGGATCTCGAACGACGATCCGTGGCTGAATATGATGCATCCCACACCCACGAACGCGATGGCCGAACCTATCAGCACAGGGGCCTTGAGACGCTGGCGGAACACGGCGGCGGCCAGGAATGTGGTGAATATCGGCGATATGGACGCCAGCAGCGACACGTTGGCCGTGGTAGTGAGCGTAAGTGCGTAGTTCTCGGTGATGAAGTAAAGCGAGCCGGAACAGATGCCGCACAGAGCCATTGTCAGTTCATCGCGCAGACTGTGACAGAACAGATGCCGGCATGTGAACAGCAGCAGTATGAGATAGGCGGCGAAGAATCGGTAGAAATAGATTTCCACCGGAGTCATCTGGGCCTGGCCCATCAGAATTTTGGTACATAGAAACGAGGTGCCCCAGGCTGTCACGGTCAGTAGCGCTCCGATGTGCGCGAACGCAATGATATATTTGCTTTTGGACTGTGTTTTCAACATTGTGGTAGTATCTAAGGCTTGTTGTTCCATGTATGCGGCTCGGGGAGGAGAGACAAGTGAGCCGCAATCCGTACCTGCAAAATTATAAAATATCCCCAAGAAAACAAAACTCAAGTCAAGGAATTCGCAGTAAAATTTTTCCTGACGTGATGCAGAACAAATTCCTTGGTTGGATTGTTGAGACTGGTGTATAGATTAATTTTGATTTTGGTTTCATTATAATAACTAAGCGAAGAGATGAAGTACGTATGCGATGTATGTGGCTGGATATATGATCCGGCAATCGGCGATCCTGACAATGGAGTGCCGGCAGGAACGAAGTTCGAGGATGTGCCCGACACATGGGTATGCCCGTTGTGCGGCGTAGGCAAGGACGAGTTCTCGCCCGTAGACTGAGACGGGATAAACTTTCGATAATTTCAACAACTTAAAAAGCGCGTCAGCCTTTGCGGCCGATGCGCTTTCTATGTGTATGGAATACTATATGTATGGGATTGAAACGACTTTATAATGGAATTTGAAAGTTTCGGGGAATTCGCTGTTTTGATGTATGGTGTCTATAACGCTGTATTTCAGTGTGTAATTATAGTGTAGATGTGCTAAAAATGTACTTATTGCGATAATTAGAGGAAATGGAATAAAGGGATTTATGGATTTTTAAGGGGCGTCAGTTATATTTAATTCGATTCTTTTTCTCTTAGTCGCAGCAGATTTGAGACTCTGAACGGTAGTTCATTGAGAAAAAAACACTAATTTTGCAATTGCGATGGCTACCTTTAATTTATATGACAGGGACTGTGACCTCTCGGCAATAAAGAAGTTTTGCAGAGAGAATGGCCGTATTGTCCATTATTCTAAAGATGATGTCTTTGTCCAGCAAGGGTGTGTAGGCAAATATCTCGGAGTCGTGGAATCGGGGTATTTCAAATACACTACACTCACCTCATCGGGAAATGACGCTGTCGTAGGATTCGCTTTCGAGGGAGAAATTGTAGCTGATTACTATAACTCATTCCACGGTATTCCATCTGAAGTCACTATAAAATCAGGAACCGACAGTCAGGTATCTCAAATAAGAACTCCGGAGGCGCGAAACGTGTTTTACGCATCGTTTGACGGTAATCTTTCTGCTGTGAATGGCGCGCTGTTCAGCGAGATTTATTCACGCCATCTTGAACTATACCGCAAGACACCGACAGAGAGATACCTTGACCTGATAACACTATATCCTCAGATTTTAGATGTCGTTTCGTTGCGCGACATAGCCTCATATCTGCTCGTCACACCAGTATACCTTAGCCGCATCCGAAAAAATCTCGCAAAAAAATCCGGCGAATAAAACTTGTTTTATCCCGAAATCATATTTTCTGCCGAACTTTGCCAATAAAAAAATTGGCAAATGAAAAATCGAATACTCAAAACAATCTTAATCGCATTGGTTGCGCTGCCGTTTATGGCATTCGCAGATGAACCTCAGCCACCGGCACCAAGCGAACCGGACGGAGTCATCGGAGGCCATGAATATGTGGATCTTGGACTTCCAAGCGGCACATTATGGGCAACATATAATGTAGGTGCGACTTCCCCTTATGAAAAAGGTTGGTACTTTGCATGGGGAGAAATGGAGCCTCGCGAAGATTTCTCATGGGAAAGCTATAAGTTCTTTAAAGGGTATGAAGTGGATCCGAACAATGGCGAATGGGCTGTCCTTGAAAACATAGGCTCTGACATCAGCGGAACCGAATATGATGCGGCGCGCTATCAATGGGGCAACGGCTGGAGGCTTCCAAATGAACAGGAAAGCTATGAGTTACGGATGTTATGCTGGAGCAACGGATCGTCTGAAGAAAATGGTGTGCGGGGCGTAAGGATATATGGGCCAAATGAACACAGCATATTCTTGCCTGTATGCGGGTTTGGTTTATGGTATGGCGAACCGGATCCTTTTTACAATACTGATGGAGCCTATTGGACTGGGGTTGAAATGCCGGAGTGTGGTTATAACGGCAGACCTATTGAACCCAGCAATATAGCCAAGTCTATGTTGGTGGATTTAACCGGTTTTACCAGAGCATCATCACGGAAAGCTTACGGTCTAAACATTCGTGCGGTAGTCAATCCTAAAGAGGCGGGAATTGCAAATGTAGTTTCGGACAATGGAAAAGTCCGTCTGACCTACCGCAATGGCTATGTTCATATATCAGGCAATCATTCCGAAGGAATAATAAAGGTATTTGACCTTTCCGGACGAATGACCTGTTCGGGTTCCGTCGTGGATGGTACTTGTAAGTTGCCGGAACTGGCAGACGGCGTATACCTTATTTCGTATGCCGATAAGGGAAGCATCATAGCAACTCAGAAATTAACAATCAAATAAATCACATCATGAAAAATCTCCTTCTTGCTCTGGTGAGCATCGTTTCATGTGTACTGCCGATGACGGCGGCTTCTCCGCTGCTGCCGGAATCATGCACGGACAGCGACAGGCCTTTCACCCGTCCCCTTGATGAGATAGGCTTTTATTTCGATGGTGGCATCAAACTGCTTGACGGTGCTAAAGCAGTCGTAATATGCGGCGATGAGACTGTGGCAACCGCCTCTCGTATGGAAGTGAGCAACTACACTTCCTCCAAAAGAACTCAAGGTACATTGGCAATCTTCTTCGACGGACAGATTCTCCCGAAAGGGAAAGAGTACACTCTGAAAGTCGCCGCCGCTTCCATCGCGTCTGAAACCGACGGCACAAAAAACACCGAGTTCACTCAGTCGTTCTCCGTTCCGGAAAACCTCGGCCCGGCGCACTTCGATGTCGAGGATGGCGTAACCATCGCCAAGACATCTCGCTACGGAGGAGGTTTATATCCCTGCTATTGGAGAATAGAAACCGAGGCAGCCGGGGAACCTTCATTCATCCTTTATCGAGAAGGCGTAGCTGTCAGAGAGTTTCCCGCTTATGTCACATGGGACTGGGATTTAGGTCAGGCATACCCCAAGGTTGAGGAAGAAATGTGCTTCGAGAAAGAGTGCATTATTCCCTCGTACTTCCGGCAGGGAGCGCACACGCGATGTACCGCGACGACATTGTCAACGAAGAAGTAGTCCTTAACTTCATCGGTGGCTATGAGGAAACCGTTCCTCCGCTGAACTATGTATGGTGCAGTCTGTTTACTGACCATTCGGATGTCCTTAACATTGTAACTTTCACATACGGCCGGCCCGTACGCGTGGCCGAGGGCGCAAAACTGCAACTGTGGGAGATTGAAAACAATACATTGGCAAGTGAGGCAGACGCATATCTTGACATACAGGCTAACTGCTGGAATGTATGCGCCGACTTCGGGGGATTTCAGATGCAACCCGAAAAAGGGTATACCTTTGTAATTCCCGAAGGTGCTGTAATCGCAGAGAATGGCGATCCCGTTGTAAATCCACGTCATGCCATTGCCCTGAACGGCAGCAGCGGCATCGAAAATATCTCAATAGAAGATAAGGATTGCGATGCCCCCGTATATGATTTGTTCGGCAGAAAAGTATATGTTCCGCAGCCCGGCACCATTTACATTAAATCCGGCAAAAAGGTTCTGATTAAATGAGATGTCTATCGTTTTTTGTTCTCTCGTCATTGTTGTTGCTGTGTTCCTGCAACAACAATGACGAACCACCGACAGAAACTATGTTGTCGGTTTCAGAAGCGTATATACCTTGTACTGTATCCTTTAATGTTAATGACACCGAATTTGTAAACAAGATAAAGGAATGGTCTGACAAAAAGTATATTGTCAACGACTTGTCAGAACTTCCGGATGACCCGTTAGGCTTTTCCGATGCCTATAAAAAGATGGATTTCAATCAATATACCTTATTGATAACTTACGACATCCATAACTGGGAAATTGATACCTACCGCAACCGATACTATTTCGACAACATTGAAAGAACTTACAACTGGGCGATATGTGTAGGGACATCCACTGTTCCCGATGACAATGCGGAAACATGGTATTTTACCCGATACGCTATTTTAGTCAAAAAATTACCCCAAGATGCCAAAATTAAGATGTGGTTTTCTTTGGGTGCCATAAACTGGGATTTTAGATAATACACAGCACATCATTCGTGTATCTATACTTAATCTCATGTCTGTAAGTAATAAGATACATTTCAAGAGTATAGAAGCGAGCCACAAGTTTTTTGCCTGTGGCTCGCTTTTTGCATAATTAATTCCGATGCCTCTTTTCACCGTCTGTGTCAGCCGTTGCCATTGGTCTTTGAGCCATACGCTTTTTTCTCTAAGTTTTGATAATTCGTCGGAAAGAATTATCTTTGTAGTGCTGAACAAAAACAGTCTGAATATGGCAGTGAAATACCCGATAGGCATCCAGACTTTCGAGAAACTGATCTCGGAAGGTTTCGTGTATGTCGACAAGACTGAATATATTCAAGAGCTTGTAACTGTCCCGGGGTTTTATTTTCTATGCAGGCCCAGAAGGTTCGGAAAGTCATTGCTGCTATCCACAATCCGCGCTTTTTTCGAAGGCAAACAGGAGTTGTTCAAGGGTCTGGCCATAAGCCTTTATGAGCATGACTGGATATCACATCCCGTTCTGCATTTTGACCTGAATGCCTGGCAATATATAGACGAGGGAAGTCTGGAACAGCAACTCAACAAGACTTTTGAATATTGGGAGGCCCAATATGGCACCGAAAAACAGAAACGTAGTTTTTCAGAGCGATTTGAATATATAATCAAAAGGGCACATACACTTTCAGGACAGAAGGTGGTCATATTGGTTGACGAATATGACAAACCACTGCTTGACACGGCAGCGAATCCTTCGTTGCAGGAAAGTTACCGTACACTGCTCAAATCTGTATATGGCAATCTTAAGAGCATGGATGCCCATATAGAGTTCGCCATGCTTACGGGTGTCACCCGGTTTGGCAAACTGAGCATCTTCAGCGACCTGAACAATCTGAACGACATTTCAATGACTCCCAGGTATAGTGCAATATGCGGCATTACACTTGATGAAATCCATACTTATTTCCGCGAGGGAGTGAAAGAGCTTGCCGGGAAGAAGAACCTGACTGTAGAGGAAACATACATTCAATTGGCTAAATATTACGACGGCTATCATTTCTCGGAGGAATCGCCTGACATCTACAATCCTTTCAGTCTGTTGAATGCCCTTTACGCATGCAATTTCGGTTCATATTGGTTTGCCACAGGCACTCCGACGTTCCTTATAGAGATGATCAAGCGCGACAAGATGCCTCTGCGCGACTTCAATCACTATGAAGTCGACCCCGAGCAGTTGCTATCCATTACGGGCAGTCTTGATGATCCTATACCGGTGCTATATCAGGCAGGATACCTCACCATCAAAGGCCATAACGAGGAATTCGGCACAGTTAAGCTTGGCTATCCCAATCTGGAAGTAGAGCGTGGGTTCCTAAGCAATCTTTTCGCGTACTATACACCTGAAAAACGGTCGGCTACATTCATTCAGCATTTTGTCACCGATTTACGCAAGGGGAATGTCGACTCGTTCATGATCAGGTTGCAAAGCCTCTTCAGCGGCTATCATTACAGTCAGATGGATCTTGGGGGCCTTGAACTGCATTATCGCAATGTGATTTACCTGGTGATGAAACTGATGGGATTCTATACGGAAGCCGAGCTGCAGACTGCATCGGGACGCATCGATTTGTTTGTAGGTACGGCAGACTATCTGTACCTGTTCGAATTCAAACTTAACCATTCGGCTCAAGAAGCCATGGATCAGATCAACCATCGTGACTATCTGCTTCCTTTCCGTGCCGATGACCGGAAAATAGTGAAGATTGGCGCCAACTTTGATGATGGCATTCGTTCTATATCAGACTGGATTGTGGAATGACATGCTTAAATAGATTGTTAAAAAAGAAAAGAGTTCTGTTGAGTCAGAACTCTTTATAAAAATGCTTTAACACTTGGATGTTATTTGGCAATGAATCGGATCGATTTGTTGCCTTTGACCATGATGTAGACGGAGCCTTTACGGGGCGAGTCGACGCGGATGCCCTGCAGGTTATAGAATACGGCGGGAGTGTCGTCATCGGGGTCGACAGCGGGCAACTGGATCGAGGAACCGTCTCCCTTGGCGTAGTCGGGGAGGGGAGAGGCGGGTGTCGTGTCGCGCTCAGGCTCGGAGGGATTGGAAACGGAGGTGAAGTCGCCGAACTGCGACTTAAGCCACTCTACCTTCGCGTTGAGGTGATTGACGGCTTTGTCGCGGCGTGAGGCCATATCGCTGTTGTCGGCCACGTCCTGGGCACCGGAATAGTCGGGACGAGGAGCGTCTTTCCAGCGACGGCGGTCGGCTTTGGCGGCTTCGGCTATATGTGTCACGTATGTATCGATGTCCTCGATGATACCTTTATAGCCTGTATTCATGAACCACATCCAGGTGTCGCGCACTTTGTCGTTGAACGTGGCGTTGGCGCGCATCGAGGGAATCCAGGTGTTGCCGAAGGGGTCGCAGTCGTACAGGAACCGGTCGGTGCTGCCGTTGAAGCCGTTGCCGAAATCCCACAGCGGCGAGAAATGCCACTTCTGACCCTCGCCACGGTCGCGGTACAGGTAGGTGGAGCCGTGATACGACTCGGTATGCGACATGATTTCCTCCACTACGTAATACCTGGCGGCATCGTCAAGGTCCATGTAGCTCCAGAGTTGGTCGGAATTGGCGCCCACGAAGTCGTTCATGGCTGTGAACTGGTCGGTTACGAACCGGCGCTGCAGTTCTGAATATTTCTCGGGAGTGTCCCATGTGATGCGCAACTTGTCAAGCCATTGGTTCGATACGCACGATTTCTCGTCCATGCGTATCTGATTGTCCTCGTCGTAGTTGTCAAGTTCTACCAAATAGCCTCCGGATACCAGTTCCGGGTCCGAGACGTTGTCGTCAAGTTCCGCGATGTTCACGCGGTCCTTTTCAATGCGTATACTTTCTGTCAGGAAATACAGGCCGCGGTAATCGCCGTTGATCACCAGTTCCACAGGCTGCTGGTCCGGAGTCCAGGGCAGCCCGATGCGGCGCCCGAGGTTGAAGCCCGTGAAATTGCGCAGATAACCGAAATTATCGTCGGCATGAGCCAGCAATGCGAAATGCTTGCTTTGGGACAGACCCAACAGCTTCTGCTTGGAACCGAGTTTGAGCTTGAACGGCTTCTTGGCGAAGGCCTGTCGGGTATAATTGCCTCGGGCCTTGATTTCAAGAGGCAGCGGCTCGGACTCGCTTCCGATGGATTCCGCTCCTAAGTCGGCAAGCCACTGACAGCCGTTCAGGTCAAGCCAGTACCGGCCCGGGAAATAATTCTTGTGGCCGAGGTTGCGGTCTGTCACTTCGTTGTCCAAGGAGCCGTCGGCTTTGTAGACATTGATGTACAGCACGGGCAACGTGCCGGAAATCTGTTGAGAGGCGGCAGTGTTCATCCGTGTGTTCTCGGTATTGCCGGCGTACATGGGACCGGTTGAGGCAAGGGCCAACAGTAGCCCTGACATAAGGTTGTTGAATTTAACGTTTTTCATTTTAACAATTGCAGGAATACGGCAATGCAAAAGCATGCTTTGAAATTTAACGGAAATATGGCCCTATAATTATTATTTATTCAAAATATATATGCTGTTATGGCGTTGAGATATTATGGAGGACTCCGTAATGGGTCCGGGAAAATACACTCAATATAACAGAACCTAATACCAACGAAAAAACTGCAAAGCAATGGCAAAAGTAAAACCGTTCAAAGGCGTTCGGCCGCCCCGAGAGTTAGTGGAGCAGGTTGCAAGCCGTCCGTACGACGTATTGAACAGCGAGGAGGCCCGCGCCGAGGCCGCCGGGAATCCCATGAGCCTGTACCATATCATCAAGCCGGAAATAGACTTCGAGCCGGGTATGGACGAGCATGACGCCCGCGTGTACGACAAGGCCGTGGAGAACTTCCGTATGTTCCAGGACAAGGGCTGGCTGCGTCAGGACGAGAAGGAGAACTATTACATATATGCCCAGACCATGGACGGGCGCACGCAGTATGGATTCGTAGTGGCCGCCTGGGTGCCCGATTACATGGAGGGTCGCATCAAGAAGCATGAGCTGACCCGCCGCGACAAGGAGGAGGACCGTATGAAGCACGTGCGTTGCAACAACGCAAATGTGGAGCCGGTGTTCTTCGCATTCCCCGACAACGATGCGCTGGAACAGATAATCCGTGACGTGACGGCAGGCGAACCGGAGTATGACTTCACGGCTCCCGACGGCTTCGGCCACACTCTGTGGATTATTTCCGACCCCGGGGTGATAGAGAAGGTGACAGAGGAATTCGGCAAAATCCCCAACATGTACATTGCCGACGGACATCATCGCTCGGCGGCGGCTGCACTGGTGGGTGCTGAAAAGGCCAAGAACAACCCCAACCATACTGGCGACGAGGAGTACAACTACTTCATGGCCGTAGCCTTCCCCGCATCGCATCTGCGCGTGATAGACTATAACCGCGTGGTGCGCGACCTGAACGGCATGACTCCCGCCGAGTTCCTGACACGCCTGGGCGAGAATTTCATCGTGGAGGAAAAGGGCGCCGAAACCTATCATCCGACGGGACTGCACAATTTCGCCCTATATCTCGACGGCAAATGGTACTCGCTGACGGCCAGGCCCGGCACATACAACGACGACGATCCGATCGGCGTGCTGGACGTGACCGTGTCGAGCGATCTGATACTGCGCGACCTGTTGGGCATCACCGACCTCCGTTCCGACAAGCGCATAGACTTCGTGGGCGGCATCCGCGGCCTGGAGGAACTGAAGCGCCGCGTGGATTCGGGCGAGATGGCAATGGCCCTGGCTCTGTACCCCGTGACGATGAAGCAGATAATGGACATTGCCGACACCGGCAACATCATGCCGCCCAAAACCACCTGGTTCGAGCCTAAGCTCAGAAGCGGGCTGATAATACACAAACTGGATTGAATATACTGAACTTAAAAAAAGTAAAGAGACTGATAATTGCAGGCATGTTGCTCACGGGGCTGACGGCTCCGCGAGCCATGGCCTGCACGTCCGCCATAATAAGCGCCTCGGCCAACCCGTCGGGTCGCCCCATCCTGTGGAAACACCGCGACACCAGCAATGTCGACAACAAGGTGGAATATGTGGCGCCGCATGGTTCTGACTACGGCTATACGGCACTGTTCAACGCCCAGGACCGCGACCTGAAGGAAGCGTGGATGGGGATGAACGATGCGGGATTCGCCGTGATGAACACCGCGTCGTACAACATCAAGGACGACAAGGTGCCGGCCAAGAAGATGGACAAGGAGGGCATACTGATGACCAAGGCCCTCAGGACCTGCCGCACGGTTGACGATTTCGCACGTCTGCTCGACACATACAGGCGGCCTATGGGCGTGGAAGCCAATTTCGGCGTGATAGACGCATCGGGCAACGGAGCATATTTCGAGACGAACAATCATTCATACGTACGTTATGACCTGAAGGATGCGCCGCAGGGCGTGTTGGTCCGCACCAACTACAGCCATTCCGGCCGTCCAAACGAGGGGTACGGACAGATGCGCGAGGCCAACGCCGTGGCACAGCTCGTCCCATACGCCGATGAAGGTGCGGTTACACCCGAAGTGCTGACGGAGGTTTTGAGCCGGTCGTTCTACCATGACGGCCGCAAGCAGGATGTATTATATGGCACGGAACTGAAAGTATTGGACGAGGATTTTATTCCCCGTTACAAATCGACGGCGACTGTAGCCATAGAGGGCTGCAAGCCTATGAACCCCGACAGCGTGACTCCCGAGCTGGTACGTAAGCAGTATATAATGTGGACCGGACTTGGTTATCCGCCGGTGTCCGTGATAAAGGCCGTGCGCAACTGCCCGGAGGGTATCGATGCCGGACTGAGAGGCACCGGAGCGGACGGGCACTCGCCATTGGCAGATGAAGCCAAGCGTAAACGCGATGATGTGTTTGACCTGACGGTGGCAAAGGGAAAACCGTACATAGAGATCGGCAAACTTCACAACGCAGAAGGCACCGGTTATATACAGCAGGTGCGCGAGGCCAACCATCAGACGTATGTCCGCGAGTCGGCTGCGAGGGATGCCGAACAATGATATGACCGAAGAAAACGGAAAGATATTCTGCATGGAGCGGGGCCGGTTCGCACGGGCTCTGCTCCGTCGTTTCTGTCCGTGGTGGCTGTTGGTGGCCGTAGGCGTGGCAGTGCTGTGCATAATGTGGGGATTCATAGTCGACCTGCGCTGGGTGCTGGCCGGATTCTTCGTGCTGCTCGTAGCTGTGCCTCACGCATTGGCCGTAAGTTATTACAACCATGCGCTGTGTCGGGAATGCTTTGTGAACGTTTTGCCCCATACCATAGACGTGGACGGCAATGCGTTGGTTGTGACGCTGTACGAAAAGAAAAAGCCGGAAGATAGCGCCGATGAACCGCAGGAATACGCGGAGTTGCGTCGTGAGCGGTTTGACGGCAATTGCGTGCGCGACTGGTGGATAAGTGACGGCGACGGATTCATAGGCATAACAGACAAGAAGCCCGGATTCATCTGGGTGCCGAAAGATGCCGATAATTTCCTGGAAATTTCTAACTTTGCAAGAAATAACAAGCCGTTGACACATCAAAAGGAATGATAGAATGAGAATACTCAAGGACGCCAACAAGAAATACTGCTTCATAATGGATATGGAGGTTCGCGATTACGAGCTGGATTGCGAACAGATAGTGAACAATGCCAACTATCTGCATTACATGGAGCATACGCGCCATCGGTTCTGCACGGACGCGGGGCTGTCGTTCATACAGATGCACAACCAGGGCATCGACGCCGTGGTGCGCAAGATAGAGGTGGAATACAAGACCTCGCTGCGGGGCGGCGACACCTTCATCAGCTGTCTGCGGCTTGAGCGCAAGGGACCCCGGTTCATATTCCATCAGGATATAATACGCTCGGACGGCGAGATGTGCGCCGAGGGAGTGGTGACCGTGGTGGTGCTGAAGGACGGCAAGCTGAGCAGAGGCGACGAACTGGCCAAGGTGTTCGGACGGTACATACAGTAAGACAATGGATTCCGCTGAGCGTCAGGAACTGATTCACAAGGTGGCCATCAGCATGGTGCCGGGCATGAAGGTGGATGTGGTGCGCGCCATGCGTGACGCCGACTATGACTATGCCGACTTTTTCAAGCCGGGCATGGGCGACCTGTCCTCGCGTATCGGAGCTTCGGACACGCTGCGTTTCGACCCCGTAGAGCGGCAGACCGCATTGGAGCGGGCGCGCAAGGAGGTGGAGTTTATGGAGAGGCACGGCATCCGTGGCCTGTTCGTGAACGACGATGAATATCCGCCGTTGCTTCAGGAACTGCACGACGCCCCGATAATGCTGTACGTGCTCGGCAACGTCAATCTGAATCCGCGCTTCGCCCTGGCAGTGGTGGGTACGCGCAAGGCTACGAAATATGGCTTGCAGTTTACCGACCAATTGATCCACGATTTGGCGGTATATTATCCGGACCTTCTGATAGTCAGCGGGCTGGCATACGGCATAGACGCTGCGGGCCATCGCGCGGCGATGGACTGCAAACTGCCGACCGTAGCCGTGGTTGCCCACGGTTTGGATATGGTGTATCCTGCCCAGCACCGCGACCTTGCAAAAAAGATAATTCAGTCCGGCGGCGGTATGCTGACCGAATACCCGACGGGTACTACGCCATATCAGCGCAATTTCTTAGAGCGCAACCGCATAGTGGCGGGACTGTGCGACGCAACTTTCGTAGCTGAGTCCGAGATACGGGGCGGAGCCATGAGCACCGCGAACCAGGCGTTTATCAACAACCGCGACGTCATGGCATTGCCGGGACGGTCCATCGATCCAATCAGTGCGGGATGCAACCATCTGATACGCTCCCACAAGGCGCAGCTGATCACATGCGCCGCCGATGTGGTGCAGACCACGGGCTGGCCGCCGGGCGTAATGCAGCATGCCCCGCAGCAACGCAATCTGTTTCCTGAACTACGAGGAGCTCCGGCCGAGATTTACGCCCACATCAAACACGAGGGGCGTCCCTTGGGCATTGACGAGCTGCGGGCCCTGACCGGCATGAACATGAAGGAACTGATGGCCAACCTGACCGACATGGAATTTGACGGCGTGATAACACGCTTGCCGGGGGCGCGGTTCGAGTTGGGATAGGGCTATGCGGAATCTGAAGATTCCGGGCAGAGACAAAAGAAACGAGACAAAAGAAAAGGAATGACCGCGTGGCCATCCCTTTTGCTATGTCGGGGGAATTTTATAATTCAGCGTAACGGTCCAGGACAGTCTGAATCAGGCCGTGGAGGCGCGGCTTGTAATCGGTGTTGGCTTTGTTGGCGCGGCGCTCGGCGATGATGCAGCATACGGTCATGGCGCGGTGGCCCAACAGGCGGGCCATGCCTTGCAGACAGGCCGATTCCATCTCGAAGTTGGTGACGGGGCGTCCGTCGTAACGGAAGGACTCGATCTTTGCGTTCAGGTCGGGATCCTTGAGCGTAAGGCGCACCTGGCGTCCCTGCGGAGCGTAGAAGCCCACTGCCGCTATGGTATAGCCGAGACGCATGTCGTCGCGCGCTATCTTCTCTACCAGACATCGGTCGGCGTCCACTACGTAAGGAGCGGCCCAGGTCGGATCCCAATTGGTGTGGGCGCGGAATTCCTTCTCGAATTCCAGATCGCATACCTTGTCGCGGTCGGCATAGAAGTTAAGGATGCCGTCGAAGCCGATTCCCTTGTCGGCCACTACGTAATCGCCTATATGCAGGTCTTCCTGCAGGGAGCCGGATGTGCCGATGCGCACTATGTTGAGCGTGCGGTGCTCGGGTTTGACGGTACGCGTGTCGAAGTCGATGTTGGCCAGGGCGTCAAGCTCGGTCATCACGATCTCGATGTTGTCGGGACCGATGCCGTGGCTGATGCACATTATGGGCTTGCCCTTGTATGTGCCGCCGATGGCATGGAACTCGCGCGACTGCACGTCATAATCCACTGTGTCGAACAGCGAGCCAACCATAGTGACGCGGCCCGGATCGCCCACGAAGATGATGTTGTCGCGAAGCTGGTCGGGACGAAGATGGATGTGGAACGCGCTTCCGTCCCCGTTGATGATCAATTCCGACGGGGGTATGATTCTTGGTGTGTTCATGGTTTTGGTCATTAGCAATTTCTAAAATGGGACCGACAGCAGGGGAGAGTGTCGAATCCTGTACAGTTAAAACGCTTCAGGCGCCATAAAGACGCCGAGCGGAACACAAATTTACGAAAAATTTCGGAAAAACTTGGTAAACTCGGAAAAAATCTCTAATTTTGCAATCGCAAATGAGGGGACACCCCGCCTGAAGTACAATCCGGGCAACGCACGGAATGATGTCAGAGAGGGTATCAACGACCAAAGGAAAGATGCCGGAGTGGTCGATCGGGACGGTCTCGAAAACCGTTGTACCCTTACGGGTACCCAGGGTTCGAATCCCTGTCTTTCCGCAATGTAAAGATTGAAACTCGCTGATTATCAGTGAGTTTCTTTTGTTTTAAGGCTTTAAATCGGATTAGCCGATCGGCGGATTGTTCATATGCAAAGACAGTCTAATATTGAATTGCTGAGGATAGTGAGCATGTTGATGGTGCTTGCGGTGCATGTCGATGGCGCGTCGCTGGGGCTGCCTGAGCCCATGGGCGACATAGCGTCGCTGACGGCTCGCGACGTCTGGCGCATAGTAGTGGAAGCCGTCGCCATCATCGGTGTGAACTGTTTCACTATGATTTCCGGTTATTTCGGCGTCAGACTGCGCCTGCGGGGTGTGCTGTCGTTCCTGTTTCAGTGCGCGTTCTATTCGGTGGGCATCTATACGGCTGTGTCCATCGTCTTCCCGGGGCAGTTCTCGTGGCAGGGATGGCTTGAAAGCTGGATGGTGCTGACCCATACGGATCTGTGGTATGTGCCGGCATATTTCGGCCTGATGCTTCTGAGCCCGGTGCTCAACGCCGGACTGGACGCGCTGCCGAAGCGCACTTTCGCTGTGGTGCTCGCTCTGTTCGTCGCTTTCAACCTGTGGTGCGGATGGTGGTGTCACGGTACGTTCAATCCCACCGGATATACGATTGTGCAGCTTGTGATGGTCTATATGATTGCCAGATATATACGTCTGCACGTCAGTATGGAAGGCATCAGGCGGTATCGTGGAGCGATTGGATGGACTTATCTCGCCTCGCTCGTGGCGATCGCGACGATGGCGGTGTATATGCCGCCGCTGCAGGCATTTGCCTATAACTCTCCGTTCGTACTGTTGTCGACGGTAAGTTTTTTTCTGATTTTCCTGTCATTCGATTTCACCTCCCGACCGGTCAACTACATAGCGCGCTCGGCATTCGCCGTCTACCTTATCCACAAGGCACCCCTTGTGTGGGGAAATATAATGCGTCCTGCCGTGATATATCTGTGGAACTCGCTTTCACTGCCGCTTTTCACGCTTGCCGCCGCAGGAGTCATCACAGGTTTCTATCTTGTGGCGGTTGCCATTGACCCGTTGCGTCGATGGATGTTCGACACCCTATGGCGTACAGTATCCTTCAAGCGTGCCGCCGCCTGACGGCGCAAGTACGCTTTTGCCACAGGGTGGAAAAATAAAGAGTAATTTGTAACCGCACACAGGCTCTATAGATAGAGGCTGATGCCTATACATCCTTAAGCCTCAGACGCTCCATGTTCTTCTTGTCGTAAGCTTCTCCGCGCGATACAAGATATTCAAACTTGGCGAGGTTGCCTTCAATTTCGATGTGCAGGACAAAGAATGCCCTTCGACTACCGATTCGTATACGATACACGCTGTTAAGCGTCTCGATTTTTCTGCAGTTTGAGATTTCCTCTATACAGGAAGCATCGATTACTTCATTGATTGCATCCTTGACTGATTCCCTGAGTTTTCCGGACAACTTTTCCATTGCCTTGGCAAACTCTTTTGAATATTGGACTCTCATCTGTATTTGCCGATACCCATTTTACGCTCGAATTCGTCCTGTTCGCTTTCGGTGAGCACGACTTTCCCTTCCGGGCGCGTTGCGACTAAATATTTGTACACTTCTGCATCTTCCATTTCCTCGGCTTCCTGTATAAGTAAATGTTCTATGTATTTTTTTAGATTCATACCCATGGCTGTTGCCTTCAGGTTTAGAGTACGGAACACATCTTCAGGTATGTCGATTAGCTTGCGGTGCGATGGCTTTGACTGTAATGTGGATAATGTATTCATTTGTTCTGATATTTTCTACAAAGATACGCCATATATATGATATATACAAATTCCGGATAGGGAATAGCGCAAAATAAGTGACCGAATGCAATAATTTTTCGGGCTATATGTTGAAATAATAAATAGAACCTCCAATAAAAAGGTATTTATCATGAAGAAGCAGATTGCAAGCGAGAAGGCTCCGGCCGCAATCGGGCCTTACAGCCAGGGAATAGAAGCCAACGGCTTCGTGTATTGTTCGGGTCAGCTGCCCATCGACGTGGCTACGGGCACGATGCCCGAGGGCATCAAGGAGCAGACACGCGTGTCGTTGGCCAACGTGAAGGCCGTGCTGGAAGCCGCCGGACTGACTCTGGACAATGTGGTTAAGACCACCGTATATCTGGCCGATATGTCGCTGTTCGGTCCGATGAACGAGGTTTACGGCGAGACGTTTACCGCTCCTTATCCCGCTCGCTCGGCTTACGCCGTTAAGGAACTGCCCAAGCAGGCACTGGTGGAAATCGAGCTGATTGCCGCGCGTTAAGAGCGCATTTCGTCAGATAGATTGTTTTAAGGCCCATCAAGTGTGGGCCTTAATGCGTTATGTTGATATGAATACAGATATTGTCGATATGAAACCTGAGCTTGAGACGGAGGTGCATCCGTTCGGCGCATGGGTTCCTGACGGAGCGAAGGTGCTGATAATGGGCACGTTCCCGCCGCAACCCAAACGATGGTCGATGGAGTTCTTTTACCCTAACCGCACCAATGACTTCTGGTATGCGATGGGACTGCTGTTCTATGGTGACCGGAACGCATTGCTGCGGCCCGGCTCCAGGGATTTCGATCTGGATAAGATCAAGGCGTTGCTGAATCGCGAAGGCATAGCTTTGAGCGACACCGGTTATCGGATAAGGCGGCTGGCGGGAAACGCTTCCGATAAATTCCTGGAGATAGTCGAGCCGGTAGACCTTGACTCGCTGTTGCGGCGTATGCCTCAGTGCAGGGCCATTGCCACGACCGGTCAGAAAGCCGCGGAAGTATTGGCCGAACTCACAGGCACCGAAGCTCCGGCGATGGGACACTATATGGAATGCGCGGCTCGTCCTCTCGGTGACGGCAGGGAAACTTTGCCGCTGGAAATCTGGCGCATGCCGTCCACCAGCCGGGCCTATCCTCTGCCCCTGGCAAAGAAAGCTGAATATTACAGCGCCCTCTTTAAGTCGGTAGGTATCGGGGTTGTTAACTGAGGATGGTGGCGACGAGGCGGCGGGGGCCTCCGTAGTCGCGGAACTCGCATAGGTAGATTCCCTGCCAGGTGCCGAGGTTGAGATGACCGTCCGTTATGGGTAATGTCAGGGCCGAACCGACAATCACCGACTTGGCGTGTGAGGGCATATCGTCCGGACCCTCGTCGGTATGCAGATAGAACGGGGCGTTTTCCGGTACGAGGCGGTCGAAAATCATGTTCAGGTCGTGGCGCACGTCAGGATCGGCGTTCTCGTTGAGCGCCAACGCCGCCGACGTGTGTTTGATAAGCAGATTCAGCAGACCCTTTTCGGGCAACGGCGGTAACTGACGCATCACCTCGCCCGTGACAAGATGTATGCCTCGGGGATAAGGCCGGAGTGTAAATTCAATCTGTTCAACCATAACTCAACTTATTTAACCTGTGACTACGACTTATCAGTGGTTATTTAATCTATAAATTATCGGCGTCTTTGTGGTATCGTTGGAACACGTCGACACGGCCTAAAATGTTGCCTTCACGCACCTGCCGGCGATAGCACAGATAGAACTTGGTGCACAATGCCGTAATTATTACGGCGGAGACCAGATTCCACCATTCCAGCGATCCGTCGGCCACGCGTATGGCCCGGTCGGCGATGCATGCAGTCGACATGATGGCCAGCGTAAGCCACACGTTGCGTTTTACCTTATTGCTAATCATAAGAGCCAATATTCAGTTTATAAGGCAAAATTAACTAAAATAGTTTAGAGAACGCAGATTTGTATAAGAAAATTAGCAAAAAGTGAAACGGCGGAACAGTGGGAAATTTGTTATGTAGTTGTCTTATATCTCGATTAATTTTAGTAATTTTGGGATTTTAAGATTAAGATTATGCAGGAAGACTACGACAGGATAATCCGGGAGAGGGCCGAGCGTGTGTTCAAGGTCATGGCCGGGCGTGTTTCCGACGAGGATATGGCGCGGATTCGCAGTGCCTTTGAAATGGCGCGCGAGGCTCATGCGTCTCAGAAGCGCAAGACGGGCGAGCCGTACATACTCCATCCCATAGCGGTGGCCAACATCGCGGCGGAGGAATTGATGCTTGGCGCCAATCCGGTCATAGCCTGCTTCCTGCATGACGTGGTGGAGGACACTGATTATACCATCGATGACATCCAGGCGCGTTTCGGCTATGACGTGGCATTCCTGGTCAGGGTCGTAACCAAGAAGCCTACCAAGGATTACGAGCTGTCCAAGCAGCTGGACAATTACCGTCAGCTGCTCAACTCGATGCAGTATGACATCCGGGCCATTCTGGTAAAACTGGCCGACCGGCTCCACAACATGCGGACCCTTGAGTCCATGAAGCCTGAAAAACAGATGAAGATAGCCGGCGAGACCGACTATTTTTACGCTCCGCTCGCCAACCGTCTGGGTCTCTATAACATCAAGACCGAGCTTGAGAACCTGTCATTCCGTTTCCGTTGTCCGGACGAGTACGATGAGATATCCGCTCTCATAGCCCGTCATGTGGCTGCAAACAGGGATAATCTTGAAAGGTTCCGCAGCCAGATTTCGGCTACGTTGTCGGCGGCGGGTATCAAGGCTCGTGTCCGTGTGGATTACAGGCGTCCATTCAGCCTGTGGCGCAAGATGAAGAAATATGGCGACGATTTCAACCATCTTAAATACCGTCATTTCCTCGAGGTCGTATTTGACGAGACGCAGACTTTGATGAGCCAGAAGGAGATGGCCATGAAGATATACTGCATCCTGACCGACCGGTTCAAGGAGAAGCATTGCAGCATGAGCAATTATATCGACTCGCCGAAGGAGAACGGCTATCAGAGCATCCATGTCAAGCTGCTTCCCGATTTCGGACGATGGCAGGAAGTGCATATCAGCAGCGAGTCCATGATACGCCAGTCGCAGTTGGGATGCGTGGTGGACAGCGACGAGACCAATATCAAGAAGTGGATCGAAAAGTTCCGCACAGTGTTGCAGGACACCATCAGCGGCCCGAAACGCGACGAGAGGTATATGGAGGACGTCATCACGGCCTTTTATAACGACGACATACAGGTATTCACGCCCAAGGGGAAAAAGATTATACTCCCTCAGAACGCCACGGTGATTGATTTTGCGTACGAGGTGAGTCCCAGGCTTGGCAACCATGCCAAGTATGCGCGTATCAACAGCCGTCTTGAACCTGTGGACGCCACTCTGCGGCGCGGCGATGTGGTGGAGATATTCACAGACCCTGCATGTCACCCTGAGCGGGACTGGGAATCGTTCGCACATACGTTCAAGGCCCGCAGATCCATCCAGCGTTATATTGAATCCGTGCCGCACTGCGACTATTGCCGATGCCCGGAATGCAATCCGATTCCCGGCGAGGAAGTGATAGGAATCCGCAGCCATTTACGTCCGGAACTTATCACCATACACAAGCGCGACTGCCGCCATGCCATAAGCATGGCCTCGTCGTATGGCGACGATGTCGTGTCGGTAGATTTCAACGCCGACCAGTCATTGTACCCGGTCACCTTGAGGGTACGTGCCGTGGATCGCAGCCATCTGTTCGTGGACCTGGTGGACTGCATCACCAACACGTTCCATCTGTCGATGGAGTCATTCAACACCAAGACCGACCGCAACATCGTGATCTGCAATATCCGTTTCGGCGTGCATTCATACACCGAGCTGCGGACCATCATCAACCACATCTCCACA